>JBKEDC010000046.1:0-18815 GCA_047975205.1 Mangrovibacterium sp. | reverse complement strand
ACCTCTCCAACAAAATCGACATTTTCAACAATGTCTTCCTGCATCACTTCGATAACCTTAATGTTGTTTGGAGATTGGGAGTTTTTTTTCTGAGATGAGCAGGCTAAACAAGAGCTTAGTGCCATAATTATAAATAAATTAGCACATTTCAATAAGGTCGTGTTATTCATTTTATTTTGTTTTACTAATAGTTTGTAACGTAATATAAGCTACTTTTTGTTTTCAACAAAAAAAATATGTGTAAATTGTATTTTTTGAGTAAAATCTTAATGTTAAGTAGTGTTATTTATAGTGTTGTCCATTGTGGGAAATGATGATCCATCAGTATTATTTAGTTATAGGATATATGATGAAATTGGATTTTCAAATCCGGTTGGAATCTTAAAATTTGATACTTGTTAAGCATCGATTGAGGATGAAATTCAGGATTTATGATAAATGGGATAGTTACAAGAACTTCGAAAAACAGGTTTGAGGTTACAGCCGCAAAACAGGAAAATAGAATTGATAATAACGATTTGGTAGCATTGAAATGCGACTAAGGCTTTCCATGTTAATCCTCAAATATCCTCAGACAGTGAATTGAAAGAAACTTCCGACTATTTGAAATTTGCTATTCATTAGCGTGAGACTATCAGATAAGAATGGTGAAATATGTGTTGCAAGCCTATTAAGAATAGATTTCGTTTACACACTTGTTAATAGCAGGATAAAAATACTAGTTTGAAAGTACTGTTATTTATTTGATTTGTTTTGTCGGTAGTCGATAATCAGTCCCTCGCATAACCAATTAGCTAATGCTTGCCGATTATCTTTGAGTACGATGCGTTGAATATCTCGATAATAATTAATGTTTCCCAACTCAATAAAAGCAGCTATAGGAAGTGTATTGCGCAGTACGTATAAACTTCGGGTTGAAACTGTGCCATGATACGCTCTGGGATTTGCACGATTACGGTATTTGCTGTTTAAAGTGTTATATAAATTGTGTGCTAACTTTTTGCCGCCACTGCTTCGTTCGTCGTAATAGAAGAAAGCATCAATAGGTGTGTGTTTCCCTCGTGAGTCAATGTGGGTAATAATACAGCGTTGATAACTTCCCTTATTCTTTTTGTAAAGCTTGTTGACGGCTTCCGAACGTTGATTAAGACGCCTTACTTGATTTAGTGGAATGCTTTGATTGGGATAACATCTTTCGTCCTTATCGGCTTTTAAATAGACATCATCACGAATACCATCATTTCTATCGCGAACAATCATATAAACTTTTGCGCCATGCGATTCCAACTCACGAGAAAGACGTAAAGTTACGTCATAAGCATATTCGTCTTCGTAAATGGTTTTGCCATTATAATAACCATGAGCACCGGGGTCGGGTCCTGCATGACCGCTAATTAAGTAGTAAATAGCTCCGTTAAGCTTCGTGCTTATTTGATTGAAGTGCTGATAAGCAGAGCCATATAATGGATTGCTGAGTTTTTTAACAACTTTGTTCGGACTCGCCTTTTCATCGGAATCAGAAGAAGCTGCTTGTTCTCCTCCACGGAGAGGTAGCTTGTATGTTCGTCCGGCATAAATTTCATGATTAGAACCGATATTATCTTTGTTCAGTGCAATGAATGCTTGTGTATATTTGCTTGGTGCCAATCCGTTTCGACTTAATATAATAGAGATGGCATCACCATTCTTAGCTACAACGGTTTGGTGTTTGGTAGTGTGCTGTGTTGTTAGTTTTTTAGGCAAATGTTGGTCTGTATCTTCTTCTAAAACTTTGGCATCAAGCGGAAGTTTGTAAGTTTTGCCAATATAAAGACTATTGTTTTTGCCGATATTTGATTTGTTCAGTTCGATAAATTCTGCGGTATATTTATCGGAAGAAAGTCCATATCTATTAAGAATAATAGAAATGCCGTCACCATTTTTTGCCACTACTGTTTGGTGTTTTGTTGAAGAATGCGATGTGGTGTCGGAATCAATGGTAGTCTTTGTTTTAACTTTGGAATCAATTGGAGCACTATCAATTATTGGAATTTTGTATTTTACTCCGATAAGAAGTCCGCCGTTTTTACTCAGCTTGCCTTTGTTTAGTTCCTTAAATTCAGCTACATATTTACTTGGCGAAAGTTTGTTTTTTCGGAGAATAGAATAAATGGTATCTCCATTTTTAGCAACGAAAGTGGGATGTTCTTGAGCAAGAACACTAACATTTAGCAAAATCAGCGAAAGTAAAGTGATGGCAAAGTTTTTCATTATTGCTAATGTCTGGGAGTATATATGTTAATCTTAAACCTCAGGCGAAAGTAATGAAAATGATTGAATTTTTAAATTTCGAGCTATTTAGGAGGATAATATCGCTTTCGCAGGTTGTGAAGAAAGGACGCAAAAAGTTCTGTTATTCTGGGATTATGTAGCATAATTATCTCATCTTTGCCCAAAGTTTAAATATCTAAGTCATGCGAAAAGCACTTCTGTCGATTATAGTGTTGTTAGCTATATCGAGTTGTAAATCCAATCTTGTCGTCAGTGATTTCAAAGCCCGGTCATTAGGAAATGACCAAAGTCAACAAACAACTGATTCTTCCTTAGTTAAATTTATTCAGCCATATAAAGAGCAATTAGACGAAGTGATGGGGGAAACAATTATCATGTCGGATGCCGAAATGGTAAGAAAGCTGCCTGAAAGCGAGATGACTAATTGTGTAGCAGATATGTTTTTAGAAAATTGTCGCCAAATGGGAGCTCAATTAGATGGGAATCCATATCCGGATATTGCCTATATTAATTTTTTCTCGTTGCGGGCGAATCTGCCGAAAGGAAAGGTAAGTCTAGGAAAACTATATGAAATATTTCCATTCGAGAACCAAATTGTCTATATATTGGTGAGTGGTGAAAATATGATGAAGTTTGCGCAAATAACAGCGCATCGAGGAGGTGACTGTGTGTCGGGTATGCGCATGACAATTACTAAAGATGGCAACGTGGGTGCATTTGAGATCAATGGACAGTCGGTTGATAAAAATAAATATTATTGGATAGTGACTAGCGATTATATTGCTAATGGCGGCGATAATATGACCATGTTCGCAAACCCAAAGAAACGTATAGATAGCGGATTTAAAGTTCGAGATAGTTTTATTGATTATATGCGATCTGAGCATGCAGCCGGCAGAACTTTATCGGGAAAATTAGACGGGAGGATAAGTAATGAGCAATAGAAGAACTTTTTTAAAGCAAGCATTTGCTGCTTCGGCAGGTTTGGCTTTAGCAACAGTGCCTCAAAAATTAATGGCTAAGAAAAATCATGCCAAACTAACCATTCTGCATACCAATGATATTCATTCTCACATTACTCCTTTTACTGAAGGAACTTTAGAAGGGAAAGGTGGTTTGGCTCGTTTGTCGAGTATGATTAATAAAGTTAGAAAGGAAGAAGAAAATGTTATGCTCTTAGATAGCGGTGATATGTTTCAAGGGACTCCATTTTTTAACAACTTCAAGGGCGAACTGATTTTCAAAATTATGTCGCAAATGGGGTATCAAGCGAGTACTTTGGGCAATCATGAGTTTGATAATGGAGTGGAGCGATTGGTAAAATCGATGCGGTATGCAAAATTTCCGATTATCAATAGCAACTATGATTTTTCGGCAACCCCATTCGAAGGAGAATTTATCCCATTTCAAACTTTTTTTCAGAAAGGAATTAAAGTGGGGGTTTATGGGCTAGGTGTTGATCCTCATGGTTTGGTTGATCCGATTAATTATAAAGATATCATATATAACGATCCGATTGAAGTGGCGCAAAGAATGGAGCGTATACTAAAGGAAGATCAGAAATGCGATGTAGTAATCTGTCTTTCCCATTTAGGCTTCGAATACACGATTAAAGGACAAGAAAATAAGATTAGTGATAAAATATTGGCTCCGCATACTCAATACACGGATTTAATATTGGGAGGTCACACACATACTTACCTTAAAGAGCCATTTTATGCTATCAACGCTGATGGGAAAAGTATATTGATTAATCAAACGGGTTGGGGCGGCTTGCATTTAGGACGAATAGATATTTACTTTGACAGAATCGGGGGAGAAGTTGCTTACGTAGGTGCTTCTTCATTGGAAAATAAAGCTTAATTATTGTTTCTCTATTTAAAGTTTGTTATATTTGCCTCTTGAATTATAACATTAATTTGCAAAATGAGAGCGAGACATAGTCTAATACTACTTCTATTACTTTTTACCACAAGTTGTGGGATATTTGGCGGAAAAGGCGGTAGAAACAATAAAGCATCGAGCACAACCGGCTGGGAATATAATGATCCGGATAACGGAGGCTTTCAAAGCGACCCTAAAGTTGATCAGTTAGCAGGTCCCGGACTTAAATTTATCGAAGGTGGTACATTCACCATGGGGCGCGTTGAGCAAGATGTCATGTATAAATGGGATAATGCTCCTCGTCGAGTTACTGTTTCGTCGTTTTATATGGATGAATGTGAAGTGGCTAATATTGATTGGCGAGAATATTTATATTGGTTACGTAGAGTATATCCTGATAATCCTGAAAAATATGAGCAAGCATTGCCTGACACTCTAGTTTGGCGCACAGAATTGGCATACAATGAACCTTGGCTTGAAAACTATTTACGCCATCCTTCTTTTAGCGATTATCCGGTTGTCGGCGTGAGTTGGGAACAAGCAACAGCCTATTGTAAATGGCGTACGGATCGTGTAAACGAACAAATCTTAGTTAGCAAAGGCATACTTTCATTTGATGCTTTAAATCAAAAAGGACAAAACGTATTTACAACGGATACTTATCTATCTTCTGCTTATCAGGGGACAGATGGCAAAAGTCCGATGGAAGATGCCTCAGGAAACACACGTAGAGTTCGTTGGGAAGATGGTGTTTTACTGCCTGATTATCGCTTACCAACCGAAGCAGAGTGGGAATATGCAGCTTATGGCTTGATCGGTAATACAGATGGCGAATTGCTGAACGATCGTAGGATTTATCCGTGGCAAGGTAGCTATTTGCGAAGCGATGAGAATAAAACTCGAGGTGAGATGAATGCAAACTTTATTCGTGGTAGAGGTGATATGATGGGTATGGCAGGAGCTCTTAACGACGGTGGTGAAATTACAGTACCAGTTACTTCGTATCGTCCGAACGATTATGGTTTATATTGTATGGCGGGTAATGTGAATGAGTGGGTGGCCGATGTTTATCGTCCTTTGTCGCAAGAAGATTTTAACGAATTTCAGCCTTTCCGAGGAGCAGTATATACTAATCCACGCTTAGATGCAGATGGAAAACCTGTTATTGATGAATACGGTAATGCGATATTAGATACAGTTGCTGATTTCAGGAACTACAGAGATGGCGATTATCAATCGCAAGAGGTTGATGGTAATGATTGGAATGCCATAAAAGAGAAATCGCAGACATCAGATGTTTATGTGCAGTCTGATAATGGGGGAGTTCAATCGTTGATTACAGATGAATCTCGCGTATATAAAGGCGGTTCATGGTCGGATAGAGCTTATTGGTTGAGTCCGGGTGCTCGTCGATATAAAAACCAGAAAAGATCGGCAATCGATTTAGGATTCCGCTGTGCCATGAGCCAAGTGGGAAGCCCTCGTGGTAAATAATTGATGCTAAAAAATACGAAATATGAAAATCCTCATTTACTTTAAATGAGGATTTTTTATTTTTACGGCAATGGAAACAAAGCAACTCTACACTTATTTTGTACAGTATCCTCTAGTGTGTACTGATACTCGAAATATTCAAGCTAATTCAATATTCTTTGCGCTAAAAGGAGCTAATTTTGATGGTAACTTATATGCGCAAGAAGCTCTAGGCCAAGGATCAACCTATGCTGTTGTTGATAATCCGGAGGTGGTTAATTCTGATCGAATCCTTTTAGTTGACAATGTATTGAAGAGCTTGCAAGACTTAGCTGCTTATCATAGAAAACAACTAGGCTTGCCCGTCTTAGCCATTACGGGGACAAATGGTAAAACCACGAGCAAAGAACTTATAGCTGCTGTGTTGAGTGAAAAATACAATTTATGTTATACACAAGGTAACTTAAATAACCACATTGGAGTGCCTCTTACATTGCTCCGTATGAATGCAGATACCGAGATGGCTGTTGTGGAAATGGGAGCTAATCATCCGGGTGAAATTGCAGCACTTTGCGCCATTGCAGCACCTAATTATGGTTTAATCACCAATGTAGGCAAAGCTCACTTAGAAGGTTTTGGCTCTTTTGACGGGGTTGTTCGCACTAAAAGTGAAATGTATACTTATCTGAGAGCTAATAGCGGTAAATGTTTTGTGAGTGCTGATAACGACATATTGTTAGATCGATCGTCTGATTTGGAGCGAATTACTTACGGAATAAATAAAAAAGCAGACGTGCAAGGCGAGGCTGAAGATAGTGCCTATCATTTAGTGGTGAAATCTTTATTTCCGAAAGGCTGGTTATATATTCGTACGAAACTTATCGGAGCTTATAATTTTGAAAATGTTATGGCAGCTGTTGCCATAGGTAGATATTTCGATATTGATCCTACCTTAATTCAATCGGCTATTGAAACTTATCAACCATCGAACAATCGATCACAGTTAGAGGAGCGAGGTGCAAATAAAATTATTCTCGATGCCTATAATGCCAATCCCACCAGTATGCAAGGAGCCCTTCGCAATTTAGATAAGCTGGATCATAAACACAAATGCGTGATATTGGGAGATATGTTGGAGTTAGGTGAGTATAGTGCCGAAGAACATCAACATATAGTTGATATTTTAGAAGATTCAACGTTTCATCCTATATTTTTGGTGGGGAGCTGCTTTGCTTCAACTACGCATTCAGCACGTATTCATACTTTCGAGAATGCAAGTGTCTTAGCTGCATATCTCAAATCGAATGTGAAATTTGAGCATACACTTATTCTTATAAAGGGTTCGCGAGGAACAAAATTGGAAATATTGTTAGATACAATCTAAAAAAACTATGAAGGAACATCTTATTCATCCTATATTTAGAATTATTTCGGAAGAAGCTGATAAATGCAAGCAGCCAACCTTTGTAATCGGAGGCTTTGTCCGCGACTTGATTTTGCAGCGTGATTCGAAAGATATTGATGTAGTCACTTTAGGTAGTGGTATTGATTTAGCAAAAAAGGTTGCTAAACGTTTGGGTGCTAGAACTCCGGTTAGTGTGTTTAAAAATTTTGGTACAGCCATGATTAAGAGCCAAGATTGGGAGGTTGAGTTTGTCGGAGCTCGGAAAGAATCGTATAGCCATGATTCCAGAAAACCTATAGTGGAAAATGGAACTTTAGAGGACGACCAACAACGTCGAGATTTTACAATAAATGCATTAGCTATTCAATTGAACGAAGAGCATTTTGGTTTGTTGGTTGACCCATTCGATGGGTTAAACGATATGGAGCACAAGATTATTCGGACTCCTCTTGAACCGGGAATAACTTTCTCTGATGATCCGCTGCGAATGATGCGTGCTATTCGTTTCTCTGCGCAACTCGATTTTACAATCCAAGCCGAAACCCTTCAGGCTATTACTAATAATGCACATCGAATTGATATTATATCTAAGGAACGCATTGCCGATGAATTGAATAAAATATTAATGTCGTCCAAACCATCTATTGGTTTTAAATTGTTGAATGATACCGGTCTGTTGAAGCTAATATTTCCGGAATTATATCGTTTAAAAGGTATTGAAGAGAAGCATGGGGTTCGTCATAAGGATAATTTTTATCACAGTTTGGAGGTGCTCGACAGAATTGTGCCGCATACCGATAATTTGTGGTTGCGTTGGGCAGCTTTGTTGCACGATGTTGGCAAGCCACGCACCAAACGCTTTGTGCCAAAACAAGGTTGGACATTTCATGCACATAATTTTGTGGGTGAAAAAATGATACCCAATATTTTTCGTCGGATGAAGCTACCGATGAATGAAAAAATGAAATATGTTCAGAAATTGGTATCATTGCATATGCGCCCTATTGTTCTCTCTGAAGAGGAAGTTACCGATTCTGCAGTTCGACGACTATTATTTGAAGCCGGCGATGATATCGATGATTTAATGACGCTTTGTGAAGCTGATATTACATCGAAGAATACTGCCAAGGTAAAGCGTTATATGAATAATTTTCAGCTGGTTCGTGAAAAACTGAAAGACTTGGAAGCTCGCGATCAGATTCGGAATTTTCAGCCTCCGGTATCGGGTGAAGAAATCATGGAAACATTTGGCCTAGCACCTTGTAGAGAAATTGGCACAATCAAGAACGCTATAAAAGATGCTATTCTCGATGGAGAAATTACCAATAATCACGAAGAGGCTCGATGTTTTATGCTTGAGAAAGCAAAGGAGTTGGGTATATCGGTTGTGTCAAAATAATTTCAATATTTCTTAGGCTTGCTTTCTAAGGAGTATAGTAATACGCTATCAAATGGTATTTGTTTTGTGTAATTTTGCTTACTACCCAATTCTAAATACCTAAAATTTGTTATTGGAAAATAAGGAAATTAGAGATTTAAAAGAAGTATGATAGGTAGGTGATCAGAAAATCCACCTTCATATTGATAGCCGTGAAAGGTGCGAAATAGTTTCTGACCTTCCCATTTCTCATCTTCTTTAAAAAGAAAATGTAAAGACACAATTTTGCCGATTGGATATTTATCTTTTAGATTCTTAGAAATGATAATCTGATCGAAGATACTCCAATTACTTTGGAATTTAAGTGTTCCTAGCTTGCTATCCCAATCAGCAGAAAGGTTTGTTAATTGATGTGATCTCTGGCATAACCATGCTAAGCTGTTATCTGCCGGTTCATCATTAAAATCGCCCAGAATAATATTATTTGTAGCACCGGCTGTAGAGTTGTTTTTTTCGATGATTTGCCATAATGTTTGAGCCGCCAACATTCGTTTGGGAGCTGATTTGAGTTCTCCGCCATATCTTGAAGGCCAATGATTAATAAAGATATGAAAACTATCGGATGCAGCAGTAAATTTACATTCTAATATTTCACGTGTAGCTATGGTATCACCGGAAGGATTAATTAAAGGATGGTATTTATACCATTGAGGTTTGATGCGATTCGGTCTGTATAATAAGGCTGTATCAATTCCCCTGCCGTCGGGTGATTCTTTATGAATATATCGATAACCGATTTTTTGTAGAGGGGTAGTGTTAATCAATCGTTCGATTAGCTGATAATTCTCTACCTCGCATAAACCTATTGCATCAGGATAATTAAATCCGTTGGCGGCTAAGATAACTTTTGCAATATGATCTATTTTCTGTTGAAGTTTGTACTCTGTCCATGCTCGCAATCCTGTCGGTGTAAACTCGTCGTCATTTTTAATTGAGTCATTTTGGGTGTCCATGAGGTTTTCTACATTATAGAACAAAAAGCTATAGGGCTGTTGTGCATGAGCTAAGCCAACTGTCAGAATGACTACAATCAAGGTAATGAATGAGCTTCTCATAAAAATTAAATGCCAATGCCGGGGAGGTTAATACCTTGTATTTTTCGATATAAATCGAGTGCATATACATCGGTCATGCCAGAAATAAAATCAACAATGGATTGTAGCTTCTCATAATCATTTTGCTGTGGACTCAGATACTGCTCGGGTATCATAGATAGCTGCATTTTTGTCAGCTTGCTTTGAGGTTTTTGAGCAAAAACAGCATGAGTAAACACATCGAGTAATGTACCAAGTATTTTATAACCGGCTATTTCAATTTCTACTACAGTGCGATGGTTATATATCTTCTTTAAAGATATCTCTTGAACCTTTCCCATAGCATTTTGAGAGTCCTCACTCGCTAATTTAATGAGTGATGTGTTGAAATCTCCTGCCATGATAGCCTCCAAATTATGTGTGAATGCACTCAAACATTCGTTGGTAAGTTTATTAATGACAGAGGCTCGAAGATAAGCAATACGTTCATTAGGATCGGTAACGATGTTGAAGTTATCTTTTATTCGCTGTAAAGTGGAGCTGTTTTGTTTTCCGCTTAAAAAGTTTAATAACAGTTCGGCAGTAGTATCATAAGAGAGAATATTGAGTTTATAAGCATCTTCAATATCCATCACTTGATAGCAGATGTCATCGGCAGCTTCTACCAGAAACACTAAAGGATGACGAACAAATTGGTTTGGGTTGTTGGTTTTCTGAGGTATGCCGAGTGCAGACGCTATTTGTAAATAGGTTTGCTTCTCAGATTGGGAAAAACCGAATTTTGGTTTGTTGGCATAACGAGATTCATAGGGGTATTTTACAATGCTGGCTAGGGTAGTATAAGTTAACGCAAGCCCTCCTGCTCGTCGTCCTTCGAATTGGTGCGATAGCAAGCGGAAGGCATTGGCATTACCATCAAACCGGGTAAAGTCAGTTTGTTGCTCTGGTTTCAGCTTGCCTAGTAATGCTTTACCATTTCCATTGGTAAAAAAATCAGAAATAGCTTCCTCTCCGGCATGACCGAAAGGTGGGTTTCCCATATCGTGAGCTAAACAACCTGCCGATACTACTGCTCCCAATTCATGGAGTAGCGTGTTGTTTTCGCCTTGCTCAACTAAATATTGTCCGAGTAGCGATCCGAGAGTTCGTCCTACGCAAGCAACTTCGAGTGAGTGGGTGAGCCGATTGTGCACAAATATACTGCCGGGAAGGGGGAAAACTTGTGTTTTATTTTGCATTCGTCGGAATGCCGATGAAAATATTAACCTATCGTAGTCGCGCTGAAATTGAGTGCGATTATAACGATCGGTATCGGTTTGGGCAGAAGCTCCTAACCGTTGTGTTGATATGAGTTGATTCCAATTCATCATTAGTAAACCTCAGTATTATATTGATTAAGTTCTTTATCTAGCTTTTTTGCCCCCGGACAAATTTTTTCCAATAGTTGCCAAAAATGAACGCTGTGATTGAGTTCAATGGTGTGTGCTAATTCGTGCAATATTACGTATTTAATTAAGTGTTCGGGCAGTCGCATAAGATGTAGGTTTAAGTTTATATTCTTTTTAGAAGAACAGCTTCCCCATCTTGTCTTGGTTTTCTTTATGCTTAATCGATTAAATATTAGCTTATGCTGAGCAGCTAATTGTTGTGTGAGTTTCGGTAGATATTGTTTAGCCTCTTCCCGCATACTTTCTTCAATAACTAATCGGATAAAGTTTTGAACCTTATCAGAATGTACATCCGTATTTAGCGGGAGGATTACCCTAATTTCATTTTTCAGTAAAGCTGCTTTTCCCTTTTCTGCTTGTTGGGTTAATATAATGTTCAGTTTCCTACTGTAAGTGTGGAATACGAGATCCGGAGTGAAAACAGTTTGTATCTTCTTGAATTGGCATTGCCGTTGTTTTATCCAATCACTGTTATCAACCACAAAGCCGGTAATCATCGATTTAGTGACTATGCTGCTTTTAGGTATTACCACAAATGGCATTCCACTGGTTTTTACACCTAGCTTCAGCCGTTTGGCACGGGTGCTGACCCGCATCTCTACTAATCCGATATGTTTGAACTCCACTAACTTGTTCATACTACCGATGCGTTAATTATTGTTGTTTCTCAGTTGCAGACTCTTCGTTATTTAAGAGGTGAGATTCGATTGTTTCTATGAACATTTGTTTTGTTTCGGCTTTGCTCGACCCGATTCCTTGTATAATCACAGGTTTTCCTTGCACAGGGATGAATAAGAATGTGGGAAGGCTACTTATACCGAGAGCGGTTGAAAGTTCTTTTTCCCTATCAGTATTTATTTTATATACAACAAGCCTGTTGGTATATTTTTGGGCAATATCGGCTAATATCGGAGCTGCAATTTTACAAGGACCACACCAATCGGCATAGAAATCGATGATAGTAGGTTGGTTTCCTTCGAATTTAAAATTCGGGTGCTTTTCGTAGTTCCAAATCTGAGTTAGAAACTCTTGTCGAGACATGTGCTTAACAAGATTGGTTTTCTCATTTGACTCAGCCTTTGTAATTAAACTAAACAGTATAAATAAAATCGTTAATAACCGATGCATGATGTAAATAAGTTGAATTATGAATCACATTGTGAGAGTTTGTACAAGATCTTGCGCATTGATTTCTCTATGGAAGCATAATCGTTATGCCCTTTACTTGCGTAAATAAACATAATGGAAAGTTGGCTGCCTTGCGTAATCATTTTTTTCTTCAGATCCTGACAGTTTAAGCGATATGCCTCGCGAAGCAAGCGTTTATAGCGGTTTCTATCTACAGCATGTTTGAAGTTTCGTTTAGAAACAGAAAATGCAGCTTTAACAGGCTCATTATCTTCAAATAGACTTGTTTTATATACTACCTTGATAGGATGCACAAAGGAAGAAGCTCCTTCCTCAAAGAGTTCTTCAATTAATTTTCGGCTATGTAATCGGCTAGATTTAGGAAGACCAAATTCACTCATGGGGTAAAGATAAACAAAAAAAGGAGGAAATATTTCCCCCTTTTCATACTATTGTCGAGTGTTTATTTATTTTGCGCCGTGATATATTGCTCCAAGGCCATTGTCATGGAAGGAGCTTTGGGATTTGGAGCCTGCAAGTCTAAACGTAGCCCGGCATTGGTTATAGCCTGAGCTGTTGCGGGACCAAAACAAGCTATTTTAATATCTCCCTGCTCAAAATCAGGAAAGTTCTCTTGTAAAGAAGTGATGCCGCTTGGGCTGAAAAATACAATAATATCATAGTCTCCTGCATTAATGTGAGAAAGATCGCTGCTTACTGTTCGGTAAAGAATAGCCTTGGTGTAATCATATTTTCCTTGATCGAGCAAGTCCGGAATATCTTGTTTGTGAACATGAGAAAGAGGTAGAAGAATCTTGTCTTTTTTACTCTTCTTTAGCAGTCCAATCAGGTTAGAAGTAGTGCCGTTAGCAAAGAAAATTTTTCGTTTTCGATACACGATATACTTTTGTAAATAGACAGCGATAGCCTCCGATGCACAATAATATTTCATATCATCAGATACCGTTATCCGCAATAATTCGCAGATACGGAAAAAGTGATCGATTGATGCCTTACTGGTCATGATCACAGCTTGGTGATCTTGAATTTGAATTCTTGTTTGGCGGAATTCTTTAGAACTAACACCTTCCACCTGAATAAATGGTTGGAAGTCAAAATCAACATTCAGTTTTTTTGCCATATCTGAATATGGCGACTTATCTGATGCTGGTTTAGGTTGTGAAACTAGAACTTTATTTATCTTCAAAACATCTTAATTTAGACCCATTCTCAAGCTAAGCTTCCAAGAAACTTAAAAATGTAAAGTATAGGTAGTATTTCAAGGGTGCAAAGGTACAAAATCAAATAAAAAACAGACACTCCTGAGCCCATTAAAATTTTCGATGTACGCATAATAAGTGCAATAATGCTTGTAGTAATGAGAAAAATGCCTGCCAATCCAACGGAATCGGCATATTCAATATGGGGGAATGATAGAATGATTACAACAGGGAGCAATGCTAACCCTAAAATACGACTGTAGATTTGAACATTGAAAAGATATTCAGCTGTCATTTCTTTCTTGTCAGATAAAATTCCAACGAAATGATATAATAAGCTCTTGGTGTAACAATAAAGCGTAAAGCCGATAATTAGCACAGAGAATCGATAAAAAGGATGATTAGGGAAAAAACTATCGGGTAAGATATAAAACAAGAACATGCTTATGCTGCTTATGGAAATAGCGTTAAGCAAGAATATTCCTCGACTGCGTTGGCTAGCCTTATCTCTAAACAGATGGTTAGCAAAAGTAGTGTTGAAGCCCGCTTTAATCGTTTTCTTTATCTTGTAGGGATAGGCAGTACGTAATAAAGCCAATAGAAAAATGATAAAGAAACCCACAAACAACATAAATTGTCCGTTGATAAGAGAATGAGGATGTTCCACGAAGAAATTAGTTTGCTGTATGGGCCAAGTCTCTTTAGGAAACATACTTTCGCTTTTTTTAATTGCAAGAGTAGTACCACCATTGTTTAATAGGAGGGTGCTGTCAGTTTTCACCAAAGTATAATCTATCGCAGCTATAGTATTTTGCATAGAATCCTGATGGATAGATAAACTGTCTTTATTAAAAAGTGCTGTTGTATTGCTTACCATAATTGAAGAACAAAAGTAGTTAATCTATTTATTATGAAGTTAAATTTACCTCTGAATTCCATATAAAGCACAGCTATTTGTGTTTTTATGCAGATATCGAACTATAATTTTTATCTTCGAAGTTCGTAAAACACAAAGAAAAACCGAGAAAAATGCCAGATACTACCCCCAAACGTCTTTTCCTTATTGATGCTTACGCCATTATTTATCGTTCTTATTTTGCTTTTATTCGAGCACCGCGATTTAACTCAAATGGGTTAAATACTTCGGCGATGTTGGGATTTGTAAATACGCTTGAACAACTTTTGCAAAAAGAAAATCCCACGCATTTAGCCGTTGTTTTTGATGTGCATGCCCCCACTTTTCGCCATGAAATGTATAAAGAATATAAGGCTACGCGAGAAGAGATGCCTGAAGACTTAAGAATTGCTATTCCTTGGGTGCGTAGCATTATAGAAGCGTATAATATTCCGATTATTGAGAAAGAAGGGTTTGAAGCCGATGACGTTATTGGAACATTAGCAGCAAAGGCAGAACAAGAAGATTATGAGGTGTTCATGATGACTCCCGATAAAGACTATGCCCAATTAGTAACTGATAGGGTGAAAATGTATAAACCGGGTAGAGGAGGAAAAGAAAGTGAAATATGGGGAATTAAGGAAGTACAAGAAGGCTTTCAGGTAGATAGAGCAGAGCAAGTCATTGATATATTAGGTTTAATGGGCGATGCTTCCGATAATATTCCGGGCTGTCCGGGCATAGGCCCTAAAACAGCACAAAAACTTATTGGGTCGTATGGTTCTATCGATGGGGTTTACCAAAACATAAATGAGTTAAAAGGAAAACAAAAACAGAACTTAGAGGAAAATGAAGCTCAGGTTCGTTTGTCGAGAGAATTAGTGGTTATTGTTAAAGATGTGCCGGTTGATTTTAATGAAAAATCGCTACTCCTAGAGAAACCGAATTTTTCAGAGTTAAACCGAATATATACGGAATTAGAGTTCAGAAATTTAGCACAGAAATATACGGCAGCAGTTCCTGAAGTAGCCATGCAAGGCGATTTATTTGCTGCCTTTGATGCGCCGGAAGTTAAAGAAAGCACAGCCTTTAAAACTTTAGAGAATGTAAATCACACCTATATATTAGTTGAAAATGCTATGCAACGGGCAAGCCTGCGTGCAGAGCTGGCGGTGCAGAAAGAATTTGCTTTTAGTGTGGAAACGACAAGTGTTGATGCTATTTCTACAATTCCGATTTGTTTATCTTTTGCTTTTAAATTGGGCGAGGCTTACTGCGTGTCTTTACCTTGCAATAAGCACGAAGCAATACAAATAATACAAGAGTTCGCATTAATTTTTTCCGATAAGAACATAATCAAGATTACGCATAACCTGAAATTTGACATGCTAGTGCTTAAGCAACACGGTCTAAACCTGAATGCTCCGCTATACGACACACAAATTGCACACTATCTGATTAACCCTGATTTGCGTCATGGATTAGATTACCTGTGTGAAGCCTATTTGAATTATAAAAAGATTGCCATTGAGTCATTGTTGGGAAAGAAAGGGAAAAATCAGCTGACGATGCAAGATGTCTCAATAACTGATTTATGTACATATGCCTGTGAAAAGGCTGATTACACGTGGCAACTCAAACAAGTGCTTGATGAAAAACTTGATGAAACAGCCGCCCGAGATTTATTTTATCAAATTGAAATGCCGTTGGTTTCGGTGTTGGCAGATATGGAGTTGGAAGGAGTGAGCCTAGATGTGGAAAACTTGAATGCCTATGCCAAAATCTTGCACACACAAATTCAGAATTTGGAGCATGAGATTATAAATATGGCTGATGAGCAATTTAATGTGTCATCGCCGAAGCAATTGGGAGTTATCTTATTTGAGAAATTGAAGATCGACAGTAAAGCGAAGAAAACGAAAACAAAACAATATTCTACATCTGAAGAAGTGTTGAGTAAGCTAGTAGATAAGCACCCTATCGTATCGAAGATTTTAGAATTTAGAGGGTTGAAAAAATTACTTTCCACCTATGTGGAAGCTTTGCCTCAATTAATTAATCCGACTACCGGAAAGTTGCATAGCTCGTTTAATCAAACAGTAACAGCTACCGGAAGATTGAGCTCTACTAATCCGAATCTGCAGAATATTCCAATTCGAGATGATAATGGTCGGGAAATTAGAAAAGCTTTTACGGCATCTGATGAAAATCACTTGTTCTTATCTGCCGATTATTCTCAGATAGAATTGCGCATTATGGCCGCTTTAAGTGGCGACGTACATATGTTGGAAGCCTTTGGAAACGGACAAGATATTCATGCTGCAACGGCTGCTAAAATCTATAAAGTACCTGTTGAGAAAGTGAGTGCCGATATGCGTCGAAAAGCTAAAACAGCTAACTTCGGTATTATTTACGGAATTTCTGCCTTTGGCTTATCACAGCGATTAAACATCTCTCGAAGTGAAGCTAAAACCCTTATTGATGACTACTTCAAAAGCTTTCC
Organism: Mangrovibacterium sp.; assembly: GCA_047975205.1. Lineage (GTDB taxonomy): Bacteria > Bacteroidota > Bacteroidia > Bacteroidales > Prolixibacteraceae > JBKEDC01. Next base: position 2,116 of record JBKEDC010000046.1, on the reverse strand, counting down.
CCGCATAAAAGAATACATGGATGAGTGCATTGAAAAAGCCCGCGAACAAGGATATGTAGAAACCATAAAAGGTCGTCGTCGATACTTAAGCGATATTAATTCGGCAAATGCTGTAGTAAGAGGAGTTGCCGAGCGCAATGCCATTAATGCACCTATTCAGGGGTCGGCTGCCGACATCATTAAAATTGCCATGATTAATGTGCATCGAACGATGAAAAAAGCTAATTTGCAATCAAAACTCCTATTACAGGTTCATGATGAATTAAATTTTGATGTGTGCAGCTCAGAGCTGGAACAAATGAAGCAAATTGTAAAAGAGAGTATGGAATCGGCAGTTGATTTGGGTTTGCCGCTATTGGTTGAAATGAACGCTGCCGGCAACTGGCTAGATGCCCACTAGAATATATGCAGGAATTGTTTAATAAAAGAATTATAGTGTTCATCTTGCTGGCTCTCCTAAACATAGTAGCCGGCAATACGCTGAAAGCACAGGTTAGCTATTCACCCATAACTATGAGTGAAAAAGGACCTTTCAAAAAAAAGGTTTATACGCGTTGCGATGTTGATATGAATGCCGATCAATTGATGCAATTGTTGGCTAAAGACCCCAATATGAATGCTTATGTAATGCACATGGCAACGTATAGAATGATAGATAGAGTGTTGCTGGCGGCCGGAACAGTAATGCTCTCTTTACCTGTAATTGATGCTTTACGAAATCAAGGAAATCCAAATTGGAAATTGGCCTATATAGGTGGTGCGGCATTAACGGCTTCCATACCCTTTCATGTGGCATTTAAGAAACGAGCTTGTCGAGCAGTTACCTACTACAATTCGGGCTATAACAATATAACTAGGCTAAAGATAGAATTAAAAGCCTCTACTAATCAATTGGCGGTATTGTTTACTTTTTAACTTGCAATATGCAGGTGTAAATGTCTTTATCGGTTGAAATTCAGTGTTGTAGCGCTGTTTAGTTCCTTCATTTCTCGCAAACTATTTCACTGAGTTTGCGAAAATTCTACTATTTCTCATAAATTATTATTCTAGTTTCTGGAAATTTGCTCGTTTCTTAAAAGCTTTTCAACTGAATTTACGAAATTTTGCCCATTTCTTCTCTGCATTTTGATTGAATTTGCGGAAACTTTTCCAATTCTCACAACATTATAGTTGAAGCTAACGGAATTTTCCTGCTTTTTCAGTCCGTAATGTAGAACCTTTGTTGTTTATTTCCTATCGAAATTTTGTTTGCAATGCTAGGTGAATATTTTGTTTGCGTAACTTTCTACTTAAAAAAGAGCACCTTTTAGCGAGGTGCTCCTTGTGAAATATCTTATCGAAAGATTAACTCATTGTGCAATGTTCAAAGCGAGATAACCTTTCTTTGCGATTGCAAAGTTTTTGTGTTTTCTTCGGAAGGAGCTTCTTGTTCGATATCACTTTTGTAATAATAGTTCTCGGGAGTAACAATCCACCTATTCTCATCGAAGAACTTTTTAGAAATCCTTCTAGTAACAGGGTTGATGCCTGTTTCCACGCCATCAACTGTTAGTGGATAAGTAAGGTTAGAATCATGACCAAAGCCGATGGTGTGCATGAGTTCGTGTGAGGAAATATCTGCCGTGTCATCATCATAATAGAAGATATCTCGAAGAATATATTCAGCAAACCCTATCGTAGTATCTCCACCCAAACCGGCAGCACTGCTTACTTTGCCACACTCGTAGAAATCTTTATTCATTAAATCTGTTATTGCTTGCTGTTTTTCCTCAGTGGTAAGAACTGTTTCTCCGTTATGCGTGGTAAGATATTCGTTCAAGAACTCTTTTTGGTAGTCATCAGATACCCACATATAGGCAAAGTTCATCATCAGAGCAATAAAACGGCGGGCATCTTTCGGATACATTTGATCAACCCAACTGCTCCCACTGTAGTCATAAAAGATGAGTTCCCACTTTATGTCTTTGAGTTTTTGCAGTTTTTTTATCAGCTTGGTTTCCCCGGTAAAGCCGAAAGAAATAGAATCAGCAGCTATGCCATTGCTGTGAGTAGAAAGGTCTATTTCCAACTCATCTTGATTCAAGAATATTGACTGTCCGTCAACAAATGGATATTC
>JBKEDC010000006.1:0-43400 GCA_047975205.1 Mangrovibacterium sp. | reverse complement strand
TGTCCATTTTGTCGTGGATGCCGTATTTTCAGCATATTTCAGCAGAACTAAGTTCACCCCGAATGCCTTCCATAACAATCTGGATTTTCTCTTCTGCACTATACACTTTGCGAGTGCAACGCCTAACCTCTTTGATTGGTCTTGAACTAGAATTGTTTTTCCTTCTTGTTGCCATATCGTTTAAAATTCTAAAGTTAATAATCATATTGATTACCCCCTGATAAAAGAACTTGAAATCGGTAAACTTCATGCTGAAGATTTACAATGTTTGATAATGTTAAAGAAATATGGAAGGTAGAAACAATTGAAGTGGAAAATGCCAGTGCCTAACATCGCATAAAAGCAATAGCTGTTTAAGTGCTTAATCGAAAAATCTCGCTTCCAATTCCACTACTGCTCTTATACGTAAACCGTTGAGTGTTGTCTATGCAAACCGAAGATTGATATTACAACTTACTCTCGCAAGAAACTCAACTCCTTGCTTGTTTTACTCGGTATGAATTCCGTTATCTTATAGTCAGCCAGCTTATTCTTTTGGAAAGGGTCTTGTGCTATAAGCCGTTTTACTTCTTCTAAGTCGGCAACTTTTGCCAGTATAACACCCCCTGTTCTTGGCACTTTTCGTCCGGATGCCAAGAAATTACCCAATTCATATTGTTCATCTAAAAAAGCGATGTGTTCATTTATGAGCTGATCAATTCTTTCCAAACTCTCTTTGTAAGTCAAATCGATGATAAACATAGTCTTTGCATTAATAGTAATAGAAAAGAGAAAGGTTTAAACTTTACGCTTAAACCTTTCTTCAATATCATAAAATGTGGATTATTTTTTTGAATCCATATACTCGATAAGTTCACAAACTTTAGTAGAGTAACCCATTTCATTGTCATACCAAGAAACAACTTTCACGAAAGTTGGAGTCAATTGGATACCTGCACCTGCATCGAAGATAGAAGTACGAGAATCACCAACGAAGTCGTTAGAAACAACAGCATCTTCAGTATAACCAAGAACACCTGCCAACTCACCTTCAGAAGCAGCTTTCATTGCAGCACAAATTGCTTCGTAAGTAGTTTCTTTTGCCAAGTTCACAGTCAAATCAACAACTGAAACATCAGGAGTAGGAACACGGAAAGCCATACCTGTAAGTTTACCGTTCAATTCAGGAATTACTTTACCTACGGCTTTAGCAGCACCTGTTGATGAAGGAATGATGTTTTGACCTGCACCGCGACCACCTCTCCAGTCTTTCATAGAAGGACCGTCAACAGTTTTTTGAGTTGCAGTAGTTGCGTGAACAGTTGTCATCAAACCGTCAACAATACCGAAGTTATCGTTTAATACTTTAGCGATAGGAGCTAAACAGTTTGTAGTACAAGAAGCGTTAGAAACGAAAGTCATATCGTTAGTATATTTTTCGTTGTTCACACCCATCACGAACATAGGAGTATCATCTTTTGAAGGAGCAGACATTACTACTTTCTTAGCACCTGCATCGATGTGACCTTGAGCTTTTTCTTTAGTAAGGAAAAGACCTGTTGATTCAACAACATATTCAGCACCAACAGCACCCCAGTTAATATCAGCAGGATTACGTTCTGCAGTTACGCGAACTTCTTTACCGTTAACAATAAGTTTACCGTCTTTAACCTCAACAGTACCGTCGAATCGACCGTGAGTAGAATCATATTTCAACATGTAAGCCATGTATTCAACATCAATAAGGTCGTTGATAGCTACTACTTCAACCGTACCTTTTTTTACAGCTTGACGGAATACGAATCGACCGATACGACCAAATCCGTTAATACCAATTTTAATCATGATTGATAATTTTTAAAATAAAATTAAATATAAAAGTAATTTTTCTTTTTCACACAATACGCTATCCCTACTCATTCGGAAAGCGATACAAATAAAAGAATAATACAGCAAAAATACCAATGTAAGCCTCACTATTTATCAGATTTTAATTTTGAGCTTAAACTTGAATTAATGTTGCGTAAATTTGTTGAATAATTATGCCGGAGTTAAGCCTCATCTGTTCGATTGTAAGCAGTCGTCTTCCTATCTTCGGCAGCCATATGTTCAGCTTGATTCTTTTGTTCCTTCACTTGAAATGAATAGGCAGGGCAATTGCAAGTGCTTCGGCAAGAAAATGCACTGCCCGATAAAAAGATGATGCCACCAATTAATAATAATCTTTTCATTGTCTATTCTTTAGCATTACCCTCATCTCTTCCCTAAAAACAGTTCAAAATTACATTATTTTGTAGAAATATCTGCTAATGTGGTCTCAATAAATCGAAAAATCAGCATTGAAATTACAAGCAGTAATCATTTAAACAGCTAGAAAACAAATCATTAAACTAAAAATTCATTTAATCTTCAACGGAAGATAGAAGCACCTACATCAAAATCATTCCATTCTTGGGAAAGGATAGCAGTAATTACTCCTGATTCTTCCGATTCGCTATCGAGATATCATAAAATTACACCAAACTGTTGCTATTCTTATCTTAGAATTAGCCCATTTTTTTGCCACTACCCTTATGCTGCATGAGAAACGCATGCTGTTTATTCTTATCTTTGTATTAATTACCAAAAGACAGATTATGCAGAATCATATTTTTAAACATCGTTCCATTCGAAAATACACATCGCAAACCATTAAATCCGGACTGCTAAACCGAATTATTGAAGCCGGCACACGTGCGTCAACTACCGGAAACATTCAGTTATATAGTGTGGTGATTACGCAAAAAGAAGAAAATAAGCAGCGTTTGGCTCCATTTCACTTTAATCAACCCATGCTTACTGAAGCTCCGGTTGTACTCACCATCTGTGCCGACTTAAATCGTTATGAAGCTTGGTGCAAAAATAGGAATGCCGATGCCGGAACCGACAACCTACTTTGGCTGCTAAACGCCACAATAGATGCATCTTTATTTGCTCAAAATATAGCTTTGGCAGCCGAAACCGAAGGATTGGGTATATGCTATTTAGGCACATCTTTATACAACGCTCCCGAAATTAGCCAAGCTTTAAAGTTGCCCAAAGGTGTTATTCCGATCACAACAATAACCATGGGATATCCGGATGTTAATCCTCCGCTAACCGACAGGCTTCCTTTAGATGCTGTTATGCATCAGGAACATTACCGTGAGAATACGGCAGAACGCATTAACGAACTCTTCGCAGAAAAAGAAAACTTGGTAAGTTCCAAACAATTTGTTGCCGATAACGGAAAAGATAACTTGGCTCAGGTGTTCACCGATGTGCGCTATAAAAGAACCGATTCCGAACATTTTTCAGGCAAACTGAAAGCAATGCTGAAAGCTCAAGGCTTTCACTTATAATTATTTAAAACAATTAAAATCACAACAATGAGCGACGATAAACAAATTATCTTCTCCATGCATCGGGTAAATAAAATTTATCCGCCTCAGAAGCAGGTTAATAACGACATCTCACTTTCTTTCTTTTTAGGTGCTAAAATCGGTATCATCGGTTTAAACGGCTCCGGAAAATCAACATTGTTGAAAATTATTGCCGGACTTGAAAAAGATTATCAGGGTGAAGTGGTATTTTCTCCGGGCTACACCGTAGGTTATTTAGAACAAGAGCCTAAACTCGACCCAAATAAAACCGTTAAACAAATTGTGGAAGAGGGAGTTCAGGAAACCGTTGACGTATTAAATGCCTATAATGCCATCAATGATAAGTTTTGCGAACCTGAGGTGTTGGAAGATCCCGATAAAATGCAAACCCTGATGGATGAGCAAGCCAAACTCCAAGAAAAGATAGATGCCTTAGATGCTTGGAATCTTGATTCTAAATTAGAGCGAGCTATGGACGCACTCCGTTGCCCTCCGAGCGATCAGCCTGTCGGTGAACTTTCCGGTGGCGAACAACGTCGGGTGGCTCTTTGTCGTTTATTGCTTAAACAGCCTGATGTTTTGCTCCTTGATGAACCTACGAACCACCTTGATGCCGAATCAATCCATTGGTTGGAACAACATCTTCAGCAATATGCTGGTACTGTTATCTGCATCACCCACGACCGCTACTTTTTAGATAATGTTGCCGGTTGGATTCTGGAACTCGACCGCGGTGAAGGTATTCCTTGGCAAGGGAACTATTCTTCATGGTTAGATCAGAAATCTAAACGTTTAGCCCGAGAAGAAAAGCAGGCTTCTAAACGACGGAAAACATTGGAGCGCGAATTAGAGTGGATTAAAATGGCTCCGAAAGCTCGTCATGCAAAGTCGAAAGCTCGCTTAAATGCCTACGACCAACTGATGAGTGAAGATACCAAACAGAAAGAGGAAAGATTAGAAATTTTTATTCCGAACGGACCTCGCTTGGGAGAGCGGGTGATTAATGCCGAAGGTGTTACAAAAGCTTACGGCGACCGGGTGCTTTTTGAAGATCTGAATTTCACCTTACCTCCTAATGGTATTGTGGGAGTTATCGGACCTAACGGTGCAGGTAAAACCACATTGTTCAAACTAATCATGAAACAAATCGAAGCCGACAAAGGTACTTTCGATGTGGGAGAAACCGTAAAGATTGCTTATGTTGACCAGTCTCACAGCGATATTGATCCTGAAAAAACAGTATATCAAGTTATATCGGGAGGTGCCGATCTAATCAACATGGGCGGTCGTCAGATAAACGCTCGTGCTTATGTTTCTCGATTCAACTTCGGGGGGTCTGATCAAGAGAAAAAGTGCCGCATGCTATCCGGTGGTGAGCGCAATCGCCTGCATCTTGCCATGGCCTTGAAAGAAGAAGGAAATGTGCTGCTCTTAGACGAACCTACCAATGATATTGATGTAAATACACTTCGTGCCTTAGAAGAGGGTTTGCTGGACTTTGCCGGCTGTGCCGTAGTTATTTCTCACGATCGTTGGTTCTTAGATCGTATTGCCACTCATATTTTGGCTTTTGAAGGTGATTCACATGTTCATTTCTTCGAGGGTTCTTATTCTGAATATGAAGAGAATAAGAAGAAGCGTTTAGGTAATGTAGAACCAACTCGTATTCGCTACCGCAAGCTAATGGATTAATACAAACCCAATCGAAAGAATAGTTCAAACCGGAATTTCATAATACTCTTGAGTGGAGTCTCAAGAGTATTATGAAATTCCGGTTTCAAAGTAAAATGGTTTTGCATTATTTAGTAGCAATTAATAAAAACAGTGCGTATATTTGATAGTCGAAACAATAATCATACATCATGAAAAGCTTATTTTCTTTTGCGGTGTTTTTATGCTTCACCGCCGGTGCTTTTGCTCAATCTGTATCACCTGATCAACAGCCGCAAGAACATTCCAACGTAACTAAGAAATATGATGAAAACGGGAACATTACGCGCTATGATTCTACCTATGTAAAAGCATGGTCGAGCGGCGATTCTATCGACTCAGCCGGCTTTGAAGAGATGCGAAAACATATGCAAGAGATGATGCAGCGTTTTAATGACAACATCATTCCAAATGATTTTCCCGATAGCCTGAACTCTAAATTCAATGATTTCGATTTTGGTGCTTTTAACGACGATATTCAAGAACACTTCGGAAAACTCTTTTCTAAAGACTCGGTTGTTTATACCTATCCGTTGGACAGCAGCATGATAGAGCCATTAAAAGACTTCTTCTCTCCTGAAAACAAGAAAGAAATACAAAAGCAAATTCAACAACAAATGGAGGACATGCAGAAGCTGTTTAAAGATATGTTGTAGTCGGGCTACATCAATCCCTTATCGCCAAAACTAAAATAATGTTGATGGGCTACGATGATATGATCGAGCACCCTTATGTCCATATAACTGGCAGCTTTCTTTATTTTATCGGTAAGTTGCTCGTCTTGCAAGCTCGGTGTGCTATTTCCCGAAGGGTGGTTGTGGCAAAGAATGATGCCCGTTGCCATATGCTCAATGGCATATTTGAGTATAATTCGAATATCGACGGCAGTACCGGCTATTCCTCCCGAACTAATCCGCTGCTTCCCTATCACCCTATTCGACTGACTGAGCAGTAATATCCAGAACTCTTCCACGGGAAAATCCTCTAATAAAGGATGGAATATGTTTGCAGCATCCTGTGAATTTTTAATGACTATCCTTCGTTTGCTGCCTTGCTCCTTACGTCTTCGTGCTAACTCAGAAGCTGCCATAATATTTACAGCTTTCGCCTCGCCCACTCCTTTAAATTTCGTGAGTTGCGTCATATCACATCTGCCCAAATCCACCAAATTGTTATCTACCGACGATAAAATACGGCGTGCTAACTCAACAGCAGACTCATTCCTCGACCCTGAACCCAAAATAATAGCTAATAACTCTGCGTCAGATAATGCGCGGGCTCCTTGGAGTGCCAATTTTTCTCGTGGCCTGTCATCAACAGCCCATTCCTTTATGGTCAGTTTAGAATCAGTCATTGTTTAAATAAACCCTTCTCGTCTTTGCAGATTGTATAGCCCTCCCAATAAGAAAACAATGCTTCCAATCGACAAGAACAATCGATTTTTGATAAGGATACTGCTCCATAGCAGTTCACTCACGTTGTCGGGCACCGAAAAAGGCACAATAAAAATATCCCACATTGTATTTTTCAATATACTTGATGCAACGCTTAAAAGTACGCCTATAACTACAACGACGACTGCTGTTCCGTTCCCATTCTTAATGATTGTTGAAAGCCAAAATGCCATTGTTCCGAGAAAAAGCACAGGAAACATTAGCTGAGAAGTCGTTTCAAGTACATGAACCGATGCCAATAAATAGCTACTCAACAGCGCAAAGCCTATCAGCAGCACAAAAACAATAAGAAACACCATAATTAGCCGTACCAACCAAACTTTATAGCGGTAATTTGGTATCCCAAACAGAATTTCCAGTATTCCGGCATCCAAATCATTTTGAATACCAAAAGTCATGGGATAGAAAATCAGCAATACCGCAGGAAAAAACATTACGTTATACACAAAATCTTCATCCGGAATATCACCATTGTAAATAGCAATCACTGATATTAACAGATAGAATGCTATTGCTGCCAGAATAAACCATAAAAAACGACCGCCAAAGATGATTTTAAAATTATATTTAATCATCTCTAAGCTATAATTCAATATATCTTGCTTCCGATTATTCATTTTTTAAATCTTTAATCAAACATAAATAAGCATCCTCCAATATAGGTGTAACTTTTATCGCCGTAGGATGTGGCTGCTCTTTCGATAAATAGCGCAAACGTATCTTATCATCAATATACATATGATGAAGTACCATCTTTTTATCTGCCAATTGCTCAAACTCTTCAGGCGACAAATCATATTGCCAAACTAAATCTTGAGCCAAATGTACCATATCACCCGGAGTTCCCGTATATTTTACTTGTCCTCTGATGACTACTCCCACCTGATTACACGAGCTGGCAATATCCTCAATAATATGCGTAGAAAATATCACAATGCGCGCTCTACTTAACTCTACCAATAAGTTACGAAAACGAATCCGTTCACGTGGATCAAGACCGGCTGTCGGCTCATCAACAACTAAGATGCGAGGTAAATGCAGCAAGATTTGTGCAATCCCGATGCGCTGCTTCATTCCTCCCGAAAAGGATCCGATTGCTTCATCTTTCTTATCCCACATGTGTACGGCTTTCAGCACATACTCCAATCGTTCCATTCGTTGTTTAGGATCTTTTAGCCCTTTTAATAGTGCTTGATAATTTAAGTAATTCCAAGAACTCATACTTTCATAAGTACCAAATTCTTGTGGTAAATATCCGATAAGACCTTGTAATTCTTCTCGTTTTTCCTGTGTATCAATACCATTAATGAATATCTTACCATAACTCTGTTCAAATATGCCACAAATGATCCGCATCATAGTCGATTTACCGGCACCATTAGGTCCAAGCAGTCCGAACATTCCTGTTTTGATATCCAATGAAACTCCGTTCAATGCTCGGAATGGTTTTCTTTTCTTACCAATTACCGGTATAGACTGTACAAGACGATAAATTGATCTTCGGAGTCCTCCAAATTTTCCGGTAATACGATTAATATTAACATCGTTCTCATATAATTTATTTGATGTGTAGGCTATAATTAAACCTAAATACCAAAGCGTCCCAAAACCAGCTAATGCACCTATACTTCCTCCTCGTTGCTGTATAACGATTAGCTCAACTATAGGCAAGAACCAATAAGTAAACAAAGGTAATGCCTTCATCATTCGTTGATATCTTTGCTGTCCGCATTGTTCATACTTATTCTTCCACATCAGCATGAATGGGCGAGTAAACTCACGGATAAACAGCCATGTAAGCAATGCCATCAGGTAACACCAGAAGCTTGCTTCCAGATAGATAAAAGTGAAATAGACTAAGAAACCCAACAATGGTACTTGCCATACTAGATGAGTAAAATCAGCTAATGAATAGAAATTACGCTCCAGCCCGGCACGTTGACGCAATTTAAGACCTGCAAGCCATTCTCTAGTGAAACGTCCCGATCGATCATAAATCTTAACTAAATTTTGTATGCTTATTGTTACTTCCTCATCTTCAGGGATAAGTTTCGCATTAGCATTTGTTAGACTATTTAGTATGAACCATGTCATTCCCGGAATTAGGGTTACTACAAGGATTACACACGCTAATCTCACCAAGAAAGTTTCTGCAAAATAAGATATGCAGATAAAACTAATAGCCATTAATAAGATTTGCAAAAGCTTCCATTTCCAATCCAAAGATTTAAACCAATCAAGAGCATTCTCTAGACCGGAATAGAAAGTAGGAATAAAAATAAGTGTAAGTAATGTACTAAATGATAAACCTCCAATTACAACTATAGCAAAAGGCGCACCAATAGCTCCTACATATTCATCTTGCCCCATAGCTAATGGTAACATAGCCACAATAGTGGTAGCCGCTGTTATCAAAATCGGACGTACTCGAGATATACCCGCCACAATGAGAGCTCTAATTTTTCTAAACCCTCGTTCGCGTAAAATATTGGCATAATCAATGAGGATAATACCATTATTGACTACTACTCCCATTAGAATAAGGAAACCAATCATTGCATTAGCATTGGTTAAACCATTTCCTGTGATAACCATAGCTATCAGCGAACCAATAGCTGCTAATGGGATAGAAAATAACATTACAAATGGTGTAATTATTGATTCAAACACCGAAGCTAAAATCATAAATATCAGAATGAAAGCCACTCCTATGAAATAATAAATCTCTTCCAACTCATTATCTTCCACATCAACGGTAGCTGTAACTCCTGATGGGTAATTATAACCGGCCAAAATATTGTCTACCTCAGTTGCATAAGCATCATGTATACTTGATGATTCATCAGCCTCATTAGAAAAAGCGTAAGTTAAGGTAATTTGTTTTTCTTGGTTAACGCGTGTTATTTTCGATAGTCCCCATGAGTAAAACAGCTTAGTGAACTCCTGCAAATCGTGAGAAGAATCACCATCTACTTGCACTGTTTTTAAATCGTGAACCGAGCGATCATTCTTATCTTCATCCTCTTGTTGATTAATAGTAATCTCATATTCGTCGGTTCCTTGCTCAAACATGATACCGGTTGAGATTTGATTGGAAAACGAGTTTAGTTCTTTTGAAATATCGCTCAAAGTAATTCCATAGGTAGTCATGAGCAATGGATTGAAGTGCATCTGTACTTCCGGCTGGTATCCTGAAGAGCTGCTACGTATCCAGTCTATGATATCTAAATCACCTAGAATATCCTTTAAATCGTCAGCCACATTCTCCATCATTTTATAGTCTTCCCCTTTGATAACAATAGTTTCTCGTGAAGATCCAATTCCCAACATACGCTGAAAATCAGCAGCTCCATTGCCGGCTCTTCCGGTGCTGCTTGAACTAGATGAACTGGCACTAACACTTCCCATTCTCACACCTCGAGCCAATCTATAAGCTTCATTCTTGACCTCAGCATATGTTCGATTACCTACGTCTTCAAAATCCTCTTTCAACTTAATTGTGATTGTTGCTTTTTCTTCTTCAACATTACTTATAACATCTTCTTTTTCGGGAATATCTTCTAACTTCTTCTCAATTAAACGAACAGCATTGTCTGTTTTATCCAAACTTGATCCTGAAGACATGGTTAGGGTTAAATTGACTTGGTCATTTTCCACCTCAGATAAAGAGCTATCATCAACAAGTAAAGCTCCTACAATAGATAAAAAGAATACGATTATAGCACCAGCAATTGTTAACAATGGATTTCTCATACAGGTTTTCAATAGCAACACGTAAATCTGAATCAAACGGTTGCCGGTATCTAGATTTTGGAAATCAATATGTTTCCCCCATTTCCGTCCCAGTATGAAGTGAACTATCATAGGAACAAAAAGCAGAGCTACAAGTAATGATACCAATAATGTTGAAATGATAGATACCCCAATATTCTCACCCAACATTTCCACTTGATAGTTGCTGGAAAACACAAAAGGAAGAAAAACAGTTATCGTGGTTAATGTTGCGGCAACGATAGAACGCCATACCTCTTTCGTTCCTTGTATAACAGCTTGATCAGCTGAATATTTTTTTCCTGCTAAACGATAAATATTCTCAAGTACAACTACACTGTTATCTAATAGCATACCAACAGCCAAAGCCATTCCAACCAAGGTAAGGCTATTTATACTTATGTGATAGGCATAAAAAGCATTGAAAGCCGTAAAGATAGATATTGGTATAGCAAAAGCAACAAAAACAACTATACGAAGATTTCTGAGAAAAATCCACAACACAAAAACAGCCATTAAGCCACCTACAAGAGCCAAGTTAATAATTTGATTGATATTGTCTTCCATCGTTTTGGCAGTATTGTCTTGCACTACCAGCTGAACATCCTTGGCTTTTATCTTTTGGTTAATCTTATCAATAACAGCTAAAACAGCATGCGACAATTCAATCTGATTTGCTTGAGAGTCACTAATAATACGAACCGTAACAGCTTCTAATCCATTTACTCTGCTGTAGCTGTCAACTTCTTTTTCTCCAAAACGAACATCAGCTATATCTTTCAATAAAACAGGACCATTAGCTACTACCAGATTTTCAATATCTTTTACGTTGCTATATTCTGCTGTCACGTGAACAAAACGAAGTTGCCCATGCTCTACTAAGTTTCCAACATAAGCCCTATCTTCGCTATTTTGCGACAATAAACTACGCAAACTTGCCATAGTAATGCCATATGATTTACATGCTGCTAAGTTTGGTGTAATTTCTAAAATCTTTTCTTTTCCGCCATATACTTCAATGCCCGCTACGCCATCTACATTCTCCAACTCATCAGTTACCTCCTCATCAACCACATTACGCACCCTATCTACTCCTCCACTTCCACGAGCCTCTAAGCTCATAAGTTGACTATTCATTTTGGATAGATCAACTCGATTTACTGTAAGCGTAAATTCATCGCCTAAAGTAGAGCTTAATTCATTTATTTTTTCTTGAAGTCTAAGGTAAGCTAAACTCAAATCAACATCATTCTGATAATAGACAGCAATAGAAGCTTGCCTCGAAGTAATTGTAGTTTCTAAAGATTCAATTCCCGAAAGAGTACTTATAGCTCCTTCCACTGATATTACAGCCTCTTTTTCAAAATAATTAGGTTCTGATTCTTGATCAGCACTTACTGTAACATATAAAAAGGGTAAATCAGCATTAGGTAGTAATTCAACCTTTAATTGCTTATATGATACATAGCCGAGCATAGTAAGACCTATAAACAGCATGCTGATGAGCGTTTTCCTATCAATCACAAATCGCATAACTAATTCTTCTTATTAGAATTGAATAACTTGTTTTTAACGCTCTCTAACACATCATACACACATGGAATAACAACCAAACTTAGTAAAGTTGATGTTACCATACCTCCGATTACAGCCATAGCCATAGGTGATCGTAAAGAGGAACTTTCACCAATACCCAATGTCATTGGAATTAATGCCAATATTGTTGTTAAACTAGTCATTAATATCGGACGAATACGCTGCTGTCCTGCCTGTAAAATGGCTTCTCTTCGATCCATTCCTGAACGTTGAAGCTGAATAATCCGATCTATTAGTATGATGGAATTATTAACAGCTATACCTGCAAGCATTATAATACCAATAAATGCCATCATGTTTAATGACTTATCGAAAATGAAAAAAGTGAATATAGAACCTACCACTGCCAAGGGAATGGTAAGCAGAATAGTGAACGGATGTATTAACGACTCAAATTGAGAAGCCAATACCATAAAAACTAGAATTACAGAAAGTAATAAAGCAAAGCTTAGACTACTCATAGATTCCTGACGTTTGGCTTCCTCTCCGCTAATATTAACTTTATAATTTGCCGGTAAATTGATTGACGCCAATCCTGCACGAATTTCATCAGCTACTTTACTCAAAGATGTGTTATTATCTAATTGTGCTGAAACTTGCCCAATACGTGTTTGGTTGTTGCGCATAATCGTTTTAGGAGAATACCCCACCTTTATATTTGCCAACTCATCTAAGTAAAATTCTTGATCTCCTGAAGTTATTTTTACTTGCTTCATTTCCGCTAAAGTCATATCCGGCATTTTCAACGTAATATCTTGCATTTCACCTGAACGTTCCACTTGTCCTACCGTTTCTCCGTCGAGCTGACTTTGCACCTGACTCACAATATCGCTCACACTTATACCATATATCCCTGCACGTAATCTGTCTACCACGATTTCTACCTCCGGAGATCCATCTTCCATTGAAGATTCTGCATTATATATGCCGTTGATATGGGTCAATTTTGTTTGGATTTCTGTCAAAATCGTATCAATCTCATTCAATTCCTGACCTTCAACTTCTATTAATAACGGAGCTTCATCAGTTCCTAATATACTTTGTAAAGCCGTTTCGTCTTGTTTATATAATATTTCCGTATCCGAAAGCTCTCCCACTGCTGAACTTAGCATTTGTATAGCCTGAGTAGATGTTACCTTAGCATCTTCTGCCAAAACAAATTTTATTTTTGCGGTATTCTCGCCTTCAAATATTGCCGTTGTTGACGAACTCAAACTGCTAGACGGTCCTACACAAGTATAAACATACTGCAAATTTTTTCCCAAAGTCTCTTCTGCAATGTGCTCTAAACCATCTATAGTCGCATCTGTTCTCGACAGCTGTGTCCCTTCAGGCATCGTTATTTGCATACTAAATTCTCTAGTTTCGGTCTTAGGCATAAATTCTGACCCTAAAAATGGAGTAATAAATCCTCCCAATAACATCAGAAATATTGCCAGCATAATGATCATCCAACGATGATCTACGGCTCTATCTAGAAATTTGCCATACCCACCAATCTGAACTGTCTTTATCTTTTTATTTTCAGTATTCTTATAAAACAACGAAAAAAGCATTGGTATAACAAAAATAGCCACCAATAAGGAGGAAATCAAGGAGAAGGTAACCGTCCATGCTTGGTCCTTAAACAATTCTCCCGATGAGCCATGCAAATAAACGATAGGCAAGAATACTACGATGGTGGTAAGCGTTGAAGATATAATAGCTCCGCCAACCTGCGAAGTTCCTATAATAGCGGCCTCTTTTACCGACATCCCACTATCTCTATTTCTAAATATATTTTCTACAACTACAATAGCATTATCTACCAACATGCCTGCTCCTAGCGCCAAACCTCCAAGTGACATAATATTCATGGTCAGACCATTAAAATACATGAGGTTAAATGTAGCTACAATAGAAATTGGAATAGCTATACTAATTATTAGTGTGCTACCAATCCTACGCAAAAATACATAAAGTACCAAAACGGCAAGTACGATACCAATTAGAGCCGAATCCTTCACCTCTCCAATAGCACTGGAGATAAAAGTTCCTTGGTCTGAAACCATGGTTAAATGATATGACGGTAAAGCTTTTTCTATTTTACGCATGGCTTTTTCTACATTATTTACCGCCTTAACCGTATTGTAATTGGTTTCTTTGTAAATAGAAAGTCCTAGTGATGGCTTATTATTCAAACGAACAATATTTTCCGGATCTTTATTCCGAAGTTTTACCGTTGCTACCTCGCTCAAATATATCGGAGCCGACTCTGCCGTTTCATCATCAGCTTTAATTGTTTTATAGCCTACAATTATATGTTCAAAATCTTCCGGAGAACGAAGTAAGCTGACAGCTTTCACAACATACTTAGTGCCCATCTCCTCTACATTACCACCCGATATGCTTTGATTAAAATTATTAATGGCCGTCGATATACTACTTAATGTTAATCCATAAGCATCCAGCAAATATTGTTTAGTTTCAATATAAACCTCTTGTTCTTGATCGCCACTAATCTCAACATCTGCAATACCCTCCAAACGTATCAGTTCATTTCTGATATAGTTTTCTGCCGTTTTCCGAAGTTCATTTAAATCATCGATATTATCATTGCTCAAGGCAACTTCTACAATCGGACTTGTGTTTGGATCATATTGGGTAATAGTTATAGCATCAATGTCATCATCGTTCTGAGTATAGCTATTGATTGCTTTCTGCAAATCAAGAAAGGCATCGTCCATATCTTTACCCCAAGCATATTCCACCGTTAATTGAGCTGTTCCCACCATAGAAACCGACGAAACATTTGTCACATCTGATTGACGGATAGCCAATGCTTCTAGCTGCTCTACATATTGTTTCTCTATTTCCTCCGGCGGACGTTCTCCAGCTTCCAACTCAATGTAAAGCTTAGGATTATTCATATTGGGAAATAGCTCGACACCTAGCTTATCGTATGAAATATAACCCAATAGCAAAACACCTAAAACAACCATTAAAACAGTTACCGGATACCTTACTGAAAATTCACATAATTTTTTCACGTCTATCCCTCCGTTACTTTACGATTTTAACTTTAGATTGGTTACGAAGTGTCTCAAAACCTTTAGTGACCAATCTATCGTTGGCTTTCAATCCGGAGGTAATTTCTACTTGATCGGCATTCTCGTAACCAAAGGTTACTCTTTTTTGCTCTGCGGTTGAATTTGACACAATAAAAACGTGTTTACCTCTTCGATTTGAGATAACCGAATTTTTAGGAACTACAACAACGTTATCCTTTTTATCTAAAATAATGTCTGTTTGTGCAAACATTCCCGGGCGTAACAACAAATCTTTATTATCTACATCTAGTTTACATGTGAAAGTGCGTGTTTCGGTGCTGATAGCAGGAGATATTTGTGAAACTACGCCTGCAATTGTATCGTCAGGAATAGTATAGTTCATTACTCTAATAGGTAAGCCTCGTTTAATCTCATTAATGTATTTCTCCGGCAAATTCACTTCGAGTAACATTTTTTTATAATCCATGATAGTTAACACTTCTGTTCCACTTGCTAACGTCACTTCTTGTGTATAAGTTGGTAATTCGGTAATCACGCCGCTAAATGGAGCTATAACCTTCGTTTTACTCAATTGTATCTGAGCTAAATCATAGGCATCTTGTGCATTCACCAATGAAACCTCAGCTTGACTAAGTTCGCTTTGTGTTACACCTCCTTTTTCATAAAGGGATTTTTGTTTCTCATAGGTTTGATTTGCAATATCCAAACTTAGTTTTTTCGATTCAACGGCTATGCTGTTCATATATTCTTTACTTCGAATCTCGATAATCACCTGACCTTTCGAAACTTTGTCTCCTAAAGCAAATTGTTTATTTGTTTTAGGATTCTTACACAAAATATATTCGCCTGTCGATTCTGTAGATAAAGTAGCTTCATGTACTGCCGATAACGTACCGGTTGAGTTTATAATCTGTTCAATGCTTCCCAGTTTCACTTCTTCTACGGAGACCGGAATAGCCACATCTGCTTCTGAATTTGATGCTTGATTGTTACACGCAAATAAGCCCATCAAGGCTAAGGTAAAAAGTGGGAAATAACGTTTCATATTCATGGGTATATTTTCTTATCTTATTCTTTTAGTTACTCTACTAATTTTAAACCTTCAGCCATAATTTCATCAGGTATAATCGGAGATTTTTTTACAAAATCATACAACGTTTGGATTTTCAAATTAAGCAGTTGGATTTTATAATCTATCAGTGCTTGTGCCGAACTCTTTTTAGCACTCGAAAGTTGCGATTGATATTGGCTTAAATCCATACCGGTTAAATCGCCATTGGCATAACGCTCCAAATTTATTTCGTAAGTCAGTTGTGCATTTTTCTCACTCTTTTCTGATATGTCAATTTGAACAAGCTGATTCTTTAGACTTCGAATAGTTGAGCGTACATCTACAATAATCTGGGTTTTTTCCGTTTCATAATTCAATTTCTGAGTTTGAATTACTGTTTCTTGTGCCCTAATTCTAGCTTTACGCTCTCCCCAATCGAAAATAGGCACATTAAAAGATAACGATACATTAGGGTTGCGAGTTGGGTTAGCGTATATATTACTCAATTTCTGATCCTGACCAATAATACCTACTGATAAATTTAGATCTCCCTTAAATTCATTCGTAGATTTAGTTGAGATTAAATCAAACTGTGAGTTTTTAATATCAATTTCTCGTTGACGAAGTTCCATTCTGGAGCTCAATGCATATTCAGTAGCTTGCTTGACATCCACATCAACAGGAGTAACATCTAAACTTGCCATTACAGTAATATCTTCATAAATATCCATACCAACATATTGCTTAAAAACATCTTTTGCATTTTCCAAAGAAACTTCCGCGTTCTGAACTGATGATTTTGCTTCTACAAAGTTTAGCTCCGATTGTAAAAGCTCTTCTTTAGCCAAAAGACCTGCTTCTACCTTATTTTTTGATATTTCATATGATTTCTGAGTATTTGCCAATTCGTCCTTTGCTATGCTCAAACTCATTTGAGCCATATAAACATTGTAAAAATATTGCGTTACATCTCGTTCCAGATTTAAACGTTGCATAGCATAGCTCAAATTGGTATTTTCCAAATCTAATTCAAGTACTTTTAAATCTTGCTTCAATGAATTATAGGTAAATAATGGTTGACTTATACTTAAATACAGATTATTAGAAAATGATTTATTATCAGTAGCCGAAGCTGCAGAACTATTATTTATTTGCCAACCAAATTGGTTAACTAAAGAGATTGTTCCATTGGTAGGCAAGATGGGCTGATCAACACGAAATGTTCCTGAGGTTTGAAAATTTTCACTTGTGTACCAAGAAGAAGAAAAATCATCGAATGAACGATTTTGCCCATAAGAAACAGGATCTAAAGTCATTAAAAATTGTGATTTCATAGAAGCTTTCTGAGCTTTCAACAATTGCTGAGAGCGCTCCAAATTTAATAAGGTAGATTGAAGCGTGGGACTGTGCTCTTCTGCAACCTGCATTGCTTTATCAAGTGTTATGATTTGTTGACTGTAAGCGTTTCCACATAACACAAGGCACATAATTAAAATTCTAATTTTTCTGACCATATTTCTTTTCTTTTTGAAGGCTTATTGTTTTACAAATTTCACAGCATCAGCAACAACCATCTTACCTCTAGATTGATTCGACAACTCTATTAATGCAGTATCCGATTTAAAATAGTAGGCTCCTAGATAATACCATCCCTTATCTTTTACTCTAACCGGAATTTTTTCTACTCCACCGGCATGAGTTAATTGATAATCGAATTCTATTTTATCTCGTCTCCATCTCCAAGGCCTAAACAAATAGACATACACGGAGTAGAATCCTTCTCCTTGCAACGGAACGTGCCATTTTGCTACCTGATCACCATCTCCTACTGCAGTATAATAGGCCGATCGAATGTTCGTCCCATAGAAATCAGAGTTTGTGGTTAAAGTCCATCCTAGTGGAGGGCGCCATTGGTGGAATGAAGAATATTTTGATTTTTCCTCATCTGATGCTAATAACCATTTCCTTAATCGACTTCCTTGTGTGAGTGTTGTTATTTCAAATTCTTTATCTTCATTATCAACCACTATTTCACCGGGAGCAACTACCTTAACCTGGTCGTCTATTATTTTTTCTCCCTCGTGTGGTGTTATTTTATCGTCTTCTTCCAGTCTTCCCCAATCTATTCTAATTTGAGAAGGAACATTTTTAGATGTCAATGTATTAATCGTTCCGCCCCTTGGATTTCCCGATAGAAGCATCGTAATTTCTTTGGTTTGATTACCGGCAAGATGAATTAATTTCGTGATATTATCAGAATCTCCACCCATCATTCTAGGTCCGCCTCCGGTTCTAAATTCAACTTCTACAACTCCTTCCGTAGGCTCTATATTTGAAATTCGAAATGTAACCATTGTTTTCAGCTCATCTTTATCCAGAACGTTTACGGCTTCAACCTCTCCAAGTAAATATGCGGGCAATTCTTTGCTTTTAAACCAATCTTTCATATAGGAAATTAGATCTAAGTGAAACTTTCTGCGCAATTCTCCTGCAAACGATTCTAAAGTGGCGGTCTTAAATTGATGTCTATAAAGGTAATCATATAAGAAGTCGTCAAAGGCCTCATCACCAACCTTTTCTCTTATAATAGAAACCAAACTTGTTCCCTTTAGTTCTATCACATCATTAATTACATCTTTTTGATCGGGGTCCTGCAATAATTCTTCAAAACTATGTGAAAGTAGTGCCACATTTGCTTTTTCATCGTTGGTCATACCATTCATATTTCGCATCCATCCGCCCATACCTTCATCCTCGGCAGCACTTTCTTTATACGCACCAAATACTTTATTTGATACCGGCCAATTTGTAGAACTGATAGCATAAGCGTAATCGTAAAATAACGGGAATACATAATACGGATTTACACTTTCTGAAACTTCTACTTGTCCTCCGCTTCTGCTAAAATCCGGACGACCTGAAGATGAGAAGAATGAACTTGCAAAGTTTCTAAATACTTGCATTCTCAGTTCTTCATCTGTCATTTGATTCGTACGGCGACGAGGGGGACCTCCTCCCGGTCCTCCACCTTTTTCTCTTCTATAATTTTCTTGAAAATCAGTCTGGTCAGATAATGCACCTTTTTCTCCAAATAAAACCATTTCAGGCTGTACATATTCAGTAGCGGCACTCAACACGCGTTGATAGCTGTAAAACTGTACCGGAACTTCTACTAAAGAAAAACGTTCAAACGGATAATATAAATCCAACGAACGTTCATAATCTTGGAGTGTTTCGGCAATAACTGATGATAATGTATCTTGAATAGTTTCGAAGAAATCGGTGTAATAGTCGTGTCCTTTCTTCACATATAAGTTAAACTCTAAACCATCAATTTCTTGAGTTGTTCGCTCATAATCACCTATAACTAATGATATCTGAGAATTAGCGTGAGTGGATTTGAAGCTCCATGAACTGTCATTATGCTCAGCACTTCCTTGTGATATTGCCGTCAGATTCGGATTAGTTTCCACCTTCAGCGAATAATTACTAAATTGAGAATTTAACCAATTTAAATTTGTTTTACCAAATCCGGCTCCCGGTATCGGATACCAAGCGTTCTCTCTCGTGAGTAATACATAATTCGGTGTTAAGAAAGCATATCGTTTATCTATTTGAAATAAAAATTCTGTATTTAACTTTTCAAATTCTTCTTTATCAATGTCTAAATAAGCCGCCGATTCCAATATAGAACCATGATATACAAATTCTAGAGTTGCTTTCTGCCAAGGTTTCAATTCATACTTTTTAATCAAGATGCTACCTAACTTTTGTTCAAAATCGGCACTTTCTCCATTTATATATAAACTGTCTAATTTCAAACCGGGATTTAGGCTAAACACTATTGAATCATTCGATTCCTGCATTTTATTTCTCACTTGCAGCTTTGCTCGAACAGCTATTTGATTTCCTTCATGCTTCAAATCGATTTGATAGTCTGACACATAGACCCTATTTATAGTTTGTAAACTATCGTTGTGCTGAATCAATTGTTTTCGCAAGCTTTCATCCTGATGTAATCTGTTTAAGTGCGTATATCCCATGAATATACCCACAGATAAGAATAATACAGCAAGGATTCCTGATACTTTTCGTTCCAATTTAGAGTGCGACAATCTAGTAAGCATCATAATCGTAAAACAAATGAAACTCAATCCGAAGAATAGATACATACCTCTATGATTAAGCAAGATATCGATATTGCCAAATCCTACAAAGTCAGAATAACTCATAGGAATGCTGTATGCCATATAATCGAAGA
Organism: Mangrovibacterium sp.; assembly: GCA_047975205.1. GTDB lineage: Bacteria > Bacteroidota > Bacteroidia > Bacteroidales > Prolixibacteraceae > JBKEDC01. Next base: position 23,127 of record JBKEDC010000006.1, on the reverse strand, counting down.
TATAATAAAACTTCGATTTCAGATAAAACAATGAAAGTGCCACATAGCCTAGCATGATTAGGAATGTAATTGCCTGATTTTTCAGCAAAGACATTAACAGAAATGAGAGCCCCATGATAAACACGAGTGTGGGAATGCTTATCAGCAAGAAGTATTCTATGTAAGCCAACACATTAACTGTTGTAGACGACAGAATGTTTAATATGAGTGTGACTGCTAAAATAAGCAGGTTGAGGATTAAAAACACGCCTATGTTGCCCAACGTTTTGCCTATTACATAATCCATATTGCTCATAGAACGAACATAAATTACATCGGTAGTATCCAGCTTACTATCTTGTTTCAAGAAATCACTTGCCAAAAATATAGAAACTACTGCTTGCACCACATTTAAAAGCAATAAACTATTGTAGGGTATGTTAGCAGGTAAGGCTCTAACTATCCAAGCCCCCATACTCATTTGCGGCATCACTAGAATGGACAAATTCCAAAATCCGATAAAGGTAAACGACAGAATAGCAAAAATGCGAAAAAACCAACTTCGAAGTAGGGTCTTTCGCTCATATTTAGCAATAGCAGCTATTTGTGGAATTGAAATCATAATTTTATTTGTTTAGCTGATCGCTGGCTGTCCATAAGTTTAAACTTCGTTCCATAAAATAAACGTAGGCATGTTCTAAATTCGGAGCAATGTTCTCTCCTTTATACCCTGAAATATTTTCAGCCACGACTTCAACTTCCCAACCACTTCCCGTGGGAACTGTAGCTACTACCGGATAGGCCTCATTAATTGCAGTAAACTCGTCATGCGATGCTTGAATACGCCACACTTTACCATTGGCTTGAGCTACAATGTCGTCGGGTGAACCATTATATGCTAATTCGCCTTGATTCAACAATACCATACTATTACATGTACTTGAAATATCTCCTACAATATGTGTGGATAAAATGATAATTACATCTTGAGTGGAAATCGAAGATAATAGGTTTCGAAAACGGATACGCTCCTCTGGATCTAGTCCCGTTGTCGGCTCATCAACTACCACCACCTTAGGGCCATTCATTAAGGCTTGGGCAATTCCCAAACGACGCTTCATACCTCCCGACAAACGATTGGCATAACGATCACGCGCCTCAAAAAGTCCGACTTCTTCCAACATTTGATCTACTTTCCGAGCTCTGTCTCGCTTACGATATAAACCTGACAAGCGAGCTGTGTAGTCTAAAAACTCATAAGTCTTTAAACTGGAAAAGAAACGAAAGTCTTGCGGCAAATAACCAATCATTTTGCGCACTTTTTCTCTATCTTTCACCAGATCATAATCACCGATGGTTACTTTGCCTGAAGTTGGCTCAGCCAAGGTTACTAATATACGCATTAAACTAGACTTTCCGGCACCATTAGGTCCCAGCAAACCAAACATGCCGTCGTGGATGTCAAAACTTAAATTGTTAATTGCTTTGTGTCCGTTGGAATAAACCTTAGTCAACCCCTCAATGCTAATCTTCATTAATACTTTTTGTATAAATATTTTTACCTCTAGTTGACTATAAGTATGCACTAAAGTTTAATTTGCAATAACAATTATTTTACTTTTAACACACATTTACAAACTTACTTTTTTATTACCAATCACACACTTTGCATTAGCTACTTATAACCAATTAATTATCTACATTTTGCTCCTTTTCCTTATTTAATTATGACCATATTCACGCTTTTGTGGCCTATTCTTTACATAACGACGGCTCTAAATTACTATTTTTATTTATTTTCTCACTAAGGATTAATATACAACAAAGGAATTAGGGCATTTACTTACTCAAGAAAAGACGCGTCAATTCAAAATTCAATTAATTCTCACCGAGAATCGATGAATAAAAAATATATAAGTTCTGATTTATATGCAGTAATTATCAATTAAATTAATTTTATAGAATTTGTAGAATTAGTGTGTAATGAAAAAGCATATCCGAAAATGAATACGCTTTTTATATCCTATAGTATCACCCGGCTGTATTTTTAGTATTCCACCAATTTACTACGAAGATAAAAATCCCTCAAGCTTTCGCCTGAGGGATTTATTATATATCTGAGCAACTATTAGGACTATCCTATTACCACTTCAATTACTTTTGAATCTGCAGCTACCACGTCGCCAACGGCTACATTAATTTTGGCAACTGTACCACTAATTTCAGATGTTATACTATTTTCCATCTTCATAGCTTCCAATACAATGACATCTTGGCCGGCAACTACTTTATCGCCTACTTTAACCTGAATATCCAGAATCTTTCCCGGCATAGGAACAGCAATAGCAGTAGTAGGACCCGAAATAACAGGATCTGTTCCAACCGCTGCCGTAGTACCTACTTTATCTTCGCTATCTACAATGTCCATCAAAGGAGCTTCTGCCGGAAGTGTATCTCCAACTTCAGCTGTTAAAGTATTTACAAAACCATCACAAGTAGCAGAAATCGTATTTTCCATTTTCATAGCTTCTACCACTGCCACAGGGTCACCAAGTTTTACAGCATCACCGGATGCAACAAGATATTCTAACAATTTTCCGGGAAGAGGTGTCACAATAGGCTCACCAACGACTGCCGTTCCGGCTGCTTGACTTGCACCACCAACTATGCCATCTGCGGTTACATCAACAAGAGCTGTATCTGCAGCTAAAGTATCACCAACTGATGCCATAACACCATTTACTACACCCTCGCAAGTCGATGTGATTGTATTTTCCATTTTCATGGCTTCAACAATAGCAATCGGATCTCCAAGTTTCACGGTATCTCCTACCTTAACTAGAAACTCTAAAACCTTACCCGGAAGTGGTGTCACCACGGCTTCTCCGTAAACTGTTGTTGCTACCGATGCAGCTCCTGCTGCTGCCGAACCTCCGCCTTGAGCTTCCCATGCAGCTTTCTTCACTCCCGTAAGGAACCCTTTAGCCACCATCGGAAACAATTCCAACAACATGATTTCTTCACGATTTTCAGCCAATTGAACACTACCACAATCTTCTAAAATTGGATTTGGTTGGTATTTATAGTTTGTCGTATCAAAATCACGAGCATCACGATGACCACAAAGTTTTTCTCGGAAATCCGCATCAACCTCAACCGGAGTATGACCATACTCTCCTTTTACCAAGCTTTTAAACTGGTTTGATACGTTGCTATACATCGCTTTACCATTCTTAACATCCATGGCACAGTTTACAGCCTGAGCACCTACAATTTGAGATGTTGGCGTTACTAATGGTGGCAAACCGGCTGCTAAGCGAACTGTAGGAATCAGCTTCATTGCATCCTCTAATATATCTTCTGACTTCAATGCTTTCAGCTGAGCTACCATATTTGTGTACATTCCTCCGGGAACCTCTGCTTTTTGCACCAAAAGATTTGGTTTTGGGAAACCAAAATAATCTTCAATAGCATGACATGCATTCAACATTTCAGCCTCATCTCCTGCTTTAACACATGCAATTGCTTTATCGAACAGAGCATCGATTTCAGCAGGAAGAGTATCTGTAAGTGGGTTGAATGGGTTAGGAATTGGATTAGTATCAATGTCAGCCATTTCTTTACGAATAGTCAACAGCTCATTATTAATTTTAGCTACAGCCTTCATATCAATATCTAACTCTACACCCAATTTTTGACAGAAGATGTAAATCAATTGAATTGCAGGAGCAGCCGGACCACCGGCGAAATTCCAAATGTTTGTATCAACGATATCAGCACCGCTCATGATAGCAGTAAGAACAGCCGCTAAACCATAACCGGGGGTACAGTGCGTATGGAAGTCTAAAGGTATATTGGTCGCTTCCTTGATAGCCTTAACTAACTTAGCTACTTTTAAAGGAGGTATCAAACCGCTCATATCTTTGATGGTTATCATATCTGCCCCTAAGCTCTCTAATTCAACCGCTTTATCCACAAAATACTCATCGGTAAATACCGGAGGGGTTAAACCGGCCGGATCAATAGTATAACACACAGCACAATCAGCAATACCACCGGCTTCTTTCACATACTTGATTGTTGATTTCACATTGTTTGTGTCATTCAGCGCATCGAAAATACGCATGATACCCAAACCGGAATCAATCGAGTGCGTACAGAACTCTTCTATGATATCTTCCGGATATGGGGTATAACCAAAAAGGTTACGACCGCGTGAAAGAGCTGTTAATTTACTCACATCGCCAACAACTGATTTAATTGTTTTCAAACGCTCCCATGGATTCTCGTTCAGGTAACGCATAACCGAATCCGGTACTGCACCACCCCATACTTCCATGGCGTAAAAGTTTGCAGACTTGTAAAAAGGGAGAACTCTGTCAATTTGTTCTTGACGCAAACGTGTAGCAAATAAAGATTGTTGCCCATCACGTAGAGTTAAATCTCGTATTAAAAGTTTTCTTGACATAGCAAATAACTTCAATGATTAATATAATTGTTCTAAAAATTCTTTCCTCGTATACTGCTAGCGAAAATACAGCATTAAATAGAAATAATGCGCACTGTCAACCATTTTTCAACTTAATATGGAATTACTCAATATAAACTTAACACACATAATTTCAGTTACATCATCTGGTAATTTGAAAAATCAACAGAAAATACGTCAGCGAGAAAATGATTTTAAGAGAATAAGCTCGTCAAGCTTAATTTTTATTAAATATTTCGAGCTGCAAAAATATCTTACCTTGAAGATTATCAATCTACTTTTCATCCAATATTGAATGAGTATAAATTTAAATCTATTGTATTCATATTTCATTGAATGAATATCTTTGCACATACAGTAATCAACGACACATTATATTTGTCGAAAATAATTCATACTATGGCTGATTTTATTTATCAAAAACCATTTCCTATCCTTAAAGATACTACAGAGTATCGTCTATTAACTAAGGATTATGTTTCAACCATTGAATACGATGGTAGAAAAATATTAAAAGTTGACCCTAAAGGTCTAGAACTATTGGCTAAAGAAGCAATAGCCGATGTGTCTTTTTATTTACGTTCAGCTCATCTTAAGAAACTTCGTTCTATTCTCGATGACAAAGAAGCAACTGACAATGACAAGTTTGTAGCCCATACGATGCTTGTAAATCAAGTCGTAGCTGCCGAAGGTGAGCTCCCCACTTGCCAAGACACCGGGACTGCTATTGTGATGGCTAAAAAAGGGGAAAATGTATATACCGGATCAAACGATGCTTTACATCTTTCTAAAGGCATTTACAGCACATATAAAGATCGGAATCTGCGTTATTCTCAAGTCGTGCCGTTCTCTATGCTTAAAGAACAAAATACGGGTTCGAATCTTCCTGCCCAAATTGATATTTATGCAGAAGAGGGCAATAAATATGAGTTTTTATTCGTGACCAAAGGAGGAGGTTCCGGAAATAAAACTTATTTATACCAACAGACTAAAGCATTGCTCACGGAAGAAGCTTTAACTAAGTTTGTAAAAGAGAAAATTAAAGATTTAGGAACTTCAGCTTGTCCACCATACCATTTAGCCTTAGTCATTGGCGGAACTTCGGCTGAAGCCACTCTTGCTACCGTAAAAAAGGCATCAACGGGATATTACGACCACTTACCTACCGAAGGAAATGAAGGCGGTCAGGCTTTCCGCGATTTAGAATGGGAAGAAAAGGTGCTTAAGATTTGTCGCGAAAGCGGAATCGGTGCTCAATTCGGAGGGAAATACTTTGTTCACGATGTACGCGTAATTCGCATGCCTCGTCATGCAGCATCTTGCCCCGTTGGTCTGGGCGTAAGTTGTAGTGCCGATCGTAATGTGAAAGCTAAAATTACCGAAGACGGTATCTTTTTAGAGCAATTGGAGAAAAATCCTCGTCAGTTTTTACCTGAAACATCACCAAACATGGCTCCTCCAGTAGAAATTGATTTGGATAGACCTATGGATGAAGTTCGCGCAGAGCTTTCTAAATATCCTACTAAAACCCGACTAAACCTCAAAGGAACTTTAATTGTAGCACGCGATATTGCCCACGCTCAAATTAAAAAGATGATTGAAGAAGGACAGGCTATGCCGGAATATATGAAAAACCACCCGGTTTATTATGCCGGACCCGCTAAAACTCCCGAGGGAATGGCATCCGGTAGTTTCGGACCAACAACGGCTCAACGCATGGATCCTTATGTGAATGAATTTCAGAAGTTAGGAGGATCTATGATTATGGTTGCAAAAGGTAATCGCACACAACAAGTTACAGATGCTTGTAAAGCAAATGGAGGTTTTTATCTTGGTTCAATAGGTGGACCTGCTGCAATTTTAGCCAAAGAAAGTATTAAATCGGTTGAAGTAGTTGATTTTCCGGAATTAGGTATGGAAGCTGTAAGAAAAATCAGGGTAGAGAACTTTCCTGCCTTCATTATTGTTGATGACAAGGGAAACGACTTCTTTAAAGAAGTTATGTAATAATACGAACACTCAAATATAATTTATATGCTTACCGGAAAAATGCTCAATGCTCTTAACGAGCAAATTAATGCAGAACTACATTCTGCATATCTTTACCTTTCCATGTCAACATGGTTAGAAGAACAAGGGTTAAGTGGATTCGCTAACTGGATGCGCGTGCAGTATGAGGAGGAAACTGCTCATGCCATGAAAATTTTACATTATACACAAGAGCGCGGTGGACGTGTTTTGCTTACACCTATTGCTGCCGTTGATCAAAACTTCGACAGCTTATTAGCCGTGTTCGAAAAAACATTAGCTCACGAGCAACATGTAACCTCATTGATTAACAACTTGGTTGATATTGCTATTGAGGAAAGAGATCATGCTACTCGAAGCTTTCTACAATGGTTTGTTGATGAACAAGTGGAAGAAGAAGCTACAGCCGGCGATATTCTTAATGATTTACGATTACTTAATGGCGAAAGTCATGGTGTATTCACACTAAACCGTGAATTTGCAAGTCGAAAATCCACTCCCGACGAAGAATAAACCTCGATATTATTATATCACAATAAAAAAGCTCCTAGTTAGGAGCTTTTTTATTGTGGTTCTAATTTTTCTTATACACATAATCTGCTATCATTTACGACAAATAAAAGATATAATGATTACACAGATCAAAACTAGAAAATATCACGGAACATAGGGTTTTCTTACAGAGAATAAACCCTACAAGCGATTTTTAACTTCATTCTCTACAAGAAATAAACTCTATTACAATCTTAATAGGCTTTTAGCAGCAAAGTATCGACACTAAAAATATTTTCCCCATCTATCTGTAATCTATAATTAGAGCTAGAATCATTTTCTACACTATTTCTCAATTAAGATTAGGCTACAAAAGTAGTTTTTATCCTCATTCTCGACAATATATAAGGCACGCAACTAACAAGAAAATCAGATAAACAACTGACATACAATATCATTAATGAAAAAAACAGACAAATAAGAATATTCAGAATTAAAATGTATTCCCATTTATTTATAAAACCAAAATAGTTAACCTATAACTAAGCTTGCTGTATCTATTTTTTGTATTTTAGCAGGTGCTTATTGGCTAAAAGACAGACACACTATGGAACAACACATTAAAAAAGCATGGGAAAGATTAGATGAACTCACTCATGATGTTAGTGAAGATGATAAGAAGCAACTGAACAAAGCATATCAGTTGGCATATCATGTTATTGGAAACCGGATGAACTCGCGTCATGAAAGCATCCTTGTTCACGCTATCGATGTAGCCTGCATTGTAGCCCAAGAGATTGGATTAGGTCTAGATTCCATTATATCAAGTTTGCTCCATAATGTGCCTTATCTAAAAACCGAGAATACACCCGATATTAATTCCTTAGAGCAGGAATTTGGCATTTATGTGGGTAGTATTCTTCGAGGAATGGAAAAAATTAATCAATTAGGAACCGACAGTGTAGAGCTTCATCCTGAGAATTTTCGTAAGCTTATGCTAGCTTTGGCCGGCGATGTTCGCGTTATCTTAGTAAAGGTAGCAGATAGATTAAGCGTTATGCGTAAACTTGAAAAAGCCAGACCTGAAACACAACAAAAGATAGCCTCAGAAACAGCCTTATTGTATGCTCCTTTAGCTCATCGTATGGGTTTGTATAATATAAATTCAGAGTTGCTGGATTTAAGTTTGAAATACAATAACCCCAAAGCCTATAACTTAGTATATAACCGTCTGGCAGAATCACAAGTTGAACGCGAAAAATTTGTAGCCGAATTTGTTGAACCCATTGAAGATAAACTCAAAGCCAAAGGGTTTAAATTTAAGATGAAAGCTCGAACAAAAGCAATAAATTCTATTTGGAAAAAGATGGATAAGTCGAAGATTTCATTCGATGAAGTATTCGATATTTTTGCTATCCGCGTAATCCTAGATTCCGAGCCACAAAATGAAAAATCAGAATGCTGGCAAGTATATTCTATTGTTGCCGATGAATATCAGGCTAATCCCAAACGCATGAAGGATTGGATTTCTACCCCTAAAGATAATGGATATGAGAGTTTGCACGCCACGGTATTCGGGCCTCATGGGAAATGGGTGGAAGTGCAAATCAGAACAACTCGAATGGATGAGGTGGCTGAAAAGGGAGTAGCTGCTCATTGGAAATATAAAGGGGGATCCGGTGGAGCTAATATTGAGAAGTGGCTGGCCGGTGTGCGAGAGATATTAGAAAGTCCCGATATTAATGTGGTTGATTTTATTGATGAGTTTAATACAGATATTTATGCCGATGAAATATTTGTGTTTACACCTAAAGGTGATTTAAAACGCCTACCTGCCAGTGCAACACTACTCGATTTTGCTTACGAAATTCATTCTGCCGTGGGCGACAAATGCGTAGGTGGATTAGTTGACGGAAAAAAAGTCACACTTAAATATCAGCTTCAAAACGGACAGCAAATAGCCATCGATACTTCTAATAATCAGCAACCTAAGCTAGATTGGTTAGATTTTGCCGTAACAAGCAAAGCTAGGAATCGCATCAAAGCTAGTCTAAACGAAGAGCGTAAGCGAGAAGCTGCTAACGGGAAGGAGATTTTATGGCGAAAACTAAAAAACTGGAAAATTGATTATAATGACGAGCTGATTAGGATGCTTCTAAAACACTACAAACTAAAATTAGCTCAAGATTTGTATTATGATATTTCTGTGGGAAAGATTGACACCCTAAATATTAAACAACTAATCAGTAAAAAAGAAGAAGAGGGAAAAGAAGAGAAAAATCATCAACTCATTCAAGAAGAATTATCGGAATCAGAAACAAAAGATCTAAAATTCAGTTCCGACGATGATTATCTAATTATCGACAATAATATCAAAAATGTTACCCATAAATTAGCACCTTGTTGCAACCCTATTCTAGGCGATGAAATATTTGGATTTGTTACCATAAAAGAAGGTATCAAGATTCATCGTCAAAGCTGCCCCAATGCTACTCAAATGTTCGAACGATATCCTTATCGAATCATTCCGGCAAAATGGCGAGGTGAAGAAACTAATTCTTCGTTTCAAGCTACCATCAGAGTTTCCGGAAGCGATGAGGTAGGCATGATGTCGCAGATATCATCAGTGATGGCTAAAGATGCCGGAGTCTCTATGCGATCTGTAAATATTGATAGTTCCGACGGTGAATTTGAAGGGACAATGCGCGTATTTGTCAAAAGTATTGACCACTTGAATATGATTATCAAAAAACTACATAACATTAAGGGTATTAAACAGGTATCTCGATCTGACTCTTAGTTCCTATCTAGAAAAGATATTGTATTTGTTAGTACAATAATGAATCATTTAATAGTATAGAAACAGAGCTTAACAGTTTTTAACCCGATAAGCTATTGACAAAGTGAAAATGAGGCTTATCTTTGCACTACGTTTTTTTCATAAGTTTAGGTTTAGTTAGGTTAGTTAATGAGAAAAGGTGGTTCACGCAAGTGGCCGCCTTTTTGTTTTTTATAGCCTTCGGTATTCTTCGTAAACATATAATATACTGAAACTATTCATTCAAAAGTTTTAATACACTATCTTTGCATGAGCAAAAGCTAAGTTGCTGTTGTTTTTTTAAGACGACAACTCTAAATGTTATCTATTACTTACAAGCATGAAAGTACCTATTCATCTGATTGAAAAATACAACGTCCCTGTTCCCCGATACACCAGTTACCCTCCGGCGAATTTCTTCGATAATAAGTTTAACGCTGCCGATTATTTATCAGCTGTTGAGGAATCAAATCACGCAAACCCACAAAATATTTCAATCTATATACACATCCCTTTTTGCACTAGCCTGTGTTATTATTGTGGATGCAATACACACATTAGTAAAAACGACGACTTAAAACGCCGGTACGTTGATGCTGTAAAAAAAGAGATTAAGATGATTGGTCCACTTATAGCCAAACATCGAAAAGTTTCGCAAGTGCATTGGGGAGGAGGTACACCGAATGCGTTGCCTGTAGAGATGATTGGTGAAATTATGCAGCTTATCCGTCAGGAATTTGAATTTGCACCTCGCGCCGAACTAGCCATAGAATGTAATCCTGCACCGTTAGATGCCAACTATATTCAGGCTCTATATGATTTCGGGTTCAATCGCATCAGCATGGGAGTGCAAGATTTCAGAACCGATGTGCTTCGTGCCGTAAATCGAGAAATACCCAACATACCGATTCAAGAACTCATTGCTATTATTCGCAATAAAGGAGATATGTCAATTAACCTCGACTTTATTTACGGGCTACCGTTGCAAACACCCGACAGCTTCTCTAAAACGATACAACAAGCCATCGAACTTGATGTAGAACGGCTAGTTACTTTCTCTTATGCACATGTGCCTTGGGTAAAAGCAGCCCAAAAGCAGTTAGAAAAGCACGGTTTGCCCACAAGCAACGACAAACTACTTATGTTTGAAACCGCTTGGAAACAAATGCAAGAAGCTGACTATACTCCTATTGGTTTAGATCATTATGCCAAAAATACAGACAGCCTAACAAAAGCTGTTCAATCGAAAGAACTTCACCGTAATTTTCAAGGTTATTGCACTCGTGAGACAACCGGGCAAGTCTATGCCTTCGGTGTTACCGGAATTAGCCAATTGGAAAATGTGTATGTGCAAAATGCTCGAACGGTAAATGAGTATATTGAACATATAAACCAAAACAAAATTCTTATCGAAAAAGGCTATCGATTAAATGACGATGAGAAATTAATTCGCACAATTATCAATGAATTGATGTGCAATTCTCATCTTTCTTGGCATAAATTATCAAAAGAGTTTGGGCAAACGCCTGATATGCTAAAAAAACGCTTAGCATTTACAGACAACAAACTCGATTGTTTTGTTGAAGATGGGTTACTAACTTACGACAACGATGAAATATCGGTTTGCACTGAAGGAAGATTTGTATTACGCAATATCGCTGCTATATTCGATATTAATTTGAAGGAAACAAATAAGAAATTTTCAAAATCGGTATAAGCCATGAGTAAAAAAATAGCCATAATCGGAGGTGGATTAACCGGTCTTTCCATAGGACATCAATTGAAAAAAGCAGGAGTTAGTTTTACTATCTTTGAGCGATGCAATAGGGTTGGCGGAGCTATTAGGACTGAACAAAAAGATGGATTTTCTTTTGAAACAGGTCCAAGTACCGGGGTTATGGGATCTCCTGAACTTGCCGAGCTGATTGCAGACTTGAAGTGTCAGGTTAACATTGCTAACGAGGAAGCTAAATTTCGCTGGATTTGGAAAGGTGAAGGTTGGAAAGTCATTCCTAATGGCTTAATCGGAGGAATTACAACTCCCCTATTTTCTTTTTCCGACAAAATCCGATTATTGGGCGAACCATTTCGTAAACCCGGCAACAACCCGAATGAAACACTTGCCGATATGGTAAAACGGAGAATGGGAAAATCTTTCTTGGACTATGCTGTTGATCCGTTTGTATCCGGCATATATGCAGGTAATCCCGAAACACTGATTACAAAGTATGCATTACCTAAACTTTATAATTTAGAACAGAATTATGGTAGTTTCATTGGCGGTTCAATAAAGAAAGCAAGGGAAGGAAAATCGGAACGTGAGAAAAAGGCGACTAAAGATACCTTCTCATTTAGGGGCGGACTGTCTGACTTAATCCAAGCACTCGAAAATGAACTTAAAGAACATATCATTTTAAATGCGCAAGGCATCAGTGTTTCTTCAAATAGTGAGAAATACACCCTAGCTTATAATGATACTGAAATGTCATTTGACACTGTCATCTCAACTGTAGGAGCTTGGAACTTACCTTCTATTTTTCCATTTCTACCTCAAAATAAGGTAAGCAATATTGCTAACTTGAGATACGGAAAAGTAGTCCAAGTATCCGTTGGTTTTGCAAAATGGGACGGCATAGATCTAAAAGCTTTTGGAGGATTAGTCCCTTCCGCGGAAAAAAGAGATATTTTGGGTGTATTATTTTTATCGTCATTTCTAGAAAATCGAGCTCCCGGAGGAGGAGCCTTACTTTCGGTATTCTTAGGTGGAATTCGTAAAGAAGAGTTTTTAAATAAATCTGATGATGAGATTAAAACTATTGTCAAAGAAGAACTTTGCTATATGTTTAAGTTAAAACAATGGAATCCTTCATTGATAGAAATCCGCCGCCATAAACATGCTATTCCCCAATATGGGATAGATTCTGAGGCTAGAATTAAAACCATTACTGAATTAGAATTCGATTTTAAAGGTATCATACTAGCCGGAAATATTAGAGATGGCATATCTATGAGCGACCGAGTAAAGCAAGCTTATTGTATTGCTCAAGAAGTTATTAATTTAAGCAAAGAATGATTATAAATCTATCCTAAAGCCAGATAAAACTGTATAAGAAAAAGATTTATTGTTGATTGAGGCTTCCTGAAAGAATTTATAAATACTTTACCATACTGTAGGCTGGTGCCCCGTCAGGATAATAATCTTTTTTCTCGCAGCGTTTAATAAAACCGTTTTTTTCATACATGTGTATAGCTGCAGCATTGTCGGTTCGTACTTCTAAAAAAACAGCTCGCAAACCTTGCTCAACAGCATACTTTAAAGCCGCATCAAACAATTTATTTCCCACTCCGATAGTCCTATACTTCAAACCAACAGCAATGGAATACATTCGACCGGTGTTATGTCGAGCATTGATAATGATGGATACATATCCGGCAATTTCACTCTCATATTTAGCTAAGAGAAATAAGCCGCGAGCAGTTGTAATTAAATAATTCAGCTGTCGTTTGGAGAATGCTTCTGCTTGGAAACATTCTTGTTCTATGGTTGATATCTCACCTAGATCTAATACTGATGCCGGCGATATAATTAAAGTATTCATCGTGATTTAAGTTCTAATGCACGTACAAAATAATTAATGATTCGATAATACAATTCATCACCTAATATGATGTCTTCCACGCCATAATCTATACTCGGATTGTCATTAATTTCTATCACAACAGGTTTGCTATTTATCACCTTTAAATCTACGCCATACAACCCTTTACCTATAAATGATGTTGCTTTAAGTGCAGTTCTGATAACATTTGCCGGAACCTGATATAGAGGAATAGTATCTGAGTCTCCACTCTGTTTTTTTCCTTTGACACTATGATTATAAATCTGCCAATGCCCCGTTGCCATATAGTATTTACATGCATAAAGAGCTTCTCCATTAAGTACCCCTATGCGCCAATCAAAATCAGTCGGGATATATTCTTGTACCAATAATATGGCTGAGTTTTGAAATAAATTATGAGTAGCTTTCAAAAAACTTTCTTGATCTTTCACCTTATACATGCCGTGAGAGAAAGAACCATCGGGAACTTTCACTATAAATGGTGAGCCTACTCGATTAGCAATGTCTTGATATTCCTTATCATTTGATTTAAACAATAACTGCGATAGCGGTTTAGGTATTTTCTCTCTATCTAGTAGTTCATTTAAAAACACTTTGTTGGTACATCTAATAATCGAAGTAGGATCATCAATAACCACCATATCGTTTTGATGAGCTATTTGCGCTAACTGAAATGTAGTATGGTTTAATGAGGTTGTGGCTCGTATAAACAAGGCATCAAATTCCAATAACCGCATGCTGTCATCTTCGGTGATTAATTCAGCGTTGACATCCATCTTTTTAGCAATGTCAATAAACTTATTTAGTGCTCTTTTATTACTTGGCGGCAACTTCTCATTAGGATCATGATATATAGCCAGATTATATCTGCAATGTTTAGGTGTACGTGGCAACCTCCATATCTTTTTATTGAATTTATCTAATGATTCGGCAAATACATCTTGTTCTTCATCAGATAGATCCTTTAACGATACAGCTTGTATAGATTCAATCTGATTTCGGTTATTTGTATTAAACCCGACTCTTAGTATGGGTACCGGATAATTATCAAAAATAAATCGGGCTATGCGCTCCAATCCATCTTCTTTACATATACCAAAATATATATTCATATACCAAATACTGCCTTCGGGTATGTCATTCTTTTGCATCCATTGATAGCAATTTTTTTGAAGACTACCATTCATTCGAATACCGGTATCGGTTTCTAATTTATTAATCACATCTACGCTAGGCATTACTTTGTGTCCGCGAGCTTGAGCTAGCAATGAACAGTAATATCCTTCTGAATTATAACTATAATTATTGCTGAGGTTAATAATAAGTTTTGACTCTTTCTGAACAGCCTTATTTTGAAGATAATCGGACACTGTCAAAACACTATCCGATTCACAATAAGGTTTCCAATCGGTTAGTTTACTCAGTAAAATTAATGTGTTTTTCATTATTTTGGATACATTTAAGAATGCATCAAATGTAATTATTTTTTCATGGCATAAAACTACCAACCATTTTTATTGCGCTATGAAAATGTAACTTATCGTTCCAAGTTGTGGATTAGGGGCTGAATTGTCTTTATTGAATAATGTTCGTTGAGCTGCTTGCAAAGCATATGCTGTCAATAAAGGGTCTTGCATATTTTCAGTACTTTTTATTTCAGCTTTCACTACTTTACCTGATGTATTTACCCAAATATTTACCACAACTTTACCGCCTCCTTTAGCCAGATAAACAGGGATAGGCATCCTTCGATGATAACGATTCTTTAAGTCATAGTAAATATTGCTTTCTCCCGAATAAACAACATTTGAGATACTATCAGGATTCATGCCATCGGTTGTTTGTTCAGGCATAATATATTCTTCTAAAGCTTTTATTTTCTTATTCAGTTGGTTGCTTACATCACTAGCCAATTCTTTAGCCTCATCTACTTCTTTTTGAAATTCTTCATCGAAGAAAGGATCTTTAACTCGGCTTGGCGTAGTTTCCAATCGCTCATCTCCCATTCTTGATGCTTGATTCGTCTTTGCTGTTTGGTTTGTTGTTCGATTCTCAGTCTGCTCCTCTTGCTTAAGTGGCTCTTTCTGCAACTCTTCCAACATGCTCATATCTATAAGGATTTCCGGTTCCGTATAGCTTCGCTTTTCCGACACATTATAAAGGAGCATAGTCATCACTAAAGCAATATGAAACACCAATGTTCCAATAACGGCATAAATATGTTTATAGTAAAATCTTTTTATTCGTTGCATAAGGCGTAAAGATAGGTATTCTCATTTAATGCATCAGAGAAAATACACACTCATCATACTGCAAGTTTCAAAATTAGTATATTTGTAATCCTAAATAAATTTTAAGTTGAGATTGCACATCATATTCATTTGTTGCTTGTTACTTATTCCTTCTCACGGAATAAGTCAGAATTTGCTGCAAGATACATTACCTTCCGGAACTAAACGCAGCAATATTTTTTCAGATAGTACGTTGGCAAAGATTAAACGAAGAAAATTCACACGATTAATCTACGAAGGTCTCGTTACCGAAAACTCGGAAATCACAGCTGAAGAGAATGCCCGATTAAAACAAACTAAGACTTTGAAACAACTTAAAGGAAAAACAATCAACACGATTCACATAAAACGCCTTGAAGTATTCGGCACAAATCTGATCGATACTACCTATGTAAACAGCACTACATTCACTAAGTGGATGAACAACATCCAATCTACTTCCAGCAAAAAAACGATTGAGAAAAATATTTTCATTGAAGAGGGTGAAGAATTAGATCCGGATCAGGTACTCGAGAATGAACGCGTAATTCGACAAATGCCTTACATAAAAGATGCCATAATCCTTGCACAGACTGACCCTTTAGATACTACGAAGGTTAATTTAACAGTGGTTACCAAAGATATATTTTCTTATGGTATTGACCTTAATATTGGAGGACTTGAAGACGGTAGTTTTCAGTTATTTAATCAGAATGCATGGGGAATAGGACACGAAATTAGAGGAGGTGTGGTGTGGAACACGCAGGCCAAGGATGGTGCAGGTGTAGAAGCAGCATATACCGCCCGAAATATTGGAGGAACCTACTCTGATATCATGTTGGGATACATAAATTCTTATCGACAAAATGGGATTATTTTCAATGCACAAAAGCCGTTCGTTCGTACTGATACGCGTTGGGGTGGCGGATTAGAATATTATCGAATGTTTCGAACTGATTCTTATTATGAAACAGATATTCACATTGATGAAAGCATTTATGACCCCATAAATTATTATGCTACCGATATTTGGAGCGGATATGCTTTCAACCTTGGACAAAAAAAGACTTTTATTCATCCTCAACTTACGATATCGGGCAGGTATCGTAATGTGAACTTTATAGATCGTCCCGACTCCGGAGAAGATGGCAATCAGTATTTCGCAGATTCAAAGCTTTATCTTATGGGATTAACTTTATCAAAACGTTCATACGTTCGAGATAATCATGTGTACGGATACGGTATTACCGAAGATATTCCTAAAGGATACTTAGCCGAATTTGTATTGGGTTACGATGATAATGAATTCATTCAACGACTCTATAGCCACATTTACTGTTCTACCGGTAACCTACTGCAAAACCGTCCTTCATATATGTTCCTTTCTGCCGGTTTTGGAACTTTCTTCAACAAAAAAAAGATGGAACAAGGAGAGTTTCAACTTGATTTCAATCTAATTACGCGGCAGTTTAAGTTTGGCAGGCAAATTGTTCGCCAATTCGTTTCAGCCAATTATACCGGAGGAGTTAATCGATTTGATCAAGAATATTTAGAACTCGATAATGAATACGGCATACGTGGATTCGAAAGCAATCAGATTTTCGGAAAGAAAAAGCTTCGCATAAACACAGAAACGGTGTTGTTTATGCCTAAAAAACTTTGGGGATTCAACGTAGCCCTTTTCACTTTTCTTGATGTAGGCATACTTGCCAAACAGAAGCAAAATATATTTCGAGGCGATTACTATTCCGGATTCGGAGCCGGCATCCGATTTAAAAACGAAAACTTAGTTTTTGATACCATTCAACTTCGATTTGCTCTTTATCCGGGAGCTCCGAACGATCAGAGCTTATTCGGAATTCAAGGAGGGGAACTTAACCGCGAAATTCCATACGACTTTCAGCCGGGCAAGCCAAGTCCTTTAGAATACAGGTAGGGTCATCTAGGTACTTTTGTAAACCCCTGCTATTTTTTGTAAATTCGAAGCTTTATTTGAAACTACAAAAATAACATGAGAAAATTAGGATTTCTACTCGTTGCTTTCATGGCAACAATTTCCGGCTTTGCCCAAAAACACATGAGCATTGAAGATGCTATAATAGGTAGGGGCTCATACCTCTATCCTAAGATGTTGAAATTAATAAAATGGCAAGACGACAAACACTATATTGCTTATAAAAATGACACCGTTTGGCAGTATGTTGTTGGTAAAGACAGCAAACAGATTTTATTAGATTCAGCTATGATTAATCAAGCTTGTTTAGCTGATGAGAAAACTTATGCTAAATTAGTTCCTGTTAAATTTGAAGATGCTGATAATTTGCTACTCCGAAGCCGATCTACTTTTGCAACTTACAACCTAAAAGCAAATAACTTCAGTTATTGGACTGAGCTACCTGCCGGAGCCGAAGTAGCCGATTTCTGTGAAGCTAACCACACGGTGGCATATGCTAAAGGAAAAAATCTTTTCATTAAAACAGGTGAAAAAGAAACCCAAATTAGCCACGAAACAAAAGACGGCATCCTTGTAGGAAGAACAGTGCATCGAAACGAATTCGGTATTTCTAAAGGAACTTTTTGGTCGCCTTCCGGAAAATACTTGGCTTTCTATCGTAAAGATGAGAGCATGGTTAAAGAATATCCACTAACCAACTATATGCTTCGGCAAGCAGAGAATAAACCTATTCGATATCCAATGGCGGGATTAACCAGCCATCAGGTAACAATTGGTATATTCAATACAGAAACAGGTAAAACAACCTATCTTCAATCGGGAACTCCTGACGATCATTATCTCACTAACATTAGTTGGGGACCAAACGAAGAATATATTTATGTTGCCGAACTAAACCGAGATCAAAACGATATGCACCTCAATCAGTATCGCGTGAATGACGGTGCTAAAATAAATTGCTTAATTCATGAAACTCGAGATACTTATGTAGAGCCTCAACATCCCATTGTTTTTTTAAAGAAACATCCTAACCAGTTTATCTATTGGACAAGAAATGATGGATACTTTCATCTTTACTTATACAATACCAATGGTGAACTCATTAAGCAAATCACCAAAGGAGACTGGGAAGTAACTGAGTTCTACGGACTAGACTCTAATGAAAAGTATGCTTATATTCAGTCAACAAAGAACAGTCCTATCGATAGGAATATCTATCGTGTCAACCTCAAAAGTGGAGCTATCACCCAAATTGACGGCGGCGACGGATTCCACAAAGCAAACTTCTCACCTTCTTTCGCAAATTACATCGACACATGGTCGGCTCATGATGTACCGGGTATGACTGACCTGAGGGTAAATTCAGGTAAATTTATCAAGACTATCAGCAAAGCTGAAAACACTTTGGCTGATTATGAAATTGGTGAAACTAAATTATTCACATTAAAAGCTGCCGACGGTAAAACAGATTTATATGCCACTATGACTTTGCCTAATAATTTCGATCCGAACAAAAAATATCCGGCAATTATATATGTATATGGAGGACCTCATGCACAATTAATTACAAATACATGGTGTTATGGCACCAGATGGTGGTATTATTACATGGCATCGAAAGGCTATATCATGTTGACTGTTGACAGTCGCGGTTCAGCTAATCGCGGACAAGCATTTGAAGAGGTTATTCACCGTCAATTAGGTGTTGAAGAAACAAAAGATCAAATGGAAGGCATTAAATACCTAAAAAGTTTGGGCTATGTTGATATGAATAGAATTGGCGTACATGGTTGGAGCTTCGGCGGATTCATGACCACAAACTTAATGCTACGTCATCCGGAAACTTTCAAAGTTGGCGTTGCCGGAGGACCCGTAGTAGATTGGTCAATGTATGAAGTAATGTATGGCGAACGCTATATGGATACGCCGGAAGAAAATCCGGAAGGATATAAAGAATGTAATATGGTAAATCATGTGAAAGATTTAAAAGGAAAACTATTATATATACACGGAGCTCAAGATAATACCGTAGTTCCACAACATAGTATGAAATTCCTTCGCGAATGTATTAAAGAAGATAAGCCTATCGACTTTTTCACCTACCCCACTCATCCGCACAATGTTATAGGAAAAGACCGAGTACACTTGATGAAAAAAGTCAGTCAATACTTCTTTGATTATTTATAATAACAACACAAACTATAGCCTTCTGAGTTTGATAAAATACAGAAAACGAACAAATTCAATGATTTCTTCATTAAAGAAAGGATGAAATAAGCCAAACTCAATGAATTTACGATATAGAAAAGCCCCAATCAGATCTGGTTGGGGCTTTTCTATATCGCGATTTAAAACGAAGAAAAGAGAATTATTACAATCACCGGGTTAAACTTACTAACTATTGTGTATATTTGTGAATGTAAGCTAAACCCTATGAACCTAAAAAAATTATTTCTCTTCATCTATCTATTAATATCTTCATTATTAACTTGTTCAGCACAAGAAAAAATCGATAACACCCCCTATTTCCTGCTTTCCGGGAAAATAAGTGCACAATCTTCATCTGCCGGAAATATACGCATGACATTATCTGATAATAAAGAGACAATGCAACCTTACACACTTAATAAATCAGGAAAATACGAGCTGCAATTACCTTACAATAAGAAACTTACACTCACTATTCAGAAAGAAGGATTTTACACCAAAATTATTGCGATTGATACCCATATTCCCAATAGCGTATGGCAACAGAACATGAGTTTTCCGGCATTAACCGTAAATTTTCAGATGATTGAACGAAGTAACCTTATTGCCAACAACTTCGAGAATCTTCCCATAGCCCATATTGCATATAGCTCCGGAATTGACAATATCGACATCAGTTACACCATCACCGACAAAGAACTCAAAACCCAAATTGCAGAGGCTAAATCTGAACAAAAATCATTAAATTCGGAACTGGCAGATGCCAATGCACAAGATGATTTAACTTCGTTAAGCAAAGATGAACAATATAAACAGCTAATCGACGAAGCCAACTTGGCATACAATCGTTCAGCATACACCGAAGCAATAGAGAGCTATCAAAAAGCACATCAGCTTTTGCCGGAAAATAGTTTTCCGATAGATAGGATTGCTGAAATTGAAATGATTATGTTCATGCTAGCCAAACAGCAAGCAATCGACGATAAATACAAACTCATCATAGCTAAAGCCGATGATAGTTTTAAGGTAAAACAATATGCAGAGGCTATCGCTCTTTACCAAGAAGCTCTTATCGTTAAACCTAACGACGATTATGCAAACAAACAAATTGAGGAAAGCTCTAAATTCATTAGCAAGCAAGAAATCCAAACACAATATCTAGAACTCATAGCCATTGGAGATAGTGCCTTCTTGAATGAGAATTTCGACGATGCAAAACAGGCATACAAGCAAGCAACAAGTTTAAAACACGAAGAAGAATATCCGTATAAGAAACTAGCTGAAATTAATGCTTTGGAAAATGAACAAATGAGGTTGGATAATCTAGAGAAAAGTTACTTAAGTGCATTAAATGACGGCGATTTACTATTTAACAACCAGTCTTATGAAGATGCCATTTCGTTATACAAAAAAGCGCTCGAATATAAGGCTGACGATGTTGTTGTCAAAAGAAAAATTACAGAGGTACGGCAGGCTATTAAATATAGGGAAGAAAACGCAGCATATGCAGCCATCATAGTACGTGCTGACCAAGCTTTTCTGGATAAAAACTTTCAACTTGCCGAGAAAATGTATAATAAGGCTAATGCACTTCTTCCCAACGACAGCCACACCATATCTAGGTTAGGAGAATTATATGAATTCAAACGCTTTGATGCTTTAATTGCAGAAGGAAATGCTTTATTTAAGAAAAAAGAATGGAACGAAGCAAAACACATATATCTACAAGCATCAACTATTCGAAACGAAAGCTTCATTCATGAACAAGTAGCTAAAATAGATGGACATCTTGCTACTTTAGCTAATGATGAGCAGTATACACTTTTTATAAAAGCAGCTGACCAAGCTTTTCGGGAAGAAAATTACATCTTGGCACTTCAAAAATACAACGATGCAAGGAATATCAAACCTCAAGAGGAATATCCTCAAACACAAATAGATGAAATTAGCATCGCACTAGCTCAAATGGAAGAAGCCAAGCAACAAGAAAGCATATTCACCGAGATCATGCAAGAGGGTAAAAACTTCGAGGTTAAACAGAACTACAATAATGCTTTGAGCAGCTACGAGGAAGCCCTAAAGCTAAAGCCCGCCAACGCTGAAGTTTTGGATCGAATAAATACGGTCAAAGAAAAGATCGAGCAACTGAATATACGAAAAGAATACAATGAACTTATTACAAAAGCTGATCAAACCTTTGAAGATAGAAACTACACCTTAGCTGAACAGTATTATAATCAGGCATCTTCTCTTATGTTCGGTGAATTATATCCGAAGAAACAGCTAGATAAAATAAATCAAATAAAAGAAACACAGCATCAAGCAAGACTACAATCAAGCTATGACAGCATAATAATTATTGCCGACAATAGCTTTAAAAATTCTCACTTCACACCTGCTGAAAAAAAATATCAAGAAGCCCTACAAATATTCTCAGACAAAGCATATCCAAAGAAGCAGCTTGAAAAAATTCAAGAAATAAGATTATCAGTAAAAGAAGCCGACAAACAAGCATATCAAGAGTGTGTAACAAAAGCCGATAATCAGTTTCATCAGAAAAGCTATGCTCTTGCTAAATACTATTATAACGAAGCATTAAAGTATATTGCTTGGGAAGAATATCCTCAAGCTCAGCTTGTTCACATATCTTCATTGAGCAATATTTCACTTAGCAAAACAAAACAAGCCGAGCATCAAAGGCTGTTAAAAGAGGCTAATGATGCTTACAATAAAAAAGATTATGCCGTGGCTCGCACACTTTATTATCAGGCTCTCCAGTTAAAACAAGATGATGATAAATCAGCTCTACGCATCATAAGCATTGAGCAAATTATTGAACAATCTCAATCGGCAAAACAAAATGAAATTTATCGCAATATCATAACAAAAGCTGACCAAGCATATGTCAAGAAGCAATATAGTATTGCTCGCTCCTACTACAACCAAGCCTTAAATATAAAAAGTGGTGACAAATATGTAAAAAACCAACTAAGAAAAATACATGATATCGTAAATAACGATTGAATTAACTATCAATTACATTATCAAACAATTACAACAAGCTTTAATTACACTTTCCATACAAGAGAATATGCAAACAGCCGAGAAAAGTAATTTATTGTTTGTTTTTTAGAAAATCCTACTTATCTTTGCATCGCTTTCAGCAAGAAAGCAACCATAATTTATGGAGACTCAGTAGCTCAGCTGGTAGAGCACATCCCTTTTAAGGATGGGGTCCTGGGTTCGAGCCCCAGCTGAGTCACCATTTT
>JBKEDC010000027.1:0-32353 GCA_047975205.1 Mangrovibacterium sp. | reverse complement strand
ATTATTCACTAGAATAGTAAGCAAGATTAGTGCTTTTACTTGGTTGCAATTTTTAAACTATGAAAATAAAAAGCCGATTGGAAAAGTTAAATATGCGCTAATTTAATTCCGCCAACGGGTTCTTTAATGACTTGACGCTTGCCGGAAACAGGCCTTGTTCTATTCTTTAATTTATACCTTAAGCTCTTATAAATAGAGCCTCCTAAAGCCTTGTCTTCTCTTATGTATTGATATATCCTTTCCACACAAACCATTGGTTTGGATTCTTTATCACATATCCCCTTAATCTGCTGGGGAGATCATTGCTCCGAAGTTACCATTCAGTCTATATACTGCTTCATGTTAACGTCAAACTTCCTATTTATAGCAAAGCGCTCCTTTCGTTCATTTGCAAGTTCCTGCGCAAAGTCAGGATTGTATTTGCCTGTCTTTGTAGAGTTGCGTTTTATTTCTCTTCTAATTGTGCTTTCATCAAAGCCCAACTGCTTTGCAATAAAAACTTTTGTCTTTCTGCTTTTTAAATATGCTTCAATGGCATATCCTTGTTCCAGTCTTAAATGCCCCATCTTTAACCTTTTTAGTCGAAGACAAAGGAAGCATTTAATTCTGTGAGAGAAAGCCTTTGTGCTTTCTCTCTTTGCTTCGTTTCGCTACACTCCACTCCGCAAAGAGAGAAATTTATTCCCTAAACGGGTATTTACTAATGGAATTTTCGATTATAATATCATCGATATATAAATCATAAAGTGATTCTTTTCCCACCTTTATAGCAAAGAAGTTGGTATCCGCATCCGTTGCAAAAGTATAGCCGGTAACATCAATAGTTACCTTAACCCACTCACCACCGGTATCAATCGAACCGCTATAATCATTTTGTGAAGCTGAAAGATCCAAATTAATATCGTCGGTACTACTCACCTCTCCTACATTCGCTTTTGCATAATTCCCATCAGCATCATAAATATTTAGCGACAATGATTTCGATTCTGATGTTCCTTTAATATAAAACGTAATCTTTGTCGGGTTCTCAGGGAGATTAGCCGCATTAGTCAACACCTTAAACAGATAATCATTCGTTGAAGGAGTCCCGGCAATATACAAAGCCGAAGAGCCCGAACGTCCACCATCTGCACTTTGACTGGCATAGTCTTTCAAACCATAAGAATTAAGTCCTCCTAAGAAGTCATCCCAATTTTCAAAGTTAGAACCGGCAAATAATAAACCGGTTTCAATTTCGCCGCCGCCATCTGTGTCGCCACCATCATCAATAACCTCTATCGAACCGGTATCAGCATTAAGCGACAGTTGATCTGTACCATTGTAGTTATCTCTTTCTCCGGTTACTTTTAGTGTCTGACCAACCTCATATATTACGTCTGACACTTTGAAAACTCCATAAACCAGTAATTCTGCATTTGCAGCATCTTTCAATACAAGTGAAGTTACCGTGCCATAACTCGAATTTACGGTTACTTCCATAACTTCTCCTTCAACAGTTCCCACAGCTTCATCTTCTAGAGCCAGGAAAGAAGCTATGGTATAGTCTTCATCACCTCCGCCGGTTGCTTCATCAACGGCAAAATTGAAATCATCTACTTGGAAAGTAGTTGTTTGCCCGTCTTCACCCACATATTCAAAACCAATATACACCACACCCGAATATGACAATAAATTAACCACGCCCGACTCCGTAAAATCAGCAGCATATCCACCCTCAGTATCCGGAGCTACGGTATAAGTAAGCTCTGTTTTAGTAGCTGTTGCAGGATTGTTGCCATCAAGTAAAAACAATTTAAGCTGTGCCCCATTAGCATAGCCTGTAAGCGATTTAAAACTAATTGTTTTATTGGCAACGGCATCTAAATCTAATGCCGGAGATATCATCCAAGTATCATAAGCTCCGCCTCCACCTTTGTTTGCTGACATTTGAGCATAACTATTCTCTTTAAATGATTTATATTGCCAAACATTTGTTCCGCTAACATTTACATTTATCCAGCCATCGGCACTAACCGGATCGCCGGCAGTTCCATCAAAGGCATAAGTATATGGCTCTGCAATAGCATCAACAACTTCATCTTTGTTCGGATCGAACAAAACTGTTGACAGAGCATACGTTGTTGTTTCATCGGCTATCACGTTTTCAGCCATTGGAATTAAAGTTGATGCATCAAGCGAAACTGCACGATCATCAGTTGCATCAACGGCCACATACAAAGGTTCATCATTTTCGAACACATTAGCTAGAGTCAGCTCATAATTACCATACTCAATTGTTGAACTTTCGGTAGTGATTAAAGAATCGTCAACCGATGCCACATTTAAATACAATGTGGTTGTTTCACCGGTGTAATCTCGGTATAATTTAACTTTCATCGTTAAATCTTCTGCTGATGCAGTTACACTTTCCGGAGCCGTTACTTTGAAAGCAACTCCACCTTCATATACCTTGCTGCCATACTCCTCAATACACGAGTTAAAACTCAACAGCAAAACAAATATGCCTAAAAACTTAAATATATTTTTCATAATTAATTTGATTTGTAGGTTACTCCACCGTCCCAAACTTCGTCTTGCTTGCTGCCGAATAAATATTCAATTAATTCCGGATGGTCAACAAAAGGGTTTCTATTATGTTGATTTTTATACACAATATTTGAACGACGAATCTCGAAAGGATCTACCGGATCTTCATTATTCCATTTCAGTAAATCATCTAACTTGCCATGGCGAGCTGTTGTTTCGTTACTCACGTTATTATCTACAACAATACCTCTTTCATCGCCCCAACGCAGTTGCATATAAAATATAATACGAGCCACATCGCCACGAGCTGATTTCATCGGAGCATAACCAGCGGTTCCAACTGTTCCGAAATAAGTGGCATCGTCTCCATCTTCCACAAAATCACGATTGCTTTTTCTACTATTTACAGAAGATGTTTCCGTTTTCAGGTTATAAAGGTCGCTTCCGGCACCCATATAGCTATTATTTATGCTACTCTCATCAAGTAAACCTTTCGATTTTGCCCACACGTGCTCTCTGTTCCATGTAGCACCTTGATCCCAAGCTGCATTTACCGTATTTTCTTCATAAGAACACCAAAGTTTGCTAACATCCACCGGATCCAAATCTGCCTCAACCAAAATACCGCGAGCCTCACCATAAGTTAATTCGGTATAGTTTTCTTCAATAATTACTTCAAGAGCTGTTCTCAATGCTTCACCCTTTTTACCTACGGCACGAGCATAATAAGACTCTAAATCCATTGGTTTATTATGTTCTAAATCATAGGCAACTGCCACCACGTGCATGGTTGCCGTATCAGCATAATCAGCCGGAGTTTGATCTACAATAATACGACCATTATTGCCCACCCGAGGAGCTACATAATGATAGGTAAGCGTATCGCCATCAATATTACCATCGGTATCACCGCCATTATTACCGTCAGGATCAACCCAATCCGGAGGGATAGGATTATAATCATCGGCTTTATTGCATGAATGCAAGCCCCATGCCAATGAAAGGGCAAAAACGGCTGCTATATATTTAAAATTAAGAATCAGCTTATTCATAAGTCACCTCCACTTGTTTAAAGGTAGGATTCGGCGAGGCTTTCGTACATTCATATGATACTACAACATACTGATCAACATAACCTTCTTTGAAGAACAAAGCACGTGCTTTATAGATCAATACATCACCGTTTGATTCAATGGTAGCACCTCCCGATGCATATTTATTTTCCATCATCATCATCATGGCTTCGAAAGCTCGTTCATCCAAAAATGCATCAAGTTCGGTATAATCTCCCGAGAGTAGTCCTTCTTCATATAATTCCGCTATCTTCGGATCAATAGTTCCTTCTTTATCTCCGTATTGGTCATAACAACGTGTGGCATACCGCATATCGAAGTTAGAATAACTTGGCGATGTTCCGTAATAAATTTCACGACCGCCATATTTACTTTCCCAATATTGACTAAGTTCATCACTATTCTTCACATAATCGGTTATGTATTGATAATCTGATTGAGCTAAATTGAATTCGATTACGGCAGGAGTAGCCCAATCTGAAGAAGCATCTACTTTCATCAGCTGGCTTGATTCAACAATGGTATCTCCTATTGCTTCTGCATATCGATAAGTAAGAGTAAGAGTTGACCCTACTCCATAACCTAAAAGTGTTTCCTCATTATTTAAAATTTCAGGAGCATAAACGGCAGCCATATCACCATAAAGCACCGTATCAACAGCAACCTGTGTTGCCAAATTATATTCATCAACCGTAAGTGCATCTTCTTGTGCAAGTCCGCTGATCGTTTTATAGTCGGCGGGAGTAAGCTCATAGGCTAAACCATCTGCCACCGGACCCGTATATTCACTTTCTAATTCATCGTTGATGTCTTCCATCGGACTACAGGAGACCGCTGCAAAAAGCACGGAAAGCATCATCAATATATAATTTATCTTTTTCATCGTTTTACTTTTTTTAATATCAACAATAACCTAGAATCTCACTTTCATTCCTAAAGAGAATGTACGTCCGAATCCGTAATACACGCCCGAAGTTTTCCAATCATGATTAGTACCGTCGGTTGCATCAGTAATGTATTCCACATCAAACAAGTTATTCACATTTCCGAATATTCTAGCTCCAACACCTCCTATTTTGAAGTTGTATCCCATATTAAAATCAACTAAAAAGGCGTTAGGCATCTGCCAAGCATCAATCCCTCTGGTATCTTCAGAAGTACGATTTGTAATATCGAAATCAGCATAGTTTTTTCCGAAGAAATTACAATCTAATCCGACATTAAAGTCTTTGAAAAATTTATAGTCGATACCCAAAGCTGCCGTATTCTGAGCCGAGTTTCCCACACTCACATCTTTTAGGTAAGCGTGAAATTCTCCAACAAGGTTCTGATTATCATCGAATGCTTGGAAATTAACATCATTGATATACTTCCAAAATCCTAGCGATGCCATTGCTTTCAAGGTAAGTTGCTTAGTTGGTTTGTAAGTTCCTTCAAACTCTAAACCTTGGTGACGAGAATTTACACCCAAAATATTGAATGATTCACCGGCAAAACTTTTTCTCAAACCTTGGTCGCGCCATTCTGTCCAATAATAACCTACTTTAATGTTTAAGTTGTGATTTTGATAACCATAGCCACCTTCAAAAGTCATTACTTTTTCATTGGTTTGATTTTTTGCCGGCTCATTGGTATATCCGTTGAATATTTGATTTTGGAAAGGGGCACGTGTAAAATAACCGGCATTGATATATGCATTGTGGTTTTCTGTAAAGTTGTAGTTCGCACCACCTTTAATACTCCAATCTACGAAGTTTTGCCAATCAGATAGTTGATTGCCGGGCGTTTCTTGGTAGTAATCAATACGACGTGTATTTTGATACGACAATGTTCCCGAAAGGAATCCGGAAAGTTTATCTTTAGAGTATTCGGCTTGGGCAAATAAACCATTACGAATGATTTGCTCATCATTCCAATAGCTATATTTATCGCCTTCGCGAAGTGGTTTGTTCGGATCTTGATTTACGTTCCAATTATCAGTGTAATATTGCCCGCCCAATAAATCTTCAATTTCTTGGTAGTGTTTACCGTGGTAATAACGAGAATCTAAACCGAAAGTATAATCAATGTAACCTGATTTATGAGTTAAGGTAGATAGTAAACCGTACCATTCATGGTTATTTACAGAGTTTCCGATGAAGAAATCAGATTCACCACCTTTTGCCGCATTATGAGCAATCATTTTATCGAAATCGATAAGTCCGTCGCCGGTTCTCCACTCCGTACTATTATATCGATGTGTTTTATAATCATAATCAACTTCCGAATCTTTATCTCCATCAAGACGACGACCGCCTCCGCTAGCCACCGAAGCATAAACAGAGGTACTCAATTTCGTTGTGCTGTTAATATCCCAAAAATGGTTAATCGAAGCCTGTGGTTTGTGGTAGTAATTATAGCCGTATCCTCCGTTATAAACCTGACCGTTGCGCACCCCTGTTTCTGAGTTTAATTTAGCTCCCCAAGGATTAGTGAACGGATCGTTAGGATCTAGATTCTTATATTGTGCAATAGTGTGCTGACTACCTCGTTGGTTGTGCCATTGCGGTGCTCCGAATACTTGAAATGAAATGCGATGTTTATCGTTAATCACTTTTGTAACGTTGGCAAAGTAGTTATAGCTTTGAAATTCTGTTCCGTTAATATAGCCATCTCCTTTTGTCATACCACCCATAAGGGTAATAGCCCAACCGTTATCCATTAATCCGGTCGACACATTAAAATTAGCTTTCATGTAGCCGTCATTACCCATTCCATAGAAAATAGAACCACCTTTTTTAGCATCGGCACTTTTGGTAATGATGTTCATTGTTCCACCAACAGAAGATATTGCCACTTTTGCAGCTCCCAAACCACGTTGCACCTGCATTACCGAAGTAACATCGTTCAAGCCTGCCCAGTTAGAGAAATAAACCTTACCGTTAGTCATATCATTCACCGGAACACCATTAATAAGCACTCCGATATTACTTGTGTTGAACCCTCGAATGTTAATGCGAGAATCTCCAAAACCACCACTACCTTTAGTGGCATAAACTGATGGCGTTGATTTCAAAATTTCAGGAAACTCTTGGTTACCCAACTTCTCCACAATAACGTTGGCAGGAATGTTAGAAATTGCCACCGGCGTCTTACGATCGGTTGCATAAGAGGCAATCACAGCTACTTCACTTAAGCCTAAAGATGAAGGTTGCATTTTAATCGTACCCAAACTTGTTTTCCCTTTTACGTTGACAACTTTGGTGATTGTTTCATAGCCAACGAAAGAAAATACAATCTTTTGCTGACCTTCAGGAACTTTCAGCTCAAATTTTCCGTTGATATCCGTAATGATACCGACTTTCGAATTAGCTTCCAAATAAACCGTACTGCCTACTAATGTTTCATTGGTAGTTGCATCCATTACGGTGCCCGTTACCAGTGATTGCGCCCACGACGAAGTCGAAATAAAGAGGACAAGCACTAGTAAGCTAAAGTGTTTGCTGAAACTTTGTTTTTTCATTTTCTTGTTTTGTTTATCTTATTTTATTTAAAACAACAGGGCAAAAATATATAAATTTTAACAGTAAGACCAAACTATTTTGTTGATTTTCTATTAATTTTCTGCATTTAAGATACTTATTTTATTATTTTAATAAATTAATTATTATCGTCAAATATTTTAAGAAACTATATGTAGTAGATTCAAAGAAAAAAATCTTACGATATATTTATGAATTAACATTCAATTCTTTATTTATCAACCTTTTACAATAAAACTATTGTTTTTTAAAGATGCACATCACATAAAATATATCAAACTCCTGTTTTTCTCGATAATGAAAAGACGTAAAAACTATTTTTTCACCCCATTAGGAACAATGAATAAGATGAGAAAGCATAATTATACCTAATTCTCAGAAAATATGGCATGAAAAATTATAATTTACTTGCATTATCCGTTGATAAAACAGTGAGAAAACAATACGAATTTACTGTTTAAATTTTTAAAACATCACGCTTATTCCATTTCATTATGTAAATTAATATCAATAAAATTGCATTTCTGCGAAAAACAACATAGCTATTCAGAAAATACAAATACAGTATCTTGAAACTGAATTATTTCGTCTTGTATTAAAAGATGACGGTTACTGAAATGTTGTTGTTCAGCCAAATTAATCAGCATAGGATTTTGCAAGCGTAAAGCAGTTATTGCCCGACGATATAAGTGGACAGGGGGCACAACTGAATCGTTATACACAATGTAATGCTCACTTCCTTTTGCCAGCTGCATGAACTCATGCCCATGCTTATAGTGCAATATGTGAACATCTTCTTGAGAGGTAAGTTTATCATACGTGTTATCGACAACAGCAAGCAGCAACAAAGTCAATGCTATGTTGAAGTGCATCAATCTTCGATAATAAATCCAAAGCATAACAGCTACCGATAAACATAGCAGCAAAGCAAGTGCTACATCTGAAATAACGATATCGTTTATCATGGCATAAGGCAAATTACTCAACCATTGAGAGGTTTGAACAAAGCAATGTGCCAACAATTGAAGTATAGCAAACAAACCGGCAGACAGCACGCCGAATGAAGATAAAAACAAACCGATTAAACCTATGCATAATATAAAAGTTGCAACGGGTATCGCCAATAAGTTAGCCGGTAAAAAGTAAATAGGAAACTGATGAAAGTAATACAGTGTGAATGGTAAAGTTCCCAATTGAGCTGCCAAAGAAACGGTAATGATTCCCCATCCCCATTTCCCTAACTTACTTTTAGGCTCTAATAACTCATCTAATTTAGGTTGAATGGCTACAATGGCAATTACAGCCGCATAAGAAAGTTGAAAACTCACATCAAACAAAAGGTTTGGGCTTATAATCAATAATACAAGAGCCGAAAGTGCAATAGAACTATGAATGGCATTTGGTCGGTTAAGCAAATAGGCTAACATGAAAATAGAAAACATAAAGGCCGACCGCCGAACCGAAGGCGACAAACCGGTCAACACGGCATAGCTCCATATTCCGAGCAACAGCAAGACAACATATATCCACTTTCCCGATCGATAGGTTTTTATCGGTTTTAATAAGAAAGCGAGTATCGCACAAACAATCCCCACATGCAATCCGCTCACCGCCAATATATGCGATATGCCGGCTCCTTGAAAATAACTTTTCTGTTCTGCATCTAAATTCTCACGATAGCCCAACACCAAAGCCGCAACTAAAGGGTAAGTTTCTTCGCTCAGCTTCGATTGATAAATATGCAACATCCTTTGCCTCAATAGCTCGCTTTGTTGCACCATATTCAATGGTAATGATGCTATTTCTTGCAATTTCTCGGGAAGTAAATAGCAACTGTAATAAATCCCCTTGTTTTGCATATATCCGGCATAATCAAACTCATACGGATTACCTTTATTTTTAATCCGACGAAGTTTTGCCACCGTATAAAAGCTTTTACCCACTCGAAAAATAGAGTCATTATTTTGCTTAGGAACATAAGCTTGAACAAATGCACCCAATAAGCTGTCATTTTCCGATTTCAGCACTTTGAACAGCCCCTGCCAAGTTTTTGTTTTCTCCACTAGTGGTTCTACTTGCTGTATAATCACAGCTTGTTCTTTTGCCAACTCCAAAGGCTGCATTTTCGGAGATTGCCATTGATAATTTAAGGCTGATATAAGCATAAAAAAAGCTGCAATACTCCACGTTGAGAGCAAATTCTTGATATTAAAATCAAAGCTTCTCATTCTTCGAGCAACAAGGCTCAACATACTCAGTAGCAATACGGTAAAAAATACCAATTGAATAAATTCAGTGAATTTTCGGGCACAAACAATCCCCATTACCCAGAATAGTAATAGTTTAATTATCGGATTGTCTCGAAATAAACACATCATGCACAAACATAATCATTTCAAGTTTATATTTTAACACTTATATACAAAAATCCCCTTTTAGCATCTCTGCCAAAAGGGGATTTTCCATAATTTATTGTCTAGTTTTATTTAAAGACCTCCTTGACTACTTCCGTAATCCATTTCATCTTCCCCGGGATGTCCTTTTTTCTCTTTATAGTTATTCAATTTATAGCTCAATGTGAGCTGCACAACTCTGGGTTGCGGTGAAAAATCGAATGTTTGATAGAATCCATCACCGCTGCTTGTTCCTTTCCATCCTCCGGTACCGAAAATATCTTGGATACTCAATGCCGCTGAGAACTTATTCTTAAAGAAGTCTTGCTTATACGATAAATTGGTGAAGAATGTACCTTCTCTGTCTCCTTGTGCCGATACTGATGGTCCGCGGTACGAGCCTGTAAGTTGCATGCGGCTTGTTTTACTGAATTTGAAGGTTGCATTCAATTGCCCATCCAGGTTAGTACTCGTTTTATCTTCATACACCCCATTTACTTCTGTGCTCAACATATATTGATAAACCGACACACTTCCATTCAAAGTTAACCACTTCAAAACATCTACATTAGCCATTATCTCTCCACCCAACGACTTATCATCACCTGTATTCACCACTTGTTGCACCATAACACCATCCTCGCGAACAGAGCTAATATGACTAATTACATCGTTAGTACTTCGATAGAATGCTTCAATAGAAAGAAATGAAGTTCCGAATCGTTGCATGAAGCCAAACTCTGTTGAGTTTGTATATTGCGGAGCTAAATCGGGATTACCTTTTCTAATCGTTGTTTGGTTTGTGTATGCCTCAAACGGATTCAAGTCCCAACCTTTTGGCCTATCTATACGTTTGCTGTAACTACCCGTAATTTGTGTATTTTCACCAATATCATATGACAAATGAGCCGAAGGAAACCAGTCTAATCGATTAATTATCGATTCATTAGCGTCGACATCGGTAATAACTCGATTAGTGTATTCTGCCCGTAAACCTGCCATATATGATAATTTCCCCCAGCTATTCGAATAGGTAGTATATAAGGCATGAATCTGACGATTGAAATCCATATAATTGGAAAGGTCTAAGGGCTCATCCCCATTGTAACCGGTATAAGCATAATTCTCATCTTCCAAACGAATACGCCCTTGATAGCCCGCTTCTAACTTTCCATTTGCTCCCATCGGGCGCGTATAATCAACCTTAACTCGAATATCTTGCGTGGTTTCCGACTCAACCGAGTTCATGTTTAATGCATAGTCATCAGATAAGCTTCCGTCTTCATCGTAGTAACGCTCTGTTTGCGTATCTGCATCATCGCCTCCTCGATAGCGATAAAATAGGCTTGCATCAATTTTATGCGTTTTTTCTTTATTGAAGTTATGTGTCAGGCTCGATGTGAACGTTGCATAAGTGCTGTTTCGATCTCCATCTTCATCTTCCAAAGTATTATATTCGTTGTATAGGTTTCCATATTGGTCTTTGAAGCCGTAATAATTATCACCTCCTCCATCTTGATCCATATTGAATTTACCCACCTTGGCATTAAACCCTAAAGTGGTTTGATCTGACAAATACAAGTCTGTTCCAAACTTAACAGAGTATCCTCCTCTTGCATGTCCCATTTCTCCACGAGTGTCTTGTATTGCTGTAGAATCGTTGCTATATGTTTCTCGGTAGATATCATGATCTCCTTGAAAGTTTCGGCGGTTATAATCTACACCGAAAGTAAGTAGTCGTTTAGAATTACGATGATTTATCGTAAAGTCAGCTCTTCTACTATCGTTTGTTGAACCCATTACATTGAAAATACCATCGAAGCCATTCAATGCATCTTTTTTACTGATAAGGTTAAGAATACCTCCGGTACCATCCGGATCATATTTTGCCGATGGATTGGTAATAATTTCGATATTCTCTAATGCTGAAGCCGGAATCTGCTGTAAAGCATCATTGGCGTCAAGTGCTGTTGGCCGACCATCAATTAAAACCGTAAAGTTGCTAGATCCACGCACAGTAACATTTCCTTCAATATCTACTTGTACTGATGGCGTATTTTGCAGTACATCAACAGCAGTACCTCCGGTGGCATTAATATCTTGCGATACATTGACCACTTTTTTATCTACTTTATACTGCACACGTTGTTTATCGGCAACTACCTCTACCCCTTCAAGCTCTGTATTCTCTGCTGCCAAGGTAAGTTTACCGAGGTCGATAAGCTTTTTATTGGCATCAACCTGAATATTATTTACTTTAAACTCTTGAAATCCTATGAAGTTTACTTTCACATAATAATTACCATCAGGTATGTTATCTATGCTAAACACACCTTTTTCATCGGTAATATTTCCATTAACCAAAGCGTTATTAGAGCTATTATATACCGCTACATTCACATAAGGCATAAGTGAATTTGTATCTCGTTCGTAAACGATACCTTTAATTGTTGCCTTTGATTTAGGTGCAGCACCGTTCGCCGAATTACCATCGGCATAGCTATAATGCGAGACACCCCATCCAAGAAACAACGTAACAAATACTAAAATTTTCCTCAACATTTTATTTTCTTTTTCTACTTGTTTCACTCAAAAAAAGAACAACAAACTTCAATAGAGTTTGCTGTTCCAATCCATTTCTTACTCAGACTAATTGCTTTCAATATCGTTTAAGTACAATAATGTTAAATAGTTTTAATCTATTCTAACGTTTGCGTTTCTCCTGTTGAAATCTTAATCTCTCTTAGTTGTTGCATGAGTGAATCTTTGAGTGCTGCATAAGCCGGCATATTGGCTTCTGATACGGGATCGACAGGCGGCGATTCCATTTTCAACGGATTTATATACGTTCCGTTCTTCTGCACTCGGAAATCTAGGTGAGGCCCGGTTGCTGCTCCGGTTGCCCCAACATAGGCTATAACTTGTCCTTGTTTAACACGAGTGCCCACGCTAATTCCTTTGGCATATTTGCTGAGATGCATATAAGTAGTGGTATATACGGAATTATGCTTAACCTTAAGATAGTAGCCTGCACCTCCTTTTTGATATGATTTTTTAACAACCTTCCCATCTCCGATAGACATTACCGGTGTTCCTATCGGTGCAGCATAATCTACACCGTGATGCGGACGACGAATCTTAAATATCGGATGCAAACGACTGTTAGTAAAGCCGGAGCTCACTCGCTTGTAATGTAGCGGGGCTTTCAAAAAGGCTTTTTTCAGGCTCTCTCCTTTTTCATTGTAATAGCTGAATGTGCTATCTTGTTCAAATTGAAATGCATAATATTCTGTACTCATATGATCAAATAAAGATGCATGGATAGAGCGAATGCCCACCGCAATAGAATCGACATAGTTTTCTTCGTAAATAACCTTGTAACTATCTCCTCGCTGAATACCGAAAAAGTCGATAGTCCAAGCATATACATCGGCTAATTCTACTGCCAATGCCGGCGATGCTCCATTATCGAGGAGTGAGTTCCAAAGCGAGCTTGTTATGACTCCTGATGTCGTTTTCATAACCGATCGAACCTCTTTAGCCCCTTGATAGGTTAACAAAGAATCATTCAGTTGAAAAACGATATAGTTAATTGCATCTTGTTCATATACGAAATAACGTGCATGAGCGGTGGTGTCGCATTGTGAGCGCAAAAAATAATAGTTATTGCCTACCCTCATTCTGCGAACATCAAAAATATCCTTGGAATTGTCTAGCAATTGCAGCAAAGTAGGATATGACACACCTTCAGCCCCCAATATATCAGAGAGGTTCTGATTTCTTTTCACTTCGTGTTGTTCTACCAAAAAAGAATCGGCAGGTAATCCGAAAATCATTGGCGGTTCCGGATGCAATTCTTCAACGGGTAAAGTTTCCGTTACAAGTTCAACCCGCTCTTTCTTCCGATGATTACTATATAAATAGATAAAACTTCCGATAACCAATGCCGCCAACAGTCCGGCTATAACTACTTTGATATTTTTCATGCTAGATTTTTATATTATCAAATCCTTCGCCATATACACCCATCACACTTCCCATGGATATAAATGCATTCGGGTCAATTTCTTTTATGATGCGAAATACCGTACTGGATTCCCGTTTTCGAATGACAGTCATAATTATTTTCACGTTCTCCTTAGAATACCAACCTGTTCCTTCTAGTATCGTGCACCCTCGATGGGTATCGCGATTGATGTAATCGGCTATTTCTTTAAAGTTTCTGGAGAAAATGAATATTTGTGCCGAAGCATTGCTACCACTCAACACCGAATCAATCGTGTAAGAAACAACCCACATCGTAACGAATCCGTACACTAGTTTGCCGGGGTCATATGAAACAAAATAACTGGAGCCAATGATAATAACATCACAATACATGATTACTCGTCCCGGGCTGACATTCCGATACTTATTCACAATCATTGCTATGATATCTGTACCCCCGGTGCTCCCACCCCGCGTAAAAACTAAGCCGATACCAACTCCACCCATCATAGCTCCGATAACGGCTGCCAAGAAATTTTCTTCTACAATCGGTTTAAGGTGCAGACTGCCGGTAACGCTAAATAAAAAGGTTGCTACTGCCAAACACCAAATTGTTTTTATGCCAAAACTTGCTCCCAATACTTTCAATGCCAATAGCAGTAGAAAAGCATTAATGACCAAATATGAAATCCAAATGGGGGTTCCTGTTGAGTAGTAAATTAATGCTGCCACCCCACTAATTCCGCCACCTGTTATTTTGGCAGGAATAAGGAAAATAGTCCACCCAAGTACATAAAGTGACATGCCAAGGGTTATTAAAAGATAATCGAGAATGACCACCTTTGTACTCGGTTTTTTCAACAAGACCATTTGATACGATTACAGTTATTTGTGCTTAATAATATTTAGTTATTCAAACTTTCGGCGAAACTATAAATTTTGAAACAATTATCAATTCAACCTCTCATTTTTTATGCTTGCAAGCCTGTTAAATTAATTCTAGCTACATGTCGGCTAAGGTAATGTCGATGAAACCTAACACCGACAAATACGATCCATTTTTATAATTAAGGATTATAAATTGAATACATAGCAGAACAATTCAAATCAATTTGAATTATAAAAAGATCAATTGTAAGGATTCTGTTTTTGAATTTAATTGAAGAATATTTTTGAAGCTATTCTTTCATAAGAAGTGAAGCTTATTTATAGATAGGCAAGCTTTAAAGGAGAAAACATGAGCTGCAAAAACAGTTTTTATATTCATCTTACCTAGAGAAATGATGCAAAGAATATGTTGTGCGTTATTTCTCATCGAGAATCGGAAGCCCTAGGTGTTTTTATTTCAATTACGAAGCAAGAAAAGCATCAGAAAACAATATAAACAATTGGTTTTCACACATGTAAATATAATTACATTGTGATAAAAAACGAAAAACGAAGGAACTAAACATTGCTGTTAGTCGCTGAGCGAAGCTGAAGTGCTCAATGACTACGAAGCCGAAGTGCTGAGCGACCGATAAGCCGAACTAAATACAGCGAAGCTACCTACTGAGGAGGGTATCCGAAAAGTGAGATTTTGATTTCACAAGCTTGCAAATTGCAGGCTCAATCCGGAAAGGGGTTTGCCATTTTTTCACTAAACGTCATCTAACGTTGCTCGTCTTCTCGTGTTTTCACGAGGGTATTTGCTTTGTTGTGTTTATTTGGGCTTATCGTTCACGGAACATTTTAGCATTGCGGTCGCCAAGCGGAGTCGAAGCATGTTGCACTTCGATATCATGGATCGCCAAGCATTTTAACTACCCGGTCACGGAACACTTCGGTATTATCGACCACTGAGCCGAAGTGCTCAGCGATCGATAAAATAAGATAAGATAAATCAAACCACTTCCTTTTGTTTAAAAGACATTAAATATCATTCAGATAAACTTTGGAGTGCTTTTCTAGCGTTTCCTGTTTCGGCCAGCATGAAATCAAAATAGCGTTGTGCTTTTGTTGCTACTGATGTTTCCATGATATTAAAATTAAATATTTTAGCATTTCCCAAAATAGGAGCAATAGATACGGAATGCCCGATTTTTGCTTCTTTGAGTGATTCTCGAAGTTCATCAAGCATCGGATCGGAACTTAGCTGCATCTCATTGCCTTTATCGTCAATTCCAACAAGGTATCGACACCATAAAGCTAAAGCCATCGGTATCCCTTCCAGCTCATCTACTGACAGGGTATCATCGGCCATGTATTTTTTTATGGTTTCGCCAAAGCGGATACCTACTTTTTGCGAAGTGTCGGTAGCTATGCGCTGAGGTGCATCGGGAATCGTCGCATTAGGGAATCGCTCTTGAAGAACTTCATCGATAAAAGTTTTCGGACTCAATATTTTAGGGTCGATCACTACTTTCAAGCCTTCTTCATAACCGATTTTTTCTACCAAATTTACCAAATCGGCATCTTTCATTTCTTCCCAAATGGTTTGATAGCCCAATAGCACTCCCGAAACGGCTAATGCGGTGTGTAGCGGGTTTAAACAAGTAGTTACCTTCATGGTTTCCACCTTATTCACGGTTTCTCTATCGGTAAAAATAACACCTGCTTGCTCTAATTCCGGACGACCATTAGGGAACTTATCTTCAATGACTAAATATTCGCAAAATTCGGCATTTACAAAACCTGCGGTGTAGGTATTCTTATTCGTCACGATAATATCCATGTTTTCCAAACCGCTTTCCGCTAAATGCTGTTTGATGCTTTCGCTCGGACGCGGCGTAATTTTATCAATCATGCTCAACGGGAAGGATACTTTGTGGTCATCATTTAAATAGTTTAAAAATCTTTCATCTACAAAACCTTTTCCTTTCCAAGCTTCGGCTATAGTACATACGGCCGACTTCAATATGTCGCCGTTATGCGAGCAATTGTCCATACTTACCATAGCAAGGGGTGCAGCTCCTTGCGTAAACCGTTTGTAAAGCAGAGCTGTTATGATACTCACCAAGTGAGCTAAATTTCCATTTGGACCATTATCAATATCAGCTTCGACGAAAGGAAAGAATTTACCGAATCCGGTATGCAGGGAATATCCCTTTTCGGTCACGGTAAAGCTTACTAATTGTAGGTTTGAATTTAGGAATGCTTCTTCTATCCGTTGTTTTTCATCAGTATAAACCACAGTTTCTGCAATACTTGCCACAATGGTTTTTACAAATTCACCGCTAGCTTTTGTTTTCACTAAAGCT
Organism: Mangrovibacterium sp.; assembly: GCA_047975205.1. Taxonomy (GTDB): domain Bacteria; phylum Bacteroidota; class Bacteroidia; order Bacteroidales; family Prolixibacteraceae; genus JBKEDC01. Next base: position 15,614 of record JBKEDC010000027.1, on the reverse strand, counting down.
GTTAAATTATCGAAAGGTCGATAAGCTTTGGTAATCACTTCATTATCGAAGGTTTCAACGGCTAATATGCCACAATCGTATGCGTTTTTATTTAAAATAGTTTGACAACAGTTAGCTATATAGGCTCTGAAAATATTTCCGGCTCCAAAGTGTATCCACTTCGGGTTGCTTTTTGTGCTTTCTTTTATTTGCTGCAAGTTAAATATGGGCAGCTCGAATCCTGCTGTTTTTAAGTCTTCTGAATGGTTTAATAATGTATGTGTATTTAATTTCATACGTGTTATATTGATTTATAGGAATTCAAAATATCGGGTTTGTCTTGCCATCAAAAAAGCGGACTTTCCCTGTCAATCAGAGGAAAAGTCCGTTTTTTTTCATTTACCTTCTTTACGCTTGTTCAGCGAATCCCAAACGCCCAGCATATACATCACACCAAGTGCTCGGTCATATAAGCCATAGCCCGGTCGACAATCACTTTCTTCTCCCCAGAGGTGACGCCCGTGGTCGGGACGTAAATAGCCTTTGAAGTCATTATCATGATAGGCTTTCAACACCTCATAAACATCAACGCTACCATCGCAACCTCGATGAGATGTTTCTATAAAATCGCCATTATCGAACACTTTCACATTTCGAACGTGCGCAAAATAAATTTTGTCGTGAAATTCGCGCACCATACTCGGAATATTATTCAATAGGTTTGGTCCTAGTGAACCGGTGCATAGTGTCAATCCGTTATGTTTACTCGGCACTGCATCCAGCAGTTTACGAATATTATCTCTGCTATTCACAATACGCGGCAATCCGAAGATAGGCCAAGGCGGATCATCAGGATGAATAGCCATCATAACATCAAGCTCTGTGCACACTTTTTGTATTCGTTCCAAAAAATAAACGAGGTTATCGAATAACTTCTCCGGCGTTACATCGGCATAGGCTTTAAACAATTCATCAAGCTTAGCCAAGCGTTCGGGTTCCCAACCCGGCATGGTTTTATTTCCTGCACCTTTCAAGATATTATCAACCATTGCTTGGGGGTCGTCTTGAATTTTTGCTTTTTCATAGAATAGCGCATTCGATCCGTCGGGGTGTGCTTTATACAAATCGGTACGCGTCCAATCGAATATCGGCATAAAGTTATAGCAAATGACTTTCACACCTGCTTTCGCCAGTTTTTCAATGGTGTCGATGTAAATATCAATGTATTTATCGCGTGTTGGCAATCCGATTTTAATATCATCGTGCACATTCACACTTTCTACTACATCGGCATTGAAACCTTTTGAACGAATTAAATCGACTTCCTTTTGAATACGTTCCGTTTCCCAAGTCTCGCCTGCCACTTTATCATGAAGCGACCAAACGATGCCTTCTACTCCCGGAATTTGTCGGATATGGTCGAGCGTAATAGAATCATTATTCTCACCATACCAACGCCATGTCATTTTCATAGGCTGAAATTTTATTGAAGGTTTATTTATGCTACCAAAAATATATATTTTTTATTTAGGTAGGTTAAATGCCACCTTCAAATCTTCCATATCTTTTAAGGTCATTCCCTCAGGCTCGAAACCCATTGACTTTGCGGTTAGGTATATTTGGGCTGATTTTGATAGCGTATCTACCATATCAAAAGCCTCCATAATATCGGTTGACACAGCACAAACACCGTGTTTTTCCCACATTACTACATCGTAATCTTCCAATTCTTTGATGGTTGCTTCAGCTAAATCTACAGTGCTTGGTATTTGGTAAGGAATAATTCCTAACCCTTTAGGACAGAATGCACGCGTTTCGGGAATCATGCTCCACAACAGATAGGTTAACTTATCCTTTTTCATAAATTCAGGGTTGTGTGTCATGGCAATCAAATCGATTGGATGCGTGTGCAACGCTGCTTTATAACCATTTCCTCTTTTTACATTTAGGTTGTGCATAGCTAAATGTGAAGAAAGCTCTGATGTTGGTTTTACCGGGTTGTCGGCAATAATTTCATAGCTTGCACAATCATCTAAAATTCGAATGACTGCGCCATTCTCCATCGGATATCTTGCTAAATCTCGCATGCGTTTATTGGTTCCCTTGCAGTAGAAATAAGCACCTTTCAGGTGTTTGAAGGTTGCATCTAATTTATATACTTCGGAAATGGCAGGCATGGCTTTAATTTCATCATCTACACAATCTATAATGTTAATCGTAATATTACCTCCGTTACGTTCTGCCCATCCTTTTTGCCAAAGGTATCCTGCTACTTCTGCCACCTCATTGACTTGTTTTGCCAACGCCGGTCTGTTATCTAATATTGATGTCATTTTTTTTATTTTAAATTTTAAGCTACATGCTTAGGACTTTATTCTATTCAGTCTATAAGCATTGCGTTTTTGTTACATGGCAGCTTCGTATAGTGCTATTGTTTGCTCGAAGCTCACCGCACAAGGATTTGCACCGGCACAAGCATCAATCAATGCCATTTTAGCCATAATCGGAAAATCTTCTTTTTTAGCTCCCAGTTCTTCTAAACCTGCCGGAATGCCAACGTCTACCGATAACTTTCGAATGGCTGCAATAGCTGCTTCATTGGCTTCTTTAGTTGACATGCCCGAAGTATCAACTCCCATAGCTTCAGCAATATCTCGAAACTTATCGCCACAATTCGGAGCATTAAATTCTTCCACTACCGGTAATAATATTGCATTGCACACACCATGAGGAAGATTATAAAATGCACCTAATTGATGAGCCATGGAGTGCACATAGCCCAAACCGCAATTAGAAAATGCTTGACCGGCAATAAACTGCCCCCAAGCCATTTTAGAGCGAGCTGCTATATTTTTACCGTCGTTTACGGCATCGCGAAGACTTTCGGCAATCAATTTAATTGACTTTAATGCCAAAGTATCTGACCAGTCGAATGCTCCGGCACTCACATAGGCTTCAACGGCATGCGTCAGTGCATCCATCCCGGTAGCAGCTGTTAATCCCTTAGGCATGTTCACCATCAACATCGGATCATTTACAGCAATATCAACTAAACAGTTTTTATCAACCATTACCATTTTCACTTTGCGTTCCTCATCGGTAATTACATAGTTAATCGTAATTTCCGATGCTGTTCCTGCCGTTGTATTTACAGCAATGAGTGGAGCTGATTTTTTTGTTGTTTTACCTATTCCTTCATAATCTATGATGCTTCCTCCGTTGGTTGCCAAAATGGCTACTGCTTTACCACAATCTTGAGGAGAACCTCCACCCAAAGTTACCACGCAGTCGCATTGCTTATCTTGATACACTTTTAATCCGGCATTCACGTTTGAAACCGTCGGATTTTGCTGCACGGCATCGAATATGGTATATTTTACTCCGGCTGCTGTAAGTACATCGCCTAATTGCTTAGCCATGCCGCATTCATTTAAAAAAGGATCGGTAATCAATAGTGCATTATTGTATTTCCCTCCTGTCATTTCATCTTTAAGATCTGCCAAAGCGTTTGCCCCTATTAAGCTAATTGGCGGTAAATAAATTTTTGTAGCCATAGTGTTTTATTTTTTAGAGAGTTTAATCTCCGGTTTAAATCCTTCCTTTTCCGCAATTACCAATGCAGCACCCAGCGCACTGGCATTGTCAACCTCTGAGGTTATTATTTCTTTACCTGTAAAGTGTTTTTGGAATAAATAAATTAATAATCTACTTTGTGCCATTCCTCCCGACACGTATATTTTCTTTGTAATATCTTCTTTGGGAATTACCAACTCAATAGCTTCAATTGCCATATTTGATAACTCAAGCAATAGTTGCTGATAAGCTTCTTCGTAAGTGGAAAACTGCGTTAAATCGACTTGTTGCAAACCTAATTCAAAGCTTTCTTTGCCCGATGTAAAAAATATTGGCGAGGTAAACTTCGCTTTTGTTTGTGCCAATGTTTCTTCTGACCATGATAAATTGATATAATTGTTTACCGGAAGTTGGAAATGCTCGGCAATCTTCGTTGCCCACACTTCGTGAAAATGCCCTAAGAATAATCGAGACGATTTAACCTGATTTCTTTCGGGAGTGAGAAAACACAAACAATCATTTCTCAACTGAGCAGCAGTTAACGGTTCACTGTTGAATGGATTCATCGTTATACACCATGTGCCTGTTGAAACCAAAATAAAAGGTTCGTCGCTTCCTTTTAGATAAGGGACTAAAGATGCCGAGCTGTCATGAATCCCGATTCCTATTTCTAGCTGTTTACCTGCCAGCTCCACCGAATAGATCTTATCATTATTAACCGGATTCGGAAGCTTTATGCCTGCATCTTTCAACCATCGATGATAATCCATGTTATCAAAATCCCACATGAAGGTATGACAACCTATTGATGTTGGTTCCGATGCTATTTCACCCGTTAAGGCATAAGTCAGGCATTGAGGAAAGTGCAGCGTTATTGCAATCTGCTTATATATATTCGGACGTTCTGCTTTCAACCATAGTAATTGGATTCCCGAATTAAGCAATACACCATTATTCGGACTAGCCGTTTTTCTGCAAAACTCGTTTATGCCTCCGTAATTGGAGAACAAACTTTCAGCATAAGTTGCCGATACTGGTTTTAAATAGTTATACAATGGGGTCAAGCAGTTTCCTTTATCATCCAGATGCATCAGAGTAGCTCCATAGGTAGAAAAGTTCACCGCTTTTATATCATATTTTGCTTCTCTTATAAACTGCTCTAATTGTAATTTAATCCATTGAACTATTTCTTCAATGTCATCGCATTCAAAACCATCTTCATCGACAATCGTCTTGAACTTGTCTTCTTTTTGATAAACCACTTTCAGTTGTTCATTAAAAAGTAAGATTTTCTTATTTGTTTTACCAATGTCAAAAATGGCAATAACTGATTCCATAAGCTTAGTGATTAGAAACAGAAAAGAGCCCCTAACAATGCATTATCGGGGGCATCTTTTCCTAAAATTGAACAACTACCTGCTAACTAAAACTTCTTTTTCGTACTGTCGTACTTCTGCAATATAATCAATTCCTACAGGCACGCCTTCTTGCATACAATAATAATCCCACACAGCTGCAAAAGGCATTGTTTTAAGTTCTTCCAGCATAGCTAGTCGCTCAAAGTATTGTGCATTTTCTTCATATTTTACTAATTCGGCAGTTGGCTCAAGCATTGCTATCATAAATGCTTTTTGTGCTGCACGAGTACCGGTTATGTAAGCACCAATACGATTGATTGAGGCATCGAAGAAATCTAAACCAACATTCACTCTATCTAAATAATCGTTACGAACGATTTCTGAAGCAATCATTTGTACATCTTCATTCAAGGTTACCACGTGGTCAGAATCCCAACGAATAGGTCGGGTAACGTGAAGTAATAGTTCATCAACATAAAGTAAGCATGATGAAATTTTATCTCCCACAGATTCTGTTGGGTGATAATGCCCGTTATCTAAGCAAAGTAAGATATTATTTTTCATGGCATATCCCATATAGAATTCATGTGAACCTACGGTCATTGCTTCCAAACCGATACCGAATACTTTCGACTCTACGGCATCTTTAACATGCTCCGTAGGATATTTCACTGCACGAACCTCGTCTAATGATTTTTGCAAAATGGCACGGTAACCATTTCTATCTATCGGCGTATCTTTCATACCATCCGGAATCCAGATATTATTCACACACGGAGACCCTAACTGCTTTCCTATTTCGGCTGCAATCTTACGCGAACGAGCTACGTGTTCTACCCAAAACTTACGTGTTTCTTCATCTTTTGATGATAGCGTGAAACCTGAATCAGCTTTAGCATGAGCAAAACATGATGGATTGAAATCCATACCAATACCCAATTCTTTAGCCCAATCAATCCAAGTTTGGAAATGCTCTACTTCAATTTCATTCCTATCTACTTTTTTCCCTTTGAAATCGCCATATAATGCATGTAAGTTTACACGTTGCTTACCGGGAAGTAAAGACATTACTTTCTCTAAGTCAGCTTGCATTTGCTCGATATTAGTTGCACGTCCCGGATAGTTTCCGGTTGCCTGAATTCCACCTCCTGAACCGGCAGCATCTTTCACCTCAAAACCAACTACATCATCGGTTTGCCAATTGTGCAACGAAATTTGCAACTGAGCCATTTTGTTAATTACCTTGTCGGTATCAACTCCCAATGCAGCATATTGTGCTTTAGCCAATTCATAGGCTTTTGTAATTTGTTCTTTATTACCCATCGTATTATATTTAAATTGTTTATTTTCTTGTTATACTGCTGATTTGCTTACGTACTGGTTCCTGCATTTCTTTCAGCTTGCTAAATTGCTACCACGAAAGTGGAAATCACTAAAATCACGATACCCGTGACCAGCACTATCATTGTTTTTTTCGACACGCCTTTCCACTCTTTCAAAGCAATACCCCAAATGTTTGCAATAGCCACGTTCAGTGCCATCAAAATACTCCATGCAAATACGGCTATATTAGGCTCTAACATGCTTTTCCCCATACCGAAGATATGGAACTGCAAGAACCATAGGAATCCGCCCAAAAATGCTAAACCGAGATTCTTCATCAACATAGACACTCCCACCGATCTATATTCTGTCAGTGAATTATTTTTCACACCCAAATACAGGCAATAGGCTATGTTTACCACAAAACCACCTATTAATATAAAAGCTAATGTAATGTTACTCTGATATAGCGGATTTACACCGGCAGCCAAAGAAGCTTGATCGATAGGCACTCCTGCTGAGTAGCCAAAATTCATGGCTGCACTCATCAATCCTGCAAACACAGCTATAACAAGACCTTTTTTGAGTGCAAAATCTTTTACTGCTGCTTTCCGTTCTTCCTCTGTGAGCCCTTTATTTTTAAGCGAACCGGCATAGCCAATGATAATAATACCCATTAAGCAAATGATTACGCCCAACACAATCATAATACCTTCCGATGTGGCAAAAAGATTCTGTCCGGCAATGATTGGAGGAAGCAGTGTGCCAAAAGCAGCACAAAATCCTAAAGCTATACTTTGACCCAAAGCAACGCCAAGATAGCGGATACTCAATCCGAATGTTAAACCTCCGACTCCCCATAAAGCACCGAAAAAGATGGTCATCCATACCGTTGAAGACGATACCGAATTAACAATATTTACTAACTCACCGTTTGGCGTTGTTGCACAAACCGCAAACCAAGGTGCTATAATCCAAGCTGCCAATCCTTGCATCGCCCAAAAAGTTTCCCAGCTCCAATCTTTAATCTTATTAAGTGGAACATAAAAGCTAGCAGCACAGAAACTTCCAACTGCAATCAGTAAAATAGCCAATATTAAATTCATATTCAATTAATGTTTAGTGTAAGTTTACGAAACAAATATATTGCTCATTGATGCATTGAGAAATACATAAAGTGTCACTATATTTGTACAAAATGACACTATGAAAGATTTTTTTAAATATCTAAACCCAAGCGTTGAAGATAAAGCTTGGGGCATGCATATCTTAGTTATCGGGAAAAGCACAACTAAAGCCCATCAAGAATATCCTTCGAGAGAGCATCCTAACGGATATTATTTCACATGGGAAAACGGCAGGACAATCAACGGCTATCAGATTATATTTATTACCGAAGGAGAAGGTGTAGTTGAAAATAAGCATGGAATTTTTCAGGTAACTCCGGGTTCTGTCATTATTATTAGAGACGATGAATGGCATCGTTATAAACCTTTGGATGAAAAAGGATGGGTAGAACACTATGTTGGATTTAACGGCATGCTCGCCAATCATTTTTTGTGTAAAAATAAAGTATTACAAGGACAAACAGTCATTAATTGTGGGTTCAACGAATTAATATATCAAACCTATACTAAGCTCTTCGACATTGCATCTAAAGAGTATCCGGGAAGTCAGCACGTAGCTTCAAGCTGCATTATTGAGCTGCTTGCCAATATAGCCTCGTGGGAAAAACAAAAACATTTTACCGACAAGCCCATTGCTAAGGTTATAGAATACACCAAGATGTTCATGCGTGAACATATTTACGGAGAAATAGATTTAGCACAAATTGCTTGCGACAACAACATTACCTATTCTTATTTGCGCAGAATGTTTAAAAGCTACACCGGTATTTCCCCACATCAATATTTTTTAGACATGAAACTGTTAAAAGCAAGAGAATTGCTTATTACCGGCAATCTTACCATAAAAGAGATCAGCTATAAGATGGGATTTAGCTCCGAACATTATTTCAGCAGAATATTCAAAAAGAAAACAGGTTTATCACCCTCTTCCATAAGAAAATAACATTTCTCAGATCAATATAAAAGAAATTATTCATATAACAGACGCAACAATATTGTTTTATGGATTACAGTCGGTTTTTCATTGTTAGCAATCCGTAGTTAAGAAGAAAGGAGTGCTACTGTTTTTAATCAGATTGCAATTAATATAATGATACACATTTACATATCTCTACTCAATAATTAAAGGTAGTTAGATGACATTTTATGCATAGGTAGAATGAACAGTGCAGAAAATACAAACTTACATCTTGATAGATTTTAGGAAAGGTATGGATAGCTTTTTGCAATCTTATTCAGTTATACAAACAAATCAAGACTCTTTTCTCACCTTTCTCACTTTTCTATAAAACACATCAAATTATTCTAAATCATATATATCTTAATATCATTATGTAAAGAAAAGAGATTCTCAAAGATAGACCTCCTGCTTACCTAAAATTCATTCAGGCATACCTAATACCAACTTCAATCTTTCTCATAGAAGACAATAAAATATTAAGTAACAAAACGCACTTTCGTTAAAAAAACAGAAAAGCATAAATATAGTATATGTATCATTCTGAAGTATTGCAAGAAATCTATAGATTTGCGGCAGTTTAGCATTTTTATTAAAAAAATCATTTAAAATTAATGACATGAGAAAGTTTATGTTTTTAGCGGTAATGTTGTTAGCCGGCTCTGCTTCATTTGCAGCCAATAAAAGCGACAAACCGAACGTTCTTGTGATTTTCGGTGATGACATCGCCTATTGGAACTTGAGTTTCAATAATCACGGCATGATGGGGTATAGAACACCGAACATCGACAAGCTGGCTTCTGAAGGTACTACCTTCACTGATTATTATGCAGAACAATCTTGTACTGCAGGTCGTGCCGCATTTATCACAGGACAAATGCCCGTACGCACAGGTATGACTAAAGTAGGTATTCCGGGTGCTGACTTAGGTATTCAACCCGAAGATCCTACATTGGCTGAGTTATTGAAACCGCTTGGTTATGCTACCGGTCAATTCGGCAAAAATCACTTAGGAGACAAGGATGAGTTTCTTCCAACAAATCACGGTTTCGACGTGTTCTACGGTAATCTTTATCACTTAAACAGTGAAGAACTTCCCGAAAATGTAGATTATCCTAAGAGTCCTGAGTTTAGAAAAAAATTCGGTCCTCGCGGGGTGGTTAAAAGCACTGCCGACGGCAAAGTGGAAGATACAGGTCCCTTGAATAAAAAACGTATGGAAACTGTTGACCAAGAATTCTTGGATGCGGCAAAAGACTTCATGAAAAACAGTGTAGATGAGGGGAAACCATTCTTCTGTTGGTTCAACTCAACCCGTATGCACTATTTCACTCACGTACCTAAGGAGTATGAAGGAAAATCCGGACTTAATACTTATGCCGACGGTATGATGCAACATGATGATCAAATTGGTCAATTGCTTGCCTATGTTAAAAGTTTAGGTGTTGACGATAATACTTTGATTATCTACACTACCGATAATGGTCCTCACTTCAACACTTGGCCTGATGCCGGTGTTACGCCTTTCCGCTCAGAAAAAAACACAAACTGGGAAGGTGCTTATCGTGTGCCTTGTATCATTAAATGGCCGGGAAAAATTCCTGCAAACAATATTGTGAACGAAATCGTTGCCGGAAATGATTGGATACCTACTATTATGGCTGCTGCCGGTGTTCCCGATGTTAAAGAGCAATTACTTAATGGTTATAAAGGTGTAAATAGAACGTTTAACGTTCATCTTGATGGCTATAACCTTCTTCCATTCTTAACCGGAGAGAAAAAATTAGAAAAAAATCAATATGGCGAATCAAATTGGCCAAGACATGAATTTTTCTATTGGAATGATGACGGACAACTAGTGGCCATGCGTTACGACCGTTGGAAGTTGGTATTCATGGAACAACAAGCAAAACAATATGGGGTATGGATGTATCCTTTCGTGAAATTACGTGTTCCTTTGGTATTCGACTTAAGAATGGATCCTTTTGAGAGAGCTCAAAAGAATGCTAATGGCTATTACGAATGGATGGAGAAAAGGGTTCAATTCCTTGGTGCTGCTGCTCAAAGCATAGCAGGACAAATGGTTTCTACATTTGTTAAATATCCTCCTCGCCAAAAACCGGCTTCTTTCAATCTTGATGAAGTAATGTCTTCATTCATGAATGCTAAAGGTGCTAAAAAATAAGCTTTTAAAGTTATTGTAGTAGAAAAAGGATGCTCAAATGAGCATCCTTTTTACGTTTATGATTTGCTAGACATCTTGGAGTCAGAAACAAATTAACTTAAGGAGCCAAGCGATTTTTAATCCAAAGCTCATCATGCTTAATATATTGTATACGGTCATGCAGCCGATTAGCTCTTCCTTGCCAAAACTCTATCTCTTCAGGGAATAATTGATAACCTCCCCAATGCTTTGGTCGATTAATATTATTGTGCTGTTCGCTAAAATTGGAGAATTGTTCATCTAACCACTCTCTATTAGGTATTATTCTACTCTGAGGGGATATACAAGCTGCTAATTGGCTTTCAGAGGGTCTTGAATAGAAATACTTATCACTCATTTCCTCTGTCGTTTGTTCCACTCGTCCTATTATTCTCACCTGCCGTTCTAATTCTGCCCAAAAGAAAGTCAGCGAAGCATAAGAATTTACCTGTAGCTCATTTCCTTTCCTACTTTCATAATTAGTAAAGAATACGAAAGCATCGGATGTCGTTACATCTTTAAGTAACAATATTCTTCCCGAGGGTTTCCCTTCTGCCGATACTGTGGATAAAGTCATAGCTGTCGGTTCGATACAGTTGGAAGATATAGCCTCTTCCAGCCACTTTCTAAAGGTTTGAATAGGATTTTCATTTAAATCGGACTCTATTAACTTACCTTGCATATAGTTTTTCCGAATTTGGTGAATATCATTTATTGCCATAGCTCTTAATTTATATGCAGCTAAAACAACATTCTAAGTTGAAAGTTTATAAAACCAGTGGTTAGAGTTAGATGGTATTTTTACTTTTTCAATAATTCTTTAGTGGAAAGCAAGCCGCAAGCTGCAAAGATATCTTGCCCTCTGGAAGCCCTGATGGTTGTAATAATGCCTTTCGCTTCCAAACTTTCTTTAAATCGTTCTATCGAACTATCAGTGGTACTTCGTAAAGACGTGCCGGGTATTTTGTGAAAACGGATGAGATTCATTCTACACTTTATACCGGATAACATTTTGGCTAATTCGCGCACATGAGCCGAGGAATCATTTAAACCCGGAAATACGATATATTCAAAAGACACCCTACGTTGCCCACCAAGATCATGTTTACGAATAACATCAAGCATATCTTTCAACTTATGTTTTACTTCCATAGGCATAAGTTCTTTGCGCTCCTGATGAAACGGATTATGCAAGCTTATCGCCAAATGGCATTCTGATTCGTCTAAGAACCGGCACAAGCTGTCGAACATGCCGATAGATGAGACAGTTATTCTTCGCGGACTTTTAGCCATACCCCAATCGGCAGTTAAAATTTCGGTACTTTTGAGCACTTCATCTAAATTATCGAAGGGTTCACCCATACCCATATACACCACATTGGTAATATCATTGTATTCCGCAATACCACGGATTTGGTTTAGAATTTCGCCTGCTGTGAGCTGAGATTGAAACCCTTGTTTACCGGTCATGCAAAACAAACAATTCATTTTGCAGCCCACTTGCGAAGACACACATACTGTTCTACGCTCCCGATCGGGAATCATGGCTGTCTCAATATATTTACTGCCGGTGGCGGGAAATAAATATTTCTTCGTACCATCAGTGCTTTCTTGCACTTTTATGGGTTCTATCAAACCATATTCGTATTTCTCTTCTAATAAAATCCTAGCTTTCTTAGAAAGGTTTGTCATTTCCTCAATTGAGCTAATCTCTTTCTTATAAAGCCAATCGCAAATTTGTTTGGCAGTAAATTTGGGTAAACCCAACTCCAAACATATCGCTTGTAATTCTGACAATGTTTTCCCGAATAAGGCAGGCTTTTGCATAAATCTCTATTTTCTTTTTAAATCAATGAAAGAGTAATTCAGATTATTCTTTTTGTCATGATGAGCCGATTGCTTCTCTATATTCCAATCCTTTAGATCATAGGCATCAAAGAAAATTTCTGCATCCTCAAATGTCTTATGTATTTGTGTCAGATATAATTTACTTGCATAATCATACATCTGGTTGTATATCGATCCCCCTCCAATTACAAATACTTCCGGTTCTCCTTCAACCTTAGATAAAGCTTCTTCGATGGTGTGTACTGTTTCACAACCTTCAAATCGAGCTTTTTTATCGCTTGTAATAACAATATGCCGACGATTGGGCAGAGGATACTTAGGTAAAGACAACAGTGTTTTTCTCCCCATTATAATGGTGTGTCCCAATGTTATTGCTTTAAAACGCTTTAAATCATCAGATATGTATATCAACATATCATTTGCTTTGCCAATACCTTTATCTTCGGCAACAGCCACTATCATAGAAATATTTTTCATGTTCATTCCTATTTAGCTATTATGAAAAACTCATATTGTGAACCCTTAAACAGAAACCTTTCCGGCAATATGCGGATGAGTTTGGTAATTGATTAATTCGAAATCTTCATATTTAAAATCGAAAATAGATTTCACCTCCGGATTAATCTTCATTTGAGGCAAGGGCAAAGGTTTTCTCGATAGTTGCAACTTCACTTGTTCTATATGATTAGTATAAATATGCACATCGCCACCTGTCCACACAAAATCACCGACTTCCAAGCCACATACTTGGGCTAACATTTGAGTAAGTAAGGCATAAGAAGCGATATTGAAAGGAACTCCCAAAAAAGTATCTGCACTTCGTTGATACAACTGACATGAAAGTTTATTATTGGCAACATAGAATTGAAATAAACAATGGCAGGGAGGCAAAGCCATGTCATTTACCTCAGCAACATTCCATGCACAAACTAAATGCCTACGCGAATCCGGATTATTCTTTAATTGTTCCACCAATTGAGTTATTTGGTCAATATGCCCTCCACTTGCAGTAGGCCATGATCGCCATTGATAGCCATACACATGACCTAGATCGCCGTTCTCATCGGCCCACTCATTCCAAATGCGAACTCCATTATCATTTAAATATTTGACATTGGTATCACCTGCCAAAAACCACAACAATTCATGAATTATTGATTTCAGGTGTAGTTTCTTAGTTGTTACCAAAGGAAAACCCTCTTGTAAGTCAAAACGCATCTGATAGCCAAAAACACTATAGGTTCCGGTTCCGGTTCTGTCTTCTTTTTTTGTTCCATGCCCTAACACATGGTTAAGTAAATCTAGATATGGTTTCATAGCTGTTACTGTTTCGACCGCAAATATACAATTAAAGATGGAATCGTAGACTCTAGAATTAAATGCCCGTTTTAGATTAAGCGACAAATTTAAAGAATAAATCTTTAGGCGTCTCAAAGTTTAAAATCCTTCTAGGTCTTCTGCTTATTTTGTATTGAATGAAAATTTTCATTAGTAAATGCCCATGTCGTGTGCAGGCATTTTCTTAAAGCGATGTTGATTTCGAGAAAAAGTTCATCACAAGAACTCCGGCAACGATTAAAACAATTCCGATGATTGCAGGAATATCTAAAGATTGTTTAAAAATAACAACCGAAATTATGGCTGTCAATACAATTCCTAAACCACCCCAAATTGCATAAGCGATTCCTAAAGGAATTGATTTTAATGCCTGAGAAAAGAAAAAAAAGCAGGTAGTGTAAGACACAATCGTAATAACTGTTGGCAATAATTTTGAAAATCCTTCTGATGCTTTCATAAAGTTAGACCCCACTACTTCAAGTAGGATTGCTAAACCTAAAAATAAATATTTCATTGTTCGTTCTTTTACTGATACAAAGGAACAACTAAATTACACTGAGTTTTTTGACAAAAGTCAAAATCGTTATTTTTTTCTTATTCGGCTAAGCGTTTCTTGCGAAATTCCCAAGTAAGAAGCAATGTGTCCTAATGAAATTCGTTGTATGATTTCGGGTTGGTTTTTCAGCAAATCGTTGTAGCGTTGTTCAGCTGATAGTGTTTGCAATGAAAAGGAGCGTTCTTCCAAAACTTTGCAATATTCTTCCGCCATTTTTCTTCCAATCATATTCATTTCTTGCGAAGTTTTGTAAAGTTCGTTTAGGTCGTTACTCGAAATGTAATACAATGTTGAGTCTTCTAAAAACTGAATATTTTCGATGGATGGTTGATTAAAAAATAAAGGCATAACCGAACCTAAAGCTATATTTTCAAATCCGAACCACACGTTTACTTCGCGTTCGTTTGTGTTGTAAAATGAGCGGACAAGTCCTTTCTCAACGACAAACAAGTTAGAAACTATTTGTCCTTGTTTTAGTAGGAAATCTCCTTTCCGCTTTTTCAGGAATTTGATTTTGCTGTTTAGTTCGGCTTCAATTCCAACAGATAAATTTCCGTATTTCTTTAATTGTTCAACAAGAGGGTTCATTAATTTGCCGGGTTTACTTTTTACCGTTGCTCGGGAAACCCGAAAGGATTTCTGAGCAACGATAAAAAGCTATGAGAATTATGTGGTTTGGTACTTAATCTTGCAAATATACATCAAATCGAAGAGCCACAAGGATTCTCAAAAGTGGGTAAAAACAAGCAATTACTCACAGTCATTGTTAGCAAATGCTATTTAACTTGCTCTACTTCAGGCAATTTATAAGAACCATTTAAAACTGATTCTTCAGGTAAATAAACTCGCATTAGGAAATTCCATCCATCAGTTATATCCAGTCTGTTTTTTGCATCTTTCGGAGTGTTTTCTTTACTTCCAAAATACACTGTAAGTGTTCCGTCAGGATTTAATTCTACATTGCTCGCATTCAGGTAATTATTTTCATTTTTCATATAACCATCTTTACCGTACACCGTAAGAGACCAAAATCCATTTGATTTGTACTCGGGAATACTGTATGTAGCTTTATAAACTCCGTCCCCTGATAGATTTCCTCCATTATAGTTGATATATGTGGCATCTCTTTCGGGAAATAGACCCCATGCTCCAGCAGCGGCTAAATGGCGTGTTTTTTCGTTCACTTCTCCACGTTTTCCTTGCCAGTCAGAAGGGTATTTATCGTATTTGCCAAATTCTTTATTGTATTCTGCAGTTAGTTTTTTAAGTGATTCCATATCCCAATCGAAACTTACAGGCTCAGCACTATTAGTCTTAATGATAAACTGATCTTGGAGTTTGTTAATCATGG
>JBKEDC010000014.1:0-24424 GCA_047975205.1 Mangrovibacterium sp. | reverse complement strand
GTTGCAAAGGTAAGCATACTTCTAAATCCTGCAAGTGAAAACAGAATCTTTTTTATTACCTTCCGAAAAGAATATGGCTTAATGGCTCTATGCAAAGGAGTTGCAGGAGAAAAGTTTTTTTTGAAGTGCGGAGTGCAAAACCTAGTCATACGTTGAACTCTGCCCTGCTTCTTTTAATGCATAAAGATTTGTTGACTATTATAATTGGCAAACCATTATACAGTATCGCATTATTTTATATTTCGTTTTACGCGCATTGCTATAAGCCCACCTATTCCCGCAAAGAACAAGCCTATCCCACCATTGAAAAACACGGCATTGTGAATTAGCTCTCCAATAGCAATTGCAATTAGAGATAGGGTAATCATTGCTACAAAATATACTTCTTTTTCCGTCTTTTTTCTTCTAGCCTTTCTAGCCACAACGCTCGTAGCGACAATAAAAAGAACAAACAAAATACTGTTGCAGCAATGCTAGATGCTGCTACTTGCCATGTTTCCGGATTTTCGCACAGAAGAATATCTGCTAACTGATATAGAGTGAACAAAAACATCGTTAATATAAAAGCTAGCCTACTATGCTTCCTGTACTTAAGTGCCGACTCTGCATTGGCTGCTGTCTGCACCTTAGTCAGTGAAACAAGTCCAAAACCAAATACTACCACACTTAGAACCGCACAGAATTTATCAATTACGGTATACAATTCCGGAGCATTTATAAGTGTTCTGTACAATATAATGATACTGTAGAAAACAAACATCAATGTCAAGATAGATACTCCAATTATTCTTAACAACTTCGTATTCAAACGATTTAATATTAATCAACAGCCTACTACAGCCCCTAAAAGACCACCAGACACACCTCCAATTACTCCTCCTACAACTCCACAGGCAACTGTTCCAATTATTGGGAGCACTACAGTACAGCCTGCTCCACCAACAACTGCCCCTCCAAGTCCACCGGAACCAATGCCACACACGATGCCCGCAGCACATTTTCCCCATGAATCCCACCAACCTAGGTTATTTGAGTCTCCTGGTTGAACATTCTGAGCATCATTAGCAACATTATTCTTTCTTTTCACCCATTGATTCTCTTCGTTCTTCTGCTCCATCCAATCAACGAGACTTGTCATTAATGCTATCTCATTAACTAACGATTGTTTTTCATTATTGGTTAAAATTACAGACTGTAACAGCTCATCATTCAATGCTTGCAAATGTATTACATAGACTCCTTTTGTTGCAAATTCCTTAGGGGTATAAACATTTTGTTTAAATGCCTTGTACTCTCCCGACATGGATTGAGATACCTTCGCCGAGCGTTCGTTAAAACCACCGTCAACCGATACTCCGTCCATTTTTAACTTCTCACTAAACACCTTGACCATCTCGTCATCACTCAACTGCTGAGGAGCTAACAATGCTGCTTCCAAAGTAACATCTGAGCCTTCAATCACTGTGGAAATAGTCTCAACATCTGCCTTAACTTTTACCTCACTACTAAGATCTTCCTTCTCACAAGATACAAAAGTTACAACACTTACCGCGAAGGCAACTCGCATTGCCCATACGCTAAACTCTCTTTTAATTGCTTTCATAATTCATGCTTTTAAAATTAGCATGAGCAATAAATAACGATACCTGCAAATAAGTGTTTATTTTTGTTTCAAAAACCTATAGATACAAATGAAATTTATTCAACCGGTATTAACCATCATTATGTAATGAGTTTTGACTACCTAGTAGCCTATGAGCATCATTTAATTGTTGAGATTGAACGAAATTATGCGTATTTCATTCAATTCTCACCAAAGGAAGTGTTCAGCTAGCAATAATTACAGCTATCCATTATAAAATATAACGTCTTTTATTTAAAATTCGGTCTTTCATTTTATATGAAAACAGCCTAAATATAACTAATTAATTGAAGATAAGTTACTTTACCGGATTAAGCGTTTTTTCTCTTTTTCCATTAATATCACTATTTGCTACCGTAATGCTTTCCCCTACTCTTCTCAAAAATTGCACTTCTTGTTTGGATAAATCTTTTTCTTCCGATTGCAACAATTCTGCAAGAGCATTCCGACTTTCCAATGGTAATAATGATGATATATCTGCTCCTGTCGGTTTTTCTTCCATGCGATAGGCATCGAACCAACAATAAAGAGCATGGATGCTCTTCTTTCTATTTCGAAATCTTAAACTGCCATAAAAACAACGCTTCTTATATTTTTCGCTATGTAGGTATTTTCTTCGGCGTATCATTACATAGTGAGCCAATTTTATTAACTTCTTCACCATATAATATAGCACTAAACCCGATAGTATAGTAATCAAAACTATTCGTTTCCATGGCAGCTTTTTTTTCTGAGAATCGGCGGCCTTATGTTTGGCATTCAAGGTATCTAATGAATCTTTTAAGCTGGTCAGCATGCCTAAATTCGGATTGGCTTGCACTTGAATAGTTTGCTCGGGCAGACTTCGTTTATATATTTTCTTGGTATTCGGATTATACCAATACACCTTTTGCTCCGGCATAATTACCGTTCCCTCTTTTTCAAATAAATAAGATGTGTGCTGTGTAAGTTCTCCATTGATAGAATTTTCTGTCCGTCGTTCTTTAAACTGAGGTTCCGTTGAATACATGCTTACGCCGGCCATTGATTCGAAATCTACTATACTTATAAAGTTTGGCAAAGTGCCGGCTGCATATTGTTTTACTGTTCTGTTAACTACATCTCCCACCTTTACCCGATGCAAATCTTTATCCCATTTTTCGGCGAGTTGCATATTGCTTGCCACATTCCAAACATCGGTATCATCTAACTTGGGCACGGCCTGAACTTTTATCTTTTGCTGTTTTGTGTGTATTTCCACAGAAACTCCCTTATAATCGCCTTCGGGAGGTGTTGTTGCCGTTATGGCTAATGAAGGTATTACAAACTCACCTTCGGCAAAGGGATAAATCACATAATAAAAGGTAAGTGTGGCATATTTTTCATGATTGATGTAATTCGTGCTTGGAGTAGTGCGTGTGTACGGCAATATGAATGCATTATCAACTTGTAAATTTTGGAATTGCAACGGAGCTGTGAACCACGTTGAAGTATAGACTGAAATAGTCATCTTAAATGGTTGCCGAACCACTCCTTGCCGAGGACTTACACTAACGCGTGCAAAGCATGATTGAGCCTGCGCATTCATGCCAGATGCGAAAGGCAGCAAGCAAATGATTAGCAATAAATATTTCTTAGTATGTTCTATCATAATTTGCAGGATTACCAATATTCTTTTTCGGCAGTTTTCCCTTGAGGATAAGATTTCTTATACTGATATTTAAATCGACGACGCAGGAACTCTTGCGGATCTTCAGAAATACCTTGCATAATAACATTAGCCGGGAGTCGTTCTTTTCCCAACTTAAAATCGTCGGGCACTTCTTCTTGCTCTTTAGCTCGGTGTTTTTCCGATTGCACCTCATCGGTTATTCGTTTTCCGTCTTCAGGCAATTTATCTACCTCAGTATCTGAGCTTAAATCTTCATCTTCATTGTGCGCTTTCATGGCTTGGAACTTTTCTTTCTTCTTTTCTTCTTTTTGAAGAAGCAAAATATTTCCTCCGGCACGTTCAACCGAATCAGCCTTCAATTTTGTAATCTCTGTTTGCTTCAACAGCCGGTTAAAATCAGAGTTATCGGGGTCTTTATTTGTTGCAAGCT
Organism: Mangrovibacterium sp.; assembly: GCA_047975205.1. Classification (GTDB taxonomy): domain Bacteria; phylum Bacteroidota; class Bacteroidia; order Bacteroidales; family Prolixibacteraceae; genus JBKEDC01. The sequence continues at coordinate 20,701 of JBKEDC010000014.1, read as the reverse complement.
GAATGGCAGACAATGCTTTATCGTATTCTCCTAACTGTGCATAGCACAAGCTGAGATTGTATAATGAATTTGCCGATGAGTCTTGTTCGAATGCCTGAGCTGCCGCATCGAAGTTACCTGCCTTATAGAAAGCTGCTCCTTTATGTATGTTATCTTCAAACTTATCGGCTGCATCATCATAATTTTCGGCATCATACAGTTGTTGAGCTTGATAGTCGGCTGTTTGCCAAAGATCTTTCCACTCTTGAGTTTGGCAACTCGTAAAAGTAATTCCCAACAGGCAATAGGGAATCATCCATCCTTTACGAAACCAAAAAGGCATTGCCAAAGCGATGATCATAACAAATAGATAGCCCATATCTTCCCAATCTTCTGTGCTCACTTCTTTATCGTCGGTGAAATATAGGTTTGAGCTTATTCGTTTTGCCAGCAATTGCATGTCCGACTTATCTAGTGTTGGTGTATTTACCGTAATTTTCGGATGTTTGGAAAGATCGAGTAACACTTGAGAGTTCAATCTTGATATAACCAAATTACCATTGGCATCTTTTGCCGGTTTCTTCTTCGCATTGGTAGGCACCTGAGCTCCCACCAAAGATGCCAATGCCAATACTTCCACTTTGTGTATTGAACTATCTGCAAACTGCTCAATTTGTTTAGCATCGTCGGTTGTCAACACATCAGTTACAATAAATAAAGTGCTTGGAGCCTTAATAGGAGTCAACGCCGAATCTGCCATTTGAATCATAGCCTTCAGGTTACTGCCCTGCACCGGCATCGTGCCCGGCTTAATGGCATCGAGATGCAATTTCACCAGATTATAATCATCGCAAGCCGGCACCACCATAAACGGGAAACCGGAATAGGCATACAAACTTACACGTGCCCCGGGATTAGCATCTAATAAATCTTTAATCTTAAACTTAGCTCGCTCCAATCGATTGGGTTGCACATCTTCTGCCATCATGGAAAGCGATGCATCGAGTGCAATCACAAATTGAGCTTCATTTTGCTTACCTGCTGTTTCTTTCATCTTCCATGTAGGGCCGGCAAGGGCTGTTATGCCTAACATGGTTAGCAGCACAAACATGATGACCGGAAAACTGACCGAAGTATGCTTTTCCTTAGTAAACATATACGGACGCAAATCAGGGGCTATGATTTTCTTCCACCGATTTTTCTGTTTTACATTGATTAGTATTAACAACAAAACTATTGCTGCCGGAATGAAAAACCACAACCAATTAGGACGCAAGAAGTGAAAGTGTTCCGTGTTAAAGGATAGTATGTCAGTTATAATTTCTTTCATCTGATTAATCCTTTGAATTTTTTATCAATTTAATAAGCACTTGCACCAATGCCATGAGTAGCGATAATATAATTGCTATTCCCAATGGATATTCATATAGCAAAGTAATCGGGATATTATCATCGGCTTCATATTCTACGGGCTCCAGTTCATTCAACGTGCGATAGGCTTCTTGCAGTTGTTTAGCATCTTGTGCCAAAAAATATTTTCCGCCGGTTACTTCGGCAACATCTTTTAGGGTTTGCTCATCTAATCCGTCATTTTTACCGGTTGGTTCACCAATTCCTATGGTGTAAATCTTTATGCTGTCTTGCTTTGCCGTTTTAGCGGCATCTATCGGGAGCATCCCTCTTCCATCATCTTGCCCGTCGGTAATGAGCAACATCACTTTTTGCTGAATGGTATCGCCTTCAAATATTTTCATGGCATAGCCGATAGCCTTACCAATGCTTGTCATTTGCCCCGCCATGCCCACATCGGTTTGATCAAGCATATAATCTACCACATCAATATCGGTTGTGAGCGGCACTTGCAAGTAGGCATTTGTGCCGAAGAATACCAATCCCAGCCTATCGCTTTTCCGCTGTTTAACAAACTCTTTCAATACCTGTTTCACACCTTGCCAACGCGTTTCATGCTCTCCATTCACTATCCAATCTGAATTTGCCATGCTGAATGAAATATCGGCAGCGATAACAAAATTGCGTGCTGTTTTAATTTTTTTCTGTGGCTCGCCAATTAATCGAGGAGATGCCAAGGCTGTAAGAATAAAGAACCACATGATATACAGCACCAGCCATTGCCAAACGTTTCGCTTCGATATCCACGCACGTTTACCTGCTTTTTTACCGCTTGCTCGTTCCGCTTGCTGAAAAGTTGGAAAGCGCAAAGCCTCTATCCGTTGTTTTAGCGGAGGTAAGAACCAAAATGCCAACAAAGGCAAAGGCAGCAACAGATAAACCCATATGTATGCAAATTCGAACATTTATTTTTTATGTTTTTTGAACCAAGTGATGCTAAATTGTTTAAAGGCAAGCAAAGTAGCCGCATCATATATTAATGTATAATTTGCTTGTGCCATTTGCGGAAATAAGTTGGTATCCGAATATGCATTATTCATCGTTGAATTTAAAAAAATATACCATTCCTCGCCTTGCAAAGAGGCTATATCATCTCTTTGCCACAATTGTAGGGCGGTGATTTTTAGTTGCCGATTAATTTCGGCTACTGCATTTTTCGACTTACAATTTTGCACGAACAATACACCATCTCTACGATATTTATTTTGTTTCCACCGAATAAATAACCACAACAGTAGTATAATAAAAAGGGCAATAACAAGTGCAAACACCATTTCCCATCCTGAAGTATGGAATGAATATGATATGCGCCGGGGTTCTATTATATCCATGTTTTCTACCTATAAGTTACAGATTGCTTTTTTAGCTGTTCGTCAATCGGATCTACTGTATTCAATGATATGGTCGGGATACCATAAGTAAGCATCTCTTGGGCGAACCCGCGTGTATTATCTGCCATCTGATTATCGTAGTTTAATTTTGCATTCTTTTGTTTTGCCTGCCATAACAATTGCATATCGCCATTACTCAATACTATTTTTTGTTGGGGCAACTCCAATTCTAGGGCATCGTTTATTTTCGCTAAAATAACATCATTATGCCGAGCTAAATTAATTAACTGCAATCGGCTCTCTTTGGAAACTTGATTAAAATCACTGATTACAATTAATAAATAATCATGCTTGACCAAGGCATTTGTTCGTTCTAAAGCTTTACTGAGCAAATTACTTTTTCCGCCTATCACCGAAGGATTCTCTGCCAGCTGCCGAGTGCGGTCAACCAATTCATTAAAATACTGCAACACCGCTTTCCTGCTTCGTTGGGGAACGAATAGCTTATCAGATTCATTACCGAATATTAAACCGCCCAACCGATCTTGGTTATGTAATATTTCGAACGCTGCAATAGCTGCTAACTGACAAGCCAAAAATGACTTGGTATATACCTCTGAACCAAAAAACATACTCTGACTCAAATCGGTAACAATAAAGCAAGGCTTTTCTTTTTCTTCGGTGAATACTTTCGTATGTGTCACGCTTGTTCTTGCGGTTACACGCCAATCGATGTTTCGAATATCATCGCCTGCTACATATTTGCGAGCTTCTTCAAAATCTAATCCTCTACCCCGCATATGCGATTTATGCTTACCAAGCAATAAACTGTTTACCGGCTTACGAGATGATACACTTATAGTTTTAGAAGCTACTAATCGTTCTAAATTCAGCAAATCATTCAGGTTGGGGATTATGCTCATCGTTTAGGCTGTTGCTACAAGTTTCAGAATATTGTCGATTACTGTTTCTGCGCTAACTCCGGTGGCATTGGCTTCATAGCTCATTATCATTCGATGACGGAGTACATCGTGGATAACTGCGCGAACATCATCGGGCGAAACAAAGCTCCTGCCACTTAACCAAGCTTTTGCTCGTGCACAATTGTCTAAAGCGATTGTTCCTCTCGGACTGGCACCAAAATCAATTAACTTAGCTAGTTCAGCATCATACTTCTCGGGGTGGCGTGTGGCATCAATTAAATCGACGATATATTGTTCTACTGCATCATTAACCTCAATGGTTTTAATTTCTTCTCTTGCCTGAAAGATTACTTCTTGAGCAATAACTTCCCGCTTACTTTCGGCTGCACCTATACTTTCATTTCTAACCAAGCGCAACACCAATTTTTCATCTTGAACCGACGGGTAATTTACTAATATCTTCATTAAAAACCGGTCGAGCTGAGCTTCCGGCAACGGATAAGTACCTTCTTGTTCTACCGGATTCTGAGTGGCAAGCACCATAAACATAGGGCTCATGGCATAGGTCTTTCCGGCAACCGAAACTTGTTTCTCTTCCATAGCCTCGAGTAAGGCCGATTGCACTTTTGCCGGTGCACGGTTAATTTCATCGGCCAAGACTAAGTCGCTGAAGATAGGACCTTGTTGAAAAACAAATTTTTCTTCTGCTTCCGGCTGATATATTTCAGAACCGGTAACATCAGAGGGCAATAAATCGGGGGTAAACTGAATACGATTTAAAACAACATTAAGCTCTTTAGCCAATGATTTTACAGCTCGTGTTTTTGCCAACCCCGGCAGCCCCTCGAGAAGCACATTACCATTAGCTAATAAAGCAAGCAAGATGCGTTCTACCAATTCATTCTGACCAATAATAGATTGCTCCATACGAGCCTGTAATTCTTTAACTTGCTCCAAGGTTTTCATCTTCTATTTTTATTTTGTTTGCTCGCAAAGTTGTTAAAAACCAAATCTAAATTAAAATTTTTCTTGTTAAAAATGTTAAAAATGGTACATATCTTTATTGCTATACTTAACTAATAGCCATTCGCTCTTCATCTCTTATTCTAATATAAAAACACCTTTTACTAAGCATGTAGTAAAGGTGTTTTATTTATGTTTTCCATTCGTTCTCCACGTAAAATAGGGAGCTTACGACAAGTTATTTCTTTGTTCGGGCTTTTATGTTTTCGTTGGTTTTATCTATGGTTATTTTTACTTTGGTTGCATAATTGTTATAAATTTCAGGCTAAAATTCGCTTGCTGAACGCAGGTTAACCAATAATCGGTCGTTTATTTTATTTTAGCATCGCGAGCTTGATTTGTGTTGCCTCATTTCTCGCGAGAAATTGATTCTTGCATTATTGTTTTGCCCTGTTTCCCATGGGAAATTACTTTCCACAGTGCTGTTTTACTTCGTTTTCCACAGCGTTAGTTTGGTTTATTTCTCATGAGAAATGAACTGCTACACATCTGTTGCTACTTTTTCCCTTGGGAAATGAAGTTTTTTGGCTACGGTAATAAATATAGGTTTTTATTTTGGAATACGGCATAACACAGAGCTTAATATTCGGAATAAATTGTGATGTCGGAATGAATTCGAATGGAATTATTTCCAAATATTTTTCTTCTCAGGGTATGAATACGTTAAACTTAGTTTGGTGTGAAAATATAAAAGCTCCACACCTCGCGGAGGTATGGAGCATATCGGTTGAATAAGTTTCGAACTAAAGTTCGCGTTCCAGTTCAATCAATAAATCGCTTTTACTGGTGGCATCGCCTTCTTTTACAAGAACTTTTTTAATAATCCCTTTCGTACTTGCCAAAATAGCGTTCTGCATTTTCATGGCTTCTAGTATTAATAAGGTATCGCCGGCTTTCACCATATCGCCGGTTTTTACCATTACTTCTAATATTTTGCCGGGCATCGGTGCTTTTAGGCGAATAATTGGCGATTCGGCAGCTTTCTGATTGAGTACTTTCTTGCGTGCCAAAGAGAATTTACTTTCTAAAGATAAATTATATTCTACACCGTTAAGCAATAAATTATATTCGTTTTGATGGTGGGAAAGCAATTCTATCGGATAGGTTTTATCGCCTGCTTGAAGCATGGTAAATCCGTCGGCTGTTTTCGCTATATTCATATTGTATTCTTTTGCTGAATACTCGTAACATTTCTCGCCCATCTTTTTCAATTCCAGTTCGTTTCCGGTTTCTTTATTCAGAGCTATTAATTGTTTTTTCGCTGTCATGATAGGTTCTTATAAGTTTCTAATTCGATTACGGAGTACCCAAGCATCGTTTGTTTCATCGCCTCCTGCTTCAACTTGCTGCCGAGATAAATAATGATGCATGGCATAAAGGGCTGCCATAAGTTCATCTTCTTCTTCACTGTGTGCCATGGTATCCATATCTTTTTCGATAAATGAGGTGTCGAATTCACCCGATCGGAATACTTCATTATGCAACACTGCTTTATCAAAAGGAATGGTTGTTTTTATTCCTCCCACATAAAAGTTGCTCAAGGCATTTAATGTTTTTTCAATGGCAGCATCTCTGTTTTCGGCATGAACAATCAGCTTAGCCAGCATCGAATCGAAATGCGGTGTAACTTCAGAGCCTACCACTACGCCGCTATCTACGCGAATACCTTTGCCTTCCGGGAAACGAAGTGCCGATATGGCACCTAAGTAAGGTGAAAAGTTCGATTGTACGTCTTCGGCATTAATTCGGCATTCAATAGCCCAACCATCCAGCTTCACATCATCTTGCGTTAGCGACAATTTTTCGCCGTTGGCAATGCGTATTTGCATTTCTATTAAGTCGAGTCCGGTAATCATTTCGGTAACCGGATGTTCCACTTGCACGCGGGTATTCATTTCCATGAAGTAGAAGTTTTTGTGCTTATCTAACAGAAATTCTACCGTGCCCAGACTCACATAGTCGGCTTCTTTAGCCAAGGAAACGGCGGCTGCCGTAACTTGTGCTCTGAGTTCCTCATTTAATGCGGGAGAAGGAGCTTCTTCCAATAATTTTTGATGCTTACGCTGAACCGAGCAATCTCGCTCGCCCAAATGCAAAACATTTCCATAACTGTCGGCAACTATTTGCACTTCAATATGGCGAGGGTTCTCTAAATATTTTTCAATGAACACCGATGGGTTATTAAATGCCGACAAAGCTTCATTTGATGCCGCGTAATACATTTGTTTCAGCTCTGACTGTTTACGCACAATGCGCATACCTCTTCCGCCACCGCCTGCACTGGCTTTTATGATAATCGGATAGTCTAATTCTTTGGCTATTTCGTTCGCTTCGTCAAAAGTATCAACGCTGCCTTTACTCCCACCCAGCATCGGCACCTTTCCTTTTGCTGCGATTTTCTTGGCAATTATTTTATCGCCCATATTTTGAATAACACGAGGCGACGGACCGATGAAAATCACACCATCTTCCGTACATTTAATGGCAAATTGTGCATTTTCAGAGAGATAACCATAACCTGGATGAATGGCACTTACTTTGTTTCGCTTTGCCAGATAAACTAGGTTGTTAATATCTAGAAACTCCGGAATTTTATCGTCTTCGCGTTCGGGAAAGTCGAGCACTTTATCCATATGAATTAGATAATGTGCGTTCGGTTCTTTCTTCGTGCGAATACCTACGGTTTGTATGCCCAGTTTTTTCGCCGTGCGTGCAATTCTGATGGCTATTTCTCCGCGATTGGCTATTAATATTGATTTTATTCTTTTTTTCGTTTTCATGAGCTGCTTCATTTAATTACAAAGGTACATTTCCATGTTTGCGTCTCGGGCGATCTTCCAACTTACGCTCCAAAGCCTTCAAACAAGTTATAATTTTACGTCGTGTTTGAGCCGGGTCTATCACCTCATCGATATATCCTTTTTCATCGGCAATATAAGGGTTGGTAACTTCGTCACGATACTTTTGTGTAAGCTCTTTTTTTAGAACAGCAGGCTCATCGGCTTCGGCTAATTCCTTACGGTAAAGAATGGCAATGGCACCATCAGGACCCATTACGGCTATTTCTGCCGTTGGCCAAGCAAAACTGAAATCGCCGCCAATTCCTTTGCTGTTCATCACGATATAAGCACCCCCGTAGGCTTTTCTTAAAATAATTGTAATTTTAGGCACGGTAGAGTTCGTATAGGCATACAGTAATTTAGCTCCATGACGAATAATACCGTCGTGCTCTTGGTCGGTTCCCGGCAGGAATCCCGGCACATCTTCTAAGGTTATAATCGGAATGTTAAAGGAGTTGCATATGTTTATAAAACGAGCTCCTTTAATGGAAGAGTCGATATCTAAAGTTCCTGCCATTACTTTCGGCTGATTAGCCACAATGCCCACTACCTTGCCGTCGATATGTGCAAAGGCGGTGAAAATATTCATGGCGTAGTTTTCTGATACTTCCAAGAAATCGCCTTGATCGACCAATAAACGTACAATTTCTTTCACATCGTATGGTTTATCGGGATCTTCGGGAACTATGCTCCGTAAACGCTCGGCTTGCTCGCTTAATTCAGGTTTAGGCGAAGTGTGAGGTGCATTCTCCATATTATTCGACGGCAAAAACGAAAGCAATTTCTTCACGCCGAGAATTGTATTTTCATCATCGGAATATACAAAATCGGCAACCCCCGACTTAAATCCGTGCACCGATGCACCGCCTAAGTCTTCGGTGCTTACTGTTTCGTTCAGCACTTCTTTAACCACATTGGGCCCGGTAACAAACATATAACTGGTGTCGGCAGTCATAAAGATAAAGTCGGTTAATGCCGGAGAATAAACGGCACCACCTGCTGCCGGCCCCATAATGACCGAGATTTGCGGAATTACTCCCGATGAAAGCACATTGCGTTTAAAGATATCGGCATAACCGTTTAAGCCCGTAATTCCTTCTTGGATTCGAGCACCACCGGAATCAATCAATCCCACAATGGGTGCACCGGTTTTCATTGCCATATCTTGAACTCGCACAATTTTACTTGCATGCATAGAGCCTAAGGAGCCTCCCAGCACATTAAAATCCTGCGAAAAAGCATAGACTAATCTTCCATTGACTTCACCAAATCCGGTAATTACACCATCGCCGAATATTTTTTGTATTTTCTTTCCAAAGGTTGAACCTGCAGGAGGGGTGTATGCATCGGTTTCTTCAAAAGTTCCTTCATCGAATAGGAGCAATATGCGTTCGCGAGCGGTTAACTTTCCGCGTGCATGCTGTTTCTCGTAATAGGTATCGTCGTATTGTTTTTTAAGCAATTCCTGACGGTCTTTAAATTGTTCATAAAAGGTTTTCATATTCTTGGAGATAAGTTTTTAATAAATAATATTTGAAGATACTTATTAAAGTAACACTCAATAAGGCTAAATATATTCCCATTTATAGCTCGAAAGCTTTTTAAGTATTCTTTTTTGTGGTTTTTAAAGGCTATTTAAAGAAATTGCCGGATAGTAACCGGCAATTTCTTTAAATGATATCGATATTCATCTATAGTTTTCAAGCAAGATGATTTCTCCTTTTCTCAACGACTGCACCACATCGATAATACGTTGGTTTCTGCTTCCTCGAAAGGGTAAATCTAAGGTTCGTTGCTTATCTTCATATTTGCCGTCAACCAGCACATCGATATGGGGCAAAATGATGCTAAGTTCATCAGATTGTATTACTTCTTCGTAGGTAAATCCGGTATAACACCAAATATTTTTAGTTGTTTCGGCTTTAATACGTCGAGCCAGTTGTGCAAACTCGTGCACTTGCAGTAGCGGATCGCCTCCGGAAAAGGTGACCTGAGCAAATTCATCGGTTTTAATTTCTTGCAATACTTGTGTTATTGAATAAATCTTCCCGTTTTCTTTTGTCCACGATTGCGGATTATGACAGCCTGCGCACCGATGCATGCATCCGGCAGCATAAATCGATGTTCTGAAACCGGGTCCGTCAACCGTGGTGTCATGCAATATCGATAGAATAGCCAGACTAGTCATGCACTACCCGATCGTTTAGCTCGGCAAGCTTAGCACTGTTCCACCTATCGGTAGTTCCCACCAAATAGCCGGTGATGCGTTGCAGCTTATCTAAACTTGCACTGCCACATTTCGGACAAGCTTCTAAGTTTTCTATTGAATTTTCATAACCGCAACTCAAACAACGGTTTCTGTTATGATTTACCGATGCATAGCCGATGTTATATTTATCCATCATATCTACCACGTTCATAATGGCTTCCGGATTGTGTGTAGCATCGCCATCTACCTCAACATAGAAGATATGACCGCCGGCAGTAAGTGCATGATACGGGGCTTCGGTTTTTGCCTTATGTTGTGCCGAACATTTATAATATACCGGCACATGATTAGAATTGGTGTAGTAATTTCTATCGGTAATACCTTTTATACTACCGAAATCTTTGCGGTCGCGGCCGGTAAATCTTCCCGACAATCCTTCGGCAGGTGTGGCCAGCACACTATAATTATGCCGGTATTTCTCGGAAAATTCATTTGATCGGTCTTTCATGTAGGTAATGATTTCCAAGCCTAATTGTTGGGCTTCTTCACTTTCGCCATGATGCTTACCCGTCAATGCTACCAAGGCTTCGGCTAAACCGATAAATCCGATACCCAAAGTTCCTTGATTGATTACTCTCTCGATAGTTGCATCTCCTTGCAGTTCTTCACAATCGTTCCATAACACCGACATTAACAGCGGAAATTGTTTGGGAGCTGCTGTCTTTTGGAATTTGAAACGGCGGTCGAGCTGCAAAGCGGTTAAATCGAGCAAATGGTCGAGTTTTCGGTAAAAGCACTCCACACGCTCGGTTTTGTTTTCTATATTCCTGCATTCTAGGGCTATTCTTACTAAATTGATGGTAGAAAACGATAGATTTCCTCTACCTATTGATGTTTTTTTGCCAAATCGATTTTCAAACACACGAGTTCGGCAACCCATTGTAGCGATTTCATATTCAAAACGTCGGGGGTCGTCGGCTTTCCAATCTTCATGTTGATTGAAGGTAGCATCTAGGTTTAAGAAGTTCGGAAAGAATCGGCGAGCACTTACCTTGCATGCCAATTTATACAAGTCATAGTTTCGGTCTTCAGGCAAATAGCTCACGCCTCTTTTCTTTTTCCATATTTGTATCGGAAAGATGGCGGTTCCTCCGTTGCCCACCCCTTCATAGGTGCTGTTGAGCAATTCTCTGATAACACAACGTCCTTCTGCCGATGTATCTGTTCCATAGTTTACTGAGCTGAACACCACTTGGTTTCCTCCTCGCGAATGAATGGTATTCATGTTATGAATAAAGGCTTCCATGGCTTGATGCACTCTACTTACCGTGCGATTAACAGCATGTTGTTTCACGCGCTCATCAGCTTGCAAGTCGGCTAAATCTTGGTGTAGGTAGTCGGTAATCTCAGCATTGTGCAGGTGCGTATAATCTTGACCGTTGATTTGTGCTATCACCTGAATTTCTTCGATATACGATTTACGCACAAAAGGAGCTAAATAGAAATCGAAGGCCGGAATTGCTTGTCCGCCATGCATTTCGTTTTGTGCCGTTTCCAACGATATGCACGCCAACATGCTTGCTGTTTCAATTCGTTTTGCCGGGCGAGATTCACCATGGCCGGCACAAAACCCGTTGGTATATATCTTATCAAGTGGATGCTGCACGCAAGTTAAACTCTTAGTCGGATAGTAATCTTTATCGTGAATGTGCAAGTAGTTGCAACGAATAGCTTCTTTTACGTTCGGAGTGAGCAGGAAATCGTCAACAAAGGGTTTCGTTGTTTCGCTGGCAAACTTCATCATCATGCCTGCCGGAGTATCGGCATTCATGTTTGCATTTTCGCGGGTAACATCGGTTGATTTAGCTTCGATGATTTCCAAAAACATATCGCGCGTTTTTGCTCTTCGAGCTACATTCCGCTTGTCGCGATAAGCAATGTATTTCTTGGCTACTTCTTTGCGAGGACTCGACATTAATTCCAGTTCAACCAAATCTTGCACTTGTTCTACGGTAACTTGCTCGTTTCCCCGACAAGAAATACGGTCGGTAATGCTTCGAATTAGAATGGAATCTTCTCCTTGTTCTGTGTGCAACATCGCTTTGCGAATAGCTGCCATAATTTTTTCTTCATTGAAACCGACCACTCGTCCATCTCTTTTTACAACCGTTTGAATCATAAACTACTTTTACATATGTGTTATACATGCAAGCAGCGGAAAAGAAAAGCTAAAAACACGAGAATACTTCTTCAAGCCTTCACTCATTCTACGCCTTTTCTCCCGAAAGCTTGGAATATTTGTAATACATCGGCAGGTGTTCTGACTTATTTCCTGTTAGACGCCTTCCCATCATAGATTAAAATTTGACAGTGGCGCAAGAGCCTAACGCTTAATGAAATTTACAGCTACGGGGATAGTTCAGGATTCTCACCTGATTCCCTTTTAATTCGATTAGTGAACCGGCACATCGAAACCGTATGCACTCGCAAATATATAGTTTTCTGTTTTAGTATGAAAAAGCATCTGATAGATTTTATTTATTATTAGGTTTGATGGGTTTATGATTTGTTTATAAAGATGCACCATGACACATTTCGATATAGAAGTTATATTCTTATCTGTAAATTGATGCTTATTCGTTATTAGCATAAGCAACTCAGCTATTATGTTGCATCGAATAACCGGCATTTTCCCCTTAAATATTTTATAATATTCACAGCTAGTATTATTTTGTCTAAATACTATTCACTTAATAGTTGCAACCAGCACTTTTTCCCCTAAATATTTTTTATAATATTCACAGCTAGTATTATTCTGTCTAAATACTATTCACTTAATAGCTGCAACCAGCACTTTTTCCCCTAAATATTATTTATTATCATCATGCACAGCTATTTTATTGTATTTTAAATACACTTTATTTCCTTACATTCATAATTTTAATTCAATTTCTTATTCACTATTGGTGAAAATCAATGAACGATAGATAAAAACAATGCCGTTTGCATGTATTTTCCTAAAGCTATTGGCTAATTATTTACCTAATTTTTAATTTCTTAGTGGTCAAAATTCGTTTTCGTTTGTTTAAGTATACAATTTGTCTTTTATTCAAGTAATCAGAAATACGGAATACAACGTAGTTATGCAGAAAAATAGTTCGCTTCTAAAAGGATTTTGGGAAATGTATATCGATGGGTTTAAACACATGAGCACTTGGGGGAAACAAGTATGGTTAATCATCATTATCAAACTGATTATCATGTTTCTTGTGCTGAAATTATTTTTCTTTCCCGACTTCTTAAAAACAAATTTCAGAACCAATGAGCAACGTGCCGATCACGTGCTCGAACAAATAATTAATACAAAATAAAAAACTTATGTTGGAAACCATTGATTTTTCGCTAGTGGATTGGTCGAGAGCTCAGTTTGCCCTCACCGCCATGTATCATTGGTTGTTTGTTCCACTCACACTCGGAATAACATTCATTATTGCCACCATGGAAACTATCTATGTGAAAACAGGCAATCCGGAGTGGAAAAAAATAACCAAATTTTGGATGACCCTTTTCGGGATTAACTTTGCTATTGGTGTAGCAACGGGCATTATCTTAGAATTTGAATTTGGCACGAACTGGAGTAGTTATTCTTGGTTTGTGGGCGACATATTCGGTGCTCCGCTTGCCATTGAAGGCATGCTTGCTTTCTTCATGGAATCTACCTTTATTGCCATCATGTTTTTTGGGTGGAAGAAGGTGAGTAAGAAGGTGCATTTAGCCGCCACATGGCTCACTGCCATCGGGGCTAACCTTTCGGCATTATGGATTCTTATCGCCAATGCATGGATGCAAAATCCGGTGGGCATGCAGTTTAATCCGGAAACAGCTCGCAATGAAATGGTGAACTTTTGGCAAGTAGTGTTTAACCCGATGGCCGTTGATAAATTATTGCACACCACTTCCTCAGGATTCGTTTTGGCAGCTGTTTTTGTTTGCGGAATATCGGCATGGTATCTGCTAAAAAACAGAGAGGTGCAATTTGCGAAAAAGAGTATTGCCGTTGCTGCCGTTTTCGGCTTGGCAGCATCTATCTACGTGGCAGGAACAGGCGATAGCACAGCTCATCATATTGCCAAATATCAACCTATGAAACTGGCAGCCTTCGAAGGGCTTTACGAAGGGAAACAAGAGGCCGGATTAATTGCATTCGGACTCCTTTCAGGCAAAGCTCACGAGGGCAATGAGAAAATGCCTGAATTTTTGGTTAAAATGGAAGTGCCGAAATTACTTTCGTCCATGGCAACACGAAAATCAGACGGTTTTGTGCCCGGCATTAAAGATTTGCTGCATGGTAATGCCGAACATGGCATTATGGGTGCCGACGAAAAAATTCAACGCGGTAAGGTTGCCATTCAAAAACTAGCCGATTTTAAGAAAGCTAAGAAAGCAAAAAACACTGTTTTGGCCGAAAGCATTAAAGAGGAGTTTATGAGCAAAGACTTTCAAGAGAACTATTATAAGTATTTCGGCTACGGACATATCACTGATTTAGATATGCTTATTCCCAGTGTGCCGCTCACATTCTATGCTTTCCACCTCATGGTTTACATCGGCGGTTGGTTTATTTTGTTCTTTATTCTCTGCTTGTGGTTTGTAATGAAAGGAAAGATGCTTAATAATCGTTGGTTGTGGCATTTGGCAGTTTGGTCTATTCCCCTAGCCTATTTAGCTTCGCAATGTGGGTGGATAGTTGCCGAAGTGGGCAGACAGCCGTGGATTATTCAAGACTTAATGCCAACCATGACTGCCGTTACACGCATCAGCACAAGCGCCGTGCAAACCACATTCTTTTTGTTTGCCGTGGTGTTTACGGTAATGCTTATTGCCGAAGTGCGCATTTTAACTCGGCAAATTAAAATCGGACCTAAAATTAACGAAGAAGAAGGAGGACACTAATCATGTTTGAAAATTTATCCTATTTATACTTACAGCAATATTGGTGGATGATTGTTTCTCTACTCGGAGCATTATTCGTCTTTTTAAGTTTTGTTCAAGGTGGACAAAGCCTAATGTATCAGGTGGCTAAAACCGAAGACCAACGTTTATTGTGTATTAATACGCTAGGACGGAAATGGGAATTTACATTCACCACCTTAGTTACTTTCGGAGGGGCTTTTTTCGCCTCATTTCCGCTATTCTATGCTACCTCATTCGGGGGGGCTTATTGGGTTTGGATAGCTATTCTTTTTTGCTTTATCATTCAAGCCGTGTCTTATGAATATCGTCGTAAACCGGGAAATCTGCTCGGACAAAGAACCTATGAAGCTTTCTTAATGATAAACGGCATATTGGCACCGATATTGATTGGAACGGCTGTCGGCACATTCTTTAATGGAGCTCAATTTATTCTCGACGATCATAATATCGTGCACTGGCAAACGCAAGCTCGCGGATTGGAAGCTGTTTTGAATTTTCATAACGTAGCTTTAGGCTTATCGGTATTCTTCTTGGCTCGCGTGTTAGGTGCTTTGTATTTCATTAATTCGGTTAATGATGAAACGGTGTATAAGCTAAGTAAAAAGCAAGTTATGATTAATGCCGTAATTTTCTTGGTGTTCTTCTTATATTTCTTAATCTCTCTGCTATTTAAAGATGGCTATGCTTATGATTCGTCCACCGGATTAGTGCATGTAGAAGCATTTAAGTATTGGCATAATCTGATAGAAATGCCTGCAGTGTTTGTTGTGTTGCTTGTTGGTGTAGTTTCAGTGCTTTGGGGGATTATTTCAACTTTAATCAGCCATACGCATAAGGGAATATGGTTTACCGGAGGAGGAACCGTGGCGGTAGTTTGGATGCTGTTTTTATTGGCAGGGCTTAATAATACTAGTTTTTATCCGTCGCTTGCCGATATGCAATCTTCGCTGACCATTGAAAATTCATCGTCCAGTCAGTTCACTTTAACAGTCATGAGTTATGTGTCGTTAATTATTCCTTTCGTAGTAGCCTATATTTGGTGGTTTTGGAAGGCAATGAACAAGAAACAAATCAGCTCTGATGAATTAGATTCTCACTCTTATTAAAATAAAATTATCATGTATTTAATACCAACACTCGGATTCTTAACTTTCCCTCTTTTAGTGCTCGTTTGTCATTTTGGAGCATCATGGGTGATTAAGAAAATAGAAAAAGATGATCAATAAATAAATCCAAGTCATATAAAAATACCCCCGATTGCGAATTGCAATCGGGGGTATTTTTTCTTACAACTTTATAGGCTTGCAAACGTGCTTTTCTTTCTCCACTTTGATTTTGCATTTTTTACACATAAACTTTGCCTCTTTGGGTCGTTTATAATCCGGATTCTTACATGCTTTTTTACTCATGTCGATAAAACTTAAATCGGTTCTGCTATTTAGAAGTTCTGTTCTCGGTGGTTCAAAACAAGTTCTACATCGTAATTGTTCGATAGATGCTTAGCTAATTGCTCGGCACCATACACACTGCGATGTTGCCCTCCGGTGCACCCGAAGTTAACGCACAGACCGGTAAATCCTCTGTTAATATAAGTTTCCACCGATTGATCAACCAATGCATATACATGACTCATGAATTGCGGCATCTCTGATTTGTTTTCTAGGAACTCAATTACTTCAGTATCTCTTCCGGTGAGTTTCTTATAAGGTTCATATCTGCCCGGATTATGAATTGCCCGACAATCAAAAATAAATCCTCCACCATTTCCCGATGTATCTTGAGGTAATCCTTTTTTATAAGAAAAACTACTTATGTTTACCGTGAGTTTTGGTTTATCGGCAGCAAGCGATTTCAAATCTTTCGAATGAATTAGCTCTTTCAACACACGCATCAGCTCAGGCATTTCAACCGGTATTTCAAAGCTATCAAGAATGTAAGACATGTTATTGAGTGCAAAAGGAATACTTTTTAAAAAGTGTTCTTTTTTCTCATAAAATCCTCGAAATCCATAAGCTCCCATAGCCTGCATAATCCGAATAAGCACATAGCCTGCAAAGAATGATTTAAATTTTGTTCTATCTACCTGTTGAATTTTCGCTAATTCATCGAGATAGAAATCGAGTAACTCAGCACGCACCGATTGTGGAATGTCGGCTTTTGCATCATAAAGCAACGAAGCAAGATCATATTGTAAAGCTCCTTTCCTCCCACCTTGATAATCAATAAACGACACTTTCCCTTCATTATACATGATATTTCGACTTTGAAAATCGCGATATAAAAAATAATGTGTATCTGTTGCCAATAAATACGAGGTGAAACGTTCAAAATCATCTTCCAATAATTGCTCATCGAAGGCTATCTTCGCTAACTTTAGAAAGTAATATTTGAAATAGTTCAAATCCCACATCATCGATTGCTTATCGAATGCCGGACGCGGATAACACTTACTGTAATCTAAGTTTTGTGCCGCTTGTGTTTGCAGCTGAGGCAAGAGTTGAATAACTTTCTTATATGCCTCAATAATACGCTGCGAAAATCCCTCAACTTCCCGAGTCTTAGTCAGAAAATCAAACAACGTGTGAGTGCCTAAATCTTCTTGCAGATAGCAATCGCCGGTTTCATTAACGGCATAGATAGTGGGAACAGGTATTCCTTGTGCTTTAAAATGTTTTGAAAAAGAGATGAATGCTTCATTTTCTCGTAAATCGGCATTCCATGCACCGATAACCGTATAATGATTGCTGCTCAAACGACAATATTCCCGGTAGGAACCATTGGCAGGGAATACGTCTATTCGAGTAGCCTCTTCAGCAAATCTTTCCGCAAAAAGCCTACTTATCTGATCTTTAATAATTTGTTTCACAATTTTGTTCTTCAATATAAACTAATGTGAAGCAAATATAAAGCAAATAAATAAGGATTGAAAGGATGAACCTTTTATTGCAGATAGCTGTTGAGGGGAAAAATCACCTAAAACTAAACCATATGAAAATCCATGAACATCAAGCTGTTGATCTCTTCGAACGTTATGGCATAGCCGTACCGAAACGAGTGCTTTGTCATGACCTGAGCGAAGTAAAACAAGGTTTACAACAAGTTGAAACTCCTCTTGTAGTGAAAGCTCAAGTGCTCGTTGGAGGGCGAGGGAAAGCCGGAGGCGTTAAATTGGCAAAAAATGAATTCTCTGTTCTAACTGCAGCGCAAGAAATGCTGGGAATGAATATTAAAGGCTGTAAAGTGGAGAAAGTGCTTTTGGCTGAAGCTGTGTCTATAGCCAAAGAGTTTTATGTAGGCTTTGTTAACGACAGAAACAGTAAATCGGTAACCCTAATGGTAAGTGCAGAAGGAGGCGTTGAGATTGAGGAAGTGGCGCGCACTAATCCTGAAGCCATTCTCAAATTGCCTATCAATCCTTTAGTCGGACTTCAGGCATTTCAAGCACGGAATTTAATGCTGAAAATTATGCCCAACATTAAACAGGCACAACAAGCAGCAAGTGTCCTTGTGAAATTGTATCAACTTTTTATGGATACTGATGCTACCTTGGCAGAAATCAATCCGCTGGTAACTCTCAATAGCGGGAATGTGATGGCTATCGACGGCAAAATGAACTTCGATGATAATGCACTATTTCGGCAAGCTGAGATTTTGGCTTTACGTGAACCCGACGAACAAGAATTATTGGAAATCGATGCCAAAGAAAAGGGCTTAGCTTATGTGAAACTCGATGGAAACATCGGCTGTATGGTTAACGGAGCCGGATTGGCTATGGCTACCATGGACATGATAAAACGTTATGGTGGAGAACCTGCCAACTTCTTAGATATTGGCGGAAGCTCTAATCCGGAGAAAGTGGTTGAAGCTATGAGCATACTGCTGAACGATAAAAATGTAGAGGCCATACTAATTAATATCTTCGGTGGAATAACTCGCTGCGACGATGTGGCTAAAGGGCTTGTTATTGCTCTTAAACAACTGCAAACGACTGTACCTATAGCTGTTCGCCTTTCGGGAACTAATGCTGAAGCCGGTTTAGCTTTATTGCAAGAAATAGGACTTCCAACGATGGCAAGTATGGGCAAAGCAGCTCAATATCTGATGGAACGTGTCAATAAGAAAAACCTTTAAAACTAAATAGTAGAGCTATGAGTATTCTAGTAAATAAAGATACCCGATTGTTAGTGCAAGGCATTACCGGTCGCGATGGAGATTTTCACACTCAACGTATGCAGGCTTATGGAACAAACATAGTGGCAGGCACCTCTCCCGGGAAAGGGGGAACGACTGTTAATGGCATCCCGGTTTTTAACACCGTGGAGGAAGCTGTGCTGCAAACGCAAGCAAATGCATCTATTATATTTGTTCCGGCACCTTTTGCTGCCGATGCTGCATTGGAAGCATCATTTGCCGGTGTTGAACTGGTGGTAATTATATCTGAAGGGGTGCCCATTCGCGATATGATTAAAATAACTCCTATTTTGGCTCAAAATAATACCCGGCTCATAGGTCCTAACTGTCCGGGATTGATAACTCCCGAAGAAGCTTTATTAGGTATTCTGCCCACATCTATTTTTAGAAAGGGAAATATCGGTTTAATGTCGCGAAGCGGAACATTAACTTACGAAGTGGGAAATGCCCTTACCCAAAATGAAATGGGACAAAGCACCGTAGTCGGAATTGGTGGCGACCCGATTGCGGGTCTATATTTCATCGATTTGTTGCAAATGTTTGAAGATGATACTGAAACAGAAGCCATTGTTTTAATGGGAGAGATTGGTGGCGATGCCGAAGAACAAGCAGCAACATATATACGTGATCATATCAACAAGCCGGTAGTATCTTTCATTGCCGGGCAAACAGCACCTCCGGGAAAACGAATGGGGCATGCCGGAGCTATTATCTCGGGAAGTTCGGGAACAGCTGAAGAAAAAATCAAAGCTTTTAATAAAGTTGGAGTTCCGGTGGCCAAAGAACCCGGAGAAATTCCTTTTTTATTGAAAGACCTTTTGAGTTATTGAGTGTTTGTTATTGTTATTATTGTTTGAAAAGAGGGTGCTCTTGAGTGAGTATCCTCTTTTTTTGAGGTCTGTCAGATAATCGAACCGCAAAGAATACCCAAGCTTAAAAACAGGTAAATAGTGTGAATACAAAACCATATCCTCATCTCCGCCACCAATCCACTGCGCACCTTCCCATGCCGAGATATTCGTGTTCATCAATCCGATCTCGAACCATGATTGTGCAAAAAGCCTATTCTCATGATTATCCCAAACAGTAAGTTTCCATGTATAGCGAGTAGTCGGTTTTAATGTTTCGCCCTCATATTCGATATTCAATGAGCCGGCAGACTCAATACGCCCCGAATCCCAAACCGGATTTTGATTTTCATCAATCACCGATATTTGGTAAGCTGTCTGTTTGAGTCCTTTCTCATTAATAGACGAATACATCTGCCAACTGAATCGCGGCTTTTCAACATTCATACCTAATGGAGTTTCTACATATTCAACCTTAAGCTTTTGGAGTTGAGTTTTTGAGTTGTTACAACTGATTGCAAAAATGCCTAAAAAGAGTAGTATGATTAGTTGTTTTCATAGGGTTCAGCTTGGGTAATTATAGATAGAGGATACCCATAGATGAGATGTCTGCTGTAAATATAATTGTTACTTATCAATGAACAAAATAGAACTCGCAATCAAGTTTTTGAGAGATTGCCTATCTCATTCTACAATATACTCGAAGCCTTAAACCTTCAACAAAAAAAGCTGCCCGAAGGCAGCTTTTAAACCGAGGAAGAGAATGCACTGTGATTCTCTTGCCTTTTTGCACTGTGTGGCAGCTTATGTTTTTAGAGTGATACACTTGGCCAGCGGTCTTCACTCCATTGTATTTCTTTTATAATTAATTTCGGACGACCTTCATCGTGGGCATCATAGCCATGAAATACTAAGTAGTCTTTGCCGTTGAAAGTAGCTACGGCGTTATGCCCCACTCCATGCCAATCGGCAT
>JBKEDC010000038.1:0-44345 GCA_047975205.1 Mangrovibacterium sp. | reverse complement strand
GCTCCCTGCTGATTTCGAGCTTATCAAGAAAAAACTGCGTCAACAAGGAAATACGCGAAGAGACAATATGTATTATATCAGTGCCATTAAGCATTATCTGAATTACAAAGAAAATATTGACGTTGAGGGATATCAAAATAAAACTATCGATTCGATAGATATTAAGTATGTGAATGATTTCTTGAAGTCGTTCTATGACAAAGCCGAAATATTAGATGTTATTTTTGCACCGAAATAGAATTGTGTGCAAATAAAGGTAGTAAGTCTAGTTCTCCATTTCTTGAAAAAAGAATAAAGCATTAACAATAGTAACTTATCTATTTACGGGTTTGCATTTTAAATGTATCTTTGTGGCAAAATAATTTAGATACAATGAGTATATCAGAATTAAGCGAACAGGAAGTAATTAGAAGAAACTCACTGGCCAAATTGCGCGAATTAGGAATCGAAGCCTATCCGGCAGCTGAATTCCCGGTAAACGCTAAAGCAGCACAAATAAAAAAAGAGTATAGCGAAGAAGAAGCAAACTTTCAAGAAGTGATTATTGCAGGTAGATTAATGAGCCGCCGCATCATGGGGAAAGCTTCATTTGCAGAATTGCAAGATGATTCAGGCAGAATCCAAATTTATTTGAATCGCGATGAAATTTGTCCCAACGAGGATAAAACCATGTATAATGATGTGTTTAAAAAACTACTTGACATTGGCGATGTGGTGGGTGTTAAGGGGGCGGTTTTTAAAACTCATGTGGGTGAAATATCTGTGCAGGTAAGCGATTTGGCGGTGTTGAGTAAGTCTTTGCGTCCGCTACCTATTGTGAAAGAAAAAGACGGTAAAATATTCGATGCTTTTACCGACCCTGAAATGCGATATCGTCAACGTTATGTTGACCTCATTGTAAATCCTCAAGTAAAAGATACGTTCATAAAAAGAACAACCATTATTAATACCATGCGTCAAATGTTTAATGAACATGGTTATTTAGAGGTTGAAACTCCAATATTGCAATCCATACCCGGAGGAGCAGCAGCTCGTCCGTTCATCACGCATCACAATGCGCTCGACATTCCGTTGTATATGCGTATTGCCAATGAATTGTATCTGAAGCGATTAATTGTGGGTGGGTTTGACGGAGTATATGAGTTCGCCAAAGATTTCCGCAACGAAGGGATGGACAGAACCCACAATCCTGAGTTTACGGTAATGGAAATATATGTGGCCTACAAAGATTACAAATGGATGATGGAATTTACCGAACAAATGTTAGAACGTGTAGCTTTAGCACTGCATGGAACAACAGAGGTGAAAATTGGCGAACATGTAATAAACTACAAAGCCCCATTTCCTAGAGTAACCATGTGTGGAGCCATTAAGGAACACACCGGTTATGATGTAGAAGGAAAGTCGGAGATAGAACTACGCGAAATATGTACTAAACTAGGCATAGAAGTTGATGAAACAATGGGCAAAGGTAAGCTCATTGATGAAATATTCGGCGAGAAATGCGAGGGTAATTATATTCAACCAACGTTCATCATTGACTATCCGGTGGAAATGTCTCCACTTACCAAAAAACATCGAGACAACCCGGAACTCACCGAACGCTTCGAACTGATGGTATGCGGTAAAGAATTGGCAAATGCCTATTCAGAGCTGAACGACCCTATTGATCAACGCGAGCGTTTCGAAGATCAAATGAAACTTTCAGAAAAAGGAGATGACGAGGCCATGTTCATTGATCAAGACTTCTTACGTGCCTTAGAATACGGTATGCCTCCAACATCAGGAATGGGCATTGGTATCGATCGTTTAACTATGTTTATGACCGGCGAGCAATCGATTCAAGATGTATTGTTTTTTCCTCAAATGAAACCGGAAAAGAAAGAAACTGCCGATACTAATGAAGCCTATGAGGCAGTCGGCATACCGGTAGAGTGGATTGACGTATTACGAGAATTGGGATTCAAAAAAGTAGCAGCATTGCAAGAAGCTAAAGCCGGTAAATTATTTAATGACTTGTGCGGATACAATAAAAAGAATAAACTAGGTTTGCAAAACCCATCGGCTGATGAGGTGAAAAGTTGGTTAAACTAAACCGAAAACTATGAGTATTCATAAAGATTCCAAGGTGGCCATAATTGGCAGTGGGAGCTGGGCAACAGCCTTAGCCAAAATAATTATGTGCAACGTGGATACTATTTCATGGTTTTTCAGAAATGGAGAAACCATAGCCGAGTTTCAGAAATACGGGCATAACCCACGTTATTTGCGAGGCGTAGAGTTTGAACTCGATAACATCAAGTTTTACGATGACATTGATCAAATTGTTGATGATAACGAGATAATTATCGTTGCAATACCATCTGCTTTCCTTAATGACATGATGGAAAAAATAACAGTGTCGTTAACTAATAAATATATTGTATCGGCAGTGAAAGGTATAGTGCCCGAGACCAACGAAGTAATTTGCCAATATATGCACAACAAATTCGGAGTTTCCTTCGAGCGATTGAGTGCCATTGTTGGTCCTTGCCATGCGGAAGAAGTGGCGTTGGAACGTCTTTCTTACTTAACTGTTGCTTGTACCGATGTGCGTCGGGCACGCCATATTGCAGATTTAATTCAATGCCCGTTTATCAATGCTCATGTAAGCGATGATATTTGGGGAACAGAATATGCATCGGTGTTGAAAAATATCATTGCCATAGCTTCCGGAATTATGCATGGGCTGCGTTATGGCGATAACTTTCAAGCAGTGTTGGTGTCGAATGCAGCACAAGAAATCCAGCGATTTATAGATAAAGTACA
Organism: Mangrovibacterium sp.; assembly: GCA_047975205.1. Classification (GTDB taxonomy): domain Bacteria; phylum Bacteroidota; class Bacteroidia; order Bacteroidales; family Prolixibacteraceae; genus JBKEDC01. The sequence continues at coordinate 41,537 of JBKEDC010000038.1, read as the reverse complement.
CCCTATAGATCGAGATATTGTAAGCTCTGCCTATTTAGGTGATTTACTGGTAACGGCATATTCTCAGTTTTCGAGAAATCGAACCTTTGGAGCTATGGTGGGGAAAGGATATACCATTAAAACAGCACAACTCGAAATGCACATGGTGGCAGAAGGCTATTATGCTTCAAAGTGTTTGCACGAAATAAACGAAGAATATAAAGTAAACTTGCCGATATGCAATATGGTATACAATATTCTTTACGAAGGTGCTAATGCGGCAACCGAAGCTCTGGAGTTGACAAAAAAATTACGATAACACTATTATATCATGGAAAAAATTAAATTAGATTACAACAGTGTCTTGAGTTTTATCGATCAAGACCAAGTTGATGCTCAAGCTGAGTTGGCTAATAAACAACTGGAAGCATTGTATAACAAAACTGGTAAAGGAAACGACTATCTTGGTTGGGTAAATTTACCTTCAAGCATTTCAGAAACTCACTTAGCTGAAATAGAAGCTACAGCTAAGACACTACGCGATAAGAAAATTGAAGTATTGATAGTAGTCGGTATCGGCGGTTCATACCTCGGAGCCAAAGCTGTGGTTGATGCACTTACTGATACTTTCGCACATCTGAAAGGAAGCAATAACCCGCACATCATCTTTGCCGGACAAAACATAGGCGAAGATTACCTAAGTGAATTACGCGCATTATTGGCAAATAAAGAGTATGCCATCTGTGTAATTTCAAAATCGGGCACAACAACCGAACCAGCCATCGCTTTCCGTTTGTTGAAACAAGATATTGAGGCGAAATACGGCAAAGAAGAAGCCGTAGAACGTATTGTAGCAGTAACCGATGCTAAACGTGGTGCTTTACGTGCGTTGGCAACGGCTGAAGGATATAAAACTTTCGTCATTCCTGATGATGTAGGCGGACGTTACTCTGTACTCACTCCGGTAGGTTTGGTAGCCATTGCTTGTGCCGGCTATGATGTTCGAGCCTTGGTGAAAGGAGCAGCCGATATGGAAGATGACACTAAACCGGGTACCCCATTCACCGAAAACATAGCAGCCCAATATGCTGTGGTTCGCAACGAACTTTATAAAACCGGTAAAATGGTTGAAATAATGGTGAACTATGAACCTAAATTACACTATTTCAGCGAATGGTGGAAACAATTATACGGAGAAAGCGAAGGTAAAGAGGGTAAAGGTATTTTCCCTGCAAGTGTTGATTTTAGTTCAGACCTACACTCTATGGGACAATACATTCAAGAAGGTGAACGCAAGCTTTTTGAAACAGTGCTTTCTGTAGCTAAAGTGAACAACACACTCACTATTCCAACTGATGAGGCAAACCTTGACGGGTTGAATTTCTTAGCCGGGAAACGCATTGACGAGGTAAATAAAATGGCAGAATTAGGAACTCGTTTAGCACACGTTGATGGAGGAGTACCTAATATGCGCATTGAAATACCTCAGCTTTCGGCGTATTATTTAGGTCAACTAATTTATTTCTTTGAAATTGCTTGTGGAATCAGCGGCTATATCTTAGATGTAAACCCATTTGATCAACCGGGGGTTGAAGCCTATAAAAGCAATATGTTTGCTTTGTTGGAAAAACCGGGTTTTGAAGAAGCCACAAAAGCGATTAAAGAGCGTTTGTAAGCATAGACGTTTCATCTTTATATAAAAGAGAATGCCCAAAAAGTTTTGGGCATTCTCTTTTTGCTTTTAATTTATAAGCAACTATTGTTATTGCCTGAAAGGCAAAGCTGTGGTGGGAGAGCATTGCTTTTTGGACACCCTCCTGTTACGGGTAGCCCTTTCAGGGCTGAGCTTGTAATTTGCAAGCGTGTGAAATCAAAATCTCACTTTTTGGACACCCTCTTTTTCTATGTAATCTAATCATAAGGGAATATTACGGAGGAAAATGGCATAATAACTTCTAATCGGATATACCTTTCATTCCTTACTCGTGATGCCTTTTTAATCCTCCAACTTCATACTCACCGATGAACCCCTCATTCCCGGAATAACAGGAAGTAATATGGTTTGAGTTTTAGCATTAAAGCCTATTGTTACTTTCGAAATACTTTGCGATGGGTCAGATACGGTCAATTTATCACCTCTTATCATTAGTGCACAAGGTTTATCCACTCTGATGATATTGCCCTTAAACTTCAACGTTCCTGCTTGGTGGAAGATAGCCTCAAAAATCTTCAACTTTTTATGATAAACCGCTTGTTGCTTTGACGTGTTACACACAATCTCAATTGCACTCATATGATATGATTTAGCTTTCTCTTGACTGTCAACATTCGGAACAACAATATAACTATACGATGCATCGGTCGGATTCATTCCATGGTCAATCCATAAGCAGAACATATCTGCAGACTGCCTATTCTTAGCTAGTGCAGGAGTAATGGCATAACACACCCTTTCCGGCTCGGGAAAAAAGTATGCCATTTTTCCATGTCTGATATACGTTGGATGCGTAGTCATGTGTATGGTGTTTTCTTCGCTCTCTGCTATCTCTTTATCATTCTTCTGAGTTTTAGCCCATATGTCAGATTGCAACCATGTTTGATTGACCGTCGTTCTTACACTCCGAGAACTATCATCTGTAATTCCGGCACCGAGGCATACCAATTCATTTTCGAAGAAGAACCAACTTTTCTTAGCCGTCACGCTATAACGATCTAAGTCAAGAGTAGATGCACCGTAAGTTCCATCAGACACCCCACCAACAAATGAAGTTTTGCCGGGATTAAATCCCCAATCTCTCCGAAATGGGAGCGACTTGGTATAAGCAAAAGTAGTTCCCGGAATCATTGCCCAATCCCACGAATGCATCAAATTCATATATTCACTGCCATCAATTGATAAGAAAGTTGCTCCATATGAAAAGTATTGAGCACTGGTGTTTTCCCAATTTCCTTGTTCCGCCTCCACCGTTCTTGTTGAAGTATTGCGTACCGTAAATAAATAACCTCGGCGAACCTGTTGCATGTAATCAGAGTTCCAATACTGCTTATTAAACTCCCTAATCTTATAGTTGGCAGGTTCTTTTCCGGTTGTTCTTGCCAAAGCATCAAGGTATATATGGGCATTCTCAGGGTCAATATAATCGGCAAGATATTGCAAGTAGGGTAGGTGTGCACGCAATGCGCCACCTCTGGAAACCGCACGTCCCATAACGCTGAAATCCCAAGATTTCCCGCGAATCGATGCTATTTGCACCTCACGTATAAACTGCAATACTTTTCCAAATTTTTCGCTTTTAACATCGAAAGCAGCAGGTGAACCGGCAAGAATAGCAGCTAGGTGCATAAGTCCGCTGCAATACACCAATCCATAGCTCGATATTTGAATTTGCGGACCATGGTCTTTATAAATCAAATCAGCTCCGATTTTATCAGTCAGCGTGCTATATATAACATCTCGAACCTCTTCGAGCACTTTGCTGTTTTCTGTTAAAATTCCACGATAAACATAGTGTGTAGCAATATCTATGGCATTAGCCCCACTGGCATGCGATAAAATGCCCCGTATCCCTTGAGGTTCAAACAAACGAATCAGTTCACCTTCATCAATATGAATAGCATCGTTCCCTTTATGAAGATCAAAATCATGCAATAAGATAAGTATTTTTCCCAACTCCTGAGGAAAGAAAATCTTGTTGTACCACCAATTTATGGCAACTGTGTGCGATGAATGCCAAAAAATAAGTCCCTGACTAATGGCATTGAAGTATGCCTTGTCATTATATTTTGTACTATTCTTATCTGCAACCGCCTTGGTAAGCTGCAATATTCTAACAAGATGACCATCAGACATTTTTTCTCGCACACGTAACTTCCCATAGTTAAGATTACTCCAACTGCCGTCGGAATTTTGAGAACTAACCAGCGCATTAAGTTTAGTTGTGTCAGGCGTGTAACCATCCAACAACTCCGTTTTGATGCGTCTTGCCATTTCCTTAAAATCATAAGTTTGTGCATTAGAGTAACCGAAAGATACTAACCAAAAAAATAAACAGATGCTTATTTTACCGGCATAAGAAGAATACTTTTGCATGGTATTTCGTATTTTTATATCGCAAATATAAATAAATAATACAAAAAGGTAGCTTATTGTAAATGCTAAAGGGCTCAAATAAATGAAAGTGCACATTTTAATCTTGTAACATTAAACCTTACTCGCACAATTTGTGATACAAGTAAGAATCTACAACTTCATGTAAACTTGATGATACTTTTTTTTGTTGAAAGGAATAACTATCTTTAGACCAAACGAACGAAATATTCAAAATTATAAAAAGCCATGAACGTTTTAGCACACCTCTATTTATCGGGCAGTTCAGAAGAATGTATGCTTGGCAACTTCATTGGCGATTTTGTAAAGGGAAAAGACTATTTGCGTTATTCGCCTGAAGTGCAGCGCGGCATTTTTATGCATCGTCATATCGATGCGTTCACCGATTCGCATCCATTGGTTATGGAAGCTAAAGGTTTCTTCAGGAATCCATATCGCAAATATGCCGGAGTGGTAGTCGATATTATATTCGATTACTTTTTGATAAAAAATTGGGATAACTATTCCGATTTAACCTTACGTCGTTACACTCAATTAGCACATGCCGCCTTGCTGAACCACTTTTACCAGCTTCCGCAGGGAGCACGAGGTATGCTCCTAAACTTCATCCGGAACAAACGCATTTTGCGCTATGCTAGCTTAGAAGGCATTGAAAATACGCTCAGCACCATGTCAAAATTCACCAGCTTGCCTGACTATGCTACCCAAGCCATTCAAATCATTCAAGAGCAAGAAGACGAAATAAATGTACGATTCAAAGCCTTCTTTGCCGAGCTTATGCAAGAAGTTTCCTACCCTTGAACCATTCAACAAATAGGGCTAAAACTACGGTTGAAGCGATTATTCTCCTAAAATACCTTTTATATTTCCTTTTTAGGCATTTCACAAAGGTTGGGCTTTGCATCTCAACCTTTTGCTTCGTTCCTCTGTGAAAAGATTTGTGTTGCAATATTTAATGCTAAATTATTGTAAAATAGTAATTTACGTTCATTTATTGTTATTTCTTGTATTGATTACTCGACGAGAATAAGGTAAAAAATATAAAACGATACCAATTCTCAGTCTATAGTCGGTACTAAAACTCCTAATCGATTCAATTATAAAGTAAAAATTAACCTTAAAACATAAAATAATAGGCATTATGCACCGAGGATAAACCTAAAAAATATAAATCATAGCTATATGCGATTGAATATAGGCTCACCTAATCTTAAAAACTACATTAAAAAAGTAATAAAATGATAAACTTATCATATTAATGAGAAAATACCGAATAAATTTATATACTTTAGCAAATCAAGTTAACTAAGAGTATTTGTTGGTTTGCATCAGCTTGAAGTAATTCGGTTTTACAGCATTAAAATGCTTGAAAAGTCAGAAAATATTGAGTGAATATTATTGAACTTAAATAATTTTCTTATTTTTGCAGACCGATTGAGGAAATAAATTACTGGAAATTAAATAATTTGAAATGACTAAGGCAGATATTGTTAATGAAATTAGCAAGAATACGGGAATTGAAAAGTCTATTGTGCTTCAAGCGGTAGAAGCTTTCATGGATTCTGTGAAAGATTCTATGGCAAAAGGTAGAAATATCTATCTTCGTGGTTTTGGTAGTTTTGTAGTGAAAAAACGTGCTCAAAAAACGGCTCGTAATATCACAAAAAACACAGCTATTGTAATTCCTGAGCATTTTATACCTAGCTTCAAACCATCGAAAACATTTTTAGAACAAGTTAAAAACAACGTAAATTAATACATTATGCCAAGCGGAAAGAAAAGAAAAAGACATAAGATGTCTACGCACAAGCGTAAGAAAAGACTTCGCAAAAACCGTCACAAGAAAAAGAAATAATTCTTGGTAAGGTTTTGAATGAAATCGCAAGACCTGGGATGCCAAGCGTCCCGGGTTTTTCTAGTTTTAGAGCTTAATTCTAAAACAGTACAAACCAAATTATAATGATATGAGCAAAGAAATTATTATTGATGTTGCTCAGTCAGAGGTAATGATTGCGCTACTCGATGAGAAGCGCCTTGTTGAACTTTCAAGAGACAAAAGCGATGCAAAATTTTCAGTAGGCGATATCTATTTAGGTAAAGTAAAGAAAATAATGCCTAGCTTGAATGCCGCATTTGTAAATGTAGGGTATTCTAAAGATGCGTTCTTACATTATCAGGATTTAGGACCACAATTCTCAACATTGAATGAGTTTAGAAGTGTGTCTTCTTCGAAAAAAACACGTATCAATTCAATTGATAGAATCAGACCACATTCCGATATCTTCAAAGACGGAAAAATTACGGATGTGCTTAGCCCGGGACAAGAAATATTGGTTCAGATAGCCAAAGAACCAATCAACACTAAAGGTCCCCGCCTAACCTCTGAACTGTCAATTGCCGGTCGCAACATGGTATTGTTGCCCTTTAGTGAAAAGGTAAATATTTCAACCAAAATTAAATCGCAAGAAGAGCGAAAAAGGTTGAAAAACCTAATCCAATCGATTAAGCCTAAAGGATACGGTGTAATTGTGCGCACTGCCTGCGAAGGAAAACGAGTTGCCGAACTCGATAAAGAACTGAAACGATTAGTAACAAAGTTCGAAACGCTGTTTAAAACCATGCATAAGGCACAAGCGCCACAAATGGTAATTAGCGAGTTGAGCAGAGCGGCAGCCATGATACGAGATATCTATACTCCCGAGTTTGGCAGCATTATAGTGAATGACGAAGAAACAGCATCAAACATTAGCGACTATATTCGTCGCATTGACCCGGAAAAGACTAAAGTGGTGAAACATTACACCGGTAGTCAGCCTATTTTTGAATATTACAGTGTTGATAAACAAATTAAATCAGCCTTCGGGAAAACAGTAACCTTCAAAAATGGGTCTTATTTAGTTATCGAACACACTGAGGCCTTTCATGTTATCGATGTGAATTCAGGTAACCGGTCGAAAGCGGGCGTCGACCAAGAAACAAACGCTCTTGAAGTAAACTTGGCAGCTGTTGATGAAGTAGCAAGACAGCTCAGACTGAGAGATATGGGGGGGATCATTGTTATCGATTTTATCGATATGCATTCCGCCGAAAACAAAAAGTTGGTTCTGGAAAGAATGCGCGACATGATGAAAGAGGATCGCACCAAACACAATATTTTGCCATTAAGCAAATTTTGTTTGATGCAAATTACTCGTCAGCGCGTACGAATGGAGCAACATGTAGAAACTGCTGAGGTATGCCCAACTTGCAAAGGTTCGGGAAAAGTTACACCAACAGTTCTGTTAGTAGATGAAATTGCAGGAAGATTAGAATATATATTTAACGACCTGCATAAAAAGAAATTGCGAATTGAAGTCCACCCTTTCGTTGAGGCTTACCTCACCAAGGGTATGTTCTCTATTCAACGCAAGTGGCGATGCAAATTCAAAAAGAAAACAGTTATACAATCCACCCCGGCACTCGGATTTTTAGATTGTCACTTCTTCGATGAAGATGATAACGAGATTGTATTTTAAACAACTATAAATCCCGAAACATATAAAGGTTTCGGGATTTATTATTTTTTGTCTAGTTAGGAATGAACCGACTAAGGCGCTTTAATCTACTTATTATTGAAGCTTAAATAAATCGATGAGTGTAATAGATATCGTTATATTCTGCGTTTACCTATTAGGTATTGTTCTTTTTGGAATATCATTTTATAAGAAGAATAAATTGGCAGAAGCTTTCACGTTAGGTAATCAAAACATACCAATATGAGTAGTTTCGCTATCTATATTTGCCACTTTCGTGAGTAGTATAAGCTATTTAGGATTGCCTGGTCAAGCCTTCTCTTCTAATTGGAACCCTTTTGTATTTAGTTTGAGCATACCGTTTGCATCTTATATTGCAGTGCGTTTTTTGTTCCATTTTATCGAGAGGTAAATACTCCTTCTGCATATACTTATTTAGAACAACGATTTGGAGCATGGGCTAAGAACTATGTTTCAATGATGTATTTGCTAACCCAGCTAATGCGTGCCGGTATTATTCTTTTTTTATTGTCTCTGTTAGCCAATACCATGCTTAGCCTGCCGATAATAACAATCATTATCGTTGCGGGACTGAGCCACGCTCTATGCTATGTTTGGAGGAATACAGGCTGTGGTTTGGACTGATGCCATTCAAGCCATCATCCTCATTTTAGGAGCTTTGTTCTGCCTGATTGTCATACTGATTGATTTACCCGGAGGAATGACTCAAGTATTGCATGAAGGATCTATGATCCATAAATTCAGCCTCGGAGATATGAGTTTTGATTTGAAAAATTCCTCCTTTTGGTGTGTGTTAATATACGGTTTGTTTATCAACTTGCAGAATTATGGTATAGATCAAAACTATATTCAACGATATATGACCTCTGCCAGTGAGCGAGAAGCAAAAAAGTCGGCAGTGAGTGGTAGTTTATTGTACATACCTGTATCTCTATTGTTTGTATTCATCGGAACTGCGCTTTTTGTATACTATAAGGAGTATCCACATTTATTACCAGAGGGCTTGCTTATCGATCAAGTATTCCCATATTTTATAGCCCATCAATTGCCAATCGGATTAAAAGGATTTCTCATGGCCTCTATATTTGCAGCGGGCATGAGTACGATATCTACTTCAATTAACAGTTTAGCAACAGTTATACTTACCGATTTTGTTACAGTTTTAAACAACACAAAGATGGAAATAAGCGCAAGATGAGTATCTTATACATATCATCACTTGCATTTGGTTTTGTAAGTATTTGTATCGCAATAGCTATGATTAATGTAAAGAGCGCACTTGATACTTGGTGGCAGTTGGCATCAATATTTAGTGACGGTATGCTTGGTTTGTTTTTATTAGGCTTTATAAGCAAACGAGTGGGAGCTAAAGCTGCAAAAATAGGTGTTTGTTTCGGTGTGGCACTTATTGCATGGATGAGTATGTCTCCGATTTACTTTCCAAAATTGGGTTTAGAAGATTTTATGAGTCCTTTTCATAAAAACATGGCAATTGTATTTGGCACAAGCATTATTTTTGTAGTCGGATTTTTATTTGCATATTTATTGAGACAAAAAAAGAAACGATAATAAAACGTTTGAGCCCATGAAAAGCAACGTAATACAGCATTGGAGGAAGTTAAATGTACGATTTAGTAACTATGGCATGTTTTCTGTCATTTGTTTGATATTATTTGTACTCCCCATATTGCCTATAAGCTTTCAGGCACATTTGTTCACCATAGGAATATCTTTTATCATCATATTAAGTATAGAAGCTACCAGTCAGCACTTTAATACCAGTAGGCGAGCGCAAGTTTTTGCGGCATTGCTAGCCATCTGGACAGCTTGGTTCACTAATACCACCGGTATAAAGGTAGCAGCTCATTTCTTTTTGTTTGTATTCTTCGGATTGCGTGTAATGAAATTCATTAGAGAGCTTGCTAAACGGCAGAAGGTGGGGAGCGATGTCATTGTTGAATCTATTAATGGCTATTTATTGTTAGGTATTGCTTTAGGCTTCTTAGTATCATTAGTTTGCATGATATCAGCACAAGCATTCAGCTTTGAATTTAAAAACGGACTAACCGATTATTACAACCCCTATTACTATGCATTCGTTACCATGACAACTTTGGGCTATGGTGATTGTTTACCTCTAACTAATGCAGGGAAAGCAATATCTATTTTTATATGCTTGGCAGGACAGTTATATTTGGTTACTGTAATGGCAATGCTTATAGGTAGATTGCTTACAACACAGAATGATGAAAAAGAATCAACATCAAAAAAACAAGCATGATGAATTTCTACGGCGTTGATTTTATGAATTTTCCCATTTATTACAAAGATGATTTGGGAGTAGTTTTAAATTCAGACAACATAACGGCTAAAGTGTGGGCTCCAACAGCCCAGGCTTTCCGCATGAATATATATCAAACCAGTTGTAGTGGAGAAAAACTTGAAGAAATTAATCTCGAGAAAGGACAGTATGGCGTTTGGGAAATGCAACACTTTGGCAGCTATAAAGGTAAATACTACACACTTCAAGCTCAAATTGGTGGTGAGTGGATGAACGAAACACCCGGAGTTGATGTGCGATGTACAGGTGTAAATGGTAGACGAGGATTATTCTTTGATCCTAATCAAACTAATCCGGTTGGCTGGCGAAATGACAAGCCGATAAGCTGTGAAAATGCCGTAGACGCAGTGCTCTATGAGCTTCACGTACGCGACTTTTCTGTGGCAGAGAACTCGGGTATGAAATATAAAGGGCAATTTCTTGCTTTCACGGAAAGAAATGCTAAAAATACTGCCAGATTAAGCACGGGTATCGACCATCTGCAAGAATTGGGAATTACGCACGTGCATCTTATGCCTGTTGCCGATTATTGGACAGTTGATGAATTGGAACCCTACAAGAGATATAATTGGGGGTATGACCCATTGAACTATAATAATTTGGAGGGAAGTTATGCTACAAACAAAGATGATATATCTCGTATTATAGAGTTCAAAAAGCTAATCATGGCATTGCATAAAGCAGGAATTGGAGTGATACTTGATGTGGTTTACAATCATACAGGCTTAACCGAGCGTTCATGGTTCAATCAAACAGTGCCGGGATACTATTACCGTCAGCATGAAGATGGTAGCTTTTCCAATGCCAGCGGTTGTGGCAATGAATTGGCCACAGAACGAGCAATGGTGCGTAATTATATTATTAACTCCCTAAAATATTGGGCAGAAGAGTTTCATGTCGATGGCTTTCGTTTTGATCTGATGGGTATTATGGATATTGAAACGATGCAGCAAATACAGCGAACCCTTGATGATATTCGACCGGGAATTTTATTGTATGGTGAAGGTTGGGCAGCCGATAAGAGCCCACTTGATGAGCATCTCAGAGCCATAAAGAAAAACATTCCGCAGTTGGGGAGGATAGCTTGCTTTAATGATGACTTCCGCGATGCTATTAAAGGTGATAACTTTCATGCTAAAGATAAAGGATTTGTGAATGGTAAGGTATTTGCCGAAGAAAATGTAAAGTTTGCAGCTTCGGCAGCTTGTTATCATCCGCAGATAGAATATGGTTATACTTCCGGTTTGCATTATGCATGGGCAGAGCAGCCCTATCAAGTGGTTAATTATGTTTCTTGCCATGATAACTTTACACTATATGATAAACTGAAATTTTCTCGTCCAGACGCCGGCGAAGATACTATTAAACGCATGCATAAATTGGCACTAGCCTTAGTTTTATGCTCACAAGGAGTGCCTTTCTTGCATGGAGGAAGCGAATTTTGTCGAACGAAGAAAGGAGAACACAACTCATATAACCTTGGCGACTATATCAATGCTTTTGACTGGGATCGAAAAACAAAATATCAAGATGTTTGCGTGTATGTGAGTAAACTCATTGCACTTCGCAGATCAATATCTTGTTTGCGCATGCAAAATGCCAATAATATTCGAAATTATTTGCAATTTACGGGCAACTATCACAAGCAGACCATGAATTTTACTATTGCTGATTGTCCTAACGAACTATGGCGAAAATTGCATTTTGTGTTTAATGCACGCGATAAAGCCTTTGTGCATCATTTACCTTCTAATGAATCGTGGACTATCATTGCCGAGGGAGATGATATTGATATTAATGGACTGAATTGTGTTGATGGCAATTATATAGTAGTGCCCCCGATATCTATGATGGCATTGGCAGTGTTTGATGATTTGGAAGAAGGTGAAGAATAATTATCGATGTTGGGTAGAACTTGAATAAAAGAACTTGAATAAAAAGAGAGCAGTTTTTTTAGTCAATAAACTTAAATAAAAAAGTATCTGTTTCGATATTCCTTCTTCTAGTTAGCAATGCAAAAGTATATTTATACGGTTTTATCGATAGTGAATAGCATGAAATATTCATTTGGATGCCTTTTCTTGTTGAATATATGGTGCAAAACGATATTTCTCAGTAAATTCTCGAATGAGAAAGTATGCAGAAATGCTATTTCCCTACTATTATTTTAGAGAAAAATAGTGAAAAACAAATTGTTATTCCACGATTTTAGCCGTAAGTTCCCGAGTATCAGCGTTAAGTGTATCTAGTTTAACAACTACCAACCTTTCGGGAAGAATATCTTCCACACGTTCCGGCCACTCCATGAAGCAGTAATTGCCACTATCCATATAATCATCGAAACCAATATCTAAAGCCTCAGAAATATCTTTTAATCGATAGAAATCAAAATGGAGTATATTCCCATAATTCTCTGTATTATACTCATTTACTAAAGCAAATGTGGGGCTTGTAACATTGTCAGGAGTTCCCATATATTGGCATAATGCCTTGATAAATGTGGTTTTTCCGGCACCCATTGAGCCATAAAAGGCAAAATGACGTTCCTCTCTAAAAGCAGCTAAAAACTTAGCGGCAGCTTCCGGCAATTCATGAATTGATTTTATAGTGAGTTCAAACATAACATTATGTATATTTTACTGCAATAATACTATTTTTAGAAATGCGATGTAAATAAATTCCATATTAGTGTTATTCGGAGGTGATAGCTTAACTTATTTTCGTTTTTTCGCTCTACGAAGCCCACCTTTGTAGAGAAGTAGAAAAAGGAATAAACAATTAATCTATAGCATTCTTCCGCATAAACAAGATGCGTTTTGCACTCGTTTAATTTAAAATATGTTTAGTGAGCCAATTTTTAAGAACAATTGTTTTGTATAATGAATGAATATTGTACTTTAGTCCGTTGAACACGAGAAGGCTATATATTACATATGTGTGCTATCTCGTTTCTTTAGGTTTGTAAGTTTTTTTGTAATAGTATTAAAAACATTATAGAATAAGTTTATGAGTTTTCCGGAAAATTTGAAGTACACTAAAGACCACGAGTGGATTAAGGTTGAAGGTGATGTAGCTACAGTAGGTATTACTGATTTTGCTCAAGGAGAGTTAGGCGATATCGTGTTTGTTGAAGTAGAAACAGAAGGCGAGAAGCTTGATGTGGCTGAATCTTTTGGCACGGTAGAGGCTGTAAAAACAGTATCTGATTTGTTTATGCCAATATCTGGCGAAGTTATCGAGTTTAATGCGGCTTTAGAAGATGAGCCGGAGTTAATCAATAAAGATGCTTACGGAGCAGGATGGGTAATTAAGATCAAAATTTCTGATGTCTCAGAACTAGATAGCCTATTAGATGCAGCAGCATACAGAGCTATGCTTGAAGCCTAACACAAGGAGTGTATACACATTAAAAGCTTAGAAGAAATTCTAGGCTTTTGGTTTCTCAAATCCCTACATGTCATGAAAAATATTATCCATGTTTTGTTACTTGCAGTTGTATTTTTGTTTGCATCTTGCCAAAACAAATATATCAAATCGACTTTTACAGTATTTAGCACAATAAGCAATATTACTTATGAAAGTCCGAATCAGGAAAACTTACAATCGGGCATCGATTCGGTGCTAAACTGCATAAACAAATCGCTTTCTCCTTTCGATAAAGCATCGATTGTGTCGAAAATCAATCGCAATGAACATACGGCTATTGATGAAGATTTCAGAAGAGTATATTTGGAAGCCAAACGCTTTTCTGTTTTGACAAGTGGGGCTTATGATGTTACGGTAGGTCCACTGGTGAACGAATGGGGATTTGGTTTTGAAAAAGGAAGTACAAAACATTCAAAAGCACGCATAGATTCTATAATGCAGTTTGTAGGATTTGAAAAGATAGCTTTAATGAAAGATACTATTGTAAAGAAAGATCCTCGAGTGAAGCTTGATTTCAGTTCGATAGCTAAAGGCTACGCCGTAGATAAAGTGGGTGAATATTTAGCATTAAAAGGTTGTGCAAATTATTTGGTGGACATAGGTGGCGAGGTGAGAGCTAAAGGTGTAAACCCTTCGGGAAAAAGATGGCGTGTGGGTATTAGTAAACCCATCGAGCAGAATTTAGACGATCATGCTGTTCAAGAGATATTAAACATTACCGATAAGTCACTGGCAACGTCGGGTAACTATCGTAATTTTTACGTGCAAGACGGTAAACGTTACGCACACACTATCGATCCGAGAAAAGGTTGTCCAGTGCAACATAGCTTGCTCAGTGCAACAATTTTAGCTAACACGTGTGCCGAGTCTGATGCCGCAGCAACGGCTTGCATGGTGATGGGTTTAGAAAAATCAATTGATTTTATTGATTTGTTAGATGGGGTAGAAGCCTATTTTATCTATCATTCCGATAAGCAAGGTTATGCTGTTTATTATACTGATGGTTTTCAGCAATATCTAAGCGATTAGTTAAAAGATATAGAATATATGAAACACAACACCCAAACTCTATCGGAGTTTGGGTGTTGTGTTTCATGCTGCAATAGGATTCGCTTAAAACCTACTTTCTTTTTTACGCATCATCCGTTGTTGTTTGATTTTGCGACCCACCGGTTTGCTTATAATAACAAGTGTGACTGCCGAAAGTATCATTACAATGCCCCAAGCTAACCGAATGCTGAAAGCTTCATGAAATATAGTAATGCCAATAGATAAAGCTGTTACCGGTTCTAAAGCCCCCATGATAGCCGTGTTTGTAGAACCTATTTCTTTCACAGCCACCACTGTTAGTACTAGCGATATTACGGTAGGGAACACGGCCAACATGCTTGCCCATCCCCACATACTCCAAGAAGTGAGTGGTTGAATACGAATACTCGGACTAGATAGCGCATGTATGGCTATAGTCAATGTTCCGAATATCATGGTGTAGAAAGTCATTTTGATAGGCGATAACTTGATATCTGATTTGTTCATCATGACAATATAGGTAGCATATGATATGGATGAAAATACGACTAGTAGCACTCCAACCGTATTTAAAGGTTTACCTCCTTGTGGGTGATATAATAATGCGACCCCGCTTAAAGCTAAAGCAGTTGATATGATAATGGTAAGTGTTAATTTTTCCTTGAAGAAGAAAGTCATAATGGCACTCACAATTATCGGGTAGATAAAAAGAATAGTAGAAGCAATACCGGCATCCATGTATTTAAAGCTCATGAAAAGCGTTAAAGAGGATATGGCAAAGATGATGCCTAATACGGAAACGGGAATCAGTTCCTTTCTTTGAATGCGAAACGAAGTCTTTCGGATCAGCATGATAATTCCTAATATGGCAACCGACAAACCATATCTATAGAACAATACAGAGTCCGGATTGATACCGGCAGCATACAGGTTTAAAGCACCTAGCGGATTACTTCCATATGTAATGGCGGCAAGTATGCCACACAAAACACCCTTTACTTTAGTTGTGTCCATTATTATATTTAAAAAGTGCGACGAAATTAGATAATTATTCTAGTCTGAGAATGAAAATTTCGTTAAAGTGATTTTAAAAATAAAGGGAACTTTATCTCCGGTGTAAAGAGCTGATATTCTATCTTTATAATAGCTAAAAAATGGATTTAAAAAGAAGTAAGTTAAACTTCTAATGGCAGTAGTTGGAGTCTAATTAACTTATGTTGATTTTATTTGATTTTACAAATACAATTCCTAACTTGTGCAGCATTAAGCGAGAGATATATGGATGTCAGGTATTACAAAATATGAAGTTTATAAAATAAAAACTCCCCCCGAGGCGGGAGTATAGGTCTTTTAACCTTCGGTATATAGCCTTATTGTGATAAGATGTAAAATGTTGTGGTTTGATGTAAAATGAAGATAAGATACAACATCAATTAGAGTGGGATAACACAGGGGGATTTTGATGGAGTCGTACATTTCATTCCCCCTGTGTTACTATTCGCGAAAGCAAAATCAACACAATATTGCATTTCGGCAAGGTAATCTTTTGCTTCTTGGGTTTCGATTGGCAAAAATGCTAAATCTTATTTCTTATCTATTGTAGAGAACCAAAGTTCATTCAGCTTTTGAGTGATCCTGTTATAATGCTCAGCAACTTTATACCCTAAATTCCTACTTCCCGAATGAATTATTATCCACACATGACCATCAGAACCTTTCTGAATCTCGATAAAGTGATTACCTCCTCCGAGTGTTCCGATTTGTTTCAACGCTGCTGTATATTGATGTCGCACGACTGCATTCTCAGGAACTTCTTCCGGCATCGACGGCATCAATGCTTCATCTTGACGTTGTTTTTGATGGTCGAATCCAAGTGGTACTAACTTCCTGATTCCCGACATTATCTTTTTGATTGTGTCGATGTCGGTTTCTGTCAATGATGTTTTAACAGCACACATTCTGCAACCGATATCAACTCCTACAGTATTCGGAATTACCACTCCTTTTGTTGCCAACACTCCTCCGATAGGCATGCCATATCCCGAATGGCAGTCGGGCATTAATGCTACGTGCTTGAAGACAAATGGTAAGTTTGATAAATTTCTCGCTTGTGATAATGCATTTGACTCTAGGTCTTCTAACCAAATTCTGGTTGGGACATTACATCCTTCTGATACTACTTGTTTCATATTGTTTTGTTTTTTGCTTATGCGTTGAGTTGTTGATACGCTTCGCTGTTTAGTGGTTTGGCTTCGCTTGTTTGCTTTATTTACAATGCAAAGATTCATACCTATTGCGCAATCTTTTTGCGTAGTGGGAATAAATTTATATTCTCATTGAAATTTTTATCTAAACCTTTGCAATGTCTGTAAATAAAAATGCTCTTATACGATAATAGATATTCGTCTACAAAACAAGTATCGCAAATGGACTCTTGACAATTTAATCGACGCTTGCTCGGATGCTCTATATGAATATGAAGGTATCGACAAAGGTGTGAGTCGGCGCACTGTGCAAATGGATATCCAAATGATGCGCAGCGATAAACTTGGGTATAACGCCCCGATTGTGGTTACCGACAGAAAGTATTATAGCTATGAAGGCCCCGACTATAGTATCATGAATATCCCTTTGTCGGAAGGCGACCTTGACAAACTGAGTGAAACTGTAGATTTCTTAAAGCAATTCAAAGGCTTTTCGCATTTCAAGGATTTAGATTCGATGGTGCAGAAGCTGGAAGACCATGTTTACTCGCAAAAGGTAAATCGCAAGCCGGTTATTGATTTTGAGAAGAATGAAGATTTGAAAGGTATCGAATTCCTTGAGAATCTGTATCAGGCAATCTTCAAAAAGAATGTCATTAATATAGCCTACCAATAATTCAAAGCTAGGCAAGCAAATAGTTTTGATTTTTATCCTTGCTTGCTGAAAGAGTTTTGCAATCGTTGGTTTCTTATCGGTTCAAAGAATAATGATTACCCGATGTTAAACCTAGCTATCGATAGGATTATAGATACAAAACCTACAGAGAAGTTCTTCACCGACAGCCTCAACTTTGATGCTGATGAATATTTTAAGGATGTCATTGGTGTTACGGTAAATCATGAACAGAAAGCAAAGGATGTCGTTTTGTTTGTGGCTCATAAACATGCTCCATATGTTATGACTAAGCCTTTCCATCCATCGCAAAAGCTGATTGACAAGAACAGCTATGGAATTACGATTTCATTGAAAGTACAACACAACTTCGAACTTGAAAAAGAGATTCTTGGTTTGGGAGATGGTATTACTGTTATATCTCCCGACAAGTTGCGGTCTAACATACAAAACCGACTAGAAATAGCAAGCGAATCATACAATGCTTCTATTTCTGAGAGAGGAATAGCCTCGCTAAAAACAAAATTCCAGAAAAGTGGCTTTTGTGCTGTTAGCAGATTTTATCCAAAGAAAAAAATAGGGAAATTTGGTCAGGATATACACAAGAACCTTCATGACAATGATAATCCCGACAAGCCAACAATTATCAACCTAAGCGAAAACACCTACCTAGATATGCTGCTTGAAAGTCCTTTCACCAAACGAGTACTAGAACAGTTGCTAGGAGAATATGGAGTTATGAAGGTTACTTATCACGAAAGAATACCCGAAGAACTTTGCACGTTTAAGCAAATGGGGGATTATTCGAGTGCAGAGATTATCATCCCTCTATCGCAACAAAAATCTAGAGAGTTTATTGTACAAGTAATTCCCGGCTCATTTAAGAAACAACATAGCGAAGATGATATCAAACTGATTGTTGGTAACTGCATGCCAACTCCATGTAGGTTAGAAGTGGGCGGTGCTGTTATTCTTAATTCAGCAGTGATTAGAAGTCTGCCTGATTATTTTGAGGATTCGGCGGTGAGGTTTGTTCTGATTGATGTGAAAGTGAAAAGTTAAAGATTTATCTACCCCTATTTATTTTTCGAAACTGAACAACTTTGTAATTTGATTTCGCCATAGGCGATTAATATTAAAGCCCTGTGAGCTACATTCAAGCAAATAAAATGTAATAACATTTTTAGAAACTAAAGTTACTGCAAGAAATTGCAGGTTTTTTCCAACACTAGAGACAATAATTCTAATATCTCACCTGATATTTTTATGAGTACTAATTACTTTTGTTGTATATTGCGGGTCTAAATAATAAGATTAAACATGTCGATGTCAAATAAAAAATCTTTTGTAGTTGTTCAGTTATTCTTGTCATTTATAATATGCTTTCTGAGCCTCGCTACTTCTGCAAAAGATAAAGAACCTATAAGCTTTATACATTATTCTACCGACTTTGGGCTACCTTCTCCATATGTAAAAAGTACTGCTCAAGATGCCGACGGATTTATTTGGGTGGCTACTCGCGATGCTTTGGTAAGATTTGATGGCAATGAATTCCGTGAGTTTCCTTGCTATAATAAAGATATGAAATTCGTCAAAGAATTCTTTAACCGTTTGTTTGTATTCAATGATTCGTTATTGATTGCTCAGACCAATTCCGGACTATTTTATTACTACAACACTAAGCTAGAAAGCTTCTATTTTTATCCTTTACTTTCTAACCTTGGACCTACAAACAATATAATCCCGGTAGACAATGGGTATTGGGTATGTCAAAATAATCAGTTGTTTTATCTTGATGCTGAGAGTGGCAAGCAAATAAGTTTAGAGGATAAACTTGGAAGATATCAAATACCAACTAATTTGAAATTTATTGATGTGGAAGAAAGTAATAATTGTTTGGCTTTTGTTTCGAATAAAGGCGTTGCTTTTTTTGTAGAAGACCAAACCTTAGTAACAATAGACCTTGCAAAACTTCTTTCTTTTGATTCCTTTGATTTGAAATATATAGATAGCGACGGCTATGCATGGATAACTTCTAATGATTACGGGCTCGCCAGAATTGAAATATCTACACAAAAATCGGTAGTCTTTTTTGAGGGAACTTTATCCAATTCTATACCTCACAATTTTATTCATTGTGTGAATGAAGACAAACAAAAACGAGTGTGGATAGGAACTGAAGGCGGGTTGGGTGTATTTGACATGGAGGACAAAACCATATCTGTGTACACGAGTAGATTGAATGACCCCGAAGGATTACAAAGCAACCCAATATATGATATTTTTTGTGATTCGGAAGGTGGAACTTGGCTCGGAACATATTTCAGCGGACTTAGTTTCAGTAGTGGACAAAAGAGTTTTTTTAGAAAATGGAATGCCGGTTTAGGTAAATTTCAACTCAAAAGTAGAGTTGTAAGTTGCTTTGAAGAGGAAAAAGGTAACATATTGTGGATTGGCTCGGAAGATAATGGGTTGAATAAAATAAACATGGAGACGGGAGATGTGAGTAACTACTCGTACACTCCCGGTAAGGAAAATACTATCTCTTACAATAATCTTCATGATCTTAAATTAATTGGCAAAAAACTATGGATAGCTACATATACCGGAGGCATCAGCGTTTTAAATACAATTACCAATAGATTCGAACATTTTGATGCATCTAACACTAATGGACAGCTATCTAATGTTAATTATCAATTCCTACAAGCCGGCGATAGTCTATTTATTGCCGGCTCTGAAGGCATTGTGGTGTACAATATCAAGACCAAAGTATTTGATAAGCTAAAGTCGAGAATGATTAGTCATTTGCAGTTTGAAAGTATCACCAAAACAGGAGAAGACATATGGTTTTCATCGAGAAATCAGGTTTTTATTTATAATCCTGACATTGATACAATAATACCTTTTGATGAGATACCTAACCTTCGCTCTATTAATATCGTAGAGTCGGATTCGAAAGGGAAAATATGGATTGGCACTTGCTACGATGGTTTGTATGAGTATAAGCCCGAATCGAACAAATATTATCACTATTCTCAATCTCAAGGATTCCCTGCAGGTTGGGTATTTAGTATCGAAGAAGGAAATGATAATCAATACTGGGTGAGCACAAGCAAAGGTCTTGTGATGCTAGATAACAATACCGGCAAAAGTACCTTATTTGATAGGAGTTCAGGTGTTCAAATTAGTCAATTCAATTTCAGAGCATCCTACAAAGATTCTAAGGATAACATGTACTTTGGTGGCTATGACGGAATGATATCCTTTTCGGGAAAATATCAAGAACCGAATGAGGAACAGACTAGAAATATCGTCTTTACAGAGTTCAAACTGTTTGATAGAAGTGTGAGCCCTAATAGAGATGGCGTGCTTTCTACATCTATAGACAAGATTGACAAGTTGGAATTGAACTACAAACAAAATGCATTTACAATTAACTACTCTGCGCTCAGTTATTCGAAAAAAGGTTATTGCAGATACTCGTATAAATTAGAAGGGAATAATGATACATGGAGTCTACCATCTGAGCAAAATTTCACAAACTACACCAACCTCAGTCATGGTGAATATGTTTTTAAAGTTAGAGCTTTAAACGAAGATAACTCTGTAAGTGGAGAAAGAAGCATAGTTATTGTTATAAATCCGCCATTTTGGTTGACTCCTTGGGCTTATATCCTATATTGCCTTATTATTGTAGGGGTATTTGTGCTTGTGTTCAGATATGGTAAAAAACTTGAACAGGCAAAAACAGAAGCCAAACTTGAGCATCAAGAAAAAGTGCATGCCGAAAAGATACACAAAGTGAAACTAGAGTTCTATACAAATATATCTCATGAACTAAAAACTCCGCTTACTCTTATATTTTCTCCGCTTACCCAGCTGATAAATAACAATAACCTAAGTCCACAAATGAAAAAGCAATTGCGAGGGATAGAGAGAAATTCGAAAAGGTTGTACAGCCTGATAAATCAGCTGCTAGAATTCAGAAGGCTAGAACAAGGAAAAGAGAATCTCGCTGTGAGAGAATGCATTCTGCAAGAGTTGGTAGAAGATATTACAACTTCATTTAGGTCTGCTGCCGAAGAAAAGGGAATACTTTTCATTATAAGCATGCCTGAGGATGACACCAAAGTGTGGGTAGATACAGAAAAAGTGGATAAGGTAATATTCAACCTTCTATCGAATGCATTCAAATACACTCCGGAAGAAGGCGAAATTAAGTTAGTATTGAATGTAACCGGGAAGAAACATCAAAAACTTAGTATCGATGTGATAGATACCGGCATCGGAATAGAACAAAAAAACATCGAGAGAATATTCGAACGTTTTTATCAGGTGGATAAGAGTAGTATGATTAACGGTTCGGGAATTGGTTTGGCATATACAAGAAGCTTAATCGAACTTCACAAAGGTGAGATTAGTGTAGACAGCGCTATCGGAGAAGGCACTTGTTTTAATGTTTTATTGCCTTCGAGCAAAAATGCTTATAAGTCTGATGAGATTAGCAACCCAAAGCAATATGAAATAGCAACTGAACCTAAAAATTACAACTTTGACAATAAAGCGGAAGCTTCGCATTTTGATAAAACTGAACTACTAATCAGTAAACGAACTTTACTGATAGTTGAAGATAACATCGAGATAGTAGACCTACTTCGTGATTTATTTGAAGATGACTATACTGTGATTGATGCTCATAATGGTGAAGAAGCTTTGAAGCTTTTCGAAGATGAAAAATTTTCGCCTGATGTAATTATCAGTGATATCATGATGCCTAAAATGGATGGCATAACATTGGTGAAAAGAATCAAAGAAAATATCAAAACTTCTCATATCCCAATAATTCTGCTGACATCAAAAGCCGGAGATGAAAGCAAATTAGAGGGAATGCTGTCGGGAGCTGATGTATATATCAAAAAACCATTCTATCCGGATATTCTCAAAAAGAACGTTGACAATATTATAAATACTCGCCAAAGCTTATTAAATCGAGTTCTCAAAAGTGATAACGAAATAAAGGTTGTTGAAGAAAGTTTTTCTAGTACCGACAAGACATTCATAGAGAAACTGAATGATGTTGTAAGTAAAAATATAACTAATCCAAAACTTGATGTAACTTTACTCACTCAAGAAATGGGTATTAGCAGATCGTTACTCCATTTGAAACTAAAGAAAATAATGAATTGCTCTACAACTGAATTTATTAGAATTACAAGATTGAAAATTGCCGTGAAGCTGATTGCTACCGGGAAGTGCAACGTGTCGGAAGCTGCATACGAATCAGGATTCTCGAGTCCTACATATTTCACAAGGTGCTTCAAGGAGTTTTATGGGAAGACTCCAACTGAGTATTTTTCGTTGAAGTGAAAGTGTTAAAATCATAGGATGAAGCGGTGTTCACCCTATGATTTGATATTACTTTGCAAAACGATTCTCTGTAGAATGGCACGAAGGGCTATCCTCGAAATCAGAAAAATATTTCGAGATTAGTTTATACAATTTAGGATCGTACTTCAACATATCTTCGCGAGTATTTACCCAATTGTGTATTCCGTCGTCTTTCTCAACTTCTGTATTGATATTGAACCAGTTTTGCACCCCCTCTGCCCAATACTCATAGATATTGCTGCCCGCATATGTTCCGATATACTTACCTTGCCTTTGCATATTGGCAAGCATCTTCTCCAACTTCTTATTGAAACTTTTATCAGCAGGGGCTATTCCCAAAAGATGCACACCATGAGCAAACTCATGAATGGCTATATCCTCTCGGTAGTATTTATCTTCGTCATAGCAAAGAAGGTTTTCTTCGGCACAGGTTGTTAGTGGTCCATGCAAATCGCCACCCAATCCACGAGCACGAGTGTCCCAATTTTCGGTTGTGTCATTCTTCAGGAATGCATGCTCTGGGATGTCTGTTGTGTATTCATCCTTTGCCATGATTCCCATCTTTGCTTTGTTCTTCACCATCTCGGCTCTCACCTTTTCCGGCAAATCTGAGGTCATGAAATCAACAATCAAGCAAGCTTGATAAAACGCAGAATCAGGAACACGCTCCGAACTGATTACCGGAACTCCATTCACATTGCAATACTTCTTATAGAATGGATCGAGTTCTAAATCAGACGGAGGTGTCGATATCTTATAATTTTGCCCCAATGCAGTCATACAAGTGATTAGGCAAATAGTTATTGATAGATATATATGTTTCATTTGCTTATTTTTTTGATAACACAACCATCAATACTCCATGAGGAGGGATTGTTTTCTTTAGCTGTTCTGATGTATCTGCAATTATCTCGTGCTCCCATACATCATATACATTGTATTTGTTCTTCATGTTCACACTCTCGATGAAATACATAGTTTGTTTCTTCCAATTATAGTCGAGATTCCAATCGGTGTCGGTTCTATTTAGGAAACAAATTGCTGCTCTGCCATCTTCCAATTCTTTAGCCCAGATTTCATGTTCTCCCATGTCCATAAACTTGCGGGCTTGATTTCCCAACTTGTCTTGATTTACTGCAATCACATCTTTATTCATCAGAATCTCTTTTGTTTCATCATCCATGTCTCTGATGTCATTCCCTGCCATTAGTGGAGATGCCAACATTGCCCACATTGAGAAGTGAGTAATGTATTCATCACGAGTCATTCCGCCGTTTCCTACTTCTAGCATTTCGCTGTCGTTCCAATGTCCGGGACCTGCATACTTGTATAAGTCCACCTGTTTATCGATGATTTCAAGCACACCAACGCCTCCCCAATCAAAAGAGCACCGATAGCAATCTCTGATATCCGGAGTTATTCGCCAAAGATGTCCCACTCCTTTTCCCCATTTCCATGGTTCGTTTTCTCCCCATTCGCAGATAGAAAGAACAATCGGACGACCGGCCTCTTCCAATGCATCATGCATTATTTTATATGCTGATTCGGCATTTCTTCCTTCGCTGAAACACCAATCATATTTTAGGAAATCAACTCCCCATTCAGCATATGTACGAGCATCTTGAAATTCATGTCCACGACTACCCGGACGACTCTGGCATGTCATTGAACCTGCGCAAGAATATATCCCAAACTTCAATCCTTTGCTATGTATGTAATCTCCAAGAGCCTTCATTCCCGATGGGAAACGCTCTTCATCAATTACTATATTTCCATCTTCGTCTCGGTCTACCTGCCAGCAATCATCAATTACTACATACTCATATCCGGCATCTCTCATTCCCGATGCCACCATTTCATCGGCAATTTCTTTGATGAGCTTTTCGCTGACATCACATCCGAATTTATTCCAACTGTTCCACCCCATCGGAGGTGTGAGAGCCAAACTATCCAACACCTGTGACTGTGCCGATAGTGGCAATATTGCTATTAAAAAGAGCCATATGGCTGATATATGTTTCATGGTAATTATTTAAAATTTGCGTCCACTCCAAAAAAAATGAAGTGAACGCGTTAAACTGAAATTAAGGTCAATGAATTAACTATCTCCAACTACCTTGGTATTAGTCAACTTAAATTTATACGGCCAATGTGGGTCGTTTGTATTGTCTTCATCCCATTTGTGTACGATGTACTCTGTTGGCGTAGGAGTTACAACCATGAATAATCGAACTGTATTTGCAGGCACATTGAAACTTGCTGCTCCTATGTTTACTGTCTGATTCATATCTCCATATACACGAGTATCATCATCAAGTAATGCTACAAATCCATAGCTCCAACCCGCTAGACTTGCATCTACTGTATTATAGCCCGATTCGTTAGGAAGTCCTGTGAATTCTACTGATATACTTGTAGGATTTGCCGAGATATCTAGGTCTATGATATTATAACCGGTGTTTTCGGGGCAAAAATCATAGCTCACCTGATACGAACCGTCACCAAGCTTGTTATAACCATAAGCGATTGTTCCGATTTTCAACTTCCCGTATTCTCTCAAACCGTCAACATCCCAAGTTGCGAACTTTGCCGCAGCATCATACATCTCTGCATTCAGAGCGGTATTATCGATATCGGTAAGTCTCATGTATGCTTCTAGTGGGTCTTCGGGCGACTTAGATTCTCTCCACACTTTACCTACAATTTCTTCGCCATGTTTCTCTGTCCAATAATAGTGCAGATAATAGCTGGCATAGCGTTGATGCTCGTGTGTAAAATGACGGAAGCAATTCTTACGATATACATCATTATAGTCTACCGTCTCGAAAATTTGCTTAGGATAGCTAATCAAAGATTGATACTGCGCAGTTTGCTCCCAAAAAGTATTACCTTGCCCAATTGCATGTCTGAATCCCGGATCTCCGGCAACAGCTCCCGGCTCACCATCGTGAGTTTTCAAATCGCAATAAGTTTGATATTGGAAGCTATGCCCAATCTCGTGAGCGATAGTCGAACCAACAGGTTTACAAGTAGAGGGACTAATCCACAAAGCACCGATTTCATTATCATATCCTCCACCATAAGCCATCCAATCGGTGGTATAGTGCAGCATAATCAGCATTTTATATTTATCCACATTCGATTCGCCCGTGCCTTCATTAGCAAACTTCAGATGATGGATATTCACATCATAAAATTCCTCAGCCTTAGCCAAAAGATCATCAATATCTACACGATACTCCTCGGGAGTTTTACTATCTCCCGGCTCATATTCATATCCCTTTTCCCAAAATACGATAAAGTTATCCGACTGCTTACTTCTATCATAACACCACTTACTATCCGGATTAGTAAAGTCCATATTCTTGAACTCATCCGGACAATAAAACATCGATTTGTCGAATTTATTGTCGGTGGTGTCATCTTTATCACCGTTGTCGGCATTATCGTCTTTGTCCTCAGTATTGTCCTTTTTCTCCTCTTGCGTTTCATTGTCCGTGCATGAGTAGACGCATAGGGGGAGAGAGATTGATAATAATAGGATGAATAGGATTGTATTTAAGCTTCTTTTTAGAATCATAAGTAGTTGAATTTTATAGCAGGAGCGGCAGTTTTAAAAAAATGCCGCTTCAAAACTTATTTTAAAAGTTTTTACTTTGCTTCTACAATAGATATATTGAACACAAATCCCACTCTATATTCTCCATCAGTAACTATTTCAACCAATCTGATTTCATCACCAACTGTACAGGCTTCGGGAAACTGACCAATATTGAATGTCAGAACATCTGTATAGAACTCATTATATAAGGCTGCTGTTTCTCCCCATGTTGTAACATCGCCGCTTGCGGTAAACCAATATCCTAAACCACTTGCCGTATAACCGGTCAGATAATCGGTATTAGTACTTCCGTTAACTGCAAATAGAGTGAGTGATTCATCATCAAGTGCTGCTGTCAAAGCATCGCGACTAGCTATGTTAAATGACTCCATCATAACCTTTGCAGGGTCGATATCATCATCTCCATCACCAATAACAATGGCAGCATAATCATTATTTTGCGGAGCAGAGATATTGCATATTACAACCAAATCGGCATCTACGTTTTGTTTGGATGCCGCGATAGAATCCATGATGGCAATTTCTTCATCAGTGTAAACATGTTTACTACTGAAATCATCATCATGACAAGCTGCAATGCTCATCGATATTAGGCAAAGCAGTACTACGTTTCTTATTGTATTTTTCATTTTTACGGTTTAAAAGTTTAGGGGAGTTCTAAAAATAATCATCAGTGAACTACCCTCTGTTTTTATTAATTTCTAATTATTAGAACTCCCTCTTTATAATTATTCAGCTCCGCTAAATCCAGGATTCTGATTAAGCTTAGTATTAGAATCCAGAAAGCCTTGTGGAATAGGGAAGATATTATTATGAACATCTTCGATATCAGTCAGTGCATCTTTGCAGAACCAAGATTTACCGTTATACACATTCTGACCGTTAGTAAGTCTGAATCGTATCAAATCTTGACGTCGATGATGCTCGCCAACAAACTCCCAAGCCAAGTCATCTAGCAGACCTCCCAGCTCAATATCGCCACCACCTTCATGAGTTTGAACTAAACCTGTCCAATTGTTTGAGCCCACGCCTGTGTATTCCTGATGACCGTAGGCATACACGCTTGCTCCTTTTAAATCTTCTACTGTTCTGGTTGCATCCGAAGGATTATCAAACGAACGCATACGTACATCAGTAACCAATTGAGCTGCGGTAGCCTCATCTTGTCCCAGTCTCAAAAGGCATTCAGCTTTCATGAGCATTGCATCTGCCAATCGGAAGAACGGAACATCATCCCCATATGTGCCGTCAGTACCTTCAACTATCTCATTTTTTACGAACCTATAACCCTCCAACATGTACGCACCGGGATTGTCGATAGAATGAACTTTCTTTGTGTAAACAAGATTTACCTCACTGCCTTCGTCAGCTACCATTCTCAATTTTTCTCCGGTTTTGTAATGATACTGTTGACCATATGCCCAAGTGTCGGCAAGTCGTTTATCTCCTTCTGCATAGCTGTCGATGAACTGAGGAATTGCACAACTGCCATTCCATGGAGCACCGTCATAACCAAATGCCTTCGCACCTTCGGCAACCAAGGCTTTATTTACGGTATAGTTGTGCGAGGCATAAGTTCCGTCTAACGGGATGCCAAAGATGATTTCATTGTTACCTGACAAATCTGCCAGAAAGCATTCTTTATAGGTAGAAGCCAAAGAATATCCTCCCTCGAAAACTAGTTCAAGTTCAGTAAGAGCTTTCTCATAATATCCATTGCCGGAGAAATCATTAAACCATGCATTGTGATTCATGTATATCTTTGCAAGCAGCATACTTGCAACATATTTATTAGGATAACCATATTTTTTGTCTGTTCCCAAATCTTCTTTAGCCTCGATAAGTTCTTTAACCATAAAATCGAATATCTCCTGAGGAGTAACTTGTTCGGGCATATATCCTTCCGGAACCTGCATTGTAGTTTCGAGGGGTATATTTCTGAAGCAATCAAATAATACATAATAAAATAATGCACGGAGAGTACGAAGCTCGGCAACTTTCTCTTTGTTCTTCTGCACACCCTCCATGTCCAATACTGTATTCGCTGCATTTATTCCGAGGAAGCCATAATTCCAAATAGTCCAAAAATGCCCGATACTTGCATTAAACTGATGCTTATGCATAGATATATATAAATCTCCCCAACCGACCCCGATACGAAGAGGTGTCATCATCAAATCAGATGATTCTTCCATTGTGTCGAAATAACCATTCCAAGCCCAATACATATATCTTAGATTGTTGAATACCTCGCCCGACAAACTCGTGATATCATTATCGTTAAATTCGATATTGTCGTCTGTTATTACACTATAAGGTGTTTCTGTCAAGTCCGTACAAGAACCGAAAAATACTATGCATGTAACGAATATAATCTTAGAAAAATATCTTTTCATTGTTTTAAATTTTAAAGTTAGAATGTTGCCGTCAGTCCTACTGTATAAGTACGCAGTGTAGGATATTTATCTCTAGGGTCTAATCCTGAAGACATAAAATCACTGTTGCTCAACTCAGGGTCAAGTCCTTTGTAGTTTGTTATTACAAATAGGTTCTGCCCCGAAACATAGAATCGAAGATTCTGAATACAACTTGTTTTTTTACTCAAATCATAGGTATATCCCAACGTTATATTATCAAGTTTTGCGAAATTACCGTTTTCGAGATAATAACTGACGAATGTTTGCTCCTGAGATGAAGACAACACTGCTGTACCGTAAGCTTTGTCTGCCGCCGATTTCAGTTTGTTATATTGTATGTAGTTGTTCTCATAGAAGACTCTTTGCTCATTCAGTATCTCGAATCCGAATTGACCGCTGAACTGGAAGCTCAAATCAAAGTTTTTATATTTAAAATCATTACTCCACGACATCAGCAATTTTGGGATGCCATTACCCAGATACTGTCTGTAATCGTCAGATATTTTCATTGCTCCCGAATCGTATTGTTCGATTTTTCCTGTTTTTGGATTTTCTATCAGCCAAAAACCGTCCTCTGTAACACCGACAGATTTCAATCCCCAGTAGTTTCCGATACTCTTTCCTACTTCCAAACGGTGAGTAGGCTGACTTATCGGGTCTCCAAGTCCTCCTGTATTTAGATAATTATCGGTTTCATATAAATCATTTGACAGGCTTAGCAATTTATTGCTATTGTGAGATGCAGTAACAGAAGTATTCCATTCGAAGTCGCTTTTTGTAATTGGAGTTGCATTAATCATGATTTCGAATCCTCGATTTCGAATTTCTCCTACATTTGCCAAAGTTGATGTGTACATATTTGGAGGAACGGGAACATTATAATTCCAAAGCAAATCGGAAGTCTTTTTATTATAATAATCAAAACTACCGCTCAGCCTATTGTCGAACAATGCAAAATCAACTCCAATATTTAACTCTCCGGTTGTTTCCCATTTCAAATCCGGATTGGGGTTTTGAGTAATTCCAAGTCCCGGAACCCAATTGCCATCTTCATCCATAAAATTACCATAAGCACTATCGTAAGTGTAGGTTGTCAAGGATAAATATGAAGAACCGGGTATAATACCTGTTACACCATACCCGGCACGTAGTTTTATATTGTCCACCCAGCTGATATTTTTCATGA
The DNA here is from genome assembly GCA_047975205.1 of Mangrovibacterium sp. Lineage (GTDB taxonomy): Bacteria > Bacteroidota > Bacteroidia > Bacteroidales > Prolixibacteraceae > JBKEDC01. The sequence continues at coordinate 11,628 of JBKEDC010000038.1, read as the reverse complement.
ACTCCTCTTCGCTGATAGTCCACCCGGCAGAAACAGAAGGAAAAGCACCCCATTTATGGTTATTTCCAAACTTAGAGGAACCCTCGTATCGGAAACTTGCCAGTAGGTTGTATTTGTTTTTGTAGCTATATGTAGCACGACCAAAGAACCCAATCAAGGTGTTATCATTTTTATAACTGTTCATACTTGCTCTTCCCTCCTTAAGCATCGCACCCAAACTGATATTATTATACTCATATTCATCTGTCGGGAAATCTGAGTTTCCGGCAGAAAAGCCGTCATACTCTTCATAAGAGTAGCTATATCCACCCAAAACAGAGATGCGATGGTCTTCGTTAATATCAAAGTTATATGATGAAGTAAGTTCTAAAAAGTTTTTGTTCGCATTACCAAAGCTCTTAGAAGCAGAGCCATCTCTACCGCTAGTTATCGAAGTATAGTATTTAGACGTAGTGTATGTAGAATTATCTGTTTTTGATGTTTGGTTTGCCAACATCAGGTTCGTTTTCCAATTCTTGATTGGCTCTACCGTAATATTTCCTGTCATGTAAGTCCAATCGCTGCGATAAGTTCCGATAAGTTCATTGAGCATAGACACCGGATTGTAGTATTGAAATCTGCTAAATTCTTCATAGTATTCTCCGGTTGCTTCCTCATATATCGGTGATGTCGGATTTCGGATTACTGCCTGACGATATATATTTAAATCTCCCGAAGCACTTGCATTATTATTGGAGTTCTCGTGAATCCCTTTTAATAAATTAAAGTTTAGTTTCACCATGTCATTTGCCAAATATTGAGTTACATCCATCTGCATGCGTTTTTGCTCTCGATCTGAACGTTTAATTGTTCCTTGTTCATCTCTATAGGTGAAGTTTGCCGAGTATGTGAAATTCTTTGTTCCTCCGCTTGCGGATATAGAATGGTTCTGAGCAAAAGCATTTTGGGTAACAGCATCAAGCCAATCGGTATCCCAACCGTCGTCATTGAATGCCGTTCTTCCCCAACGAACATCATTGTAGTCCATAAATTCGGCCTCTTTCATAAAATCTGATGTTGAGGCATAAGCAGAATATGAAACTGTAGATCTTTCGTTTCGTTGTCCGGATTTTGTAGTGATAATAATAACACCATTTGCTCCTCGCGTACCGTAGATTGCTGCTGCCGATGCATCCTTTAGGACATCTATTGATTCGATATTCTCGGGCGCAACGGAAGTCATATCTCCAACTACTCCGTCGATCAGTACAAGAGGCTCTACGCTTCCGGTAAGTGTACTGATACCTCGTAATCGAATTGTTGAGCTTGCATTGGGATCTCCGGAGCTCTTTGCAATTGTAAGACCTGCAACCTTTCCTTTGATAAGTTCAGATGCATCCTGAACTTTACCGGCAAGGAAATCCTCTGCCTTTACTGTTGCTACCGCACTGGTTACATCACCCTTACGCTGTGTTCCATACCCAATCGTAACAATCTCGTCAACCATCTGGCTACTTGCTTTCATTGCAACATCAACGATAGAGCTTGAGATATCAACAATAACGGATTCCATTCCGATAAAAGTAAATATAAGTTGTTTTGCTCCGGAGGGAACATCCAGAGAGTATTTTCCGGTCCCGTCTGTTATTGTGCCAATCGATATGCTGTCTTTAACTACAACAGTGGCTCCCGGTAACGGCTCACCATTCGAATGTATTGTTACTGTTCCTTTTATTGTTTGCTTCCCTTGTGCATAGACATTGTTGCTACACAATATAGAAGTGAGCAAAAGTGAAAACATGGTGAGGTAACGGCAAAGTTTTGATATTTTGCAATTATACTCTGTGTTTCCACCGTTTTTTTTTATTGCCATAATATTCAGATTTAAGTTAAAATAATTAAATACAATTAACGTTGTGGTAAGTTGGAATTAGCTATTGCTTAATATTTCGCAGGCTAAACTACTATCCTATACATCCTCCCTGCTACACAAATGTTCAAAATGAACACACAAATGTATAATTGTATAAAAAGGCAAACATTTTTAAATAAGATATAATGCAGAAAGTATTTAATGTTACTGTATATCAAGGGAGCTCCCACCCTCCTGACGAAATCCCAACTCAGATATGTGTTGTGAGTAGAATAGCGACCTAACAGATTAATACGTAGCGACTAAAAACTTAAAAATAATTTATAACAAAAGTCTATTTAACAGTAAAAGTAGCGTTTGCGGTTTTGGAAATGGGCTTTGCCAGACTAGATATGGCTCCTTTCTCCATAGCGCGACGAAGATTATTTACACTCTACACCGGTTAATATTATTTAAATGGAGTTTGTCCATAAACTTAAGGGAGTTCTATAAATAATCATCAGTTAATTTATAGAACTCCCTTTGAAGTATAATCTCTAAATTATTGTAAATGGACTATGTTTTACATATGTACTAATAAATTCATCATTTGTTATGTCATGCAAGATAGATGAGTTGTTAATTAGCACTATCAATTAATGGTAAGTTGATTTTCAATTAAAGTAACACAATTAAAACAATAATGAAATGAGAAAAATTTGCACATACATTCTTTTAGTATTTATAATGGCTTCTTGTGGTGTATCACCTCCTGAAGTGAAAAATGAGACTATAAAGAAAGAAGGTTCGGATGTTATAGACTTCAAAGTGCTTCCATTCCGATTGGATAAAGTAAAATTAATAGACGGCCCTTACAAACATGCTACAGATTTAGGTCTGAAAACATTGATGGATTTAGAACAGGATCGTCTATTGGCTAAGTTCCGCATCGAAGCCGGATTAGAACCTAAAGCTGAAAACTATGGTGGTTGGGAAGAAGGAACTCTTGCCGGGCATAGCACTGGGCACTATATGGTTGCACTTACATATGCATATCTGACTACAGGCGATAAAAAATATTTGGATAGAGCAAATTATATAGTAGACCAACTCGCCGAATGCCAAGAACACAATGGAAGTGGATATATCGGAGCTTTTACTGATGGCGAGAAAGTATTCGAGTCGGAAGTAGCGAAAGGTGAAATCCGTGCTCAAGGATTCGACCTCAACGGATTGTGGGCACCTTTCTATACGATGCACAAATTGCTAGACGGTTTACATCATATATATAAATATACAGGAAATAAAAAGGCTCTTGAGGTAGAAAAGAAATTTGCAAACTGGATTTATACTATAGTAGACGACCTTACCGAAGAAAAAATGCAAGAAATGCTACATTGCGAATTCGGAGGAATGAATGATGTGTTGGCTGAGCTATACGGAACTACTAAGGATAAAAAATATCTTGAGATGGCTCGCAAGTTCCACCACAAAGTAGTTGTAGACCCAATTACAGAGGGTGAAAATGTTCTTCCCGGAAAACATTGTAATACACAAATCCCTAAGTTTATCGGTTCGGCTCGTTTATATGAGCTTACCGGAAATCAAGAGGACTATAAAGCTGCAACAAACTTTTGGAGAATCATCACCGACCATCACATGTATGCTCCGGGTGATTTTGACAACTATGAGTATTTACAAGAACCCGACAAGCTGAACGATCAACTCAGCAACAGCACTGCCGAAACTTGTTGTGTATATAACATGCTTAAGCTTTCGCGTCATTTATTCGAATGGTCGGCTGATGCTAAGATGATGGATTATTACGAAAAGGCATTGATAAATCACATTCTTTCTTCGCAACATCCCGAATCGGGTGAGGTTATTTATAATCTATCGTTGGAAATGGGAGGCTTCAAAGTTTATCAATATCCTTATCACTTCACTTGCTGCGTAGGTAGTGGAATGGAAACTAATGTGAAATACGGTCGCAATATTTATTTCCACAACAACAGTAGTTTGTATGTTACTCAGTTTATCGCATCAGAACTTACTTGGGAAGAAAAAGGTGTGAAGCTTACTCAAAACACCGAATTTCCGAACGAAGAAGGTACTACACTTAAGGTTGAAGCTCTAAATGGAGAGTCAGTTGATTTCGACCTTGTGTTCAGATATCCTGCTTGGGCAAAAAGTGGAATGACTGTTACCGTGAATGGCAAAGAACGTAAATTCAAAGGTGAACCGGGAAGTTTCGTTAATCTCGGAACAAGTTGGAAAAATGGTGATGTTGTGAAAGTAAGTTTCCCATTCTCGTTGTTCCAAGAAACTATGCCTGATAACAAAAACAGAATTGCAATATTTAATGGTCCTGTAGTTCTTGCTGCTCAACTGGGAGAAGTAGAAGGTGCTGATGTGGATAATCCTCTGTTTGTGCCAATCTTGATGACTCAAGACACAGTGCCTGCAAATTGGATGAAAGCTATACCCGGTGAACCTAACTCTTTCGTGACAGAAAAGGTAGGACATCCGAAACAAATCACATTCAAGCCATTTTATAGTACTCACAATTTGAGATATTCTGTATATATTGACAAATATACTCCGGAAGAATGGAAGGTTCAGGAAGCTGAGTATCTTGCAGAACAAGAGCGCAAAAAAGAAATCGAGCGCAAAACAATCGACTTGTTCCGATTAGGAGAGATGCAACCCGAACGTGACCACAACTACGATGACGGTGGAGATAAATCATGGGTTGGCGAATATAAGTCGATCAAATATCGCGAAATCGACAGAGGAGGCTATGCAACATTCACGATGACTGCAAAACCGGGTAAAAAGAATGCTCTTGTATTCACCTATTGGGGAGGATACTCAGGCGGTAAAACTTTCGATATCCTTGTTGAAGGAAAGAAAATCGCTACCGAAAATATCACCCACAAAGCTCCGGGCAAATTCATCGATGTGCAATATGACATCCCTGTTGAACTGATAAAAGGTAAGAGCTTGATGAAAGTCAAAATCGTACCTCACGAAGGAAACCGAGGAGGCCCGATATTTACCGTGCGCTCTATTGATACTGAATTGTAGAATTTATTATCTTTAGGATTTTCGGATAACGGATATCGGACACTAGATATTTAATGACAGAAAAAAATAATCTGAAATCCGACATCCAATATCCGAAAATCCTTTAAAACAAAGACAAATGAAAATACTCACAAACATATTATTCGCTTTTCTGCTGTTATACTCTACGGTTTATGCTCAGCCTAAACCCGAAGACAGTGCAAATCCGATACTACCCGGTTACTTTGCCGACCCAACCATCAAAAAGTTTGGAGATACATACTATATCTACTCTACAACTGACGGTGTGAAGCTGGCTTCGGGAGAACCTACAGTTTGGATTAGCAAGGATTTGCGAAATTGGTATAATAAGAAGATAGACATAAAGCTCCCTCAAGGGCTAACAAACTGTTGGGCTCCGGATGTAGTGGAGGGTGATAATGGGAAGTACTATTATTATATGGGGAATTGTCAGTTTGGTTGTAATATCTATGGCTACGAGTCGGACAATCCGCTTGGTCCTTGGTATCCTATCAATGATGGCAAACCTGTAATTCCGGTAGGAACCGGATTGGAACATCTGCCTGCTCTTGATGCTCAGTTCTTCAAAGATGGAGGCGAGCTATACAGCTACTTCGGCACATGGTGTACAACCTTCAAAGGTTTGGGATGGGCAAAGATTGATGCCAACGATATGCACACTATCGAAAAAGAAGGAAGCTTCCCAATTAGCGACCTTCCTGATGTTTTCGAAGCTGCATACTTATTCAAGCACAATGATGTGTATATATTGATGTATTCATCGGGTGATTGCAGATTGGGAACATATGCTGTGCACTATTGTTGGGGAGAAACTCCTGTTGGCCCATGGAATTACGGGAAGAATAATCCAATATTAGAAACAACAGCTGATGGTTTTGTAGATAGTCCCGGTCATCATTCGATATTAGAGAAAGATGGCGAACATTATATATTCTATCATCGTCATGACAATCCGCATAGTTCCGGAGGAATGTATCGACAAGTGTGTGTAAATCCGATTAAGTTTGAAGATAAGCACACAATAGCAAAGATAGACCCTTATGAGGAAGTGGATTTCGAAAGCAAGACTCCAAAGAATTTAGCATTAGACGCTGAGGCTTCTGCATCTAGCAGCTATAGATTGACAGCTCCGGCAAATAAATTCACACGCAAAGATGTAGACTATACTTACAATGCTGAAAATGTTTTGGACAACAACAACGGCACAATGTGGAAAGCTGCAAGCTGTGAGTTGCCTCAGTCTATAACAATCAAGCTTGACAAAGAAACTTATATTAAAAGAATCTTTACAGAGTTTGAGTACTCAACATTCTATTATCAATATAAGATAGAAACAAGCACCGATGGGAAATTGTGGTCTACCTTTGTTGATAGAACAAAGAATCAAATCCCCGGTATTCCGATGATTGACGAAGGAGATGCGAAAGCTAATCAGATAAAGATAACTATTACCGGAACTCAGAAGGCTGGAATGTTGGCAGCTATATGGAATGTGAAGGTGTATGATGAACTTTTCGACATTCCTCAATTCGAAAACGAGGCCATCAATGAGCCTGCCGGTAGTACTAAGAGCAAAGGTTTGCTTGTTGATATGAATGCTCACAAAGCAAAAGTTGGGAAGATAGAAAACACCGGACTGCTTGGTGGTAAATTCATTGAACATGGTAGTCCGAAGGTATCAAAAGTGGATGGTGTGTCATCAATCGAGTTTGACGGTCAGTCATTCCTAGAGCTTTCGAAAGAAGCTCCTAAGAGTTTGGATTGGAATTCTCCATTCACCGTTACAGCTTGGGTTTATGTAGATGAACTACAAGAAGGAGCCGGAGTAGTAGCTTGGAACTCTCGCGATAATATGTTGCAATCATCATATGCTGCCATGATATATGGAACAGGAAACTACGGAGCTATAGCTCATGGTGATGCATTAGTAGATATCTCATACAAGGAAGTACCAAAAGCAAAACAGTGGCACAACATCACTCTAACCTTTGACGGAATGAAAGAGCAGGTATATGTTGACGGCAATCTGCAAATAGAAATGCCGATTTCATTGTTCGTAAAAAGCTCTAAGATTTTCATAGGAAGCACCGGAGCTCCTCATGAACATATGAAAGGAAATATTGCACGTGTACAGATTTATGACTATACAATGTCAAATGATGATGTGCAAAAACTTATCAAGCAAACAAAACCAAAAGGATTATAGAAACAAATAAAACGATTACATATGAACTTTAATAATCTTAAAATGGGTATTATGGCATTTGCTGCATCTTCTCTTTTGATGGGAACTTCGGCAATTGCTCAGCCTAAAAATGACAAACCTCAACTCCCGAAGGTTCTTAATCTAGAGGATGGATTGTCGACATATGATACTCCTGACTTCAATCTGGAACTTGTAAATGCATCTCAAACTATCTCTAAACTTTCTCCGAAGTTTGACAGTAAATTTGATTATGCTCCAAACGAATGGATGGAGAGTAGAGATGCTGCCGACTTTTATCACTTCGGAGATTTAAATCTTGCCCTCAGAAAAGTGGGGTCAAAGGAATGGACTAAGTATTCTTCCACAAAAAATCGCAAACCTCTTGATGAATTAAAAGCAGGTGGAAATATCCTTGCCGCAGCTGACATGTCTAATACATTCCCGAGCAACCTGCCTCTAAAAATTACTCGTTATTGGGAAACTGACAATGGACACCTAGTGCTTCGATACAAATTAGAAAACAAAAGCAATTCGGATATAGAAATTGGAGCTCTTGGGATTCCATTAATCTTCAACAATAACTTCAACTACAAACATCTTGAGGAAACTCACGAAGAGAATGTATTCTCTGATCCTTATATCGGATACGATGCCGGATACCTTCAGGTGTCTCGATTGAAAGGTAATGATAAAGTTTTGCTTGTACTTCCTCATGGCGATTCTCCTTTCGAAGCTTATCGTCCTTTGCTTGACGACCCTACTCCGAAAGGAATTACATTCGAAGGATTCCATGAGTGGATGGTATGCAGCAAAGCATATGCTGAGAATGAATGGAAAGACTCGAAGCAATGGAACAAATCAACTTCAATTACTCTTAAGAAAGGCGAATCGAGAGAAATTGGTTTAGAGTTCGTAATCAGCGAGTCGGTAAGAGAAATCGAAAAGACTCTTATCGAAAACGAACGCCCTGTTGCTGTCGGTTTCCCCGGATATGTACTTTCTCAGGATGTTGACGCTAGTCTTTTCGTGAAAGCATCAAAAGAAATCAAAGATATTGAAGTTACTCCAAGCAATGCTTTGAAAGTTGAGAACGTTGGTAAGAATGCATCCGGATGGAATAAATATTCGGTAAAAGGAAATGCTTGGGGTAGAGCTGTTATTACGATAACTTACGCAGATGGTAGCGAGCAAACTGTAAACTACAAGGTAATCAAGCCGGAAACCAAAGTTGTTGAAAATAACGGAAACTTCCTAATGACTGAGCAATGGTACGAAAACGATGATGACTTATTTGGAAGGAGTCCTTCTGTAATCACATACGACTATGAAGTGAAACGCAAAGTTCTTCAAGACCAGCGCGCATGGATTTGTGGTATTAGCGATGAAGGTGGCGCAGGAGCTTGGCTAAACGCCATGATGAAGCAATATGTGAGTCCCGACCAAAAGCAAGTGGCTATGATGGAGGATTTTGTAAATCAAACTATGTGGGGAGGAATTCAATACAACAAAGGAGATAGCACTTATGGTGTGAGAAAAAGTATGTTCTACTATCAACCTGATGAGATGCCTAAAGGAACATATCTTGATACAATCAACTTCAAGACTTGGGCTGCTTGGGATAAGAAACACTCGGAAGACCCGGGACGATCATATAACTATCCACACGTTACTGCCGCTTATTGGGTGATGTATCGTTTGGCTCGAAATCATGAAAATCTTGTTACTCAGCAATCTTGGGATTGGTATCTTTCGCAATCATTCCACACAGCTATTGCAATGGTGGAGCAAGCTCCATACTATGCTCAGTTTGGGCAAATGGAGGGTTCGATATTCTTGTATCTGCTGAAAGATTTAAAAGCTGAAGGCAAAACCGAAATGGCTAAAAAACTGGAAGCCGTAATGAAGAAACGTACTCAGCATTGGTCTTCACTCCCTTATCCTTTCGGTAGCGAGATGCCTTGGGATTCAACCGGACAAGAAGAAGTTTATATTTGGTCGAAATACTTTGGATTCGATGATAAGGCTACCACAACTGTAAATGCAATACTTGCATATATGCCGACTGTTCCTCATTGGGCATATAACGGATGTGCTCGTAGATATTGGGACTTCCTATATGCAGGAAAAACATCTCGTGTAGAAAGAATGATTCATCATTATGGTTCGCCACTTAATGCTATTCCTGTGTTGGCAGAATATCGTAGTAATCCTGATGACTTATATCTACTCAGAGTAGGATATGCAGGACTAACCGGTGCTTTGGCAAACATTACCGAAGATGGTTTTGCTCCGGCAGCTTCTCACTCTTTCCCGTCGTCTCTTTGGAATGATGGAATATCAGGAGATTATGGTAGCGGATATTATGGCTATGCTGTAAACTCTGCTACTTATCTAACCAATTCGGATGAGTTCGGATGGCTAAGTTTTGGTGGTAACCATACTGAAAATGGAGAATGGATTGATGTTGATATCACAACTGCAACCAAAAATCAGATTTTTATCGCTCCAAGCAAAACTTGGATTACTCTTGATGCCGGAAGAGTTGATAAAGTAAGCTACAATACCAAAACTAAAAAGGTGAAGCTGACATTCGCTCCAAAAGACAATTACACAAAAGAAGCTTATCTTAGAGTAGAGGTTGATGGAGAAAATACAAGTGTCAACAAATACAAGAAGAATAGCAGAGGAGCATACGCAATTCCGCTATCAAAAAAAGGTGTAGAAGTTGAGATTTAGTTTCATTTAGTTTTTTTGTTATAATGAGGGTGTCCAAAAACTTTTTGGACACCCTCATTATATTTACCTCCCCCCCTAATCCAAGTCCCCCAATGTCACAATCTCTCCAATGGTTCTTGCTTGAAATGCTTGAACCAATAGTTACTAATATACATCTGAGCCATAAACACAACAACACCAACAAGGAGACTTGCCGTGTAGCCTAAGTATGGAGATAGGTTCAGACCTATCGGGAAGAATATGAATGCTCCGATTATAGACTGCGTTACGTAGTTTGTCAGACTCATCTTGCCTTATGCACTAAGTTTCTTTGTCCAATTGGCGAATGAGCTGTTGTAGTAGGCTATAATGAACGATGAAATAATTACAAATGTCAATGATAGCTTTTGCCACATGTCTGGTGCAGTTCCGATACTGCTTTTGATGATATCAGTCGGGGCATTATCGAACCATTGAACTTTTAGTGGATATAGAGCTCCGAAAGCTAAGGTTGATATCAATGATAGCTTAACCCAAAACTTTGTGTTCTCTTTCGAATCTACGAATAGGTTATTTCTGCTGAATAGGAATCCTAGCAAAAACAAGCCTATTGTCTGTACAAAGCGTCCGGCATTTACTGCCCATAGTAGACTTGCCTTTTGTTCTGTGGTGATATTCAACATGAAGAACCTTCCCCACTCTCCGCTTTTTACTCCTTCTTGCACCTTGCCATATAGCTCACCAACCTTCAAGTCGGGAAGAGTGTGGGTTGCATCAAAACAGCTATATACAAAATGGAATAGCTCTATTGGTTGCAACAGGCATATTATAGCGATAGCCAAGACTGCGGTATTCTTTAACTTACATACTAGCACAAACGATAGCCCGATGAATACAGACAGCATCAGCACCACCTCTCGGAAAGAATGCTGAATCGAGTGTAGCAAAAATGGCAAGTAGCATTAATCGCCACATAAACCTCAACCTGAAATCAAATCCTTTGCTTAGTTGATTAGTGAATTGCACATAAGAAGTAAATCCAAACAATAGTGCAAATATTGAATATGCTTTACCTCCAATTAGCGAGAATGTCAGATTAAGTGTAGTAGAGTCAATTGCATTCAGCCAATTTGGCAGGCTTTCCTTATCTGGATAAACCGGATATATGAAGTGCTCTACAAAATGTATTAACAGGATTGCCATAACTGCAAACCCTCGAAGGGCATCTACCATATCTACTCAGGAGACTTTTGGCTGTGGTGTATCAGTCATTGTTTTGATTTGTTACAATTTGGAAGTGTGGAAATAGTGAAAAATAGGGAGTGTAATCTGAACTCTGTTCAGTTGTTTTTCCAATGATTTCCAAATAGACTTTTTTTTGGAATCAATTTCTGAAAGCTGATTTTGGCATTTTTCTGTGTTGCACAAGTGCGCCTGCGGCAGGTCGTTTATATACCCTTGTACAATACGGGGAAATGACTGTTCTTTGCTTTTAGCTATTGGCTCTTATAGCTCTAATTCAAATCTACCAGCCAACTGCTGGGTAGATAATCCCCAATTTCGCACCGGTTGCGTCCACTTCTTTGAAATATTTTCTACTGTTAAATAAATAAGTTTCAGTAAAGCCATGTTGCTGGGAAAAGCTCTTTTTGTCTTTGTAACTTTACGGACTTGACGATGGAATCCTTCATCTGCATTAGTGGTATAGATGATTTTTCTAATATGCTCATCATAGTCAAAATACAAGCTCAGTTCCTCCCAATTGCTG
>JBKEDC010000013.1:0-16019 GCA_047975205.1 Mangrovibacterium sp. | reverse complement strand
CCACCTCTCCCCATGCCGCACCGAGAAGTGAAGCCCGTTACCGCCGATGGTACTGCACCAGATGTGGGAGCGTAGGTCGTTGCCGTTTTAGATTAGATCCCTTGTTGACGTATGTTCAGCAAGGGATTTTTTGGGTTTGTTTGTTTGTTTGTTTGTTTGTTTGTTTGTATGGAGGTAGTAGTAGTAGTAGTAGTAGTAGTAGTAGTAGTAGTAGTAGTAGTAGTAGTAGTAGTAGTAGTTTAAATTTTGGGCAGAGTTTAGGAAGAGGTGGGAAAATAGGGATTGGGAGTTCTATTTCATCGTCTACATCTTTAAAAAGGACAGTTGCGAATAACCCTGTGCATGATAGCAGAAGGAAACCGAAGGGAGGCTGTTGTGACTAACAGCTATAGAATGCTACTCTTTTCTTTGAGGGATGACGATCGGTAATTTGACTCAACGTACTAACTGAAACTTCTACATCACACATCTCTCGGATATGTTTGCTAAATCACGTAGACTCATCCCTCGACCATAAACTCCAATTATCTGAGGTGCTAAATTATCAGCAAGAACAGTCTCTCTTTTTTTGATAATCTGAGATTCAAAGCTACTATCGTAGATTCTAGAATCAAATGCCCGTTTTATTTTAAGCAACCAATTTAAAGAATAAATCTTTAGGCTTCTCAAAGTTTAAAATTTTTCTAGATCTTCTGTTTATTTTATATTGAACTTGTTTTACAAACTCGTTATCGTATGGATTAAAAGTTGATTTCTTAAGTATATATTGCCTGACAAGCCTGTTTGTATATTCACTCAATCCTCTTTCCCATGAAGAATAGGGATGAGCAAAATAAAACTTACAATCAAATTTCTTAGAGATTAGCTTATGTCTGGCAAATTCGCTTCCATTATCGCTTGTTATCGACAAAACATGCTTTTTATAAGGTCTGAGCATATCTATAACAACCTTAGCAAGCCGGTCGGCATTCTTGCCATGTTCAAGCTTTCTTATCAGTAGCATCGATGTTGTTCGTTCTACTATGGTTACCATTGCACCTTTATTTTCTTTGCCTACAATTAAATCTATTTCCCAATTCCCAAATCGCTCTTTATTATTTATAACATCCGGTTGCTTATCAATAGAAACTTTGTTTTAATGACTTGATGTTTGCTCGAAACCGGTTTGACCATATTTTTCAATTTATGCCTTAAGTTCTTATAAATAGAGCTTCCTGAAGTCTTGTCTTCTCTTATGTATTGATATATCCTTTCCACACAAAGCATAGGTTTAGATTCTTTATTGCAAATCCCCTTAATCTACTGGGGAGACCATTGTTCCGAGGTTATCATTCGATCAATACACTGCTTCATGTTAACATCAAACTTCCTATTTATAGCAAAGCGCTCCTTGCGCTCATCTGCAAGTTCCTGAGCAAATTTAGGATTGTATTTGCCGGTCTTTGTAGAGTTGCATTTTATCTCTCTGCGAATTGTGCTTTCATCAAAGCCCTATAAAAACTTTTGCTATACAATATCCTTGATTGATTCATTTTTACAAAAGTTATTTGCCAAGTAACATTTTATATCTATTTAATATTCTGTAAATAAGAAGCCCTACAAATCACATTGTAAGGCTTCTTATTTGCTGTATATTGCAATATGCTTTCGGAATCTGAGTTAGTTTAATCAGCTGTCATTTGCCTGAAATCTGGAAATCCACTTTTCGACCACTTTATTTCTCTTGCCCTTGTAGCGCGATTAATATCACTTAGTTCGTGTCCTTGAATATTTTTATAATTGCGTGCGTGGTAAATCATGACGGTTTTAGAGCCATCTTCGGATACTGTGAAAGAGTTATGCCCGGGACCATATCTTTTTAGTTTTTCATTGGTGTAGAAGACGGGACCGGGAGATTTATTCCAATTTTTAATATTCATAATATCTTCATCTCCATCTATCCAAAGTAGTCCCATACAGTAGTTCTCATTCGTGGCACTAGCTGAATATGATACGAATATCCTACCATTTCGTTTAATGACAGCCGGGCCTTCATTTACATTATATTTTTGACGTTCCCAATCAAATTCAGGGTCAGTGAGTATAATTTCGGAACCTGTAATTTCTGTGGGACTCTTCATTTCAGCCATCATTAGAGAAGTCCCACTTGACCAATTGTGTGCATTCTGAGCCCATATGAGATAATTTTTCCCTTGATGCTCAAAAACAGTAGCATCTAAAGAGAATGAAGATATGTTAGTCTTAATCTGCCCTTCTTCTTTCCACTTGCCCTTCATAGGATTTTTTGCATCACATGATAATACCCACATGCGGATATTCCAAACATTTTCAGCTTCTCCTGCCGCAAAATAAATGTACCACTTACCGTTTATCTTATGGAGCTCAGGAGCCCAAATATGTGCACCCATCACACCTGATTCGTGTTTTTCCCAAAGTGTTTTTTCTTGTGCACTTTTTAATTCATTGATTGTTTTGGCACTTCGCAAAACAATGCGGTCATATTCGGGAACCGTTGCAACTAAGTAATAGGTTCCGTCGGTATCTTTCCATACCCAAGGATCTGCACGTTGCTCGGCAATGGGGTTATCAAATTTCAGTTCTTGGGCAAATATTTGTCCGGAAAGGGTAAATAATGAGATTAGAATGAATAAAAGTCTTTTGTTCATAAAATTATATTTTTGTTCAGAGATAGGATAAGGAGTTATAAGCTCTGAAGATTAAAATTGTTACAGCGAGAATTAATATGATGGTTATTAAGGCACTATTGTATTTGGATTAATACAACTGATTTTGATGGTAGATTAATGCTTAGTTTTCCATCTTTTATCTTGGATGATTTGAGATTGATTAACTTTACGTTTTCTGACTGATCAAAGTCATTATAATCATTCATTCTATCGGCCGTGATAATTTTTCCTGTAGTTTTTGAAAACTTTGTGTCATCAATACTGATAATAACTTCCTCACTATCGTCAGGATTGAGGTTACACATGGTTATGGAAACTACGTTGTTTTTAACAGATGCAGATGCACTTACAGTAGGTACTGTTTTCTCGTTAAAAGTATAATCGGAACTTGCTATTTCCATAGGAATAAGTGTGGCATCTTGATGTACGGCATACATTTTAAACACATAATAGGTGGGAGTGAGCACCATTTTATTTTCTTTAGTTAAGATTACGGCCTGCAATACATTAGCTGTTTGTGCGATGTTACTCATTTTTACACGATCGGCATGATTATTAAAAATGTTTAGGTTTATTCCTGCCACAAGAGCATCACGGAGTGTGTTCTGTTGGTATAAGAAGCCGGGATTACTGCCCTCTTCTACATTGAACCAGTTTCCCCATTCATCAACTATTAATCCGATTTTCTTCTCAGGATCATATTTGTTCATAATAGCTGAATGTTTATCGATTAGGGTTTCCATGCGTAGCGTGTTGTTTAGTACAGATATCCATTCTTTTTCTCCAAAATCAGTAGCACTGCCTTTGTCTCCCCACGAATTGGTGAATGTGTAATAATGTAATGAAACACCTTGTACTAATTGTCTATAACGAGTGGTTTTGCACATTAATACTTCCATCCAATTGTAGTCGTTAATGTTTGGACCTCCGGCTATGCGGTAAATATCTCCATGACAATAGCTGGCAAAACGATTATATAAATCAGCATAATACTCGGGAGTCATATGTCCACCGCAACCCCAGTTTTCATTACCAATGCCCCAGTATTTTACTTTCCAAGGCTCTTCTCTACCGTTTTGTTTTCTAAGTTCGGTCATCGGACTAATGTTGGCTGAGGTAACATATTCAACCCATTCAGATGCTTCTTGCACGGTACCGGAACCCACATTCAAATTAATATATGGTTCCGCTTCGATTAGATCACAGAAGTCGAGAAATTCGTGTGTTCCAAAACTATTGTTCTCGGTGACATCCCCCCAGTGTACATTCACAATAGATGGGCGTTCTTCTTTAGGACCTATGCCATCTTTCCAGTGGTATGTATCGGCAAAACATCCACCGGGCCAACGTAATAATGGAATGTGCATGTCTTTCAATGCCTTGATAACATCGTTTCGAAACCCTCTGGTATTCGGAATATCAGCGTTTTCGCCTACATATAATCCGCCATATATGCAGCGTCCGAGATGCTCTGCAAAATGTCCATATATTTCTTTATTAATTTTAGTTTCTGCTTCGCGCGTTTTTAGTGTTATATGAGATTGACTAAAAGTGCTGACCGCTATAAATAGAAGTAGTATAGTTATTCCAAATTTCTGCATCTTTTTAAGCATTAAGTTTATTGTATTCCTTCAGATGTCATGATTATCCGTTTAATGGTGCAATCTTCATTGTAGTATAATTTATCTATACAAACAGATCGGCGGAAACTTCCTCCGTGAGGCTGAATAGCTCCATTATGATATATGTAATACCAGTGATTATTAAATTCAATTATAGATTGATGATTTGTATTGCTATTGCCGGCTAATTCATTTAATATGCCTTTATATTCCCATGGTCCTGTTATCGATTTACTCATGGCATAGGCTGTTTTTTCAGGAAACTGATAAGCATAAGAAAGGTAATACCAATCGCCACGTTTGTGTATATAAGGAGCTTCTGTAAAGTTTGGTAAATCAATACTATGAATTGGGTCGTCTAGCTCAATCATATTGTTTTTTAATTTAACCCAATAACAAACAGTGTTTCCCCAATACATATAAGCTTGTCCATCATCATCGATAAATACGGTAGGATCAATGTCATCCCATGAAATTTGAGTTTTATTGGTAGTCATATTGTTGGTTATGAGAGCCTTCCCAATAGCATCTTTAAATGGACCTGTCGGATTGTCGGACACGGCTACCCCGATGGATTTTCCGGATATGCTACCATGTTCTACCGTTACATACCAATAAAATTTTCCATCTTTTTCAACAACTTCCGAAGCCCAAGCACTATGAGCAGCCCATGAAAAGTCAGAAGGCTTTAGTGGAACAGGATGCTCTTTCCAATTAACAAGATCGGCACTGGAGTAAACTAACCATTCATTTATTTCGTAAAATTCTTTCCCGGGAGGAGCTTGATCGTGTCCTGCATATAAATAAACACTGTCTTGATACACTAAAGCGGCAGGATCAGCTGTATATTTATCTTTGATGATCGGGTTATTGACGGCTAATTCATTGCCACTCTCATTTATATTTGAGGTAGCTTGTTCAGAGGACTTACAGCTCGAATTACAACAATGTGTGTTGAGCATAGCCAGTAATATTGTCCCTAGAAATAGAAAAGATTGTTTTTTTCTCATGCTTAGTTGTGTTTTAATTTTTTGTAAAACTAGATATAAATCTATCCTTGGAGGTGGATAAATACATATATGAGGTGGACAAAATGAGAATGAGCAGCTATAATTACAGGTTTGGGATTATAAACACCAATGGTAACTTCACACAATGACTTCTAGAATTAGTATGGGTTGCAAAGGTTATTAAAGATAAGTTTCTCTCGAAGGAATACCTTGTGAAATAACTATTACTAGATAGGCGCGTTCATCTTTATATAATCGCTAGGACTCATTTGATAGAACTTTCTGAATAATCTGCTAAAATATTTAGGATCGTTAAAACCTGAATTAAAAGCAATCTCAGCAATAGTCATGTCTGCATTATCCATAAGTTTTACAGCTTTCTTTAGTTTATAAGTATTTATAAAATCGGTGATGCTAAGCTCTGTTAAGGACTTGATTTTTTTGTATAATAGACTTTTGCTTACCAGCATTTCTTGGGCAAATTGTTCTGCTGAAAAATTAGTATTAGTAAGGTTATTTTCCAATATTTGATAAGCACGAGTAATAAACTCTTCATCAACTTTATTGTTAGATACTTCTTGTGGAGGAACCGGATTTGGGCTGCTCAATAGTTGTTTAACGCGTTCTCTTGACGCAATAATATTGCGTATTTTAGCTCGAAGGATAGAAAAGTTAAAAGGTTTAGCAATATAATCATCTGCTCCGGCATCTAGGCCCTCCAGATAATTCTCAATCAAATCTTTTGCAGTTAGCAATATAATTGGAATATGACTTGTAGCTATATCTTTTTTGAGCATTCGGCACATTTCAATGCCATTTAATGATGGCATCATTACGTCGCTGATAATCAATTCCGGAGAATATTGTTGTGCTATTTTTACGGCTTCCTTTCCATCTTTAGCTTCAAATATGTGGTAGTTTCCTGATAGATTTCCGGCTAGGAAATGACGTAAGTCGGCATTATCTTCCACAATAAGAACCGATGACTTATCAGAATTGTCTTGTTTACTAGTGTCAATATTATTGCTAATTTCTTCTTTCGGCTGATTAGCTATCATTTGTCGGGTGAGCATTTTTACATGCTTATCCATATTGAAATTCGGCGGGATAGCATCTGAAATAAGCTCATCTTTATTAAATGCACTCGGTGTATAAGGTAGGTAAACACAGAAGCAACTTCCTCTTCCTAAAACACTATCTACGGTAATTTTGCCATGAAGAGCTTTCACCATTTCAGCAGTGAGATCTAATCCGATACCTGAGTTGTTAAAACTTTCGGATTCATTTTCACCAACTTTATAAAAACGATCAAAAATGTGAACAATATGCTCTTTCGAAATACCATTGCCGCTATCGATTACTTTAATAGAAACGAAAGGACTAGGCAATATCTCTTTATCTGTTGATGTATGAAAGTCTATTTGCAATTGAATACTTCCCAAAGCCGGAGTGTGCTTGAAGGCATTAGAAAGTAAGTTGTATAAAATGTTTTCTATTTTATCGGCATCAAACCAGCAGCTTTCAGGTTCATTTTCTGTGTGGAATACAAAGTTAATGTTTCTATGAGTTGCAAGCTCATTAAATGAGTCGAATATGCGTTGAACAAGAGAGCTCAACTTACCTTCCCCTATTTGCAGTCTTAATCCGGAGGTTTCTACTTTACGAAAATGAAGCAATTGGTTAATTAGATGCAATAATCGTTGAGCATTTCTATTAATAATATCTAGTGTATGATAATCTTCTTCATTTTTATCATGTTTTGTCATTAATTGCTCTAATGGGGCAGTAATAAGCGTCAATGGTGTACGAAATTCATGCGATATGTTTGTGAAGAAACGTAAGCGCAGACCATTTACACGCTTTACTTCTTTATTGAGTTCCAACAGTTCGTCGCGTTGTTTCGATATTTGCTGGTTTTGTCTTTCCAACTCTGTATTTTGTTCTTCAATTTTATAGGTTCGTTCATGCACTAATTTTTCTAATGCTGCCTTTTGCTTATGAAGACGACGGGTTCGATACTGAATATACAATAACCCTAGGGTTAGGAGAGATGCAATAATCAGGAGTTGAAACCAAATTGTTTTCCAGAAGGGCGGAGTAATGTAAATGGTTAATGAAATGGGTTTTTCATTCCAAACACCGTCGCTGTTAGATGCTTTTACTTTAAAGGTGTATTTTCCACCCGATAGATTTGTGTAGTTAGCAAATCGGCGAGAAGCAGGAACTACAATCCAATCATGGTCTATGCCTTCCATTTGATAAGCGTATTTTATTTTTTCAGATAGAAAATAGTCTAGAGCAGAAAATTCTATTGAAAAAATAGCATCTTTATAAGACAAACGGATTTGTTTGCTATCACTAATTGGCTTATTCAATATAATATTTGAATGATATGCTTTGCCAACTTGAACCGGTTTCCCAAAGATAGAGAGATTGGTAAATATCGGTTTAGGTGTGTTGGCGGAAGCTTGAATTTCTTGTGGAGAAAAGTAGTTTAGTCCATTAATGCTTCCAAAATACAGCGTTCCTTGTGTATCGGCAAATGATGCCGACCAATAAAATTGATTACTTAATAATCCATCGTTCTGATGGTAGTTTTGTATGTGTTTTGTTTTCGGGTTGAAACATGAAAGTCCATTATCGGTGCTGAGCCATAAGTTTCCTTTTTTATCTTCCTCTATGCCATAGATAACATTGTTACACAAACCATCAGCTTCTGTAAAATTTAGGAAATGCCCACCAAAATTGTCATCAACATATTTGCAAATGCCACTTCCGTAAGTTCCAATCCATATATCTCCGTTGGAAGCTTCGAATAAGGAGATAATGTAATTATCGGCTAGTGAATTTACCGTTTGATTATTGTGAATGAATAGATTAAAGTTGAGCGGAGGAGAGTCTGATGATAAATTTTCTAAATCCTGTTTTTTAAAGCGATACAATCCATTTTCAGTACCCACCCATACATTGTTTTTATTATCATTTAGCATACAGCCAACATGTAACTCTTTATTTAAAGCCAGCTTTTGGGAAATAGGTGTGAACCTTTCGGTGGATCCGGTGAAAATATCAACTCCGGATCGGGTTCCAATTAAAAGCTGCCGGTCATTTAATGCTGTGATACATGAAATAAAATTACTAGATAATGAATTCCGATTATTGGGATTATTATTCAAAACCTTGAATCGTTGATTCTTTTCATCAATTAGTTTATTTAGTCCTCCACCCCAAGTACCTACCCACAAGTTATGTTGTTTATCGCGGAAAATAGCAGATACAAAATCGCTGTTCAGACTTTGGGGATTTTGTTCGGAATAACGATATTTATTTACTTCGTGCGATGTGACCCGGTTTAATCCGCCACCGGCAGTACCGATCCAAATATTGTTTTTTTCCACCCATATCGAGTTAACGGTATTATGCGTAATTGAGTTTATTTTCTCGGGTTCGAGCATAATAGCATGAAATGGTTTTTGGAGTGTGCTATAATAGGCAACGCCGCCTTTCTCAGTTCCTATCCATACATTACCGTCATCGTCTGCCAGCAATGAATTGACAAATGGATTGCTAAGAGATTTATTCACGGAAAAGTTATCGGTTTCCGAATGGTAGTAATTCAATCCGCCAAGTGTTCCAATGATTAGCTTATGATTTTTATCTTCGGTAATATCTCTAACCGAAGCATGACTTAAGCCTTTTGTGCTATTTGTTTGTACCCCGTAATAATTTAGTATTTTCGCCTGCCTGTCAAATCTGTAAACGCCTGCATGAGTTGTACCAATCCAAATTTGTTGTCTTGAATCTGCATATATGGTTTGAATACTTATTCCGGCCAGATGTTTTTGTATAGTTGCCATATCTGGATTTAGCTTATGCGTATTTTTATCATAGACTTCTAATCCGTTGTCAGTCCCTATCCAAATGTCTTGTGAGGTAAGCAATAAGTGATTTATATTTCTTGAAGCAAGTTGATTAGATAATATGCGTCGAGCTTGAAAGCCATTTTGCCCATTTGAAGTAATTTGCCAAAGTCCATTTTCATGAGTGGCAACCCATATTGTACCTTGTTTATCACTTATGATGTGAATTATAGATGTATTTCTCAGTATTTTATTGATAGGCAAGAACTGAAAGTGGTCGTAGTTAAATAGAGCTAGTCCGGCTTTAGTTCCTACCCAAATATTACCGGCAGTATCCTCACATAAACTTTGAATTCGATTACTGGGAAGTAAACTGATTTGTTGCTTTTGAAAAGTTTCGAAACTATATCCATCAAAACGGCATAGGCCGTTCCAAGTGGCAAACCACATAAATCCACGACTATCTTTCAACATGCAATCCACCGTATTCTGGGCTAGCCCATCATTAGTGGTTAGCTGTCGGAAATGTAGTTGGTTATTGTTTGCATTGTTATTGGCAACGGCAGTAAACATGCTATTGCCTAGAAATAAGCTGATTAAAAGTCGATATATAAATCGTTTGATCATGAGAATCTCTTAAAAGCTAGTTGATGCGAGCTGAGTTTGTAGCGGATTTAACTTACAACAAAAAACTTGAACTTATTTCAGATGTTTCTCGTTGCTGAGTCTGTTTCTATTTCATTAGTCTGACTTCATAAATGCCTCCGGCTACAGAATTGGGCTTGGCTTCAAATTTAATTGTTAGTTTTCCTTTTGCTTTAGTTCTGATATTGGCAGGAATAGGATAATCAATAGTGTAGAATCCATTACCTTCCCTATGTTTCAGTTGGATATCTGCTATTTTTTCATTGTTTACTAATAAACAGAAATTTCGATTGGCATCTCCGGTAAAATACATGATTTGCAACTTTGTTGCTTCTTGTTTTTTATCAAACATCTGATAGCTAAACCAACCGGTAGCATCACGCCAATGCTTATTGTTGTTAACTCCGGTATTTGAATTTTCACTGGCAATAAAATGATCTGATTCAGGTTGTTGTTCCCCGGGAAAGACAACATCTACAGTAGCCTCGTTTAAAGCTTCTTCCTTTTCTGCGGTTTTTGCTAACTCTATTTGTTCTTTCTTAAATTCTTGAGGAGTAGCTACCCTGAAGTAAACGGAATATCTAACCTGTTGCAATTGAAAGAATGGAACGAGTTCTAAGTCTTTATACGTTGTGGGCTGAACATCTTTCAACCGGAAGCTTAACGGTTTGCTTTTTTCAGCTTTAAGTACAGAAGTGAGCTTATTCGTATTGGTTACAATGGTAGGCATCTTGTTGAGCGGATATTTTAATCCGGATGCGATATGTCCACCTCTACTATCGTCGGCAAGCATCCCTTTTTGGTCTGTTGTTCCAATTTTGGCAGCCAATACAATAGGTCCATGTAGGAAAGAATAATAATCCTCTCCGTCGGGCAGTTGCTCAACCGTAGTCTGCATAGGTAGGTTAAGTTCTATTTTATCGTTATTTTTCCATAGCCTATTTATTTTGAAATAACCATTTTCGTTTACTTCTATCTTCTGATTTTTTCCGTTGATCTTTACTTCTAAGCTATTGTTTCTAATCCATTTGGGATATCGAATGTATAGACTGTATTTTGTCTTTTGTTTGCTTCTAATGGTTAAAGTAGAAGTTTCACTATACGGAAAGTTAGTTTCTTGGATTAGACCTATTCCTTTTTTCTCCCAATTTAATATCGAAGGGATAAATAAATTGACGTAAATATCTTTCTCACTGTGAGCATAAATTAAATCACCATATTGACTGTGGTTTTCTAAACCGGAACCTACGCAACACCAAAAGCCGGTTTCAGGTTGAGAGTACACGCGATAATGTCCGGGGCGCATGGGGGTGAAATAAACAAATCCGCCATGTTTTGAATCTTCAGTTGAAAGAATATGATTATATAAAGCTCGCTCATAATAATCCATATATTCTGCCTGAGGGTGTGCTAAAAACAAATGACGAGTAAGTTTCAGCATATTATAAGTGTTACAAGTTTCAGGTCCTTGCTCACTTTCTATCATACTTGAGTAATCATCGATAGGATGAAAGTGTTCGCGAACCGAATTGCCACCGATAGAAACACTTCGCTTGTTTACTACGTTATGCCAGAAAAAATTGGCAGCATCGCTCCATGATTTATCACCATTAATTTCGGCTACTCGTTGAAACCCGATGATCTTAGGGATTTGAGTATTGGCATGCATACCGGTTAGTTGGTCTTCATGCTTAATCAAAGGATTAAGTATCGATTTTTGAGAGAATTGTTCTGCTAATTGCAGGTATTTTTTGTCTCCTGTGATTTGTGCAACATCGGCAAATATTTCATTTAAACCACCATGTTCACTTCTTAGCATGTCTTGAATCTGTTCATCACTCAAATCTCTGACCAGATGTATCATCCAATCAGTAAGTTTTATGAGCATACTTTTGGCTTGTTCATTATCGGTGTAAAACCATGCATCATAAAGTCCGGCATATATTTTATGAATATTGTAAAGAGGAACCCATCCTTTGTTAAGACTAAAAGAACCGGCATCAATTTGTCCCTGTTCAATTTGATGCCAGATTTCCTTACCATTAGGTACTCCGGAAAGATATCCGTTGCCGTTAGCATCCTGAGCACGTTTTAACTCCGATAACATGTAATTTAATCTGGTGAGCATACGTTTGTCTCTTGTGGCGGCATACATTTTGGCTAGAGCCGATAGATAATGGCCGCAAATATGCCCATCTAATCCGGTATTCTCCCAATTTGTATAGTTTTCAGCTTTGGGTTCAAGTCCGGCTTCCTTCAAATACGGAGCAAGAAGCCTATCCATGTCTAATTTAAGCATGTAGTCGGCATCAGCTGTCATGGCATCTTTGAAAGGGCTGTCTAACAGCTTTACTTCTGATAGCCGGAAAGCTTCTATTGTTTTGTTTGGTGTAGTAGTTGAGCATCCGATAAGCGTTATAAAACTGAGTAGAACTGCAAAAGAATGTAGCTTCATGATGGTGCAGAAGAAAGAATTATTATTAATTAGTTGTAATTTACACATGCAAGATATAAGAAAACTGTTGATGCACAAAATTTAAGTAATAAGATGTTAAAGCATTAGCTGTAATTAGGGAAATATCCGATAGCAGGGGCTATGGATTGCCCCCTCGCTTGTGCGGACAGAGATTAAGTAAAATTTAGAATTAATTCTTAGAAGTTCCTATTGATATAACGCAAAAAATCCTGCAAGTTTAGATACTTACAGGATTTACTCTGTCTTTCGCTCCCCAAGTAGGACTTGAACTTTTTCAATATATAAATCTGACAATCTTGCACTTAACCACTACGTCATTAAGCAATAGTAACCGAAAATATATTTAGTTTAAGAGTGCTTCTGACTTCGTTTGTCTGCCATTTCAAATAACTTGCTAACGATGCAAAAGTAGCATTAAAGTCTATAAAAAACAAGTTTTGGCATAGATTAAAAGATCATCTAAACTAACAACCTATATCAATACTTTTCAAGCTCTATCTCTTAACTAAGAGGTGGAGCTTTTTGCTTTTAATTGACTTGTTTAACGATAATTTCTTCCTGTTGCATTTTGGTATCTAGGCGGGTTAGGAGTGCTGTGTATCGGCATCCGAAACACAGCACTCCTAACCGGCTCCGCTACGGCATTAAAAAAAATGTCAGAAATTATGCAAACCATATCAATCAAATGGAAACAAGCGACAGCCTACCTTCTAATCAGCATTAAAAAACTTGTTCTCATCATCCTACTTGCAATAGGTATCACACTCTGGGGCAAAATCGCTATTCTAACAGCTTTAAGACTGTATATCTTCCTTCCTCTGCTGAAAGTGGCACTCCGCATCATAATTAGTATTGCGGTTATTGTGACGTTCCTATACCTCGCATTTTCACTTCGATAAGCTTCAATATTTCAATTATGAATACACCACAAAACATCGATCTTTTTGAACAGTTGGTATCAGAAGGTCAAAGCACTACAAAGGTAGCGGAACAACAAACAGAAGTTGCATCAGTAAACGATCAATCAAAGAGTTGCACAATGACACAGTATTCGCCCAAGTCGGTAGCGGTTTTTGACAATACGCAAGCCATCAAGGACGAATTGAAGCGTATGGGCGGAAAATTCAATGCTCGATTGACTTATCAAGGAGAAAAGACAGCGGGCTGGATATTCCACATATCAAGAGAAAGGCAATTGGCTTTTTACTTCGGATTGAACTAGAATATAAATCACAAAACAATAGATACAATGGCAAATTCATGCATCAATATGCTTTACTGTAGAACAGACAATGCAGAAAGCTATCAAACAATTCTTGATTTCTTAAATGATAACTTCTCAGTAGACAGCATCTCTGAAGATGAAGACAATCTATTCCTTGAATGCGACTTTTCTTTTCGGTGGACTTTCCCTCAAAAGGAAATGGAGCAACTAAGCCAAACGCTTAAAGCAGACCAATCGCTATACATCCGATGCCTATCTTATAAGTTCGGTTGCGATTATGTAGATTACTTGATTTACAAGGAAGGGCAATGGCAATCACGCATTATTAACGACTAAATTACAACAGCTATGAAAGCATCAACACATTTTACAAACACTATCAAGGCATATCTTGATAAACGAGCAGAAACAGATAGCCTATTTGCTATCCAATATCGCAAACCCAATAAGAACATCGAGGACTGTATAACTTACATCTTGAACCAAGTGCAGAAGAGCGGTTGCAACGGTTTTGAGGACATAGAAATCTACAACCTAGCCCTAGACTTCTACGATGAGGACGAACTCGAAATTGACGATAAGATAGAGGCAAAAGTCGTAGTTAATCACTTTGTGGAAATCACGGAGGAGGAAAAGGCACAAGCCAAGAAAGAGGCTTTGGAAAGGGTGCAAAACGAAGCCTATCAGCAGATGAAAGCCACGCCTAAAGGAGCAAAGAAAACAGCAGTAGTACATCAACAAACCTTATTCGATTTTTAGTTATGAAACCAAGAAACAAATTCCAAAAGCGAGTGTGCGAACTAAGTAGCACGCTTGCTCCAATCAGCGAAAAACAAGTACAATGGGCGTTTAGAAACTGCCTTGAACAAGTGGGAAGACGAACCAAAAGCGGAGTCATCACTTGCTTGCATTGTGGAGAACAATGGGTGGATAAATCAGAAGTAAAAACTTGCCATTGTCCTCACTGCGGAACGAAACTAAACATCCAGACCACGCAAAAATAGAAGTTTGATGATTGGCATTATATGTGTGTTATCACGACTTGCAAGGAGTTTCAAGTGTTGCGATACATCTATGTGGATTACAAAGCAAAGGTGGGAGAAAAGGCTCATTGCTTTCACAAGGAAGTTGTACAGCGGTGGATTGCTCCTAATGGCACATATTCGGTAATGGCACGTCTTAGAAATCACGGCTATTACGGAACGTAGAATTTCTTCGGTTCTGTATTAGAGATACGCAAGGACAATCCTTTTTATGATATAAATCCAGCTAAGGTTTACCCACAGCGCAAGCTAACAAAGGAAATCAAGCGAAGCGGATATGGAAAAGCAGTTTTGCACTTGCCGATTTTCGATACGATGCGTTATTTACTTGCTGAAGTACGAGCAGAAACACTCTTGAAGACAAATCAAATAGCGATGCTTACACACTTTTCAAAGAGCAATTATTACAATATTGATAGATATTGGACATCAGTCAGAATCTGCATACGCAATGGTTACAAGATTGAAAATGCTAATATGTGGTGCGATTATATTGCTTTGTTACGCCACTTTGGTAAGGACTTACACAGTCCGAAATATGTTTGTCCGACAGACTTGCAAGCGGAACACGACCGCTATGTAGCCAAAAGACGCAAGGAGCAAGGCCACGACCGAGCAGAAAAAAGAAAGCAAGCATTAGAAGATGAAGAGGAATTCAGAGCCTTGAAATCTGCTTTTTTTGGCTTGTGCTTTTCAAATGGAAGTATTCAAATCCGTATGCTCGAAAGTTCGGAGGAGGTAATGCTTGAGGGCGATGCACTTCATCACTGTGTTTTTGCAAATAACTATCATCTGCGAGAAAACTCTCTTCTTTTTACCGCTCGAATGAATAGCGAGCGATTGGAAACCGTTGAGTTTTCGCTATCGCAAATGCAGGTAGTTCAGAGCAGAGGTTTATGCAATCAAAACACAGAATACCACGAACAGATAATCGCTTTGGTCAATCAAAACAAACACCTCATCAGGGAGTGACTAACAGCATAAACACAAAACTCAATGCGGGCGGTGAAAAATCCGCCTGCTACTTTCTTCATGAGACTTGATATGTACCGAAAAGAAAGTAGGTAAAGAACCGAAAAGGAGTAGACGCATAATCAATCTAACCCGTTGGTGGAATTAGATTAGCGCATATTTAACTTTTCCAATCGGCTTTTTATTTTCATAGTTTAAAAATTGCAACCAAGTAAAAGCACTAATCTTGCTTACTATTCTAGTGAATAATCCATCTGTATTTTTAGCGTAATTTCTTGTTATCATAAATTGGTCACAGAGTTGTGAAAATATCGTTTCTATCCGTTTTCTAGCTCTTGCAAATGGTGCAAATACTGGTTTGTAATCTTTCTGATTTGTACGATATGGAATTGCCAATTCAATTTTAGATGTTTCAAACAAATCCAACTGTACATTCTTTCCTACATATCCTCGGTCACCAATGATTGTACAGTCACTGA
>JBKEDC010000050.1:0-6862 GCA_047975205.1 Mangrovibacterium sp. | reverse complement strand
CATATGAAGTACTAAGATTTAGTCTTTCAATTAATGATTTGATATTAAAATCTGATCCCTGAGCTTTGGCATCAAGCGATAAAAGTTTATTAAAACTAAATTGATCATATTCAGAATCGACCTTAATATACTTTACTTCTGAAATATCAATGTCGGAGTACTTAGAATCGAGATGCAAATTGTCTATTTTTTCTATGTTTAGATTGCCATAGCCTATGTCGCAGGTTAGATAATTTACTTTATCAATTGATATATCACCGTACTTTGCAATTATCGGTATGTTATCCGTCGTTTTCCATGTTCCGCCATTGAAGTTTCCGTATTTAACATTAAAGCTTCCTTTCCCATCTAGTTTGTCTACCTGCACATTTCCATACTTATTTGTTATATCCAATTTTTTACTTGCAGGAATTATAACATTATAGTTAATTTCCAGGCTAGAGTTTTTCATAGTCAAATTATCTAAAGATGTTACTGCTTTCAATTGTTTGCCATTTTGTTGGAAACCGATATTCACCTTGTCAAGTATTTGATCGATGGTAGATTGCTTCCTGCTTGACACTTTTATAACAACATTTACGTAAATAGAATCTGAATTTAAATCGGTTATCACAATATTCCCAAATCGGTTATCTATAATTAATTCATCTATGTCATTTATGGAGCATGAAGTGTTGACGTACTTCTCGACACTTTCATAAACTGCAGCACTCACAAAAGTGTGAAGTAAAAGCAATATGGTAAGTATACTAAATTTTATGTTCATGTGTGTGTATTTTCTTATTCTGAATTAATTCTAATTCATGTATAATCATCTCAATTACCTCTAAACGAGTTTTGTATAATTTGACCATAGCTTGGATTACACGTGCCTCGTTTGGGCTACTGTTAAGATCATGCATAAGCATTTTGTAGTTGCTTTGAAACTCTTTATACTCTTGCTGTAACATTTCTTGTTCTTCTTTTGATAACGCGCCTATGTCTGCAAAATGCTTCAGCTTGTGTTCTCCCGCTTCAATGGAAGATGTGTAGTAAGCTTTTACTTCTGTTATTTCATTGTTATTGTTTGTCTTACTCTCTGGTAATAACGTGTTTGATTGAGGTTTATCAATAATCGTTGCCAGCATGAATCCAATTACTAATGCTGCTGCAATTTGCCCATATCTAGCTCCGTTGAAAGTTTTCCGCTTTATTTGCTTGGGGTTATTTATTTCCAACTTTGCCAAAAAACGTTTTGCATGTCCCGAAGGCATATCTTTTTCAAAATCCTCACGATGTTGTCTTATAGACTCCTCAAATATATCTTTTTCCTGTATGTTCATATCTGGAAGTATTTTATACGCTGGTTAAGGCTTCTTTCTGTAATAGCTGTCTTAATTTTGCTTTTGCTCTAGCTAAATGAGAACGCGAAGTATTATAGTTTATTCGTAGAATTTCTGCAATTTCTTCATGGTCATATCCTTCCAATACAAATAACGTAAAAACTACTCTATGGTTATCAGGCAGTAAGGCTAAAGCTTCATGTAGTTTTTCATAGTTAATTTCAATATATATGTCTAAGTCTTCTTTTCCTTCAAATTTAACCTCTTCTATTTTTTCTGTATCTAATTTATTTTTTCTTAGGTAGTCTATGCTATGATTTATAACAATACGTTTTAACCAAGCACCAAAAATGCTATTTATTTAGAGACTACATCAGCAATCCACTTTTGTATATCTTGTAACACTTCAGGAGAGATAGTTTGTTCTATAATGCTATACTCCCCTATTGAGCCGGTTCTGCATTCCTGAAATAAATGATTAACATTTTTGTACTCATGAGTCGTTACAGCTTTATTCCCACCTAATTTTAAGCTTAATTCTATAGGAGGAACATTTTGTTTTGCTGATACCTGCAAGTCTCTCAAACCATTTAAAATAAGTGTTGGACATTTTACTTTAATTAAAGTCTCTGCCGGATCATAATTTAAGAAATACATCATCCATGGTGTAGTAAGTTGGTCTAATTGTTTACCAAAAGCAACACGATTAAAATTAGTGTCGTGAGCTAAATCACTTGCTTCGATATATCCCCAGACAGAATCTTCCGCCTGTTCTATACTGCTCGTTACCTTAAGTATATCAAATATCTTCTCATTGTTGTATCTCATAGCATCTAGCTGCTTTTCACTCATTCCTCCTGCTCTTCCCATAAGCTGTTGCTGCTCCAATAATAATTTATCGCCAGGCACTCCCGGAGCTGCCATAAGTATCACAAAAGCTATTCTCTTTTCTTGTGCTGCCACCATGGGAGCGATTAAGCCACCCTCACTATGACCTATCAAGCCAATTTGCTTTTTATTAATTTCTTTACGATGTTGCAGGTAATTTACAGCGGCAGTTACATCGGTAGCAAAATCTACTGTTGTAGCATTAGTTGCATCTCCTCCGGATTTTCCAACTGAACGATCATCAAAACGCAGCACTGCAATACCCCGATTGGTTAAATAATCAGCTATTACAGCAAATGGTTTATGTCCAAATATGCTTTCATCTCTATCTTGCAAACCACTTCCAGATATAAGTACTACTGCCGGAGCTTGTTTTACATTATTTGGAAATGTCAGCGTTCCGACTAATTCAATACCAGCCTGTTTATTATGAAATTTCACCTCCTCTACTTTATAACTAAAAGGGGGAACAGGGGTTTGTGGTCGATTTAATTTCACGTAACCTTTTCTCAACTTCAACGGAAAAGTCATTCCAGATTGTTTAAATTCTCCATTAACTATACTGTCTCCTTGCAATACCCCCACGTAAGACATTCTTAAATCAGATATACTCATTCTAATTGTATCGCCATTAAAAACTGTGTGATTTACAAGTATGTCCATAGCTCCTTGATCAGGACTATCCATAACTGATTTAAATCCTATTGGCGAAGATTGGATATTAAAATTCAATCGAAGTTTCTGAAATGGAGTTTGGAGTATTCCCGACCAATCTCCTTTTATATCATTTTGGGCATTAGCTCCAATAGAATTAATGCTGACGATTATGATAGATAAAATAAGGTGTATGGAGTAAGATGTTTTCAATTAGAGCTTATTTAAATCAAGTACTACAATGTGATTCATCATCTCGAAATATACAAATTATACAAACAAAAAGAAAGCGTAATGCCAAAAATGCATCACGCTTTCTTTACATGAATCTACTAAATTGTAATTTTATGAAATTCTAGGTATTCATTGCGCCACACACATTAATAACTTGTCCACTCACAAAAGAAGATAAATCTGAAGCTAGAAATAAAGCCACTTTGGCCACTTCTTCAGGAGTTCCACCTCGTTTCATTGGAATGGAAGCTTCCCACGCCTTACGAGCATCTTCCGGAATAGCATTGGTCATTTCTGTAATTATAAATCCTGGGGCGATAGCATTTGAGCGCACACCTCTAGAACCTAATTCTTTTGCAATTGATTTGGTAAAACCGATAATACCCGCCTTAGAAGCCGAATAGTTGGATTGTCCTGCATTACCACTTACCCCAACTACCGAACTTAAATTTATAATTGAACCATTACGCTGCTTCAACATAATGCGCTGCACAGCTTTTGTAAAATTAAAAACCGATTTCAAGTTTACATTAATTACTGCATCCCATTGCTCTTCTGTCATACGCATAAGCAAGGTATCTTTGGTGATGCCTGCATTGTTAACTAGAGCATCAATACTATCAAAGTCTTTAGCTATTTGAGCTACAACAGAATCTGTATCTTCAAAATTTGCAGCGTTTGAGGCATAACCTTTTGCTTTAACACCCAAAGCTATTAATTCTGCTTCAGTTTCCTTCATAGTTTCGTTCTCTATCAAGTCAGTGAATGCAATGTTGCACCCTTCCTCTGCAAATTTTAATGCAATTGCCTTACCAATACCGCGAGATGCCCCTGTAATAATGGCTGTTTTCCCTTCTAATAATTTCATTTAATTTATTTGTTTTGGTATATAATTTTCAAACTGTGAAATGCAAATATAATACCTATCTGTAATAGTACCTCACTTTCTGTTTTATTTCCCATTCATAAATTTTATTATTAATGAACACGAACAAGACTACTAAATCTTTCAAAATTAGGTGAGGATTATTGCTTAATACTATATTTGCAGAAAAGTTATAACTACGATACTATGGAAAAAACTACAATATGTGCTATTGCTACTTCTCCGGGAATGGGAGCCATAGCAACTTTACGTATATCAGGAAATGAAGCTGTTGAGATTGTTGAAAAAGTTTTTCGTCCGGCCGGAAAAGAGAAATTACTGAGGCAGCAAAGTGCAAATACTTTACATTACGGTGTATTATTTGATAGGAATGAAGATATTGATGAAGTAATAGTTGCTCTGTTTCGTTCGCCTCGATCGTTCACTGGTGAAGATGTTGTTGAAATTTCATGTCATGGTTCTGTATATATCCAACAACGTATTTTACAGCTGCTCATTGATAGAGGAGCTCAAATGGCTAAGCCCGGAGAATTTACTCAACGAGCTTTCTTGAATGGTAAAATGGATCTTTCTCAAGCAGAAGCTGTTGCCGACCTTATTGCCTCAAGTAATGCTGCCAGCCATAAAATGGCACTCAAACAAATGAGAGGTGGTTTCTCCCGAGAGATTGCTAAGCTTCGAGAACGTATGCTGCACTTTATTGCCATGGTAGAACTCGAATTAGATTTTAGTGAAGAAGATGTTGAATTTGCAAATCGCAAAGAATTGCTTAATTTATGTACTGAAATAGAAAAAACAATTTCAGGCTTGGCTGATTCATTTAAACTAGGAAATGCATTAAAAAATGGAGTTCCTGTGGCTATTGTAGGCGAAACTAATGCCGGAAAATCTACGTTACTCAATGCCTTGTTAAATGAAGAGAAAGCTATTGTTTCCGATATACACGGAACTACTCGTGATGTCATAGAAGACAGTATAAACATCAAGGGGTCAACTTTTCGCTTTTTTGATACAGCAGGACTTCGAGAAACTACCGATGCTATTGAACAAATTGGTATCGAACGTAGCTATAACAAACTTAAGGAGGCCGAAATAATTCTACTAGTAGCTGATTTTACAAAATCACTTACCGACATACATAGCCATATTCAACTAATTAAAAATCATATTAGTGAGCAACAGCAACTCATCATCGTAGCAAATAAAACCGATCAAGTAAAACGTGAAAAGCTTTCTTCTTTTATGATCGACGTTAGTTTAGCAGAAAACGAGCACCTTGTATTTATATCTGCAAAAGAAAAACAAAACCTAGAAGAATTAAAAGATTTATTAATAGAAAACAGCTCCTTTCATCTGGCAAATGAAAATGATATTATCGTATCAAATATACGTCATTATGAAGCATTGAAAAATGCGCAAACTGCTATTCGAAGAGTACTTAGTGGCATAAACAATCAGATTAGTGGAGATTTCCTTGCTCAAGATATTCGTGAAGCCAACTATGCATTGCAAGAAGTAACCGGAGATATTGTTCATGATGAAATACTCGGGCATATTTTTGCCAATTTCTGTATCGGAAAGTAATTACACTTCTTTTAATTGATTAAACCCTTCTTTTATTGACGTTTACGAAGATTTAACTATTCTTATTTGTTGCTAATTTGCCCTTTTTTACGTATCTTTCGTTTCTAATTTGTTGTTATAGAAACAAATTTTGTTGCTACAGAAACAACTGCAATTTTTTTTGAGATATGAAGGTTACACTAAGAAAGTGCAATCAAGATGGTAAGACCAGTTTATACTTGGACTACTACTACAAAGGTAAGCGTAAAACAGTTGGGACATTTTCTTTAATGTGTGCTGAATACCGAGATATTTGCTCAAATAAATTTCTCCATATTTCATATTTACCATTTCATACCGTTGCCTCCATTATGGGCAAATTCATTAACGGCTCTTTATCCACTTGGTATAAATCACCTTGCATTTTACCATGGTATTTTAACCAAAACGCTATTAAATTGCTGTTGAGCAAACCCGTTAAATACTTTTGATTTAACCGCTCTGTTTTAATTGAAAAATAGGTTTGTGAAACATAACAATCAAAATCGGTAAACGTAAAGGTTGGTCTTGCACATTTACGCAGGGAAATTATTTTATCGCCATTAAAAAACTTTTCCTCCCAGACCATAAGGTTTGTTGTCGGAAGTAATTACGTCCTTAAACTTGTCCAGATGTGCTTTCAGGTTTGGATAAGGTGTAATGGTTTCCTCATTCTTAAAACTCGAATCTGTATAAATTATCCAAAGCCTGTTTTGTTTATTCCATAGAATCTATTTAATTCTGTAGTTGTAAAAAAGGGTTTTACCAACTTTTTCTCTTCCGAAGTTAGTTTAAGGTTTTCATATTCAACTTGGTTTAAATTAAAAATACCATCACCAACTTTAAATTCGTTTCCTAAAATTTCTTGATTCTTTTTATTTAAAAAGTCTTGTGGTGCAACGATTCCTTGGGCTATTTCCTTTTTATCAAAATTAAAATTCTGTTTCGCCCTTATTTTGTCTACGATTACCGATAATTCGGCATTTACGAAATTTATCGGTTTATCAAGGTTTTCCTGTTGGTTTATGTTTGCTTTAAAATACTCGAACCGTTCGTCTTTTGCGTTCTAAAAAAACTGTGCATCTTCGTACTTTATTTTGCTGTTTACTACTTTTGAAAAGCTGAAATTATAATTTGTGTTTTCGTCCGAACTTTTCATAACCCGTTGGCGGAATTAAATTAGCGCATATTTAACTTTTCCAATCGGCTTTTTATTTTCATAGTTTAAAAATTGCAACCAAGTAAAAGCACTAATCTTGCTTACTATTCTAGTGAA
>JBKEDC010000042.1:0-6810 GCA_047975205.1 Mangrovibacterium sp. | reverse complement strand
ACCAGTGTGTATTTTCAGGTGTGATGACGTAGGCAGGATCGATGGCATTATATTTGAAATAAGAGTCTGTCCAACCTGATGCTGATTTTCTATACCATGGTTGATTCTCGGCATTTACTTCCCCCTCTTGTTTTTGGTATCCTTTATCAGAAACCGATGTTACTACCATTCCCCTGTCACTCCATAGGTTCATGGCTAAGCCTGACGATTCCCGAAGGCCGATAAAAGAGCGTTCGGTCCAAGTATTATCAAAATTTTCGGTTGTATTTGCTTTTCCGTTGCCTATATAATTATCGATAACCACACTGTAATACATACGATACTTACCGTTGTATTCATTCACGCCGGGAGCCCAAAAACCATATACGATATCATCTTCGGGAATAGCTTCCAATCCGTATTTGTTTCTAATATTGTTCAGGCTATCGGGAATCCAGTTTGGAATACCACTCACTGCCATGCCCATAAACTCCCAATCTACCAAGTCTTTGGAACGGCGTGTTAAATAATGCCCCGATGATGCTTCATGCGCATTACATATGAAGCATCGGTGGTGTACATATAATAGTATCCGTTATCATATGCCACACTCGGGTCGTGCACATTGGCTAAATTCCAAGAAGCCCGATTATCCCAGCTTGAAATAGCACTATAATCGTCGGCATAGTCAGGAGCTGCATACGTTTCATCGATATTATTATCATTACCGTCGTCACCATTGTCGATGGTAGTTGAATCTTCGCTACAAGCAAACAAAGCTGCCGATAAAACGAAAAGGAGAATCCTATTGTTGAAGAATAATTTACACATAACAGTTAGATTAATTATTATGCACAAATGTAAATAAACCATTAATTGAAGTGGGTGGACAATAAGCTATAAAGAGTGGACAATCTCGTATTTAACGCTTATCACATCTATACACAAATAAACATATTCAACAATAAATCAGCAACTTACAATAAACACGAATTTCAAACAAATGATAATGTCACATTCAAGCAAGAGATTTAAACAGATTATTTCATTTTACATCTATTAATAAAGTATTAATGATTTCCAAACATAGATACTAAGGTTTACTACTCACTTTAAGGAACAATTTTTGGAAACGACGATACACCAAATGACGAGGTGCATTGCCCGGCCACGACTGCAAGCTTTCACCTCCCAACCGCCACAAAAGCAACTGCTGTTCTTCCTCACTCAGCTTGTGCTTGCTCATGCGAAGTTTCAAATCATCATAACGAGCAGCCAAATAATTCGTATCACGTTTAATTTTATGGAAGCTCGACAAATCTAGGCGTTCAGCATCGAGCTTTCGCCGATAAGGTGAATTGGGCGAATATACATTCAACTTAATCATTTTCAACACGTATTTATGCAAAGCGCGCACGCCATTTTCTTCATGCTGATATAATTTTGGAATGAGCACCTTATTCGTGGTGAGCAAATTCACCATAACTTCGTGCAATAAATCGGCAGGTTCGTCGATAAACGAAATACGCCTGCAATGAAAGGCGGCATAACTCAACCAATGCGGATATTGTTGTTCTAAATAATCTTTTATTGCTGTTTTCATCGTGTGTGTATATGTGTGGTTAGTGTTATGTGATTCGAATTCCGGCTTATGCCATGGAAAGAACTCAAATTCGCAGGCTGGCACCTTTAAACTGCACAACCTTGCACAATCTGCTTATACGCTCTACGGTTCGCACATCGTATTTTTCGGCCAACTGATGCGAATTGAGGTTGCTGGAGAAGAAACAAAGCTTCAGTTCAGCCTCTGCCTTATTCATCAGTTTCATGAACGGATAATATTTGCTGCCATACACGCTTTCCACAGCTTCGGCTCCCACTTCATCTACCACATAGAAAGCTTTTTTGAGCATGCCTTTCTGCAACTCCTGATGCAATTCATCAATATGTACCGATTGCAATATTTTAGCCGAGCGTTGCCCCTTGAAGCATGCAAAATGCTGAAAGATATAAGGCAGTGCAAAAGCAATGAGGTTTGTTTTTCCTCTTCCGCAATCGCCCGTTAAGAATAGTCCTTTTCCTCGGCTATTACTCATCCATCGCGCCACCTCGTTGTATTCGGGCAACCATTGCATTTCTGCCGATTTATCAATCGTTTGCAAGGCGTGAAATAATATTTCTTGGCAATAAGGTTCCGATCCGAAGCTGAGTTGCATGGGTTTCCGAACGGCATAGGTGTGTGCTTGAGCGGAAAAGG
This sequence comes from Mangrovibacterium sp., assembly GCA_047975205.1. Lineage (GTDB taxonomy): Bacteria > Bacteroidota > Bacteroidia > Bacteroidales > Prolixibacteraceae > JBKEDC01. The sequence continues at coordinate 4,574 of JBKEDC010000042.1, read as the reverse complement.
TGTGTGTAAGTTGAGTTGTCATAAAATTTTAAATGGGTGTGGATGTGTGTTACCTAGTGTCGTTTTAGTGTGTGTAAGGCTAAAATCCGTAGTCGTTTTGATGTGTATTCCGGTGTTTCATGTGCGAAGGAATAGCGTGCTGTTGCAATTGTTTGCGTGCTTGTCGTTCTTGCATGCACTGTTGCCAATTTGAGGCATTCCAACCACCATCGGCATAGTTTTTTGCCGGCGTTCCGATAAATCTTCGCCAACTGTGCACCCGCTCTCCGCTAGCTTTTTTATAAGCAATGTAGGATTGAAACTGGCTATGAAAATAATCAAGTCGGTTTTGTGTTTGCAAACAGTTTAACATCGTAACAAATTCGCGCATGATGCTGAAATTCTGCTGTTCGTTGTAGCCGAAAAATTGCATCATGTGGTGTGCTAGTGGCAAATGATTTTTACCTGTAGATTCCTCTAAATTTTCCAACACATCGCTTGATTCTGCTTTTGAACTGCTTTTGTTTTTCTTTCCTTTCTTTTCTTTTTCTTTTCTTTGGGGTATTTCTGCGTGCTTTAATGTTGTTTCTGCCGACAGTAATGCCGGTTGTTTTTCGGCTAATTCATTTGGTTGATGCTCATTAGCCAAAATCCAATAAGGAAGCTCGGTTTGTGTTAATTTCCGGCGTTTAGTAATTTCATGGAACCGACGCTGAATTGCTTTCGAGCTTAAAATACCTTGTTCATGAAAAAGTTGCGGACTAAAAAACTGCCATTCCACCAATTTTTCAATCACAGCATCTAATTCCTTTTCCGACACGCCATTCAGTCCTTTTATGAGTTTCATTCTTGCCACTTCATTCCATGCCATGTAATAACCGTTCCGATAAATCATGCAGAGCAATTTCACGGCTGCCAATTCGCCCAAAGCACCGCAATAAACACCAATAGCTTCAATCTTCTCATCTTCGAAAAAATCTACATCAAGTGGGAAATAGCTAATCCCTTTTTTTGTTGGTCGAGCCATAAATTCTATTTTATATTTGATATTATTAGTTATTCAATTGCAATTATATAAAATATATCTCAACTAATAATATTTAAATATGGAATGATTTTACAGTTATTTGAACCATAATTAGTTGCAATAAGTTAAAAATAGTTAATATTACATCAATACATCGGAAAGGGCGACCGCTAAAAACACTTGTTATTCCTATACCGGCGGTAGAAATGACTAAAAAACAAGTAGCTACATTAATACGCTGCGAGAAAAGCAGCTAAAAATGCACGATGCATGCATTCACAGCAAGTAACTAACTGTATATCAATAAAACACAAAATCATTAAGCAACGATCGGTTTGTTATTGCTATGCAGCAATAGGGGTAAGTCTGCACAAAAAAAAACTTACATTACTGTCGGCAATAATGTAAGTTCATGCCTGAGATAAAACAGGTCTGTTTCGCTACAAATTCTTCCCAACAATCTTCACTGCCATGCTTCAACTATAATCAATAAACAAACAGCCTACATTACTTGAATAAATAGTTGCAGAATACAGTAACTGATTTATGATGTATATTTAAATATTACAAGCTATTAGGTTATACAATTATTCTTCGTTCAATCAGAAAGATTTCAAAACTTTCAATAAAAGCAATATAATTCGAAAAATAGAATACATTCAATACGCTATAAATCAATACTATTACATATATTTAGTAGGTTCAATTTATATATTGTTGAATATCCATAGGTATTAATTAAGTTAATATTAATCATATTATACATCTTATATTAAAAAAAATAAAATACATCTGCATCGTAAATATCATTATGAAACAGATAAAATTATGAATATGAAGCGGTATTTAATTTTAGCTGTAGCAGTTCTAGGAACTACGGTTTTAGCAGTAAAATATTTCAACATACGTTCAGACATAAACGGCGAAATTACTCAACAAGCTAACGATTTAGTGCTTGATGAAGATAATATGATATTGTATATATCATATGGAACAAAGGATGCCGACAATGCAGGTAGCGAAACAGCTTCTTTTGACGGATACATTGATGTGATTTCAGTTGGAGAAGATACACATAGCCAACTAACCTTAAGCATACTCCATTCTATCCATATTCCAAACATCGATTTATATGGTTTAGCCTTAGATAAAACAAACGGAAAACTATACGTATCGGCAGGCGCTGATGCAGATGCGATAAATAGCGATAAATCTACTGATAATGATATCAATTCCGGTAGCCTTTAATACCGACGAATTAAACGCCACCGAAGCTACTTCTGTGCCTTACAGTTTAATCGATATGCCCGGATATATAGCAAAAGATGTGATGGTTAACTCAGATAAGATTACTGCAATATCGGGAACCGATGGTTATTTGGTGCAGTATAATGTGTCTGATTATAGCTTAGTTGATAACACTCCTGTTGGAGATGGCAGATCTCTCGGGATTGATAAAAATGGGAAAATGTATTGATTCACCGGAAGGCAACTCAACCAAATTGGAGGAAGCAGCACAACGGTAAATATGGATTCGAAAGAAGGGGCTCAACGATTTATGAACTTTTATAACGGCACTTACCCCTCAGTATCGCTCGGTGCAAACGGATTTGCCATTTATAACGAGGAGCTCGGTCTTGTAGGTAATGTTTCTACCGTGAAAAACAATTATTCAATAGGAAATACCAACGAAGAAGTTAACGATGTAATTACATTCTTAGGCGATTCGTTAATAGTTACCGAAGAAGGTGCTAATGGTTTAATGTTCAAATACATTAAAGATAAAGATATTACTAACACCGACAATATAATTAATGCAGGGGGGATAACATTCGAAGGTTCTCCTAATGCGGTAATAAGCTACAAACATCATTTAATTATGACTTCCGAAACATCAGGCACTACTACTATCAAAACGGCTTATTATGGTGATTATTTCTCCACCTACAAAGATTACACTCCTACTTATAAAATGGAAATAGACCAAACAAAGACGCAACACGTTGTGCCTAACAAAAATTATAAGGGAATGATTGCTTCTAAAGGGCATAGTTTCTTTGTGAAAGGCAACCGTAGATTTCCAAGGAGAAATAATTATGGGAGGCGATGATACGCTGCAAATCACAAATAGTAATTTTTCAAGCAGCACCAGAATTACTGAAAGTCCGCTGTGGTTTTATGATTTCTCGATGGGAAAACTAATTATAGAAGATTCTGAGGTCAGTATAATTAACGGTAATGGAAAAAAGGATACTGTTTATGGTGATGTTCGAGTAACAGACGGTACGGCTAAGCTTGTCGCTTTAGGTCTTAAAATAATGGGAAGTGTATGTGTACGGCAGCGATGTTAGCTACACTCAACGATCTTCCGGTGAGATTGCCGAATCGCTAATTATACAGAAAGATGATGACGGACGAGCATCTAATTTCGTTCAATCGCAGTGGGACTTAAATGTGAAGGAAAACTCTGTTATCGGAAAGGGTTGCTCTTTCACTTGGAATAGAGATAATTCTACAACAAATTTCACAGAGCTTACCATAGAATCAAATGCTTGCTTAAGACTTTCTGACCCGGGAGATAAAACCGGTCATGATAAATCAGGCGGCCAGCATACAACAATGACTATATCGGGCACACTGCATGCCCCTTCTACTTGGACTATTCAGGCTACTGCCTCAGACAATTAAAAAATTAAAGTTGGAGAATTCGATGGATTCACTCCTAGTATAATAGATGCTGATGGCAATAAAAGTGATGCCAAATGGAGTAATATATTAGAAAAAACCCGTTTATAAGAAGAAAAGGTTGGTGAGAATAAGCATGTCATAAACAAGAATAGCTTCTTCTTCAAGTATATGCATGCTGAGAATAGCATCCCTCTTTGAGGTGCTATTCGTTTTTTTTACTATAGCATCATGTCATAGCGGTTAACGAATAAAATAGGTCTTGAAATTAGTGGACAAAGCCAAAATGCCCGGTTACTGAGGTGTGGTTAACAAGGGAGTTGAAGTATATACTATTGAATAAAGTCGGCACGCACTTTGTTCAACTTATTTATATGAATTAAGATTCACCAGCCGGACCAATAACAAGGAAAACAGCAACACTTTTAGGGGGTGTTGCTGTTTTTTTATCGGTGCATAAAAGAATTATGCACATCGAGTTAAATCTTAAGATTACTTTTTCAGATCGATAGTAATATTAGATAAAGCACCTTCAAATTTAAATGGTGTATCGTAGTTGTTATCTACAGGAGTTCCGTCATCTTCGCCCATATCTTGAGTTTCATCAAGGCTATATTTGAATGGTGTAGTTTTATCTACTTTACCTTCACCTACAACCTTGCCATCTACATACAATTTAACTGAACCTGATTTACCCATTTCTCCGGCAGCTCCTTCATAAGTGAATTCGGCTTTTACCGTGTGTTTCCCACTAGGAATGGTTGATTTTGAAACGGTAGTATAGCGGTTCAAATCAATGTAGTTATGTGTGAAATAAAGTTTTCCTTTTAGCATATAGAATCCCCATCCGGCGGTGTTACCTCCTTGAGTGAAAATCATTCCG
>JBKEDC010000044.1:0-48351 GCA_047975205.1 Mangrovibacterium sp. | reverse complement strand
TTTGCATTGTTAGCATTGTCAACCTCATACCACTGTATGTTAGTATAACCGGAGGGAAGGTTTATTGCTTTAAGCGTAACCTGATTAGGAGTAGTGCAGTAGTCGAGGTCGATAGTAACCTTTGTATTTAATGCTTGGGCATTTGCAATTGAGCTTATTGCATTAATGAAGAAAATACAAACGAAGAGTCTTATTGAAGTAGAAACATTTATCATTGTAGAGTGCTGTTGAGGTTTTACTAATACAAAAATAAAACACATAACAAAATATTATATTATTTGTACTATAAGTAAAACTGAATTTAGCTCAAGTGGGAAGGAATTTGCTCTTACAATTCCTTCATTTTTCTAACTACAACTAGCTATTAGCAACATCTGCTCTCCGTATCCCTCGATTCCATTGATACTTACATGATAGAATTCATTACGTTTTAACTTATCGCCCATGATGCGCACAGGTACATAGTGTTCGCCATATCCTTTGGCTCTACCTTTTTCGTCGAACCCCTCTACTAAAACAATTTGTTGTTTTCCGATGAATGCCTGTAGGTATTTAGTCCGTTCTTCTTCGGCAATGTTTCTAAGTTCCTCAGATCGATTTGATTTGATCTTACCCTCGATATGATTCTCCATACGCTCGGCTTTAGTTCCTCTGCGCACAGAGTATTTAAAGGTATGAACATGTCCGAAACCTATATTTTGTATTGCATGAACACTTTCTTGGAACTGATGATCGCTTTCACCAGGAAAACCTACAATTAGATCGGTAGTGAAATTAAAATCAGGAATTACAGAGCGAAAATGATTTACCGTATTTTCAAAATCCTCACGAGTGTGCATGCGTCGCATATGTTTTAATACTTCATTAGATCCGGACTGCAAGCAAAGATGCAAGTGCGGTGTTAACTTGGGATGTTTGAATAGTTCAACAAAATCGTTGGTAAAGCCATCAGGTTCTAATGATGATATACGTACGCGAAAGTTCCCTTCAATTTCTAGAATAGCACGAATGACATCTTCTATTTTATGCCCATCCCACTCGTATCTGCCAATATTAACACCTGTAATAACCAATTCTTTGAAACCATTGGCTAAGGTGTTCTTTACGTTCTTAATAATATCGGGTAGCGGACGACTTGTGGCTCGCCCACGAACAGTAGGAATAATGCAATATGAGCAGAAATTATTGCAGCCATCTTGAATCTTAATGGAGCTCCGAGTGTGTAAACTCTTATCTACAGTATTGAACTGAAATACATTGGCATCGAGCTTATCGGGATGTGTGAGCTCACCGGAAAAGTGTGATTCTACCAAGTTGATGATAGACCCTTTCCTGTTGTTTTCTACTACATATGTAATCTTATCTTCGTTTTCTAGTTTTTCTTTATAATTGTTTACCATGCAACCGGTAACTACTACCACAGAGCCTTGATTGTTTCGGGCTGCCTGGCTAATAATATTGCGTGATTTTTGGTCGCTTTGGTTGGTGACAGTGCAAGTGTTTACTACTACCACATCAGCTTTTTCTTTAAAATCTACTACTTCATATCCGGCATTGTCAAATTCTGTGACTAATGCATCGGTTTCATATTGATTTAATCGGCAACCTAAGGTTTTAAATGCTATCTTCATAATGTTGTTATCTAATTCATTATTTCAATAGTTTTCCCGATAAAGAGAAAGTTGCAGAAGAAGTGACCATGACGTTTACTATCTGACCCTCTAATTCAGGATATTTATTATCGAGACGAAGTGTAATTTTTCCTTCAGTTAATCCGGTGCTCAATCCTGAACGGTTGTCAATGCCGGTAATTAATACTTTAAGTTTCTTGCCTACCAATTGTTTATTGTATTCTTCGGTATGTATGCGCATTTCCTCCGTAAGTTCATGAAATCGTTTCTTTTTGATTTCTGTGTTAATCTCATCCTCCCATTTATAGCTCACAGCTCCGGGACGAGGTGAATACATGGCTATAAATGCCATATTGAATTTGAATTCTCGGAAAGCAGCTACTGTGTTTTGAAATGCATTTTCACTTTCACCGGTGAAACCGACAATGATATCTGTGAATAAAGTGGCTGTTGGCAATAACTCACGGATATTAGCCACTATTTCTCGATATTTATTCATGCTGTGTTTGCGATTCATTTTTTGCAATACTTCTTCATCTCCACTTTGTAAAGGAAGGTTGATTTGCTTTGCAAGTACAGGGTATTCTGCAATAACCTCGATTACCTCTCGAGTCATGTCATGAGGATGTGGTGATGTAAAATACAGCCAAAAGTCTTTATCGGATTTGTTTCCATATTCACCTATTTGTCGTAACAATTCGGCAAAGCTTATTTCCTCGCCTTTTTTATCCAGACCATATGAATTTACATTTTGTCCTAATAAAGTAATAGATTTATAGCCTTTATTTACCAAGTCTGTTACCTCTTGAATAATTTCGTCGGATGGACGAGAAACTTCCCTGCCACGAGTGTAGGGAACTGCACAATAAGTGCAAAATTTATCGCACCCGTTTTGAATAGGCACAAATGCCTCGTAAGTTGATTCGTATTTAGGTTTAATTTGCCATAAATCGAATATGTGTTCATTTTTAGGAAGCTTTGGTTCTTCTACACGCGTTGAAGCTGCAGTAGTAATGCCATAACTTCTTATCATATCCGGGAAGCTTCCTAATTCGCTCATTGAAAAAATAATATCGAATTGCTTGAGCAGCTTTTCTTTATCAGCAGGCAATACACAACCTGAAAGGAAAGTAATTAAATTTCGCTTACTTTTTTGACGATTCCAATGGGCAATTTTATTATATACTTTATCAATAGGTTTTTGGCGGACGGAACAAGCCAGCATACCAACTAGGTTTGCTTCATCTTCATTTTCTGTGCGTTGGTATCCCATTTTTTCCAGAACGGCAGCCACGCGTTCACTGTCGGAAAGATTCATTTGACAACCTAAGGTGATTAAGTGATATTTCATCGATCTATTTGCTTTGTATTCGGCAGATGGAACTTATCAAGCATTAATATCCTTGGTTCGTTTCATCTGTTTTCCCAATTTATTTCTCCATTTGCAGTGCAGAACAATTGTATGCACAGAAAGTTTGCAAAGATAATAAAATCGCTTGTTCAGATAAATACCGGATGTTAATACTTCGTTTTTCTGTCTTAATAAAGTGTAGTTTCACCTCTTATCTTTTATCTTAGCACGAAAAATAATTACCATGGTTCGTTTTGAGGAAAATTATTCGCTTAAAAAATATAATACTTTTCGTATCGATGCAAAAACACGCTATTTCTTTGAGTACACAGAGCCTAAGGATCTACCTGATTTTCTGATTAACTTCTCGAATGGGAAACAAATGCCTCATTTTGTGTTAGGCGGGGGGAGCAATTTGTTGCTTGTATGCGATTACGATGGAATAGTTATCCATCCTAAAGTATTGGGAATAAAAGTGGTGCAAGAAGATGAAAATCATGTTTATTTAGAAGTTGGAGCCGGTGAAGAATGGGATGATGTTGTGGCATTTGCTGTTGACCATGATTGGAGCGGTATTGAAAATCTATCACTAATTCCGGGGAGTGCAGGTGCTGCCGCTGTTCAAAATATAGGAGCATATGGGATGGAAGTTTCTCAAGTTCTCTATCAAGTAAAAGGATTCGACTTGCAATTATTGGAGGAACGTGAACTCCCGGCTGCTGATTGTGCATATGCTTATCGCGACAGCATATTTAAACATAATCTAAAAGAGAAGTTTGTCATTCATACCATTACGCTTCGATTAAGTAAATCTCATCACTTTAATGTAGATTATGGGAGTTTAAAAGATGAAGTATCGGCAATTGGAGAGTTGAATTTAGAAAATATCCGTCGAGCAATTATTAAAGTGCGTCAATCAAAGCTACCTGATTCAAAACATATTGGTTCGGCAGGTAGTTTTTTTATGAACCCGATAGTTGCAGCTGCTCAGGCTGAAGAGTTATTGAAAATTTATCCTGATATGCCTACTTATAGCGCAGATGGAGGAAAAGTAAAATTAGCTGCCGGTTGGCTTATTGAGCAATGCGGTTGGAAAGGCTTTAGAAAAGGCGGTGCCGGAGTCTATGAGCATCAAGCTTTGGTGTTGGTAAATCATGGAGAGGCTACAGGTACTGAGATTGCCGATTTAGCACGTGAAATTCAACAATCGGTATTTCAAAAATTCAATGTAGGTATCTTGCCCGAAGTATATTATTTGAAATAAAGCACTGCAAGTCCAAAAACAAAGCACATTGTCGCCGACAATATGCTTTGTTTTTATTTGAAGTTATATTGTTGGCGATTAAATATCGTCGCAAACTAACTTATATCCTTTACCGTGCACGTTAATAATTTCAACATTAGGTTCCGGACGAAGGTGCTTACGTAGTTTAGTAATATAAACATCCATGCTTCTGGCATTGAAGTAATTATCATCCATCCAAATTGTTTTTAAAGCAAAGTTACGCTCTAAAATATTATTGGCGTTTGTGCATAAAAGTTTCAAAAGCTCAGATTCTTTGGTTGTAAGCTTTGTTTTTTCCTCATTCGTAGAATCAGTAAGTACTTGTTTTCTTGGATCGAATGCGAATTTACCTAGTTTATAAACCACTTGATCATTTACATCATGAGCATGATTTTTTTCTGTACGACGAAGAATAGCCTCAATACGGAGAATAAGTTCTTCCATGCTGAATGGCTTAGTAATATAGTCGTCGGCACCACTTTTGAATCCGGCTAAGATATCTTCTTTCATGTTTTTAGCTGAAAGAAAGATGATAGGCACGTCATGGTCGACATGTCTGATATCGGTAGCTACTGTGATACCATCTTTTTTAGGCATCATCACATCTAACACACACAATTGATACGGATTAGCTTTAAACCCTTCGTATGCCAATTCTCCATCGGTGTACAAATCAGTATCATAGCCCTTAGCTATTAAATACTCTTTTAACAACAACCCTAGGTTCTCGTCGTCTTCTGCTAACAGTAATTTTGCTTTTGTTTCCATTTTGTTTACTTGTTAAGTGGTAATGAAACTATGAAGCGAGTGCCCTTACCAAGAGTGCTTTCCACTTTAATAGTTCCTTTATGTATATCTATAATTTTCTTTACATAACTTAGTCCTAATCCGAATCCTTTCACATCGTGTACATTGCCTGTGGGAACGCGGAAAAAGCGTTCAAATATTTGATTTAGGTGTTCTTTGGCTATCCCGATACCATTATCTTCTATAGTGACTAATATATTATTTCCTTTGTTTTCTGTTGATATTGAAATTATGGGTGTGCTTTTGCAATATTTAATGGCATTATCCAATAAGTTGAATATAACATTGGTAATGTGCACATCGTCGGCTTTTATTAAATCGGAAGTAGCATTAATATTAACATATAGCTCACCTTGTCGATTATTTACTTTCAACTCAAAGCTTTTTACCACAGTTTCTACGGTGTGGTTAAGGTGCAAGTCTTTGAGCTTATATCTGATATTTCCCTCATTATATGCAGCCATTTGCAATACCTTTTCTACTTGGTGTTTCAAACGTTGACTTTCATCGAAGATGATACCTGCGTTTTTCTCTACTAATACCGGAGTTGATGCTATAGCAGGATCTTTCATCATCTGGCTAGCCAATGAAATAGTTGCAATAGGTGTTTTAAACTCGTGTGTCATATTGTTCACAAAATCATTTTTTATAGCCGATAGTTTTTTCTGACGAAGAATGATAAATATCGTGTAAGTAAAAAGTGAAATGAGTAAGAACGTCAGGATAATCATTGGAATGATCAAGAAACCGGTTTCGCGCATGATATATTTATCCCTGTCGGGGAAGTATATCTTCAAGTAGTTGGGCTTAAGAGCCGAAATATCGCGGGGAAATAGAATGTTTCTATATTCTGTCGTTTCTTCCGGATTGTATCCTTTAGAGCCGAAAATAAAATGTTCTTTACCTAGAGGATATGATTTTACGGCGTAACGATAGCCCAAATTGATACCATTCTCACGTAATTGATTGCGTAATATTTGTTCTAACCGACTTTGCTGTACACGTTTTTTTAGTGGTAGTTGTGAAAAGTAACGCTGATATTTAAAAACACGATAAGCATTGGCACGGTCGTCTATGCGACGTTCATATTCTTCAATAAAATAACTGTCATTATCGTGGAAAATATCAAAAGCAGAAGGATATTGCCCCGGTCTTCCTCGTTCGCTATCTAAATCATCGAAATCGTTTGCGTTGTATTTCTCATTGTAAGTAATACGATAAGACGAATTCCCAATTTGTTGAGATATGCTAAAGCTTCGATGCTTTTTGGGCTGGGTAATTTTATTAGAAGAAAATAAATTATCACTCCGATCAAGTGGCTCTCGCGAGAAAGATTGAAGTTGGCTGGCTGTTAAATGAGCATTGTAAACCTTACTTATCTCTTCTCGCTCTATTCTATCTACGGTTTGATTTAAAGCACGGTTAACAACTTGGTCAAACTGTTGTTCGCGGATAGTATAAGCATTACGCATAGAAACAGCCTGCACAGCTATTAGGCTGGTTAACACAGTCACCATAATGACTATTAATGCTATGATTATTCTCCTGCTCATGTAACAAATGTAGGATATTATCTTTGCAATAAAACACTATTTAATCAATTTTAACCTACTCATAAGTATTTTAATATTTAATTTTTCTTTAAAAAAAATAAATAGTTCGGTCTGTTCTTTTTGATATTCCAAATAATGGCAAAACCTTTAAGTCAAGCTGTGTTTTTAAGGAAGTATATGGCTAATATCTTCTTGCTTAATTCTTTCCAAGGCAGCTTTTGATGCTTCTTGCTGGGCTTCCTTCTTCGAAATGCCCCTGCCTTTTCCCAATTTAACCCCGTCGCTTGTTATAGAAGCTGCAAATCCTGCAGACTTACCGTTGTTTAGGATGGGTAATTCATTGGTGTTGAAAGAAAGCTCTTTTTTATTTTTTTGCGACCACTCTATGAGCTGACTTTTGTAGTTTTCATTGTTGTTAGCTATGGAGTTTAAATCGACATGATTTGGAATTAGTCTTTTTACAATAAAGTCTTTTGTGCGAGAATATCCTTGATCAAGATACAAAGCCCCTATAATGGCTTCGAAAGCATCGCCGTAAATATGGCTCGTTGTATTCTTGTTGTTTATATTGGTCTGAATAAAGGTAGCTAAACCCACATCTTGGGTGAGTTGGGTGAGAAAGCTTCTGTTAACGAGTTTTGAGCGCATCTGGGTAAGAAACCCCTCGTCTTGAGCCGGAAAACGATTGTAAAGGAATTCGGCAACGATAGATCCTAAAATAGCATCGCCTAAATATTCTAATCGTTCGTTGTTAATAGCCATATTTTGAGCATTGAGTTTAGAAACCGACTTGTGGATCATTGCGGTTTCATACAACTCGATATTTTTAGGTTTATACCCAAAAAAATCTTTTAGAAAGAAATAAAACTCTTCTTGCTTGCGCGAAAAGAGTTTCATTTTATTACCAAATAATTTTATCACTGTTTATTCGTATTTTTTTAGAATTACAGAAGCATTATGCCCGCCAAAACCAAATGTATTACTTAAAACGTAATTTACTTTTCTTTCCTTAGCCTTATTAAATGTAAAGTCGAAGCGTTCATCTAACTCAGGATCATCGGTGAAATGATTAATGGTTGGAGGAATAATACCTTGTGTAATCGCTAGAATGGAAGCAATGGCCTCAATAGCACCCGCAGCACCTAAAAGGTGTCCGGTCATTGATTTTGTTGAGCTGATACTCAAATTAAAGGCATGGTCGCCAAACACATTTTGCACAGCTTTAGGCTCTGCAATGTCGCCAAGTGGAGTTGATGTTCCATGTACATTAATATAGTCGATAGCTTCCGGAGCAATTCCGGCATCTTCTAATGCCCATTTCATGACTAATGTTGCACCCATACCGTTAGGGTCCGGAGCTGTCATGTGGTAAGCGTCATCACTCATGCCGCCTCCGGCAAATTCAGCATATATTTTAGCTCCGCGAGCTTTAGCATGTTCGTATTCTTCCAAAATAAGTGCACCGGCACCTTCACCCATAACAAAACCATCACGATCGGCATCAAACGGGCGAGAAGCTGTTTTAGGATCGTCGTTGCGAGTTGAAAGCGCGCGTAATGCATTAAAACCGCCTAAACCGGCATGATTAATCGCTGCTTCAGATCCTCCGGTAATAAACACATCGGCTTTACCCAAGCGAATAAGGTTGAACGCCTCAATCATAGCATGTGTTGACGATGCACAAGCTGAGGTTGTTGTGAAATTAGGTCCTCTAAAACCATAACGAATGGCTAATTGCCCACCGGCAATGTTGCTAATCATTTTCGGGATAAAGAATGGGTTGAATTTAGGATTCTCAGGATTGTAAGCTTTTACCTCATCATAGAAAGTTTCTAAGCCTCCGATACCTGCACCCCAAATTACGCCACCTCGATTTTTATCGAAAGTATCAAGGTCTAGTCCGCAGTCTTCCACTGCTTGGGCAGCTGCAGCATAGGCATATAATGTATATAAATCGTTCTTGCGAACTTCTTTTTTTGGCACGTATTCAATAGGGTCGAAGTTCTTCACTTCACAAGCAAACTGTGTTTTATGCTTACTTGCATCCATTTTAGTTATAATTCCGGCACCACTTACCCCTTTTTTCAAAGCGTCAAAATATTCGGCTATAGAGTTACCCAATGGGTTAACGGTCCCTAATCCGGTAATAACTACTCGTTTCAATTCCATAACTTCTATTTAATTATGTTTTCAAATTTAGGCTGTTAATTGCCTAAAACTATATTCGACCACAAAAAATTGTGGCCGAATATATAATTCTGCCTGTGTAAGGCAAATTTTTTTAATTTAGTAAGACTAAATTATGCTTTAGCAGCTTCAATGTGTGCTACAGCTTCACCAACAGTAGTGATTTTTTCAGCTTCATCATCCGGAATAGAAAGATCGAATTCTTTTTCAAATTCCATAATCAATTCTACAGTATCCAAAGAGTCTGCACCTAAATCGTTAGTGAAAGATGCTTCATTTACTACTTCGCTCTCATCAACATCAAGTTTGTTAGCGATAATTTCTTTTACTTTAGCTGCAATATCAGACATAGTCAAAAAAAATTTAAGGGTTAAAATTATTTTCTTATTTTTAAAACAGCTGCAAAGTAATACATTTAACATTCAAAGTTCAAAGTAATTTTTGAATAAAAATGATAAATCGTATGATATTTCAAATTAGTTAAGTTATTATCGACTTTTAGAGTCGAATATTCGAAATGATAAATAAAAATAAAATGAACAAAAAGAAAATAGCTGTTTTCGCCTCAGGATCAGGAACTAATGCTCGATGTATAATGGAATATTTCAGCCAAAATACGCTTGTAAAAGTTGACTCTGTTTTTACAAACAATTCAAAAGCCGGAGTTATAGTTCATGCCGAGGCTTGGCAGGTGCCTTGCTTTACGTTTTCTAAGGCAGATTTCTATGAAAATGGTAAAGTGTTTCATGAGTTGGAAAGCAGGAGTGTAGATTTGATCGTATTGGCAGGATTTTTGTGGCTTTTGCCTCCAACTTTTATTGCGCATTTCAAGATTGTAAATATTCACCCTTCGCTTTTACCTAAATATGGAGGAAAAGGTATGTATGGCTTAAGGGTGCATCAGGCCGTTATTGCTAATCGTGAGCAGGAAACCGGCATTACGATTCATTTGGTTGATGAAGTATATGATTCGGGAACTGTACTTCTACAAGAATGTATTCCGGTTTTGGCTTCTGATTCTCCGGAAAGTTTGCAGCAGCGGGTTCATGCGCTGGAATATAAACACTATCCGCCAACAATAGCCCGGTTGCTTCTAGAATAGACGTTGCTTTGCTTGTGTGTTGAAAGTCAATTGCTTGTGTGTTTGTATTGTGGTGTTTCATCAAATTCTTAATCAAGGATGAGGTGAGAAAATACAAATTCAGCCATTTATCATTATAGAAAAGAATGAATTAGAAGTCTTTGCTGTATTCCTCGCTGCTAAAAGCTTAATTCAGGTGTTTTTACGGTCTATCCTTACGGAAGAATAGGCTGTAAAAGGAGTAGTTTATTGAAAAATAGCTGAGAATTCGGGCAAAATATATAACTTAAGAGCGTCGTATATGAAAAAATTATACTTGAAAAAGATTTACTTATGGATAGATTGATAACTACACATTGCCTAAATAAAAATGGGCGAGAAAAACAATATGAATTAGGAACAAGTTTGCGAACAGTTTGTGCAGATCAAGAAATTGTGTTGAAATATCCTGTTATAGGAGCTTTGGTTAATAATACGATTAAAGACTTAGACTTTGTTTTGGTAAAATCTAAACAGATAGAATTTATTGACTACACGCATCGAGAAGGACAACGTATTTATCGCCGTTCTTTGCAGTTTTTGCTTTATGTGGCTGTTCGGCAAATTTTCCCTCAAGTTAAGCTTCAAATTCAGAATGGTATAAGCAAAGGGTGTTATTGTGAGCTCTCAGGTTTAGAAAGAAAGATTACAGCTGCCGATGTGCAACAGATCAAAGAAGAAATGCAAAGCTGGATGCTGAAAGATGTGCCTTTTGTTCGGCAAGGAATGCCAACCGTAGAAGCTGTGAATGAGCTGGTAAAAAGTGGTTTAGAAGAAAAGGCCTGCTTATTTGAACAAACAGGAAGCCTATTTTCGCATTTGTATCATCTCGATACGTATTGCAACTATTTTTATGGACCGCATGTGCCTTCTACTGCTTACCTTAGAACATTTGATATAGCTATTTATAAAGACGGACTAATTCTACAAATGCCAAATGTGGAAGACATTGAGAAGGTGTATCCATTTGAGTTGCAGAATAAACTACTTGATGTTTTTAAGGAATATAATAAATGGGTAGATTTACTTGGTGTTCCTAATCTTAATGATTTAAACGATATTGTCGATAAAGGGTTAGAAGGCGAGGTGATAAAAGTTTCAGAAGCTTTGCAGGAGAAAAAAGTGGCAGAAATAGCTAACGCGATAACTGGGAATGAACGCGATATTAAAGTGATATTGGTTGCCGGGCCATCGGCATCGGGAAAAACAACCTTTAGTAAACGATTATCTATACAACTGGCAGTCAATGGTATTCGTCCGCATCTTATATCACTTGATGATTACTTTTTAAATAGGGAAGATACGCCTCTTGATGAATATGGAAACTACGATTTTGAATCTTTAGGTGCAATTGATGTGGTGCATTTCAATAAAGATCTGACGAGCTTACTGCAAGGTAAAGAAGTAGAGTTGCCTCGGTTTAATTTTATATTAGGTAAGCAGGAACCATCGGGCAATAAACTGAAACTGGAGTCCGGACATATCTTGATTGTGGAAGGTATTCACGGAATGAACCCGGGTTTGACACCAAATCTAAACTCGGAGCATATCTTTAAGGTCTTTTTATCGGCATTAACACAAATATCACACGACGATCAAAATTACATCTCTACCACCGACAATCGACTCATTCGCAGAATGGTGCGCGACAGTAAATATAGAGGATATTCGGCGAAAGAAACGATTAATCGTTGGCCAAGTGTTCGTCGTGGCGAAGAGAAAAATATCTTTCCTTATCAAGAGTATGCTGACATCATGTTTAATTCGGCATTAGTTTACGAATTAGCGGTACTAAAAAAACATGCAGAGCCTTTATTGGAAGCTGTTCCTGAATCTTGTGCCGAATATGCCGATGCTAGTCGATTATTAAAATTCTTCGGATATTTCCGGCATATTGATGATGCTGAGATTCCGCCAACTTCTTTATTGCGCGAATTTCTGGGAGGAAGTAGTTTTACCTACTAGAAGAGCAATCTATCAGTAGAATTAAAGAAGTAAGGGTTATTATGAGTAAACAATATTTGCTCATAATAACCCTTATTTCTTTAGAGTATCTCAGCGGATTTATTTTCGAATAACTTGAACTCGACCATCTCCACTCAGTTTGATAATGCTAGATGGTTGGTGAGGGGTGCAATCTTCTTGTCGATACATTACAACATAATCTGCCGCATTTTTAATTTCTTCGCTAATCTCCTTAAAGAAAGTGGCCGATGGTTCGCCGCTGATATTAGCTGATGTGGAAACAATTGGCTTTTTGAAGCGTTGAATTAAACGTTGTGTAAAGTGTTCGCTGGTAATTCGAATACCTATACTGCCATCTGCTGCAATAAGATTTGGGGCTAAGTTTCTTGCTCCGTCATAAATAATGGTTACGGGTTTTTCGCTCAATTCTATTAGGTCGTAGGCTACTTCGGGAACTTCCGACACATAGCGGTCAATCAGGTTGATATTTTCCATAAGTACCAACATACTTTTTGAATCGGTGCGTTTCTTCAATTCATAAATCTTCCTTACAGCTTTTTCGTTGGTGGCATCGCAACCAATGCCCCAAACAGTATCCGTTGGATATAATATGATACCTCCGTTTTGTAGAACTTCCAACGCTTTGATGATGTCCTCTTGCATAAATAGGGTGTGTATGAAAAAGGGTGCTGATTGAGCACCCTTAAGTTATTATGTTATTGAAAACTCTTAGCTTTGTTAAAATCGAGCGTGGCAAATAAATCATCGTAAGTTTCAGCACGACGAATTTGTGCAACCTCTCCGTTTTCTCTCAGTAAAAGTTCTGCAGAGCGTAGCTTTCCGTTGTAGTTGAATCCCATAGAATGACCATGGGCTCCGGTATCGTGGATTACTACCAAATCATTAGCCTCTATAGTCGGTAAATTTCTATTGATAGCAAACTTATCATTATTTTCGCATAATGAACCGGTAACATCATATGTTTCATTAAGCTCGGCATCTTCTTTACCCAATACGGTAATGTGATGATATGAATCGTAGAGCGCAGGGCGCATCAAGTTGGCCATACAAGCGTCTAGTCCCACATATTTCTTAAAAGTTTCTTTAATGTGCAGCACTTCTGAAACTACATATCCGAATGGTCCGGTGATGGCGCGACCCGATTCGAAATACACTTTAAGAGGAGCTAATCCGTTGGCTACGATAAGTTCTTGATATTGTTGCTCAATGCCTGTGCTTACATAAGTTAAATCAACAGCTTTTTCATTTGGTCGATATGGAATGCCGATACCACCGCCTAAATTGGCAAATTCGAATTGAATATCAAGTTCTTTAGCAATATCAACGATTACGCTGAATACCAGTTGAGCTGTCTCGACAAAATATTCGGGGTTTAGTTCATTTGATGCAACCATGGTGTGAATACCGAATCGTTTCACCCCTTTAGCTTTCAATTTAGCGTATCCTTCAAACAATTGTTCGCAAGTAAAACCATATTTTGAATCCTCAGGATTACCGATAATGATATTTCCCTCTTTTAATGCCCCCGGATTCCAACGGAAGCAGACTAACTCGGGGATTCCGGCATGTTCTTCCAAATAATCGATATGTGAAATATCATCGAGGTTAATAATTGCTCCGAGTTCTATTGCCTTTTTAAATTCATCGGCAGGAGTGTCATTTGAGGTAAACATAATTTCTTCTCCACGCATACCTAATTGTTCAGCTAGAAGAAGCTCAGCCATAGAGCTGCAATCAATGCCATAGTTTACTTTCGTGCGGAGTAAGTTCATCAAATATGGATTCGGACATGCTTTAATAGCGTAGTATTCTTTAAATCCTTCGTTCCAAGCAAAAGCTTTGGTGAAACTATGTGCATACTCCATCATTGCTTTTTCATCATAAATATGAAAAGGGGTGGGGTAGCTTTTTATAATCTCTTGAATTTGAGCCTTAGAGAATGGAAGTTTTTTTGTTGTCATATGATAAATATATAGTTGTTCTGAAATGAGTGGCAAAGATAATAAAGAATAGATACAAATAACAAGCTGCATTTGTGTAATAAAATCCAAATGAGCTTGCTTCAATCATACAAATTGTTAATTTTGCGCGCAATCAGGCTTGGTAGTTCAACGGATAGAACAAAAGTTTCCTAAACTTTAGATAGGGGTTCGATTCCCCTCCAGGCTACAACTTGTATTGAAAAGAATAATCTAACAAATGGCGTATTCCCATACAAATTAGTTTTGAAACTTCGGAATATGCGTGGTATATTTAGATTACCCCCCCCCGTTACCCTTAAAGCTTTCAGAAAAGTGATTAATTCCGGATTCTCCTAGCTATCCTGAAAGAAGAACTATTCTGAATCAGTTCCTGATTTATGTGGATTTTGATTTTCATGCATAAATTTTAGCTATCCTAAAGAGGAAAAATTCAATATCCGTTATCTTTCTTATTGTAGCTCTAAAAACCTTTAGTTTTACATTAAAAAATTCAGCAGAAGCATTTGTACTTCTGTTGTCAAAAAAGTTCAATATGTCATTGTAATAGATGTATATTGTAGATGTTATGGTATTAAAAGAACCAAATCCAGACCTGTTAACTTGATCATACCAATGAGCTAATCTTGTAAGAGCAACTCCTCTGCTTGCATTGACTGTGTATCAGTCTCAGCTTATGAGTTAGACTAAAGCCTTTCTTTCATAAGTTAATATTCCGTAATTTTGTCAATATTAAATAAGCAACTAAATAAATCAAAATGTTTTGTTAAACAGTTTGTAAATAAATGATATACCACGTCATAAAAACCAATAATCACTCATAATTCTTAAATCATGCAATAACGTTGAAAGAAAAATCACCGATTATAGAGAAAACAGCATCAGCTATACCATCACTTACTATTGACAATAAAAAGGCAGCATCATACCAATTAGAAATGTGATGCGATTTTTTATCGATGTGTAGCCTCCGACTATAAAAAACCCATTTCTTTCAACCATGATTCACAAAGATTTGTCCAATGATTTGTAGTTAGCGGATTATTCCTCAATGCGATGGAATGCCCTCCGTGGGGAAATATAAATAAAGCTGCATCAACGTTCTTTTTCCTCAATGCCTGATAATACATCACGCTGTTAATCGGATTAACAACCGGATCATCATTGGCATGCACAATGAATGCTTTAGGAGTGTCGGGTGTTACTTGAAGTTCATTAGAGAAGAAGTGAATTTTTTCATCAGTAGGATGTTCACCCAATAATGCTTCTTTACTTCCCTTATGCCCATATTCACCCATACTTATTACAGCCGAAATCAATATCTGGAAATTAGGAACATGGCTCACGGCATCAAGGCTATCGCCAATTGATGATACATCTTGCCTGATAGTTGCCACATTTGCCGCTACACCGCCTCCGGCAGAACACCCCATTACTCCAATTTTTTTGGGGTCTATCTCCCATTCTGCAGCCTGCGAACGCACAATTTTCATAGCGCGTTGCGCATCTTGCAATGCACCATAACAAGGTTCCTTTAAATCGGGAGAGGTAGGTAAACGATTCATCACTACGAAAGCATTAATACCTATAGTATTAAACCATTTAGCCAATTGAATTCCAGCTACATTATAAGTCAGCTTTTGATATCCTCCGGGAGGAAAAATTAACACTGCACTATTTTTATTTTCTTCCTTTGATGTGAAATAAGCATACATAAAAGGTTTATCAACTTGTGTAACACGCTCCCTACTCTCTATCCAATCTAGTTTTTTCCCCTTAGAGTTTATCATCTTACCATCAGGCCATAAAGCTATTTTCTCTTGAGCGTAGAGGGGTTGGATAAACGCGCAGAAAAGAAAAAATATCCAAGCAATTTTATTAGACTTCATATGTTTATTTGTAATGAGTGAGTTTGAACTTGTGCAATCTACAATTAATCTTGCTAATAATTAAGAAAGTTCGCCTACCGATTGTTTGGAAAAATAGCAGTTGGCATTTCACAGATTAAACAACTTCTTGCTCTGCGCTAAAGAAACAAGCAACCAGACATATTTCTACTTTTAATGAATCAGGAAAACCCACACCTGTTATATATTTGCATCATTTCTTCTAAAGAAAAGCCTCAGATAATTAATTTTATTCGTTTCATTCAATGAGAATTCATACAACAAACAATCATAACGTACATTCCTGCTAGATAAAAGATGCAAAAACAGTGATTATGATACATTCTCGTTAAGAATTGATATAAATATAAGACTAAACATCTATTTTTCAAATATTTAAATGTAAATCATTAGTTTTTTTAATCAAGAGCAACATTAATTTAGTTTATAAATACACATACTTTCAACAATAAAATAGGTGACTCATCAAACTATTTTATTGTTAATCTGTTTATTTTAATATAGTTACATATGTAAATCTATTTTATTTGAAAAGCTAATAGCTATTGAAATTTTATCATAAAATAAGTATGCTAATGATTTGTTATGAAAAGTGATAAATCTAAGCTGCTTTAAATTTCTACTTTTGCGCACAACTATTTAAACCCATTTTTCGTTTTTTATAACAATCAACATGAAAACCGCACGCATAGCATATGTTTTTTGTTTAAACTTAGATAATCAAAGATGAAAAAGATAAATATCATTACATTTTTATTGTTGGCTGTTTGCTTGTTGTCTTGTCAAAAGAACAAGTTTGAGCATGTTGATTTATCAAATATTCGAACGAACTTCGTTTTTCAGAACTTCGACAGCGATTTATTTGCCCTAGATTCTATTGGTGACTCAGACATCAGAAAGCTTCAAAGCCAATATCCTGGCATCTTACCTTTATTTACTACCGAAGTTATTCGCATCGGCTATCCGGAAGATAAGGGAGTAATTGGGTTGCTAAACTCATTTGTGAACGACACCACCATGCGAGCAACTAAATCTTTAGTTGATGAAAGAATCAATAAAGAACAGCTGAAAGAACAGCTTGATAAGGCTTTCAAGTATTACCATCATTATTTCCCCGATAAAACAATACCTAAAGTATTCACTTGTATAAGTGGATTTAATCAGTCTATAGTAATGACCGATAGTCTGCTCGGAATTGGTGTTGATAAATATTTGGGAAGAGATTGCCCTTATTATCCGAGATTGGGCATTAGTAATTATCAACAGATGAATATGTATCCTCAGAAAATACTCAGCGATGCTATTTATGCTTGGAGCACCGTTCAGTTTCCATTTGTAGGTTATGGGCACCAACTTATTGATAAAATGATTTATGAGGGAAAATTACAATACATGTTGGAGGCTACTTTGCCGGAGTTGGCAGATTCTGTTAGAATAGGCTTTACTCAGAAACAGTTAGACTTTTGCAAAAAAAACGAAGGAGATATGTGGCGATACTTGGCAGAAAATAAGATGTTGTTTTCTACTAACCGCATGGATATCATTCGTTATACCGGAGATGCGCCATATACTTCGAGTTTTTCTGCTGAATCGCCGGGTAGAACCGGTTGCTGGTTAGGATGGCAGATTGTGAAATCTTACATGGAGCATAATCCTGATGTTACCTTGGCTCAGCTTATGGCTGATAAGAAAACGAAACTTATTTTAAACAATTCAGCTTATCAAGCTAAAAGTTAGTTAAATAATATAATATTTAAAATAAGCGTCTGTTATTATCTTTATATTTAGCGCATTAAAATATATTTTACAATTAATTCAAACGTTAGTAAAAATTAATACCAAAGTAAAAAATGAAAACAATAACTAACTCAAAAACCTTTGTGTTTGCTTTGCTTGCCTTAATGGTTAGCGCATGTAGCCCCAAGTCGAAGCAGGCAAACACCACAACTGCCGGAGAACGTAAAGTAACGACTCTCCAGCCCAAAGATGTAGTCCTTTTTAAGGAATACCCGACAACTATTGAAGGAAAACAAACCGTTGAAATTCGACCACGAGTATCAGGTTATATTGAAAAAATATACGTTGATGAAGGTGATCATGTAAAAAAGGGTCAGACACTATTTTCTATCAATGCCGATAATTTAAGAGCTCAGGTAAATTCAGCCGAAGCTCAAGTAAAAGTTGCCAAATCAAAGGTGGAAACTGCAGAATTAACTGTTGAAAGAACTAAACCCTTGGTGGAACAAGACATTGTTAGTGAATTCGAACTTAAAACGGCCGAAACAGGCTTAATGTCTGCAAAATCTGCTCTAGCAGAAGCTCAAGCTGCTTTAGCCAGTGCCCAAGCGAACTTAAACTATGCCATCATTACAAGCCCGGTAGATGGCGTAATCGGTAATTTCCCTTATCGTGTAGGAGCCTTGGTGAGCAGTACTTCACCAAAACCGCTGACCACAGTATCTGATACCGAAGAGATGTATGCTTACTTCGCTGTGAATGAAAAAGAATATTTTGCGCTATTGCAAAAGTTAGAAGGCACATCGACTAAGGAAAAGATTAAAAATCTTCCTCCTGTAAAATTAGAACTTGCCGATGGCTTAGTTTATAACGAAAAAGGAAAAATCGAAACTGCCAGTGGTTTGGTTGACGTTTCTACGGGATCAGTACTTATTCGTGCTAATTTCCCTAATTCAAGAGATATTCTTCGTTCCGGAGCTAGTGGCAAAGTGCGCATGGAAACAAAAATTCCTCACGCAATTGTAGTGCCTCAGAGTGCTATCAGCGTTGTTCAAAACAAACATTTCGTGTATGTTCTCGGAGCCGATAACACAGCAGTAAACACTCCTGTCGAAGTAAGAGCAGGAAGCTTAAGGAATTATTACGTAGTAACCAAAGGACTTAAAGCCGGTGATAAAGTTATAATTGATGGCGTTGCCAAACTTAAGGATGGTATGAAAGTAGAGCCTAAAGATGTGCAACTTACAGACAGCGTAGAATAATCACCCTAAAAAGATATCGAAAATGCTTAGACGATTTATTGAAAGACCCGTACTTTCTACGGTAATTTCTATTATCATAGTAATTCTGGGGGGATTAGGTATAACGGCTCTCCCCATAGAACAGTATCCGGACATTGCTCCGCCAACCATTTTAGTTAGAGCTAACTATACCGGAGCCGATGCAGGTACTGTTATGCGCTCTGTGGTTGTTCCGATAGAAGAGCAAATTAACGGTGTGGAAGATATGATTTACATGACTTCCACAGCAAGTAATAACGGTACTGCTGCTATTCGTGTATATTTCAAGCAAGGAACTGATGCTGATATGGCAGCGGTGAAAGTGCAAAACCGAGTAGCACAAGCCAATGCCATGCTTCCGAGTGAGGTTACCAAGGCGGGTATAACCACCAACAAGCGACAAACAAGTATGCTTATGGTTGCTTCAGTTTATAGCCCTGATGGTCGTTATGACCAAACATTCTTGCAAAACTATTGCGACATTAACCTTACTCCTCAAATCAAGCGGGTATCGGGTGTTGGTGAAGCGATGATTTTCTCAAACCGGTTATATTCTATGCGTGTTTGGTTGAAGCCGGAAGAAATGGCCAGCAGCAAATTAATGCCATCAGACATCGCTGCAGCTTTGAAAGCTCAAAATATGGAGGCAGCTCCCGGACGTTTCGGCCAAGAAAACAACCAAAGTTACGAATATGTTATTCGCTACAAGGGTCGTTTGCAAACAGAAAAAGAGTTCGGTAATGTTGTGGTAAAAGCAAATCCTGACGGAACTGTTTTACGCCTGAAAGACGTTGCCAATATTGAACTTGGAGCATTGAACTATACTGCCAATACGCTCTGTCAGGCTAAGCCGGCAGTTACCATGGCTATTTATCAAGCGGCAGGTTCGAATGCTCGTGATGTTATCATTAACTGTAAAAAGCAAATTAGTAAGGCAGCCGAATCATTTCCTCCGGGAATCGATTATAAAATTTTGACAGACACCAATGAATTCTTGGATGCTTCTATCGAAGAGGTGTTACACACTCTTTTTGAGGCCTTCATATTGGTGTTCATTGTAGTTTTCGTCTTCTTGCAAGATTTCAGAGCTACTATTATTCCTGCCATTGCCGTTCCGGTAGCGATTATCGGTACATTCTTCTTCTTGAATGTATTCGGATATACTATAAATTTACTTACTTTATTTGCTATGGTATTGGCAATTGGTATTGTGGTCGATGATGCCATTGTGGTGGTGGAAGCGGTGCATGCCAAAATGGAAGAAGGAGCCAACAATGCGAAAGAAGCTGCCATTTCTGCCATGAGTGAAATTTCCGGTGCTATTGTTTCTATCACCTTAGTGATGTGTGGAGTGTTCATTCCCGTAACTTTCATATCAGGTTCAACGGGTGTATTCTATCAACAATTTGGGGTTACCCTTGTAGTATCCATTCTTTTGTCGGCAGTAAATGCCCTTACATTAAGTCCTGCCTTGTGTGCTCTATTCTTAAAACCTCACCATGAAGGAGAAGAAGGACACAAGAAAAACTTTAAGGAAAAGTTCTTTACGGCTTTCAACGCCGGATTTGGTGCATTTACCAATAAATATCAGAAAACTACCAGCCGTTTCTTGAAGAAACCTTGGATGGCAGTGGGTATTATTCTAGTGTTCGCTGTGCTATTTGTCTATCTCATGAAAACAGCTCCTACAGCATTTGTTCCTGATGAAGACACTGGTCGTTTGATGGTTGATATTCAAATGCCTCAGGCAACATCTAACGAACGAACACTTGACGTGGTAGCTAAAGTAGATTCAATTATAAAAACTGTTCCTGAAATAGAATCTCGCACCATGGTTTCCGGTTACTCTCTGATTGCCGGTTATGGTAGCTCTTACGGTATGTTGATTTGTAAAATGACACCTTTTGAAGAACGTACGGAGGAAGGTCAAGATCAATTCTCAGTTATCAAGAAGCTCTATGCAGCCACATCAGGCATTAAAGATGCCCGTGTGATTATTTTCTCTCCTCCAATGGTTCCGGGTTTCTCTATCACCGGCGGTTTCGAATTGAAATTAGAAGATAGAACAGGTGGAGATATTAAAGACTTTGAGAAAGTATCGAAAAGCTTCTTGGAGAAACTTAACGAATGCCCGGAAATTCAATATGCTCAAACTTCTTTCAGTACTAACTTCCCTCAATATATTGTTGATGTAGATGCTGCACGTTGTATGCTATCGGGAATACAGGTGAGCGATGTACTTGCTGCTTTACAAGGATATATTGGCGGTTTATATGTGTCAGACTTTAATCGATTCGGTAAACAATATCGTGTGATGCTACAAACCGATGCTGCTCATAGAGGTAATATGGAAGAGCTGAATGTAATGAAAATCCGTACAGCCTCAGGTGAAATGGCTCCGTTATCGCAGTTTGTGACTGTGAATCCGACATCAGGACCTGAAAACATGACTCGCTTCAACTTATATACATCTATCGAAATTACCGGTCAGCCTAACGCAGGTTACAGTACTGGTGAAGCCATTGCAGCCATTCAAAAAATAGCAAGCGAAGAGCTTCCAATGGGTTATAGCTACGACTTCTCGGGTATTACTCGCGAAGAAATTGAGTCGGGAGGTTCAACAATCATTATTTTCATATTAAGTTTAATATTCGTTTATTTCTTATTATGTGCCCAATACGAAAGTTACATCTTGCCTTTAGCAATTATCTTCTCTTTGCCTATCGGTTTGGCAGGGGTGTTTATTTTTGCTCGCCTAATGGGGGTAAGTAACAATATTTACCTACAAATATCGATGGTTATGCTTATCGGGCTACTGGCGAAGAATGCTATCTTGATAGTAGAATTTGCTCTTCAGAGACGCCATAAAGGGATGTCTATCAAACAAGCTGCATTGGAAGGAGCTACTGCTCGTTTGCGTCCTATCTTGATGACCTCGTTTGCATTCATTATTGGTCTGCTCCCTCTTATCTTACGCGGAGGTGTAGGTGCTAATGCAAATATGTCGATTGGTTCCGGTGCTATCGGCGGACTTTTCATAGGTACAATGATTGGTATCTTGGTTATTCCTACATTGTTTGTGATATTCCAAACTCTGCAAGAAAAAGTGACCGGCAAGAAGTACGAAGAGGAAATATCAGATACGAATAACTTAGATTAAACCACAGAAATAAATTGATATGAAAATCAATAGTATAAAAAATATAACGTTGGCTATCGTTATATCTACCTTGGTTTTAGCTTGTAGTGGTAACCGTCATTATGAACGAGACACATCTATGGCTGATAACGTTTATGGAGGTCAGGAAGGCGATAGTACTCAGAACTTAGGATTAATGCAATGGCGCGACTTTTTCAATGACACGGTCTTGGTTAATCTGATCGACGAGGGCTTGAGCCATAACTATGATTTGCAAAATGCAATAGAAAGCGTAAAGCAAGCTCAATCATACTTTAAGCAAAGTAAAGCTGCCCAATGGCCTACCGTTGGAGTTGGAATGAATATGTATCAATTGGGAGTTGCCAAAGCAGCTGAGTCTGTTATTCCTACTGATAATATCAACATTAACTCTTTATCTGGAAATGCTTCCTGGGAAGTTGATATTTGGGGAAAGATGCGTACGGCAAAACGTGCAGCCTATGCAAAATTCTTAGGAACTGATGCTGCTAAGAAGGCTGTGCAAACCAACTTGATTTCTAATATTGCTACGCTTTATTATACACTGTTAGCTCTTGATAAGCAATTGCAAATAACAGAACAATCTGTTGAGAACTATCGTAAGTTAAATGAAACGATGACCGTTCTTAAGGAAAGTGGACGAGTTACCGGGGCTGCCGTGGTTCAAAGCCAAGCAGCACAATATGCAGCCGAAATTTCGATCCCTGATTTAAAACAGCAAATAAAAGTGGGAGAAAGTACGCTAAGTATATTGCTCGGACGTCCGGAAGGATCAATCAGACGTTCTACGCTTTCCGATCAACAAGCTGCTCAGATTATCAATATTGGTATTCCGGTTCAATTACTCGATAATCGTCCGGATGTTATGCAAGCTGAATATGCCGTAATGTCAGCATATGAAATGGTGGGTAATGCCAAATCATATTTCTATCCGGCATTAAAGTTGAAAGCTTTCGGAGTTGGACTTAGTGCGCCTACCATAGCAGAAATGTTTGATCCGGAACATTTAGTTGCATCATTTATTGGCGGGCTGACAGCTCCAATTTTTAATAAGCGTATGAATCGGACTCGTCTTGAAGTGGCAAAATCGCAAAGAACTCAAGCTATGAATAGTTATAAGAAAAGTTTATTGAACGCAGGAAAAGAAGTAACCGATGCCTTGAATCAGTACGGAAATATTTCTGATAAAATAGACCTTCGAACTAAACAGCTCGATGCATTGAATAAGTCGGTTAATTACACGCAAGAATTATTGATATATGGTTCTGCTACTTACACCGAAGTTCTTGATGCACAGCAAAACCTATTGAAAGCTCAATTGGGTGATGCTAGCGACCAACTTCAAAAACTAGGTTCAGTTGTGAGCCTATATAAAGCCTTAGGAGGCGGATGGGCTGAGGAAAACGAAGCTGAATAAACCATTTACAAATCCCTCCGCCTTATCGCGGAGGGATTTTCATCTTTGATTGCTTGTACCAACTTAAATTAAACAAGTTAGGTAATACTTCGCAATCGCTGAATATATGGGGTATTATTTTACACCTCAAAAAACATGATAAACCAAACTAACTAATTAATTTCTAAAGTATTTTTAATTGATAAATTATGGAAGAGCTAGATCCGAAGTCACTATTATTTTCTTTTGTTTTAAAAGAATCTATCCGTTCTCGAAAAACATTAGACAATAAATTTGTCAAAGACAATGTAAATATCAAAGTTGATCAGTTTATTCTTTTAGATCTAATTTACACTAATGAGGGAACCACACAACAAGAGATAGCTGACGAGCTGCAAAAGGATAAAACCATTGTTTTACGTCAGGTTAAAACCTTGATTGAAGAAGGTTACGTAGTTAGAGAAACAGATCTTATTGATGCAAGAAAGAAAAACTTGATGCTTACAGAATCCGGAAAGAAATTGCATGCTAAGGCCAGATCATCATCGGTTGAGTTGTCGCAAGATATATTAAAAGATGTACCTTATGACCAACTAGAGGTTATGGAGATTCTATTCAAGAAGATAGCTGAGCATACTAAGGTGGGGTAAGCATTTATTATTTAATGTGCAATAATTCCCATAACAAATATTTACATACTGTAATGGAGTTCTTAAAGATTCAAGTCTTATCTTTGCAACTCACCACAAAAATGATTAGGGAGTAATATTGATAAATGTTAGATAATTTTAGTTGTACATACGATACTGAGCTAAATATTTTCAGAATATCTTGGGATGGACTAACTACCCCTTCAGATGTTCGGGAAATGTGGATTAATTTAGTTTTGAATGGTAATATTCCTAAAGATTGCAAAGGCTTTTTAGTAGACCAAAGCAATATTGAACTGGAATCCGGATTCTCCGGTTACAAAACTGTAACTGATGTTTTTAAGGAGTATGGAGAACTGTTCAAACAACGAAAAATAGCTGTACTTGTTGATGGACCGAAACTTACAGCAGAATTTATCATGATGCAACGGCAATCTGAAGGTGCAAATTTGAAACCATTTTGTGAAGAATTTGCAGCCATCAGATGGATACTGATGTAGCTATTGGTAATTATGATACAAAAAAGGATGTTTCAAAAATTTTGGAACATCCTTTTTGTTTCGTATTCGTCGAATATTAACCATCGTAATGACGCAAATTTTTTTTTGTATAATCAAATACATTTCAACTTAAAATTGATAGACATCACTACAGCAAATTTTCAACCATCGACTATTATATTTTTAAATAGCAAAATGTAAAAAAGAAGGCACAGTCTTTCCATATGGACTACACCTTCCTTTATTAATATCAAACGGAAATTAATATCTATAATGTTCCGGTTTAAATGGGCCTTCAATTTTTACCCCTATATAATCTGCTTGTTCTTTTGTGAGTGTAGTTAGTTTAACACCTATCTGAGCCAAATGCAGACGAGCAACTTCTTCATCTAAATCTTTGCGTAAACGATGAACAGCTACCGGATAATCATTCTGCCAAAGTTCAATTTGTGCCAATGTTTGATTAGTGAAAGAGTTACTCATCACAAAACTCGGGTGACCGGTTGCACAACCTAGATTCACCAAGCGTCCTTCAGCTAACAAGATAATAGCATGACCGTCAGCATACACATATTTATCAACCTGAGGTTTGATATTTATTCTTTTGATACCCGGCGTAGCCTCTAATTTAGCGACTTGTATCTCATTGTCAAAATGACCAATATTACAAACAATGGCTTGATCTTTCATTTTAGCCATATGCTCAGCTGTAATGATATCTTTATTTCCGGTAGTTGTGACATAGATATTGCCCTCTTCTACGGCTTCTTCCATTGTTTTCACTTCAAAACCTTCCATAGCTGCTTGCAGCGCACAAATAGGGTCGATTTCTGTAACAATAACGCGAGCTCCATAGGAACGCATTGAAGCAGCACAACCTTTGCCAACATCGCCATAGCCTGCCACAACGCACACTTTGCCTGCAATCATTACATCGGTGGCACGTTTAATACCATCGGCTAATGATTCACGACAACCATATAGATTATCGAATTTAGATTTTGTTACTGAATCATTCACATTAATTGCCGGAAAAAGAAGTTCTCCTTGTTCCATCATTTGATATAAACGATGCACTCCGGTGGTTGTTTCCTCGCTTACGCCTTTCATACCGGCTGCTACTTTAGTCCAACGTTGTGCATTCCCGCTTAAAACCCTTTTTAAACAATTGTCCAGCTCTATTTCATCTTCAGCTTCTTTTGTTCCATCAAGTATGTTTGCATCTTTCTCCGCTTTTACACCTCGATGAATCATAACCGTAGCATCTCCACCATCATCAACAATTAAATCAGGACCTAATCCTTCTCCAAAATCAAGAGCCCTTTCCGTACACCACCAATATTCGGCTAGGGTTTCCCCTTTCCATGCGAAAACAGGAACTCCGGCAGCAGCAATAGCAGCAGCGGCATGGTCTTGTGTGCTAAAGATATTACAACTACACCAACGAACGTCGGCTCCTAATTCTACTAAGGTTTCAATAAGAACAGCTGTCTGGATAGTCATATGCAATGATCCCATCACTCGAGCCCCTTTAAGCGGTTTTTCTTTTCTATATTTTGCGCGTAATGCCATCAAGCCGGGCATTTCTTTTTCACCGATTTCAATTTCTTTGCGACCAAAGTCGGCTAAAGAAATATCAGCTATTTTGTAATCATGATTGCTCATATTCAATTTATTATAAATTTTGCCACAAATGTAGTGTATTCTGAGTAGGAATAAAAAAGAAAGGCAAGCCCAACAGAGCTTGCCCTATAATTTTATTCATCTCGATAATAGTCTTACCACTTATAAATAATCGAGTTAATATTCATTCCGGCACCAATAGAGCAGAGCACAATGTAATCTCCTTCTCGGATTACATGATCATCCATTTCTCCATGGGCTACAATATCCAGCAAAGTGGGTACCGTTGCCGTTGATGAATTGCCTAATTTCTCAATAGTCATAGGCATGATATCTGAAAATGGTACATGTTTTTTGCCATACAGACTGAATAAACCTTTTAGAATAGCTTCATCCATTTTCTCATTGGCTTGATGTATTAAAACCTTTTTGATATCTTTCAAATCTAAGCCGGCTTTGTCAATACTCTCTTTTACTAATTTTGGAGCATGCTTTAATGCATAAACATACAAACGATGACCTGCCATCTTAATAAATTGATCGTTTCCTTGATAATCAGGATTCAATGAGGGACCAAAGGTTAGTAAATCGGCATAAGGGTCAACGTCGGAACGCGAGGCATGTGCGATAATGCCCATAGGTTCTTTGCTCGCCACTGCTTCTACTATGGCAGCTCCGGCTCCATCTGCAAAAATCATGGTGTCTCTATCATGTGGGTCGGAAACGCGTGATAGTGTATCTGAACCGATAATCAATCCGCGTTTATAAGTTTCACTACGCAAATAGGCATCAGCGGTAATCATTGCTTGTGTCCAACCCGGGCAACCTGAGATTTGGTCAAAACAAGCACAAGAAGGATTCTCAATGCCCAACTTTAACTTGATGCGATTGGCAAGTCCGGGTAATGTATCTACGTTTGTTCTGCCATGTGCCACATCGCCAAAATTATGAGCTGAAACAATAAAATCGATAGTTTCAGGGTCTATATTTGCATCTTTGATAGCCTTTCGGGCGGCAATAGTTGCTAAATCTGAATTTACCTGATCATCATTAACCCATCGTCTTTCTTTAATATTTGTAATCTCTTCAAACTTCGATACTATTTCTTCGTTTGAGCGATCAAATTTCACTTTTTTAGCAGGATCAAAAAAATCATAATCCAAGAAATGAGAGTTGGTAATCTTTCTGGCAGGGATACACGAACCTGTACCGATAATCTTAGTGTATATTTTCATTCGTATTTATCTTTTTTGTAGGTGGAAGTTGCTTGAGCTGAAAACCAGACTCTGTAAATACACCATAGGAAAAATAATTTATCCAATCACCTAAATTTATATATCTTGTATTGTTTCCAATAGGCAAATCTAACAACAAATGTCGATGTCCGAAAATGAAATAGTCAATATGCATCTTTTGTTGCACTGATTGCGCATAAAGGTATAAACCTTCATGCTCTTTTCCTTTAAACTCGACTACTTCTCGCTGATGTCGTTTTCGGCGTTTAGTTGACCAACGGTGAGCCATACGATTGGCAAAATTAGGGTGTAATTTTGCATAACACCACTGTAGAAAATGATTCGTGAATATTTTTTTCAAAAACAAGTATCCTTTATCAAAAGGATCTAAACCATCGCCATGCGCCAGAAATACTTTGTATCCGAAGATATTCCATACTTCTTCTTTTTTATGTATGGTAATTCCTACTTCATTTTCAAAAAAATTATCAGCCCAAATATCATGGTTTCCAATAAAGAAATGAATATCTAAACCTTTATCGCTCAACTCGGCTAACTTCCCCAATGTCCTTACATATCCTCGAGGAATTACAGATTTGTATTCAAACCAATAATCGAACAAGTCGCCCATAATAAATAATTGTTTGGCATCAATACTAATCGTATCAAGCCAACGAACAAAACGAAGTTCCCGTTCCTGATTATCATCAAGTGCCTGAGCCCCGAGATGCACATCGGAAACAAAATATATCTTATCTTTTATCAATGCTTCAATTATTTATTTAAGCACTTCACTAAGTGCATGATTCAGGCTAGGCCCCTGCAGGTTCTTTGCTACAATACTACCGTTTTTATCAATCAGATAGTTGGAAGGTATGGCTTTAACATTAAAATTGACAACAGCTTGGTTACTTCCTTTCATATCTCCCACATTTGTCCATGAAAGTTTATCTTCATTAATAGCCTGTTTCCAAGCAACACTGTCAGTATCGACTGAAACCTGATATATTTCGAATCCCTTATCCTTATATTTTTTGTAGGCTTCCACCAAAGTTGGATTCATAATGCGCGAGTTCTTATCTGATGCCGACCAGAAGTGAAGTAATACATATTTTCCACGTAAGGAACTTAGCTTGATTTCCTTTCCTTGTTGATTAGGTAGCGTTATTTCGGGAATATTGGTGCCTTGCTCATTGATAAACTGACGCAGTTTTTGAGAACGTTCAATTTTCATTAACTCGACGGTATTGTTGTATAATGCCTTTACATGTTCAGAATTCGGATAAAACGAATGTAAGGCTGTAGCTGCTATTTGTAAAGATTGTAAATCTTGAATTACATAAGAATCATCGCTGAATTTTTGGTATAGAGCTAAAACATTAGCCATAGAAAAAGGATGGCTCTTAATGAAATGTTGTGCATATGCAATTTGTGCATCGCGGACACTGTCATACTCCGCATCAAAATGAGCTTTTCGCACCGCATAGTTCGCATCATTGCGGAGTGCCATTTGCATAGAACGAATAGAATCGAGCTTATGTTTGGTATCGCTCAGTTTCAAATTAAGCTCCTGCACATAACGAGACCCCTCGGAACCATCAACAGCATATTCTCTTCCAAAATTAGCTGCATCGGCATTAATCTGTACATGTTCGGCAGAATCAACTAAAAGAGTAACAAAATTATTAGGAGAAAGACGGAGGATAAAAAATGAAGGATGGCTGATATTTCCTTTAAATTCAAAAGTACCATCTTTACGGATAAGTGTTGAATCTAGCGGATAGGCTTCTGTAACTCTCAGTTCATCAAGATAAATATATTCTCCTTCAGCATTGCTAATATGCCCTGCTATTTTGCAGTTTGTTTTGTCTGCACATGACGTAAAAACAAATAGGACAAATAAGATAAAAACAGGTATATTCTTCACGATCTTAAATTTGATTATTATGACTTGGGATACAAAAATAGCAATTAGAAACAAAAAACGTACTTTTGGAGCTCTAAGTATAACAATCAAATGCAGATTTATCATCATATAACAGATTATAAGATTGAAAAACCGGTATTAACTATCGGGTCATTCGACGGTGTGCATCTCGGTCATAGAAAAGTAATCGACAAATTAAAAGCCATTGCCCAAGATAAGGGAGGCGAAACCGTAATTTTCACTTTTCACCCACACCCCAAGGTTGCACTCTCCTCCGATGAAGGGAAACAAGAACTTCGAATGCTTACTACTATCGATGAGCGAACTAGACTATTTGAACAAGCAGGTGTAGACCATCTCATTATTTATCCATTCACCAAGGAGTTTGCCAAGTTATCTTATATCGATTTTGTTCGAACTATTCTAGTAGAAAAGCTGAATGTAAACACCTTAGTGTTAGGATATGACCATCGACTGGGAAAAGATCGAGAGGGAAATTTTGACACTTTGCTCAAGCTCTCAGTGCAATATGGATTTAAATTAGAGAAATTAGATGCTCTGTTTGTTGATGATAATAATGTTAGTTCTACTAAGATACGCAAAGCTTTACAGGCCGGTAAAGTGCAAAAAGCTAAGCGTTATTTAGGCTACGCTTATGAACTTAGTGGGACTGTAATTAAAGGAAAGCAACTTGGGAGAAAAATACAATTCCCCACTGCAAACATTAAATTAAATGACAAGCTAAAATTAGTACCTAAAGATGGTGTGTATATTGTTGAATGCTCCGTAATGGATAAAACTTATGCAGCCATGTTAAACATTGGTACACGCCCAACAGTAAACAATAACCTCAACAACCGAAGTATCGAAGTACACCTACTCCATTTTCAAGCCGATATATACGGACAAAATATCAGCGTGAAATTTATAGATCGTCTCCGCGATGAACAAAAATTTAACTCAATAGAGGAACTTCGCCAACAACTCCAAGCCGACAAAAATGTAGTTGAAAAATGGTTGACAGTTAATGAGAGTCTTAATAAAGACAACTTGATAGAAGCAGATTAATGATTTTCAAATAAGACCCAGATAGATGCAACTGTTCCTCCCTCAAAAAAGAACTGTACTTATGATATCCTTTCCGTGATTATTAAAATACAATCGCAGACAGCCCTCCTCAATTAAATAGATGCTATTGGTAATATCTTGGTGTATGCAGCAATCAAATAGCCAGCTTCTGCTGTAGGTTTCCGGCCGAATTGTTACTATCTTCGTAAGAAAATGTCAAGCCGTATGATTGCTCGCTCGGGAAGACTGTTGATGATGCAATGGATGCCATCGAAAGAGAAAATTCTCAACTGAAAGGTGTTTTGCCTAAAGTATATGCTTTACAAAATCTCGACCCTACAAGTCTTGGCGAACTTATCAATATGATTGGGAACATTGCTTTGGGCGTCTCTACAACAACGGCGGCGACGAAAAAATGGAATCCCGGAATGTTGGGTGTTATTATCAATATAAACGTGCCGTTACCATAAATGCCCGCAGAATCAATTCCGAATTTGCATGGCAGACACGCTATCACAATCACATGTATGTCTTCAAACTAAAGTTTACTATTCCTTATCGAGAGATTTTGCTCTAATATAGATAATATTTTTCTAAAGCCCTTTTTTTATGGAGGGCTTAAAAAATATTAAGAGGAATGTAACGCAAATACTTTACCCCGTTCATATGCTTTTTTCCTTTTTCCCAGGCTCTCCATTTTATCCTTTTTCTGATAGCCAATATCTTTTCATCTCTACCAGAATAGACATTTACACCGAAGATTCACTAATGAATACCCCCTGCTCGTCTGTCATCTTTGCAGCTAGCATACGAGGAGAGTGGTCGGGGTGTTCTAATGCTAAATCAATCACAAGGTTCTTCTGTTCTTGAGGAATGGAATTCCATTGCCTTGCAGTTCTTCTCTTTGGTCTCAATCCACCAATCCCATTGCTACTGTAAGCATGATACCAATTGTAGAAGGTTCGTTTGATACCCAATTGGTTCAATGTTCGACTAATTCCTAGTCCGGAAAGCATAATAATCAAAGCGATTTTTTTCTGTTCTCCTGCACTATAAATTTTGCAAGTGCTATATTCTACTCCTTTGATTGGTTTTGAACTGGAAAGAACTTAAAATCGGTAAACTTCATGCTGAAGATTTACAAATACAGTTACAATGCAGGAAGCTCTATAAAAAAGGTAGTTCCCGCATTCTTTGTGCTTTCAAACCAAATTTTGCCTTTAGCCGACTCAATACTGCGTTTCACAATAGCTAAACCTAAACCCATGCCACCGGATTTAGTGGTGAAGTTAGGCTCAAACAAACGAGTAGCAATTTCATCGGGAACTCCGCAACCATTATCTTCTATGCTTATGCGCACAATCTGATTGATTCGATGCAGTTCGATATTGATAATTGCTTTTTTCTCGGATGGCACTGCTTGCTGAGCATTCTTAATAATATTGATGAAAGCTCTCGATAGTTGTTCGTTATCGGCAAATATCAGCAAAGGGCTATCCACCTTATGCCGGAAAATAAGCTGCATATTATCTCCGGATTCAAATAGCAGAATAACTTTCTGCAGCAATTCCGGCAAATCCAGTGTCTCCGGTTGAGGTTCGGGCATTTTGGCAAACTGAGAAAAAGAGTTTGCAATAGCAGTCAATCGGTCGATCTGCTCTATAAGCGTAGATGTAACCCGATCAAAAACCAAGTTATAACGATCCATATCGCCCGAACTTTTTGCCCGTTGTAAATGCTGTATTTGAAGCTTCATGGGGGTAAGCGGATTCTTTATCTCATGAGCAATTTGCCGTGCCATTTCTTTCCAAGCCATCTCACGTTGCGATTGAGCCAGCAGGCGCGCACTTTCTTCCAGTTCCGTTAACTTGTTGTTGTATTCCTGCACCAACTCTCCAATTTCATCATTTCCATTATAACTAATGGGCTTATTTTGCTTGCTGATACTCATATCTCGCAAACTTTCTTTAATATGACTGAGTGGTTTTGTTATGCGATTAGAAAGAGCCAAAGCTGCCATAATACTTATGAAAAGCAAGAAAACACTCAGGTTAATAAATGCCACAATAAAGTTGAGCATATCTTGCCGCAGACTGTCGCTACGCATAAAATAAGGCAGATTAATATAACAGACCGTTTCTCCACGTTCATTCATAACAGCCTGATATGCCGACAGAAATTGAAGTTTTCCAATATTCTCAGGCTGTATTAAATCTAGATTCTTATACCTGTTAAAACGATGTAAAGCTCGGCTATTCATTTGCCGAGAACTTAAGCCTAGATTAAAAAGAGCCGGACGAGAACTAGCCAAAAGGCTCCCGTCTGTTTCATAGATATTAATATCTGTTTGGAATACATTCGACCAATTCCCCAGATTCTCCCATATGGTATTTTCCTGAATAGCATGAATATCTTGCACATCACTAAGCTGATAATTCAACTCCTGACTAATAGCATTCATTTTCTCATTTAAATCATTACGATGACCTTTTTGGTATTGTCGCAAATTATACCAAACGGTTGCAGTACTAACTAAAATGAGCGACAAAAACAGCATGCCGATAATGGCCAACTGAATACGAGTGCTTAAATCATAGTTAAACAATTCTCGTCTATCTTTAATGCTGCCGAAAAAAACCACACCTAACGCAATGAGTAAATAAAGCAGGAAGATGTAAGGAAATGAAAAGATATTTTGCCAAATTTTGCGATTTGGCGAACTTACAACGATGATGTCACCTCTACTATTCTTATAAATCGAATGAAGGTATTTATTTTTCTTTAAGTGGGTAATTCCTGAGCTTAGATTTTGAACTTCAGAGCCAATATCAAAGCTGTATGCATAATCACCCCCCACCGAGATTAATTGGTTGTTATGATATTTGGCAAAAGAAAATGAATTATATTTTTTCGGCTCTAGTTGAGACTCATCGGTTAATAATTCGGGAAAGCCGAGCCCCTCCTCTTTCATTTTTGCTTCAAGCTGCAAGAAAAGCGTGTATTCTTTATCAGGGGAAGGGTGAAAAGTAAACTTTCCGAAATAAGAAAGCAAACCATTGGGCGTATCAACGTAATAAAAATTTGATTTCGGAATTAAAGTGCCGGCTGATTGCAACATCTTATCGAAAAAAGCATAGCATGGAGTATATGTATCCTCCGGCTCAATCAGAAGTTTATCGGTAGGCGAACAAATAGAAAGCCATATGTGATATTTACTGCCGATGTTATCTAAATACTCATGTTCCACATAATCCTCAATAAACTTGAAATCCCCCGAGAGCATTTTATCGGGAATTATACTGTCATTTTTTATGCCTGCTTCAATATCCTTAAATACAAGCTCGGTTTCTGCATCATGTCCTTCATATTTATTATAGGCATATAAATCACGCAATTGTTGAACCTGCTTTTCTTGGTAATTTTGCAGAACAACTAGTGTGAACAAGGCATAGAGCGCCGTAAATGAAATCAAATAAAATATAGAACCTCGCTTGACTTCCGATTCTGAAAACAATATAATAAGCAAATTGCTAAGAACGAATAAGGCAATTAAGTAAATATTTTCATTCCACGATATCATAAAACCGAGCACTATCATAAAACCAATGCTTAGGATTGAAATTTTCCATATTTTCTGTTTCCCCACCTGCCTATTGGCAAGTATCTTGAGTTGTAGAATGAAGCAAGCCAAAAAAAGCATGCTTATGCACAAATAAGCTATAATTCCGGCTATGCTTAAATGATTTACCTGATTCAGCTGCATGGAAAAACTGGAACTGAAAACTAAAGCTTTTATCAGGTAACTCATACCTATATAAGAAGCGAGGAGCATGGCCAATAATGCGAAAACTAACCATCTACTTAATGTGTTTTTTCGAATTAAACGACAAATAAACAAGCTGAATGTAAGGCACAATACACAAAACAAAAACAGAGTAGTGATCGACGGGAAAAAACAAGAGTCTGCAAAAACAGTGGGCTGTGCAAGCTTAATCTCCCAAATTACATGCGGAAAGTGTGTTTTCAGATGAAGAAAATACAGTAGCGAGAAGAGAAGCAATACACCAAAAATTTTTAAAAAAACCGGGATTGATAATCTCCGAATAAAAGAAGCAATGAAATTTATTAATAGAATAAAGGCAATGGTGAAAATCAGACTAACAAGTAATTGCCCTTTGTATGGTAGTGTTTGTAAATTCTGTTGTTGTAGGCTAAAAGCTTGTTTTCCACTAGAAAAATAAATAGGAAATCCGGCATTATTTTCGTTAATGGCATACCCATCGGGAATATTTAACGCCGACGGATAACTATTGTTTAAGTAGGCATTTTTTATGGCAAAACTATGTTTGAGCGGAATTAAATAGCGCAGATGAAAATCTTGATGTATCAGATTTTGCTGCCAATAAACACCATTAGGTAATGTGCAAATAGTATCAAACGAAGAATAAGCTTGATCAAAACAAAGCGCATGATTAGAATAATATACTAAAGAATCATCTTGCATGAGAAGAACATCGCCCAGTAGATGCTGGTCTTTCATCGAATCTATAACAATAGAAAATTCCGATAAATCTTCCATTTCGCACAATTGCCTACAAATCTTTGAAAACTCATTTTTACCGGTATATTCTAGCCTGCTAAAATGTGTTTGAACCCTATGAACCACATGTTTAACTTGATGCTGCTGTGTAAAAATAAACTGCACACCGAAGGCAAGTGCAAAGAAAAAAAGAGCAAATAATCCCAATAAATATTTATGCCCAAAGCTATAGCTCACTTTTCTTTGCCGAAGTTTATTCATGATGATAGGGTTCTCCTTTTAATATGCTTAATGCTCGATATAATTGTTCGCAAAATATCAGTCGTACCATTTGATGAGAAAAAGTCATCTTCGATAAACTGATTTTTCCCTCAGATTTAGCATACACATCGGCTGAAAATCCATAGGGTCCGCCTATACAAAACACAAGCGTTCGATTAGAATTAATCATTTTGTGTTCTAAGTATTTAGCAAAATCCACCGAACGAAATTCTTTCCCTTTTTCGTCGGAAAGAATTAGCTCATCTCCAGAGTTCAGTTGACTGAGTATAAGTTCGCCTTCTCTTTGCTTTTGTTGTTCTTGGCTCAACTTCTTTGTGTTTTTAATATCGGGAATAACAAGGTATTCGAAAGCAATATAATGAGGAATGCGTTTTGTAAATATTTCGATACCCTCCTGCAAATAGCTTTTGTCGGTTTTACCAATAACAATCAGTTTAATTTTCATGTGCTGCAATTGTTTCAAAGGCTAAGATATAATATTTATAGCAGTATGATGAATGCATGTTAAAATATTCGATGTGTTTAGAAGATCTGATTCGCAAATTTTTATGCAAAATAATTTTTTTCAATCGTTTTCGGGGAAGATAATCTTCGGCATTTATACATCTGCTTATGAGGTAGAAGTATATATGTTGCTGATTTTCAAATAATAATGTATAATCAAGTGCATTTTATCATGCTTTTCTCACCCTAGTATAGATACCCCAAATGATTTTAAGATCAATTCTCAAACAAGAATGGACTGAACCTACAATAGTTATAGCAATTCTTGATGAGGATTGCTATAACTATTGTTTTGTGGTGTTATCCGTAAAAAAGTAAGCGCGTTC
Source organism: Mangrovibacterium sp. (assembly GCA_047975205.1). GTDB lineage: Bacteria > Bacteroidota > Bacteroidia > Bacteroidales > Prolixibacteraceae > JBKEDC01. The sequence goes on along the minus strand of JBKEDC010000044.1, from coordinate 12,299 downwards.
AAACTGTTAGACTAATCCATAATTAATGAAGATATGCATGGCTAAATTATTTTTTTTGAAGAAAAATAGAGGAAATATTTGGAGATAATAAAATATAGTGTATCTTTGCATCGCAATTGAGTAATAAAGCTCATAGTTGAAACGAAGATTTACACATCGAAGATACATTGCGGGGTGGAGCAGTTGGTAGCTCGTTGGGCTCATAACCCAAAGGTCGTCCGTTCGAGTCGGGCCCCCGCTACTACAAGGAGAATCAAATGATTCTCCTTTTTTTATTCCTAATGTTAGCTTTACTGATGTTAAAGGGAATCAGTTCGGATCAGTTCCATCTTTTTTTGGGGTTTAACGAAAAATAAAAAAGAGGAATATCACAATGATATTCCTCTTTTCTGTGGGCGGTGAGGGATTCGAACCCCCGACCCTCTGGGTGTAAACCAGATGCTCTGAACCAACTGAGCTAACCGCCCGATACTTACATTGAGAACTTATAATCGTTGTTCTCAACTGCGGTGCAAATATAGATGTATTTTTTAGAAATCAAAAATATTAAAGTGTTTTTATGAGAAATAATCAGCAACAACGAAAGTGCTGCCTCCAATAAATACCAAATCATCAATATTGGCTCTCGATATGGCATATTGAGCAGCTTCTTTTACGATTGGAATTACTCGACCTTTCAAACCAATTGTTGAGGCTAATTTTGCTAGGTCAGAAGCAGATATGGCTCGCTCGATACCGGGTTGTGTAAAGATATAATTTGCTTTCTTAGGTAACAGACTGAGCACTTTCTTCTGATCTTTATCTGTCACCATTCCTATAACTATCCATAAATTATTTTTAGGCGTTTGTGCTATTTGTGTTGCTATTTGGTGTATGCCGGCTTCATTGTGTCCGGTATCGCAAATGACCATCGGGTGCTGCTGAACTATTTCCCATCGTCCACGAAGTTTGGTGTTTTGACATACCTTTGATAATCCTTGTTTGATATGTATCTCTTGCACTTCCCAACCATCATGTTGTAATAAATGAATTGATTGAAGAACTCCCCGTATATTTCTCTGTTGGCATATTCCTTTCAAATCGAGTTCGTAGGAAGGGAGGTGAAGTCTATCTGCGAAGTAAATAGGAGATTGCAATTCTTTAGCCTTATCTGCAAATACATGGTTATACCCTTCGTTGCTCTCTGATATTACGATGGGTATTCCCGGTTTTATAATTCCGGCTTTTTCTCGGGCGATGGACTCTATACTATTCCCAAGTAAGTTCGTGTGATCAAGACTTATATTCGTAATGAGAGCCAGCTCCGGTTGAATAATATTAGTAGAATCTAATCGACCGCCTAAACCTACCTCTACAATTGCCACGTCAACCTTTTGCTCTTTGAAATATTGGAATGCCATCATGACCGTAAGCTCGAAGAACGACGGCTCAACTTTAACCTTCTTATTAAGTTCAATATAACTATTTATAAAATTTACGACGGCACTTCTAGTTATCATTTCACCATTAATACGAATACGTTCACGAAAATCAATCAAATGAGGTGAAGTGTATAGTCCTACCTTATATCCGGACTCTTGCAATATCGAGGCTAGCATGTGCGAAGTAGATCCCTTCCCATTCGTTCCTCCAATATGAATAGTTTTAAAAGATTGATGTGGATGCTGAAACATTTCATCAAGAGCTATGGTATTCTCAAGGTTAGCCTTATATGCGGCGGCTCCTTTGCGCTGAAACATAGGTAATTGCTTGTATAAATAAGCTAGGCAAGTATCATAATTGTTCATTTCAAATATTTTACTATTGGTTAAATGCAAAAAAAGTTTTAATTTCAACAAGTAAACCAAAATACACAAAAGCCTATGAAAACTGTGAAACAACCTAAGATTTTCGTGCTAGATACTAATGTGATTTTGCACGACCATAACTGTATTTATCAGTTTCAAGACAATGATGTTGTTATTCCGATTACTGTTTTAGAAGAACTCGACAAATTTAAGAAAGGAAATGAACAGATAAACTATCAAGCGCGAGAGTTTACTCGAATGTTAGATACTTTATCAGAAGGTGATCTATTCGGAACAGGAGTTGAACTCGGAAAAGATATGGGAAGATTAAAAGTATCTGTGGGGAAGCCCTTTCCAGAATCTATGAAACTTAGCTTTGGAGAAGATATTCCGGATCACCGCATATTGGCTGTTGCTCATTACTTTAAAACTGAGTTTTCCGACCAAGTAGTCATTATGGTGAGTAAAGATATTAATCTGCGTATGAAAGCTCGAGCTTTGGGAATACCGTCAGAAGATTATAAGAATGATAAGCTGAAAGACGAACGTATATTTGAACGTTCTGTCTTCGAAATTGACAATTTATCTGATACCTTAATTGATGGGGTCTATCAGAAACATGGACTCGACTTTGCTAGCTTAAAAGATACTAAAAAGCCATTCCCCAATGAATATTTTATGTTGAAGGGAAATCAATCGAGTGTACTTACCAGATATATTGCATCGAGTAAAAAACTAGTTGTGGTGGAAAAGCATGCAGCGTATGGGATTAAACCTCGCAATGCGGAACAAACTTTCTGCCTCGATGCCTTGCTAGATCCTGAGGTGCAGTTGACCTCCATTTCAGGAAAGGCAGGAACGGGGAAAACCTTATTGGCATTGGCAGCAGCATTGGCACAGCTAGACAAGTATGATCAGATTCTCCTTGCGCGACCAATTGTGGCATTAAGCAACAAAGATTTAGGATTCTTACCCGGCGATGCTAAAGATAAAATAGGCCCCTATATGCAACCATTGTTTGATAACCTGACAGTCATCAAGAATAGTTTCAATCCCAGGAGCAGTGAGGTGAAAAAGGTTGAAGACTTGCTTAAAGAAGAGAAGTTAGTAATCACCCCCTTGGCATATATACGAGGAAGAAGTTTGACAAATACTTTTTTTATTGTTGATGAGGCTCAGAATTTAACACCTCACGAGGTAAAAACGATTATTACGCGTTCTGGTGAAGGAACAAAAATGGTGTTTACCGGCGATTTAGATCAGATTGATACGCCTTACCTAGATAAAAAGTCAAACGGATTAGCTTATATGACAGAGCGCATGAAGTCACAAGAACTTTTTGCTCATGTTCATCTTGCCAAAGGGGAAAGGAGTATTTTGGCAGAATTAGCCAGTAATTTATTATAAGAATGATCTAAAAATTGAACTGTTTCAATATGTTTGTAGCATTTTGGGACAGTTCATACTTACATATTGTCGTTTAAATAACTCTTTGTTAAAATAAAATTCTAAATGTTTTTTTAGAAAAGCTTGCAGACAAAGAAAAAGTAGCTATATTTGCACTCGTAATCAGCAAATAAAGTTGATGGAGAGATGGCAGAGTGGTCGAATGCGGTGGTCTTGAAAACCATTGTACGGCAACGTACCGGGGGTTCGAATCCCTCTCTCTCCGCAATAAAGGCTGAATTTCAGCAACTTACAAGACTTACACCCATTTCTACACCCAAAAAGTGTCGGAGTGGGTGTTTTTAATATTGGGGTAATGTTGAAATTTGAATTTGTGGGGTGGTGGGGTTGAAAACTGCAGTAAATTTCCCCTTGGTTATAATCATTACTTTTATAAGATGTTGTATTCTGACTTTTAGCACTACCCAATCGATACTTCTGCTCCTCTACAAACTACCTGGTCTTGATGTTACCCCACAGGAAATTAAAATGTTTCAGCTTTTTATTTCAAAGTGTTACTCATAGTCTTTGATTTATAGTCTACATTTTCTCAAATTTGCATTCGTGGAAATAAAATTAAAAATAGGAACTCGCATAAAAGAATTAAGAGAAATCAAAGAGATGTCTCAGAAAGATTTGGCTTATGTGTCAGACATAGATAGAAGTTACATTGCAAGCGTAGAAAATGGTCAAAGAAATATTTCTATTGTTAATATTGAAAAAATTGCCACAGCACTAAATGTAACATTAAAAGAATTTTTTGAAGATAATAAGTTTAATGATTTTACAAGACGCAATTAATAACTTCAAAACTCTAATTGAGGAGTCGATTATTGAAGGAGGTAATAAGGCAAAAACGGCAATGATTCGGTCATCGCGACCAATATTAAATATCCATGAAGCGGTTAAAAGTCAACTAGTGGCAAATGGAATTAATCCAAATCTAATTCATCCGCCTATTAGTCAAAGGAGTCCAGAACTAAAACTTGCAGGCTCATTAAAACAGAAAGATCAAGATGTTTGTGTTGCCCCCAATAATTTAGAGCAAGTCTCCGAGATTATGAAAGTTGGCTTATTGCAAGGGGTTGAAGATTCTTTTGGTGAAGAATTTACTAAAAGAACACTGACGATAAATGTTCGTAGTCAAATAAGTAGCATACAGAAAAACTTTGATACACTTTATGAAAGAACTTTTTCGGAAGCTCAAAATCTGCATGAAAGATGCCCTGAAATTGTGTTGGGAGAAGTTTATATGATTGCCGCTCCGGAATATGATGACAAAAAATTTGGAGAGAATAAAATTAGTTTTAAAAATATTAACCCTAAATTGGTCGAAAAATACATTAAATCTTTTCAAGCTATTACCAATAGAAGCACTACTGAAAAGAACTTTTTTCAGTATGAAGCAACTTGCTTACTAATTGTTGATTTTCAGAAACAGACCCCCAAAATATATCATTCAACTAAAGAGCTGATAGCAGATGGTTTTCTTCCCAAAGACACAGAAGTGATTTATGAAGGTTTGGAATGGGATAATTTTTCAAGCAAGCTAAAGACAGTTCACGAAACTAGATTTGGCAAAGGTATATTAACTTGATATTTTTTAATCAAGAATGCATCAATTTCAGTTTTACTGTTTAGATTATTCAAAATTTTAATTTCCTCTTTCGTAAAGTTGGGTATTGTAAATTTTTCTATAAAATTCTTTTGGTAGCAAGGGAAACCACCTTGAATGGAAACACTTGTATTGCTCACATAATAATCCATTACAATAGAGTTTAGAATTTTTTGAACAAGTACAATGTTTTCTTCTCTGGACATTGGGTGGGTTACATCTTCAAATAAAGAAAAAGTATGGTGGTTATGGCTATTATCAAAATAAATACCATATCCATTTGTATAATAAGCATCTTCTTCAGGTACTAACAAAAACCTTGGATGTTTGCTAAAAGTGGGATTTAATATTTTCTTACCAAACCTTGTAATTCCTTGAGTTCTTCCCCAAGAATAAAAAGGTGTAAATACTTTCTTCCCTTTGCCACGACCATCTAACTTTTCTTTTTCTGAAAGCAAATATTCGTAGCATTTAGGGAACTTGGCTTTAAATTCTTCTTCTAGAATAGGAATGGCATTTTTGGAATTAGTGTGATAAGGCGTAATAATTCTTAACGTGTTGTTCTTAATATCCTGTTGTGTTTTGAATTGAGAGATTTTATACACTGGTCGGGTTATTTCTTTTTCAATTAAAAACGTTCCGTTTTCAGTTGTTTTGGATAGGTAACCATTCTTTTCATTAACTGAATCGACAAAAAATATTTCATCCTTTAAGGTGGCTATACCAACAGCAATATTGAACAACTGCTTTATTGGTTTACCTATGGTCTCAATTATTTTGATATTTTCCAGCTCTTGAGTCTTTAGCAATCGCCATTTGTTTACGTCCAAATCTTTTAAAGAATTAGGGGAGCCATTTGCAGAAATTAAAAAATCAGCACAAGTTTGTTCGTCTTTAATTTTATCAAATAAGATACTTTCATTTTGCTTTTTGTCAATAAAGGTAATAGCTGTATATGTTTGAGCATCAAATATCTTTTTGTGCCGAAAATCTACCACTCTTGTTACGCATTTCTTTTTTGAAAAATATTGTCTAAGCGATAACCCTGCTAAAGAAGTGAAGTAATTGTTGGGAGTAATATATCCTAACCTTCCATTTTTATTTAATAACTTATGCCCTAGTTCAAAAAAAGCAAAATATAAATTGAATGTTCCATATTCAATACTTTTCCAATGGTTAATTAAGTATGTTCTGTTTTCATCACTTAAGTCTTGGAATTTAACGTATGGAGGATTTCCTACAATGATTTCAAATTCATTTTCCCAATTTGCTTTCAAACTATCCTGATGAAAAATTTTCAAGTCTGATTCTTCAATAATCTCACCCTTCATAAGTCCGAAAAGCGACAAAATTATTTTGGTTCGTCTCACATTGTAAGCTAAAATGTCTGAACCATAAATATTTTCTTTAATAGTTGCTTTTATACTTTTACTGAATGTATTTTGATAGTACTCCACCAAGCCAATCAGAAAAGCTCCGCACCCACAACTTGGATCTAGACATTTATCATTATCTTTAGGAGCAACTTCTTTTATGATAAAATCCACCACATAAGTAGGTGTAAAAAATGCTCCGTTTACTTTTCTATCATCTTTTGGAATTAAAAGTTCAAGATAGTTTTCCAGTAACTTTAAGTCTTTAATATGAAGCGCAGAAACAAGTAAGTGTAATTTTGAATTTACTTGAAAATCTATTAGCAATTCTGAAATCACAGGACTTTGACTGAAGTCTAAACCATTGTTTTGAAGAAAAGAATAGATGAGGTGCTGTTCAATAAGGATTATCTCATGATTATTAAGTAGCTTATTTATTATATTTTTGTCCATTTCACATTTTTTTTGTTGACTATGCGTAACAAAATTAGTGATTTTATTTGAACTATCCAAATTGTAATATTGGGGAATTTTTCAGTGCTTCTAGTGCTTCTAGTGCTTAATCTGTTCGTTTACAAGAATAAAATGTGCAAATATCTGCGCATATTTTAGTGTGACACGCAGATAGCTAATTGAAGACAATACCAATTTTTATAATCAAATTAAATTGTGCAATCTTATTCTTACACAATCTCTACCCATAAACCCCCAAATAAGCCACCCCACCAAACACAAAAACCAAACACACCAAAACCACAAAGACAACAATCCAAGGCTTCAAAAGCCCATTCCTCACTCTAACATCCCTCAAATACCCCTCATTCAAAGCCCTAACATCCGAAAGAAACCTCTCATTCAAAGCCTCAAACTCATCAATGTTCAGCTTGATATTTATCCGCTCCGCCCTTGCAACCTCCTGAGCAATACTTTGCTCAATCTGCTCCAGCCTCTTGGCAGTATTCTCAAGGTCAATAATCTTATTTGCCACTATATCTAACGCATCCTCGATGCGGACTATGGTCGTTTTCTTTAGTTTTGCCATTATCTGATTTTCTTTTGTGGGTTAATGATTCTTTGCTTTGCAAGTTCCTCGAATAGCCTATCATCTAGCTTTATCTTCCTATCAATTTGCGATAACTTTAAGTCCTCGCCTGTGCTGATGCTTTTCACTCGATAGCCTTGAACATTCCCCTGCTTATTGATTGTCGGATTAACCTCAAAACCTCGCTCTTTCATCAGCATGATGTATTCGTCAATACCTGTCGGGAATTGTTGCTTAACCTGCTCATGCTCCTTTCTAAACTTCATCCGAAACTCCTTCATGCGCTCTTTCTCGCTTTGTTCCCTCTGGCGTTTCATTTCCATTGCTGATTTCATGCCCATTTCAATGGCTATGTTGTGAGCAATATGTTGCGCTCTTATCCCAATGTAGTTGTCTTTGAGTAGCGAGCCATCATCCTTAACCCTGTTCAATACAATATGAGCGTGCTTGTGTTCCTTTTCCGTGTGAATAAAACACAGATATTGAGCTTCCTTTGTGTCAACTCCAAGCTCTGCCAATATCTTGTTTGTGATTGCCTGCCATTGCTCGTTGCTTAACCTTTTGCCGTCCTCAATCTCGGGAGAAAGAACAATCGAAATAGTATTGTTCTTACATCGTAGGTTCTGATTCTGTATGATTTGCATACTCTCATAAACTTCCGATGCAGTTTCTCCCGAAAGATTGTTACGCATGAGTTCATATCCCTTTTGTGGATTTACCACATACCCGACGAGTGCCGTTCCGCCGACACATGATTTTGCTTTTGCTATCATTAGTGAAATTTCTTTAGGTGTTTGTTTACTTCTTCGATGGTTTCTCTGATTGCTGTCCGAAGCTCCGAGCTTGCTCTGTACTTCATAAAATTTGCAATGTTCTGAAAGTTGTTTTTCAGCTTTGTGAGTTCCTTGTAGCATTGCACTTCATCTGCCGTCAGCTTATACGCCAAATCATAATCTAGGGCTACAGTCCGCACATAATCCGACAATGTTACTCCTGCCTCTTGGGCTTTCTTTTGCAGAACGAGCTTTTCCAGATTACTCACCCTGCACTCTATTTTGCGAGTTCTCTTTATCTGCATAGTCCCCTCCTTTTCTTAGGCTGTATTTTGACTTTGGAACTAGGCTGTTCCAAGCGATTTATCGCTCCACTTTTGCGACCTTCGGGAGTGAAAGCGAGATTGTCATTAAGGGGCGAAACTTTAGTTTCTGTCCTGACAATGACACATCTCGATATAAATTTAGCAAGTTCCTTGCTTCCACTATTCACAAGGAATTGGTTTAAATCCTTGTGCCGACTGTATGATTTAGAACAGTCCATTGCGCTTGGATAGACCGCCTGTATTTGCTTTTTTGCCCTCGCTCCTGCATCATCATTATCAAGCATCAAACGAATATCCGAATAGGATTTCAAAACCGACAAAAGCGGGTTGATTAAGGCAACCGAGTTCATCACAATGAAATCAGACTGCCCGATAAAATCCGATGCCTCTTTACCACTCTTGCGACCAATTTCAAGAAACGATAAGAAATCAAAGAAGCCCTCGAAAACAAACACTCGTTTGGTTTCGCTCTGTGCGATAGTTGTAAGGGCTTTTGATGTGCAAGCCTTGTAATAAGGGTTGCGGATTTCATATCCGCCCTTATCGTTCTTGAAAGCTAGTGCAAAGTAGCTCCTATCCCCAACCTTATAATCAATCTGCCTACAATACTTGCGAGCAACATCGGCAGATATTCTGCGCTCGGCTAGGTAGTTCACTAAAGCATAGTTTGAGATTGGAGCAACACGGCTTATCTGCATAGTGGCTCTAGGCTTTAGTGCAATTTGGGCTTTCCCTATCCCATTCCCATGAAAAGAAAAGGAGGCACTCCCCTGTATTATGCGCTCTAGTATCTGCATTGCTTTGCCGTTGGTGCAGTTCTCAATCAGCATCACAAGGTCAATCAGCATTCCGCCCTCATTCGACCCGAAGTCATACCAAAGATTCTTATCGTAATTTACCCTCATGCTCGCCGTCTTATCATCACGGAAAGGAGAATGATACATCCCGTAATATGTTTTATTTGTGGCAGGGTGTATATTCATCCCCGCAAGGTATTCCCGAATGGGAAACTTGTTTATTATTTTTGCTTCCATTTATATGGTTTTTGCTTGTTATTTTTTCTTTCAAGGGAAAGGTTTAGTTTAGTCTAATACATATATAGCCTGTACTAAACTAAACCGACTTGATTAATACTTGAATTCGTGGTTAAAGCGGTATGATTTTTCCGCTTTCAGTATCATGCGCTTGTTTTGCAAAAAGGTCTTTAGCTTCTTAACCTTGTTGATGCCCATATTCAGACCTGTAACGGAATCATAGCTTTCTTTTAGCGCATCAATGAGTGATTTATAACCCATTGTTTCCTCTGCTTCAAAAGCCTTTATCAACGCCCTCCTGTGTTGTTCCTCTGAAAGTTCTTCATATCCGAAAGGTTTTGCATCTGCGGGAGTATATTCTTCTGCAAGTTCGGGCAGGGCATCACTATTAATGAAGAAAGCGAAATCATCAAAGCCCATATCCCGAATACTCTTTGCGGATACTATGCTCGTGTTCTTGTCTTGAGCATCCTTTGTGATTTGTAGTATGGTTTCCGACTTGTTGTTAAGCTCCGTGCCAAGATGATCACGTGTGTTATCATCGCCTTTGTTCAGGTGCAGAACACAATGTATGTGTATGTTCATTTCATCAGTCCATGTGAGTAGCTTAGTCATAATCTTTGTTGCTTCACTCGGACTATTGATGTCGAGAACCAAATCCCGAAGACCGTCAATGATTACTAGAAATACATCGTCATTATCATAGATTGCTTGTTCTATGATTTCGATACGTTGTTCGGGGGTGTACTTTCTTAGGGCTAGGAATATCAGCCTGTCGTCAAGTTCCTCCAAATCTGTATCTGCAAGTTCTCGGATTCTTTTGGCTACTCGCTGACAATGATAGTTACTTTGCTCGGTGTCGATATACAGAACCTTATTCCTGTCAGTCGGGATATTGGGTTTGTAGTTCAAAATGGACTTCCCCGACAATAGGGATGCAGTAAGAGCAGACACATTGAATGTCTTTTTACTTTTCTCCTTACCTGCCGATGCGCTGAAATTCCCCAAAGTGCAAACTACGGAATCATCAATCTTTAGGATAATTGGAGGTTTGTAATACTGCTCTCTTAGGTTGAGCCGTGCTTCTTGCCAGCTTATGGGCTTTTTATTAGTATCTGCCATAGCTTACCTCCTTCCTCCTGTTTTACGTCCTGCAAGTTCTAGGGCAAGCTCGGCATCAACAATAATCTTTCTGCCTATCTGCGAGATTGCTTTGTCAATCTTTCCGCTTTGCTTGATGCGGTTGGCAGTTGGTATGCTACAGCCAAATAGTCGAGCTAGACCACTTAGACCATATACATACTTTTTCTCGGTGCTTATATTTACTGCACTCGTGTTTTCTTGTTTCGGTTCTTGCTCCAACTTTTGAAGCTGTAAGAACTCTTCCCCTGTCATTTGCCACAAGGGTTTAAATTTCAGATGTTCAAAACTCATAATATATTGCTTTTTAAATGTTCAAAAAATCAGCCTTGTACTTCGGCTGTAAGTTCTTGTTCGAACACTGCAATTTTAGGCTCTTAGAGTTTCGGAGAAAAACGGAAATGAGTTTTTATTTTACTGTATAATTCTTGTTTTAAGTCTATTACGTAAAAATGTTTTCGGAATAATGCGGAAGTGATAATTTATGAGCTTATTGTTTCACTTTTGAGCTTAAAAGCTGTTCAATTTTACTTTGAATAGTAATCGTAGAATCTCTCAAAATATCATCTTCAACATACTTCTTTCTGTTCTTTTTGTAGTCAGCTTCAAAGTCTATTGATTGGTTCTTGATGATGCTTGCTGCCCATTCTTCACCATTATCAATGCTTGATTCCATGATATAAATCAAAGAAAGAAACTTTGTCTTACGCAAGATTCTTAGAGATTCGGCTTCTTTGAGGTTTATCACTTGATGAAAATGCTCTTTACTGTTAGCTGTAAGTATCTTCGGATTTGCATCAGCAAGCATAGCGTAAATGCGGTGGGATTCCGTTTCGCTGAAATACACCTTGTTCGACTTGCTGATGGTAGGCTTGTCATTAAAGATACGCTCACTTCGCTTTGAACGGATATACTCCTTGTCATAAATGTTGTAATTATTGAAGCGTGGATTATTCACCGCTCTAACAAAATAACTACTAAAGGTGTAACGCAGGTAAAGAACTGATATGGCAATAATCAAGGGAATAAGGATAAACTTCAAATAGGATTCCAACAATATCCAAGATAGCGCAATAATCAGCACAGATACACCTATGCTACAGATATAACAAATCACCCTTGACCGAAACGCTACCCGTCTTAACCGACTGATGTATTTTCTTTTTGCAGCAGAAGAATGATTCACTAAACACTTAGAAAAATACACAAGCCAGGCAACGGGAGGAAATACGATTCCAAACACGATAAAGCCTAACGAAAATACTAGATTGATGTTCATAGTGTCAAGTTTTAGAAGTTATTAAATTTACCCATTTCACTAGCCTTGATATTATCAGCAACATCAATATATGGCTTCATGGATTTATAGTCGCTGTGTCCCGTCCACTTCATAACCACCTGTGCAGGTATTCCTAAAGAAAGAGCATTGCAGATAAATGTTCGTCTGCCTGTGTGAGTTCCAAGTAATGCGTATTTAGGCGATATTTCATCTACACGCTCATTGCCCACATAATAGGTCTCTCGGATTGGTTCATCTATCCCAGCAACTTCACCAAGTTCTTTTAGGTATTGGTTCATCTTTTGATTGCTGACAACGGGCAGAACTTTGTCGTCCTCGAAATGGAAAGCTTCATATTTGGCTAGTATCGTCTTACTGTGTTTGTTCAATTCGATTATCAAGCTGTCGGCAGTCTTTACCGTTGTAATTTCAATATGATTATCCTTTACATCGCTTCGGCGTAGATTGAAAGCATCGGAATATC
>JBKEDC010000043.1:0-233973 GCA_047975205.1 Mangrovibacterium sp. | reverse complement strand
GAGTTTTGAGGCAGACCATTATTGGTAGTAATAGAAGTTAGCGATATATTTCCACCCAGCGATGGAAAAATAGAGCTTGCAACTATGAATATTATCAAAAGAAGTTTTCTCATTAAGTAGTGGTAATGTTCAAAAATAAAGCAAAACGTATTACTATGCAAGTGCTTTACTAAAAGCTCACTTTTATTATACCTCCGTCGAATTGAAATTGAACAGAAGCTTTTTTTGCTGTTTTATTTAAATTTAAGAGTTTCGTCTTGAATTACTTTTAAGTACTTTTTCTTTGGAGTCGTCTTTGCCCACCAGCATCACTAGAGGATAATTGAATAACTTAGCATCAAGATGTAGCCTTCTTAATTCATAAATTTCTTATTACGAACCTAAATCTTTTCAAACCAAAGGGAGCGCAAGATTCTCACTGCAAAAGTTTATGAATAATGCAGGTTAAATAGCTTTGTCTAATGTTATAATTTCCACAGGACCTACTAGATTGGAAGGTATCACTTCCCAAATGTCGAACTTGGTAGGCTTGTAGGTAATGCTAACAAAGTTGATTTTGTTAAAGATTCTCCACTCTACTCCACATTTGTCATAGTTGCGAATGCGGTTTGCAGGAAGGTTTGTTACGTCGATTTCGATTATGGTTTCGCCATCAACTAACAAACTGCCAACGTTCGTTTCGAATGGTACGGCAAACAATGTACCAGCATCTTTCCTATTAACAGTAACTTTTGCACTCTCACGCACATCGCCCAACGAAAGTCGGTATTCTTTGCCAGCTTCCTTTTTGAAGTTGAATGTGGTGCTGTATCTACCTGTACCCATGTTCTTGCTTAGCACCTCGTTGTCAATATTTGTCCAAGAGCCAAGTGTGTCGATGTCGAATGTTTCAGTAACGGCAGGATGACTTTCTACAAAACTTAACTTCCAGTTATTGTCGATTGTAAGCTTCTTGTTTGTTGCTTGGTAGTATTTCCAATCTTCTGTGCTACTAATTGCGGTGTTGAATGTTCTTAAGATCATTGATTCACCTGGTCTCAGTTGTAGATAGATTTGAGTTTTCCCGTCTTTCTCTTGAAGTTTAGCTAGACCTTTGTTTCCTGTCATTGGGTCAAAACCATGGCGCTTTTAGCACTTACTCCAAGGCTTACCCATCCGTTAATCATGTTATTTTGAAGCATGGCCACGAAGTAGTGGTAGCCTGTTCCATTGCTACGACGGATAAGTTGACCGCCAAGGTCAGAAACAAAAGCTTCGTTTTTGGCTGTGGTATCAGCAAACAGTTCTTTGTAGCCAATGCCAAGAACGGCTTTCCCTTTGCCAATCTTTTGTACTAGTTTTTTCTTTGTTGATGAAACAGCTGGAAGTTTCTCGATCTCGGTTTTGAATGCAGTTCTTCGCTCTTCAAGTTTGGCAAATCCAGCACATCGCTAGGCACATGATCTTTGAAGATGACAGTTGCTCCTTGCTCGATAAGTTTGCTCACTTTTTGCATTGTTTCCAGCGGAATTAGGTTTACCGATGGAAGAATCATCGCTTTGTATGACGCGCCGCCTTCGGTTACAAGCATTCCGTTCTTTACTTCAGTCGTTGCAATGAATCGATCAGAGATGTAGTCTAGTCCATATCCCATTGCCATCACTGTTTCTACGCCTTCACAGAACTCAGGCAAACGCTCGCGCATGCCATGAATGGGGTGGTAAAGAAATTACCTTTTTGTCCTTCCCATATGTCGTAGATAGGCAGGTAGTATAGAAAGTCATTGTCGGACTTACCCATTTGTAAGAATGATTGCACGCGGGTGATGCATGAAAAGAATGCTGGGGCATCTCTCCGTATCCGTCCGAGCAAGTACATCTTTCCCATTTCATTTTCAGGCGTTTTCTTTGTGTTCATGAAAACAGTAGAGAAACGCAAGCAGTCATGGATGTAGAAGCATTACGAATTGTGGCAGCAAAGTGGGTTGAATCAGACCCAATATTGCAAACGCAATCACATAGTTCTTCGTCAATTTAAATATTGGATTAGTAAATTTAGGTCTAAAACCGGTAATGATTCCGGAGTTGTGGACGATGGAGGTTCCGGCGGACATTTTATTTCGATGACTTGTTCAGAGATGCTTCCGGGCATATCGGCAAAACTGATCTATCCCAATGGAGTAGAACTGACAGGAGAGTTTGATTTTGAGCAATTGCGAACTTTGATAAATTTGTAGCTTATGTTTGCATTAACAAGTGAAAATAAGTTCCATCTTTATAGCGAAGCTACCGATATGCGCAAAGGTTTCGAATCTTTATCAGGTATAGTTCGTGATGTTTTGGGAACGAATCCTCTAAATGGTGAAGTCTTTGTTTTTATAAATAAGTCGCACAACAAGATTAAGCTTCTCCATTGGCAATGGTAGCGGACTTGTGCTTTACTACAAATCACTTGAACAAGGTACTTTTGAGAGTCCATCTAATGCTTCTAGAGGAAGCAGTATTGTTTTGAGCTATGCTCAACTTGTGATGATAATTGATGGAATATCTATAAAAAACATTGTAAGAAGGAAGCGCTATTCACAAGGATCATGCAATCAGAACTCAAAATCTATCAAAGGATGAACTTTTGGAAATCATTTCCCAAAGGGATTTTGAGTTGAGTAAATTAGCTTCAGAGAAAAATTTACTTGAAGCAAAAGCAAAGGAGCTTAAAATAAAAACTAAGATCCTAGAGAGAAGTAAGATCAAGCTTGAGTTTGAAAAAGAATATCTTGAAGATTTAGTGAAGAAGCTTCTCCGAATGAAATTTGGAGCATCAAGTGAGCGATTTACTTCAATAGAGTATCCGAACCAATTGAAATTACCTTTTGACATTCCGGAAGACACAACCTTCGAGAAGTAATAGAAAACTAGAACTTACGTAGAGAAGAAAACAAAAAGAAAGTTCATCCTGGACGAATAAAGTTACCTGCAGATTTACCGGTGGAAGAAATCATCATTGAACCAAAAGAAGATACAACAGACATGAAGTTTCTTCGTAATGAGATTACCGAAAAGCTGGAATATAAGCCGGCACAGATATACATTAAGAGATACATCCGCCCGATATATATTAAAGATGATAAGGAAAATCTAGCAAGCAAAGGTATAATCGGTGTTCTTCCCGAATTTGCAATCAGCAAAGGAGTTGCAGGAGCTAGTCTACTAGTACAAATAATGGTTGATAAGTTTGCCGACCACCTACCGATTTATCGTCAGATTGAACGTTTCAAACGGAGCAATATCAATATAGCCTCTTCCACAATTAACGGTTGGCAAGAGAGTATTTGCAATTTTTAGTAACCAATTAGTAACCGAACTTTGTCTCAGAATGGGTTTTAGATGTCTTTCAGGCGAAAGTAAAGACTTAAAAAAGTCCCGTAAAACCTAAGTTCTACGGGACTTTGTATGCTTTTGACCAGATGATGTCCTAGTCTTTCGCTCCCCAAGTAGGACTTGAACCTACGACCTACGGATTAACAGTCCGCCGCTCTAACCAACTGAGCTATTGGGGAATTTGTTCTTTGTTTTCTTGAGAACGCTGCAAATGTAGTGCTTTTTCAACTACTTCCAAAAAAAACACAAGGAAAAATTAGCTCCTTGTGTTTTTTTTCTTGTTATCCTCGAACAATTCCACGTTCTGAATTTCTAACGAAGGTCAATACTTCGTCGCGCTCTGCACTTGTAGGAACTTCAGCTTCAATTAGTTCTATTGCTTGAGTTGTGTTTAAATCTTTTTGGTAGATGTATCGATAGATATCTTGTATTTCGCGAATTTTTTCATTAGAAAAATTTCGTCGGCGCAAGCCAATGGAGTTAACTCCGGCAAAAGAGAGGGGTTCTCTACCCACTTTAGTAAACGGAGGAACATCCTTACGAACCAAAGAGCCTCCGGAAATCATGGCGTGTTTACCAATGCGCACAAACTGGTGAACGGCAGTGGTGCCACCAAGAATAGCCCAATCTTCAACTACAACTTCGCCGGCAAGCTGAGTGCTGTTCACTAAGATAACATTATCGCCTACGGTGCAATCATGAGCCACGTGCACGTAAGCCATAATTAAACAGCTGTTGCCAATTACTGTTTTGTTTTTAGCAGAAGTACCTTTGTTAATCGTTACACATTCACGAATAGTAGTATTATCTCCAATTTCAACAGTAGTATATTCTCCTTTGTATTTTAAATCTTGAGGGGCTGCACCAATTACAGCTCCGGGATAGACACGACAATTCTTACCAATTCTCACACCCGGCATAATGGTCACATTAGGTCCGATGTGGCAGCCTTCACCAATTTCAACATCCTTATCAATAGTTGTGAACGGATCAACAACTACATTGTCTGCAATTCTTGCTTCAGGATGTATATAAGCTAATGGTTGTTTCATATTATATAATTATCTATTGTTTTACTATTTGAGCCATAAATTCACCTTCGCATACTAGCGTATCTCCCACATAACAGAAGCCTGCCATATTGGCAATTCCTCTTCGAATGGGGGAAGTAAGCATCAGTTTAAATACGAGCGTGTCGCCGGGCACAACTTTATGGCGAAACCGAACATTATCTACTTTCGCAAAATAAGTAGAATAATTACCTTCTAAATCATGAAGTACATATAAACCGCCGCATTGAGCCATAGCTTCAATAAGAAGCACGCCCGGCATAACCGGTTCGTCGGGAAAATGTCCTGTGAAGAAAGGTTCGTTGCCCGTTACGTTTTTAATGCCGATGATATGGTTATCATTGATTTCCATAATTTTATCAACAAGTAAAAAAGGGTAACGATGAGGCAGCTTTTTCTTAATGGCATTAATGTCCATTAAAGGTTCAGCATTGGAGTTATATGTTGGTGTATTTTTCTTTTTCTCGGCAAGATATTCTTTTCGAATAAGCTTGGCTAGGTTCGTATTCACGCCATGACCGGGTTTGGTAGCTATAACCTTACCTTTTAAACGAACGCCGGCAAGAGTAAGGTCTCCAACGACATCTAATAGTTTATGACGAGCGCACTCATTGTTGAATTGCAGGTCAAGGTTATTTAGAATACCGGATTCTTGAACTTTAATTTCATCTTCATGATTAAATAATTTGGCAATGTGTTTTAGTTCATCTGCCGACATTTCTTTGTCCATGATAACGATGGCATTGTCTAAATCTCCACCCTTTACCAAATTATGTTGGAGCAGAAATTCTAACTCTTTAACAAAAACAAATGTTCTACACGAGGCTATTTCATTTTTGAAATCACTCAGTTTGTCTAAAGAAGCAAACTGATTATTTAGAACACTTGAGTTGAATGAGATTAGCGCATTGATGCTATATTCGTCATCGGGAAGAATCATAATTTCAGCTCCCGATTCCGGATCCTTATAGCTTATCTTTTTTGTAATTGCGAAATATTCACGCTCAGCATCTTGCTCTATGACGCCCGCTTTTTCAATGGCATCAACAAAAGGTTGAGAACTGCCGTCCATAATGGGCATCTCTTGATTGTCAATTTCGATGAGTACATTGTCCAAGTCCATACCGGTTAAGGCGGCTAATGCGTGCTCGATAGTGCTTAGGCGCATATCGTCTTTAATCAAAACCGTTCCTCTTGAAGTATCGCCAACTAATAAGGCATCGGCTTCTAGAATGGGTTGTCCTTCCAAATCAACACGTTTAAACTTAAACCCATGATTTTCAGGAGCCGGTTTAAAAATGGTCTGTACAGTACAATTTGTATGTAATCCTATGCCGACGATTGTAAATTCTTGAGCTAAGGTTTTTTGTTTATGAAATGTCATGAAGCAAGATTTTAGTCAAACTTAGCTTTTAGCGTGTTTAATTCCTTTTCTAAGCGGTCTACTGTTGCTTTGAGTTCCGGCAATCGACGTTGCACAATATAGCTTCTAGCTGCCTTGCTGTGCTCAATAGCCGGTGTTCCCATAACAACTTTATCATCTTTTATGCTGTTGCTCACTGATGAAGCTCCACCGATCTGAACTCGGTTGCCAACGGTAATATGACCTGTTATCATGACTCCTCCGCCAATAACACAATTACTGCCGACTTTTGAAGACCCGGCAACTGCTGTTAAAGCAGCCATAACGGTGTTTTCGCCGATTTCGCAATTATGTGCTATTTGCACATGATTGTCGAGTTTTACCCCTTTTCTGATAATGGTTGATCCCATAGTGGCACAATCAATGGTTGTATTCGCCCCGATTTCAACATCATCTTCAATAACAACATTACCAATTTGAGCTATTTTTTTGAACGGACCTTCCGGAGTAGGGGCAAAGCCGAAGCCATCAGAGCCAACAACGGCACCGGCATGAATAATACAATTCTTACCAATGACGGAATTGTCGTAAATCTTAGCACCGGCATAAATAAGAGTGCCGTCTCCAATTTTTACATTATTACCGATATAAGTGTGTGGCAGGATGCGACAAGCGTTTCCTATTGTTACGTTTTCACCGATGTATGTAAATGCACCGATATAAATATTATCGCCCACGGTTGCCGATTTGCTGACAACAGAAGGCTCTTCAATACCGAATTTTCGAGGCTTACTCTCTTCATACATTTCGAGTAACTGAGCAACGGCTTGGTAAGGGTCTTCTACTTTTATTAAGGTGCAACTAAGTTTCTCGCTAGGCTCGAAATCATTACTTACCAAAACAATTGAAGCCTTAGTTGTATATATATATTTCTCGTATTTCAGATTAGAAAGGAAAGCCAGCGTGCCGGGTTTACCTTCTTCAATCTTAGAGACATTATGAACGCTAATATTTTTGTCGCCAACAACTGTGCCGCCAAGAACATCAGCAATATTTATTGCTTTAAATTCCATGTTATATTTAATTGAAGCGTGGCAAAATTATATTTTTTTATGGAAACAAAAAATTACCATTTTGCATTATTACCATAATCTAATCCTAATTTAGCTTATTCGTAACTTGCGAAACAGGTTACATACTTTCTCACCACTTGTGAAAGGTTACTCAAGCTGATATCTGAAGCTCTGCTAAATTCTTTCACTTCTCCATTTTTCATTAATATATTTATATTGTTGTCATTTGCCATATAAGCCTTATTTGTAAATTCTTTCTGAATAACAAAGTAATCCAATTCTTTGTTGGAAACGCCATAACTTTTTCTTACCTGCTCTTTGATGTCATTTAACCAAGCCTCAGAAGCAGGCTCACTTTGTATTTGAACCTTATATAATTTCCTATTGATAATACTCTTTGCTAAGTGCGATAAGATATAATCATCATGATTTTGCCATTGTTTAATAGAGGCTATAATATCATCATCTTCGATACCGGCAAATATACTAAGCAAATCGCGTTCCATAAATTGATCCTTATCATTAAAATTCGCTAAAGATATTTTATTGGAAAGAAATATTTTCAAGCTTGGTGTTGCGAATAAATCGGTTCCGGCTAAAGCAAGTTCTTTAGCGCGTTTCAGAGTTTTTTCCAAAAGTATCTCTGCCGACAGTACCGTTTTGTGCAAATATACTTGCCAATACATGAGTCGGCGAGATATTAAAAACTTCTCGATAGAATAGATAGCCTTTTCCTCAATAACCAACTCATTATTTGTTACATTCATCATTTTAATGATGCGATCGGCACTGATTGCACCCTCGGCAACTCCGGAATAGAAACTATCTCTGCGAAGGTAATCTAACCGATCTATATCTAATTGACTGGATACCAATTGATGTAAAAACTTTTTATGATATTCATTCTTGAATATGGCAATGGCTAATGAAAGTTTTCCGTTGAATTGAATGTTTAATTCCTCCATTAATAAAAGCGACACCTGTTCGTGCACCAAATTATCAACAATGGCATATTCTAAGGCATGAGAAAAAGGGCCATGCCCAATGTCATGCAGTAAAATGGCCACCTTAACGGCCTCCGATTCTTCCGGCGTAATTTCAACACCTTTGCTCTGCAGTGAAGCAACTGCCGATTGCATTAAGAAAGTAGTTCCCAAGGCGTGCTCAAAACGTGTGTGGTTGGCTCCGGGATATACCATGCATGAAAGTCCGAGTTGTTTAATACGGCGCAGTCGTTGAAAATAAGGATGTTCCATCAAGTCGAAGAGTAACTCCGATTGTAAGGAATTAAAGCCGAGCACCGGGTCGTTAATGGTCTTCTTTTTATTTCGGATATTTGATTGTGTGTTCATAATATATTCACAAAGTTAGCAAAATATAGAGGGTATATTTATAAGAGCTTAAAAATTAGAAGAAAACCATGTTAGATGCCAATCGAAATGCTTGTTGCAAATGCGATGCTATTTTTCCTATTCATTAATCGAAGAATGAAAGTGATGGAATGAAAATAATATGCTTATTCGGCTGTATATGAGTGGTGTGGGTGTGTTTCTTGCACGCTATGACCTTCTGTTTATACTCATTTCTTTCAGCAGACAGCTAAAATTTGGTCTCGTTGAATGTATGTTCAATCACTAAAAGCAATAATTAGTTCATATTCTAGTTTATCTGCTTAAGAAATAGACGTAATCAGGTCTAATTGTATGTATATTTTTATTGAGAAAGGAATATTTATGCCTAGTTCTTCCATTTCTTATGAAGAAAACGATGCCTATTTTAGTGTGCCGACCAGCATTTCCCGTTTCATGGGAGGTCCTGGCACCCGCTGCATTTGGAATCCGCAGCGAATAAGTTTTCGGCGCACCTCGCCTTGTGCACAATAAGTAACGAATCGGGCACCTTGTGTGCAATGTTCGCTTAAGCGTTGGAAGTTACTTTCTTGCCACATTTCATCTTGCTTGTTAGGGGCAAAGGCATCAAAATAAATGAGCTTGAAAAGAGGTAATGAAGTATAATCCATTTGGCAGAAATCGGCATTTAGCTTGAGGAGTTCAAAGTTTTCGTTGATGTTTGCCCATTTATTCCAAGTTTGTCGATGCATTTGCATGAATGGTTCTTGCAAGGATTCATCAAGTTGTTTAGCATAATTTAATGGCAAATATTCGCTGGCAGATAAAGGGAATTTTTCAATGCTGATATATTTAATATGCTTGCTTCCGGCATGGGCTAATGAGAGTAGGGCGTTTAACCCGGTTCCGAATCCTACTTCAAAAATAACCAACTCATTATCGGGTAATTCCAACAATCCGTTTTTAACAAAAACGTGCATCGATTCTTGTATTGCTCCATGGGTGGAATGAAAATGTTCAGTCAATTCAGGAACAAATAAACTATGCGATCCATCTTCGGTAATAAATATTTCTCTTTTCATGGCTGTAAAATTCAGTCTTTTTCAGCAGTTATCCTAAATTTGCAGTATCTTTATGTTCAAGAATAGAATAAGTTATGCTGATTAAACTATATAATGACAACCCTAACGAGCGTGAAATACGCCATATTGCACAACGATTGCGCGAGGGTGCCGTAATTATTTATCCTACCGATACGATTTACGGCATCGGTTGCGATATTACGCAAGCTAAGGCAGTTGAACGAGTGGCAAAGATGAAAGGCTTTTCGGTAGCTAAGGCTAATTTGTCATTCATATGCAGCGATTTGAGCCACCTTTCTACTTACACTAAACCCATTTCGAATAATGTGTTTAAACTGATTCGCAAATGTTTACCCGGTCCATATACTTTTATTCTGGAGGCAAATAATAATGTGCCCAAGTATTTTAAGGGTAAGAAAAAAACGGTGGGCATTCGAGTTCCCGATAATAATATTATTCTCAGATTGGCAGAAGAGCTGGGAAACCCTATTCTTTCTACTTCCGTGAAAGATGACGATGAATTGCTGGAATATACAACCGACCCCGAGCTTATTCATGAAAAATATGACGGATTGGTCGATTTAGTCATCGATGGCGGATATGGCGATAACCAACCGTCAACAATTATTGACTGCACATCAGGAGAACCTATATTGCTGAGAGAAGGAAAAGGAAAAGTTGAACTTTTATAGCCCTGTTTTTTTTATGACATCATTTTTAACTAAATACATGAGATTTAAACTGTTGATATTATTTACAGTTGTTTCGTTGGCAGCTTCTGCCCAAGTGAATATCGGGCACTACATACAAACCGGTCGCATAAAGCTCGGTACAAATGATTATGTGGGAGCTATTGAGAACTTTAATATCGTAATCAAGTTTAAACCTCAATTGCCGGAACCTTATTTTTACCGAGGAAATGCCAAACATATGCTCGATGACTATCGGGGAGCTATTGCCGATTATTCAAAGGCTTTGGAAATAAAACCTTATTACCCGCAAGCATTAGAGAGTAGGGGGCATGCCTACCTTTCTATCGGTAAGTTTGATAAAGCCATTGCCGATTATTCCAAGGCTTTAGATTTGTCACCTAATAATTCGGGAATCTATAATAATCGAGGCATAGCTAAAATATCGAATAAAGACATTGACGGAGCTATTTCCGATTATGATAAAGCCTTAGAGCTACAACCTAACTTCGTGAATGCACTCATCAACAGAAGTAATGCCTATATTGCCAAGAAAGATGAAATAAAGGCTATTCGCGATTTGAATCGTATTATCATCATGCGTCCGCATTACAGCAGTGCCTATTTACTGCGTGGTTTAGCCCGTTTTGAAATGGACGACTATGCGGCAGCCTTGCGTGATTTCGACCAAACGATTCGCTTCGACTCTGAAAATGCATTTGCTTTTAATAACAGAGGTTTGGTTAAACAACGTTTAGAAGATTACCAAGGAGCTATCATGGACTATGATATGGCATTGCATTTAAATCCTACGATGCCGAATGCTTACTTTAATCGGGCTATCGCCAAAGAAGTTACCGGGCAAAAAGGTGCTGATGAAGATTTTAGAATAGCAGCACAACTGGATCCTCGTTACAATATTCCCCATAGAGGTTTAGATGATGAGCAATTGGCACAACAACAGCAAAGTAGCAATAAAGCAAACCAAGCGCAGCAAGGAGCTAATGGGCAAGCTATGGCTCAGGTGAATCCGGTTGATAGTGTGGCACAAGCTAAGGCACAAGAAGAAGAAGAGAGAGCTCGTCGTCGTTTCCGCCTTTCGTTGGCAGATAGCCGAAATATTCCGGATTTAGAAGATACCGAAGTTGCCGACGGCAGGGTGCAAAATAAAAATATAATCATCGAAATTCAAGATATATTCCGTGTGAGTGCTTTTGTGAAGAATTCAGTTAATTATGATCGATTGCAGTATTACAGTCCTACGGTA
Source organism: Mangrovibacterium sp. (assembly GCA_047975205.1). GTDB lineage: Bacteria > Bacteroidota > Bacteroidia > Bacteroidales > Prolixibacteraceae > JBKEDC01. The sequence goes on along the minus strand of JBKEDC010000043.1, from coordinate 222,724 downwards.
GAGGAGCTGAATAAATACAACAACTACACACCGCAACTTACTATCGATAATTTAGAGCAAGAAGACTTCATGCAGAGCTTTTCCGCCAACATAAACTATTTCACCGGTAAGATTAAAATAAATCCGTCGGCAGAAAACTATCTTTCGCGAGGTATATTCCAATTCCTAGATAAACAAAACGGATTTGCTATCGACGATTTAACGCAAAGCATCAAGCTGAATGATAAAAACGAATTGGCTTATTTCAGTCGGGCAAACTGCCGATTAAAAATTGTGGAGAAAATAGAAGCCCTGCCTAATGTGAACGGTAAAGAAACAATGGGCGATTCAAAATATGAAAATGATTATAAAGCCATCTTGAAAGATTACGATAAAGCCATAAAATTGAATGCCGATTTTCCTTTTGCCTATTACAACAAGGGTTATGTGCTTTGTAGAATGGGCGAATATGAAGAAGCCTTGAATTATTTTGAATTGGCAGTGCAAAAACAGCCCGATATGGCAGAGGCTTACTTCAACAGAGGGCTTACGAAGATATACTTAGATGATATTGACGGGGGAGCAGCCGACTTAAGCAAGGCAGGTGAATTAGGAATAGATGGTGCCTACAACATTATTAAACGATATTGTAATTAACTATGACAGCACCTTTGGCAGAACGACTACGTCCGCGTAATCTCGATGAATATATTGGTCAACAGCATTTAGTTGGGGAAGGTGCCGTGCTGCGCAAAATGATAGCGTCGGGGAATATATCGTCGCTTATTCTTTGGGGGCCTCCGGGAGTAGGGAAAACTACTTTGGCTAAGATTATAGCCAACACATTGAACCGCCCCTTTCATATTCTGAGTGCTATTAATTCGGGGGTGAAAGATGTGCGCGAGGTAATAGCTAAAGCACAAAGTCAAGCATTCTTTAATGCCAAGAACCCGATTTTATTTATCGATGAAATTCATCGTTTTAGTAAATCGCAGCAAGATTCATTGCTGGGAGCTGTGGAGCAAGGAACGGTTACGCTCATCGGAGCAACAACCGAGAATCCTTCCTTTGAGGTTATTTCTCCTTTGCTTTCTCGCTGTCAGGTTTATGTGTTGAAACATTTAGAAAAAGATGATTTATTGCAGTTGTTGCATAATGCTTTCACAAAAGATACGGAGCTTAAAAAGAAGCAAATCGATTTACAAGAATATGAAGCTTTACTTCGCTTTTCGGGAGGAGATGCACGTAAATTGCTAAATATATTGGAAGTAGTGCTGAATGCTGAGGAAGGCAATGAAATTACCATCACCAATGAAAAGGTGACTGAACGATTGCAAAGCAGTCCTCGGCAATATGATAAAGCCGGCGAGATGCATTATGATATCATCTCGGCGTTTATAAAAAGTATGCGAGGCTCTGACCCGGATGCTGCCGTGTATTGGCTGGCTCGCATGCTTGTTGGAGGAGAAGATATTAAATTTATTGCTCGTCGGATGCTTATATTGGCAGCCGAGGATATTGGCTTGGCTAATCCGAATGCGCTACTACTGGCACAATCAACATTCGATGCTGTGCATAAAATAGGTATGCCCGAAGCTCGGATTATTCTTTCGGAGTGTGCCATCTATTTAGCAACATCGCCTAAAAGTAACTCTGCTTATGAGGCTATAAACGCAGCTATGCAACTTGTTGAGCAAACCGGTGATCTAGCAGTTCCGCTGAATATTCGGAATGCCCCGACTAAACTGATGAAACAATTAGGTTATGGTAAAGAATATAAGTATTCGCATGCCTATGAGGGTAACTTTGCAGCACAAGAGTTTTTACCTGAAGAGGTAAAAGAACAACAACTTTATCATCCGCAGCATAATCCAAGCGAGCAAAATATACTGGCACGTTTGAAGTCATGGTGGGGAAAGAGATACAACTGATGATACGTAAAACTAATAATACATAAATTTTAAAATAACTAAAATGAAAAACAAAAGTATTTTATCTGTACTTATCGTACTGACTATGACTTTCGTCTCGTGTAAGAATCATAAACAAGCTGATGATGCCTTTTTTCAGGCAGCTCTCGACGGTAAAAAAGAAGTTGTTGAAGCCGGTGTGAAAAAATTTGATGTTGATTCTAAAGATCAAGATGGTGTGTCGGCATTAATGTATGCTGCACTTAACGGGCATTTAGATATTGCCAAATTATTGCTTGATGCCGGAGCTGATGTTAATTTAAAAGGTAAGGACAATGCAACAGCTTTAATGTATGCCGCATTTAATATGCACGTAGATATTGCTAAGCTATTGCTCGATGCCGGAGCTGATGTCAGTTTAGTAAACGACCAAAATCGTAATGCACTGATGTTTGCCAGCAGTGCACCATCGCCGGAAATGCTCAAACTGTTGATTGATGCCGGTTCTGATGTAAATTTGGGCGACAGTGTAGAAAATTGGACTCCTTTTTTAATGGCGGCTTCAGAAGGATTAATAGATAATATGAAAGTTTTGGCTGATGCCGGAGCTGATGTTATGGCTGTTGATGTTGATGGAGAAACAGCACTTGATTTTGCCATGGATCATAAACGACAAGCAGCTATGTTATACCTTGTGCAATTGGGTGTGCCATCGAAAAAAGGAAAAGTAGGAGTGAGTAGCATTGGAGATTTGAAGAAAATGCGAGAAGCAGCACAAAAGCTTGAAACACAACAGTAATAGTAATCTTTTAGCATATAACTTAAAACAGCACCTCTATCAGAAGTGCTGTTTTTGTTTTAAGAGCTTAGTTTATTGTTTATTTCTTTCTGCGTTCTTTAACGGTATTGTTAGCCTTTTCTATTACTATGGCTACTTCGGCAGCAAAAGGTTCGAGTTCGGGTTGGAAAAGAATTTGGATGTTGAGGTAAGGTATCAATTTATTGTTTAAGCATTCTATAACCTGCGGTTTAAGGGCTGTTGCACTGGGAGTTTCTTTGTCTTCACGCACCCGACTGACATAGTCGCTGTAGACCTTTATAAAATTAAGCTGTGCCGTTTTCAGCTCTTCTACCAAGGGTTCTAAATAAGTAATATTGGCAATGTGAGCTTTGTTTTCGGTTGATTCGAGTCCTTCAATGATCGAATTCATTGCACCGGTTTGCTCGTTGTAAGACAGCCCGGTTGATTTCAGTCCATATTCTTTGAAGATGCTGAATATGATGCTGACGCTTTCTTCCACGGGGATTCCTTCTAGTGCAGCCATTCCTTTTAGGAGATTATATGCCTTTTTGAAGGCTTCATCTCTTTTCTCATCGAATTCTTCAAGGTCGGATAAGGCTTTGTTTTGCTCAATAGCGTTTGTGAGTGCTAGGTTAGCTGCCATCCATAATAGTTTGCAGGTTGGCATCCTCAGTTGGAGCAAGGTCAGTATATACCTGCCAACTCGCTGACTCTAATGTTGGTGTTTACTTTCTGAATTTGTTTCATGTGTAATTTGGATTGATGATTAATAAATAGGGCTTGTTTGAGCTTGCTACCAAATAGTATTTGTTTCCTTGTGTTTATTTTGACTTGCTACCAAATGATATTTGCTTCGCCGGGTTTATTTGGGCTTGTTATCAAATGGTATTTGTTTTACTGTAATTTAGTTCTGCTTATCATTCACGAAGTGGAGCCGAAGTGCTCAGCGACCTATGATATCGAAGTGATTGGTGATCGAGTAATTAGAATGCTTGATGACCAGGGTAGCCTTGTTGCTTTTTTTGCCTGCAAGGCAAAACGGTAGCAGGAGGGTGTTTAAAAAGTGAGATTTTGATTTCACACGCTTGCAAATTGCAAGCTCAGTCCCGAAAGGGATATTGCGGTTTTGCCTTTCAGGCAATAAGAGCAGTTGCTTAAAAGGCAAAAAACGACAAGAGCACTCCTAAGGAATGCCCTTGTTGTTTTTATTGTAGTTTATGATTGGAAGAGATTAATCGTCTAATCCTTTTTCATATTGAGCTAACGCCATTTCACTGATACCTACCGAAGAGAATCCCCCGTCGTTGAAGAGGTTCTGCATAGTAATCTTACGAGTTAGATCGGAGAACAAGGTAATGCAATAGTCAGCACAATCTAAAGCGTTGGCATTACCAAGAGGCGACATTCTTTCTCCGTAATCCAATAAACGATCTAAGCCTTTAACTCCGGCACCGGCAGTAGTCATAGTGGGTGATTGAGATACTGTGTTTACACGCACTTTTTTTGCTTTGCCGTAGGTATATCCGAAGCTTCGGGCAATTGATTCCAACAGTGATTTAGCATCTGCCATATCGTTGTATCCATCGAATACACGCTGAGCAGCAATGTAGCTCAAGGCTACAACCGATCCCCATTCGTTAATAGCATCTAACTTATAGCAAGTTTGTAATACTTTATGAAACGAAATAGCCGAAACGTCAAGTGTTGTATCTAGAAACTTATAGCTTAAATTACTATATGCTTTCCCTTTGCGAACATTTGGCGACATGCCGATAGAGTGTAAAACAAAATCTATTTTTCCGCCCAAAACCTCCATCGATTTTTTTACCAAGTTTTCAAGATCTTCTACGTTTGTGGCATCGGCAGCTATGAGTTGAGTCCCACATTTATCGGCTAAAACTTGGGTTTCTCCCATACGTAATGCCATAGCTGTGTTGGTTAGCGTAAAAGTGGCACCTTCCTCGTGTGCACGTTCAGCCACTTTCCATGCAATTGATTCTGAGTTTAAAGCTCCAAAGATGATTCCTCGTTTTCCTTTCAGTAAATTGTAAGCCATTTTGTATGATATTAATTTATATTCTTTCAATATTGCTTGCTTGAAGCCAACCTTGGTTACCGTCATCTAAGCGGATTTCAAGCCATTCTCCCAATTCTTCTCGAATCTCTACTTTTAACCCCTCATGAATGATAAACAAACTCGTACCTCCTTCTGATGGCGAAGACTTAATGGTTACTGTTGGTTGAACAACAATAGCATCTCTATGCTGAGCAAGCATTTTTTTATGCGTAGCCGCAAAGTTAAAACTAATAATCGAGATTAGCACCATGAGTAATCCGAAGCTGAAACCCAGTCGTTTGTTGCGAGATGAGGCACTAAACAAATAGCAGCCTAATCCTGCCAAGAATAACAAAAAGCTTAGGCAAGTTGCCCAAGCCCATTGGTCGGGCGTAAAAGTATTAATCAAACTGTTCCACCACCGAATAAAGAATACTTGGGGCAATGGTTGAATGTCATCTATAATATGAGCATTTGCCATGTCGAGGTTAAATAAAATATCCTCATCATTTGGAGCAAGGCGTTTGGCACGCTCATAATTTAATATAGCTTGTGTGTAATCTCCTTTTTTATAGTAGGAATTTGCCAAATTATAGTATAGCTCAGCAGAAACCTTTTTCCCTTCCAGTACTTGTTGATACTTATTGATGGCTTCGTTGTAGTCCTGATTAATATAGGCTTGATTTGCACTATCGAGCAATGCTTCCTGAGCATAGGTAGAAAAGCTCAAGCTAAGTAGAAATAATATTTGGAATATCTTTTTCATGAGATGCGATTTTATCTTTTCTATCTAATTTTTTTATCTAGTTTGCCCATGAGTTCAGCCGAGCGATTATATAATTCTTCAATGGCAGCATCGCTGGCGTTAGGTGCATATCTGGCAAATTCGCAATTGGTTATAATATCAGTAAACTCTTGAATGAGCTCCTCATCAACAGCTAGTGTTTGCAATGATTTTACAGCATTAGCTTGTGTAAGTTCTGCCACAGGAATGCCCAACTTGTCGCCTAAGTATCCCCAAAATGCTTTCAAGATAGCTTCGTAGAATTCTTCTGGTTGGTGTTGTTTCATAAAGCTAGCCGCCAACTTTAATCGTTTTTTAGCCACCTTATTCGCTTTTTTATTTTTAGAAAGAGCAATGTCTGCATTTTCTTTCAGCTTTTTGCGATATATGATGGTTATCACTACAAAAATAAGAGTTGAAAGAATATAGATTAACCAAAAAGACAAGCTTCCATAGAAAGTATTACTTGCTTCTTTAAGCTCATACTTACCTTGCTTAATATATCGAATATCATTACCCAGTTTTTTTACATCCTCTTTGTTTGCAAATGATGAGGTATTTCCACTAATCACGGTTTGCTGACCTTCATCTTTTCCTTTGGTTATATTCAGTTTAAATTCTTTGCCGGAACTTGTGCTAAACGATTTTTTAGAAGGGTTGAATGAAATGAAATCGATTGGAGGAATAGTATAATTTCCGGCAAATCGAGGAATAATAAGGTATTCAAATGTAATGCTTCCCTGCTGCCCGTTTGATGTAGAACGGAGATTTTCTGTTTTCTTAGGGTCATATGCCTCGAAATCATCGGGGAAGTCAATTTTTGGAGCATCAATCAAGCGGAGATTGCCACTACCTTCAATAGTCAATTTTAGTGTGATGGCATCATTTGACTTAGCTTCTGTTTTATCAAGAGAAGCTGTCATTTTCATATCTCCTACTGCGCCTGAGAATCCTGCCGGTGCATTAGGTATGTCTTGCACTTTTACTTGAGCGGCATTACTTATTACTTTAGTGGATACATTGGTGTAATTATCGAACATACCTCCAAAAAATCCTCCTTGCGACGTACCTACTCGTTTGCGGATAATGCATTCAATTTGAAAAGGGTCTATTTTGATTGTTCCTGTTTGCTGAGGAAACAGGATGGTCTTCTTTATAGTTCCGACTTGGTAAATTTTATTGTGATATGCTTCTCGTTCGAAATTCACCTGGCTAGGCATTTCTATATCCTGAGTATAGAATCCTTCAAAAGAGGGGAACGTAACGTCGCCAAATCCGGCAATGGGTACATTCGGGCTGGCATATAATCGAATAGTGGCGATAATTTGCTCACCTTTGTAAGCTTTTGTTTTGTTTAATGTAACGCGAGCAAACAAATCATCTTTACTCATTTCTGCTTCGTCAAAGTTCTCTTGACTTGACGAAGAATTGTTTGCTTGGCTATTACTCCTGCCTTTTACTACCTGAACCTTAACACTGTTGGTTTGATACTCTTTACCATTATATGCAACAGTAGCCGGTTGAATGGTAAACGTTCCTTCTTTTTTAGCCTGCAAAATATAGGTGTAAGAGAATTCGCGAGAGGTAGAACGCTTCCCGTTGATAATCTGCATGCTTGTGCTCTGCGATGTTGACGGACCATATAGAACATCAAAATCGGTTAGCTTGGGAAGTTGAGGTTTTCCATCTTGGTTCAATGCGATTGTCAATCGAAATTGTTCACCCATCGATACAACATTAGGAGCACTGAGGGTGAAATTAACTTCGTCGGCAAATCCTAATAATGGAAATGTTATTAGGATAGAAAGAATTAATCTTTTGAGCATTTTTATTTATTTTCTGTGCGTTATATGTACTACTGTAATTAAAGAAATATTCCCTTTGAGTTTAAGCCTCAAAATTTTGCAAAGATAAGAGGTCGCTACAATTTTAGGCAACTAAGGACTTAAAACTTTAAAGTATTTTGTATTACCAATCCTTGTCAGTTGTTCGTTGTTTAGCTTGAGCTGCTTGAGCTTTTTTCACTTTGTCTTGAGTTTTTTTCTCATCGTTTTCTAGGGCCTGCAACATACGTTCGGCATTTTCTTTTGAAATTTTTTGTTGCTCAGACTGCCCGTCGCCTTGTTTCTGTTGTTGGTTTTGATTCTGTTTGTCTTGATTTTTATTTTGCTGATCCTTATTTTGATTATTCTGATTATTTTTGTCTTTATTCTTATCTTGGTTCTGTTTATCTTTATCCTTATCTTGCTGATTCTTATCCTTGTTCTGATCTTTATTTTTGTTTTTATCTTTATTCTTATCCTTATTTTTGTCCTTGTTTTGTTGATTTTTCTGTTGTTGCTCTTTCTTATGCTTTTTGTCCATAGCATAGAGCAAATTATATTTCGTTTCTAAGTCTTTTGGATTATTGCGCAGAGCATTTTTATATGCATCAATACTTTCATCCAATTTATTATCGAAAAGATAGCTGTTACCTAAGTTGTGATAGGCTTTTGCCTTTTCTAATTTGTCAGAGCTGTTTTCAGCAACGTCGGTAAATGTTTGTTCGGCTTCAGAAAAATTCATTTGCTTATATAGTGCATTGCCTAAGTTTGTTTTCCATTTCAAATCATCGGGGCGTTTTGCCAATGCTTTTCGATATTCTACCTCGGCATTACTAAAGTTAATGGTATCCAACTTCGTGGTGTCAGCCAATGCTTTTTCATATAGTCGGTTTCCGCTTCGAATGAATTTTCGTTCGTTTTGTGCTTGTGTATTTATCGTAAATAAGATGAACAATACAGCCCAAAAACTAATGTGAGTTATTTTAGTTTTTTTCATCTTTCCCAAATAATCTAAGGTGTTTAAGGTATTTATTTTTGCGTTCTAAAATTAGAAAGTCAAAAAGGAGGAAGAATAATGCAAGAGCTATGAACCACTGGTATTGGTCGGCATATTCAGAATATCGTTGGCTTTCCATTTCTCCGGCATCCATCTTCTCGATTTCATTATATATGGCGTTTAATCCTACTTGAGAATTATTCGCACGAACATATACGCCACCGCCGGCTTTGGCTATCTGTTGCAGCATCGGCTCGTTAAGTTTGGTGATGACCGTATTGCCATCTTTATCCTTGCGATAATCTTTTTGACCGTATTGATTATGCATTGGTATTGGTCCACCCTGAGGAAGCCCCATACCAATGGTGTGTACCTTTATGCCCTGTTCATTGGCTGCTTTAGCTGCATCTACGGCATTATCTTCATGGTTTTCTCCGTCGGTAATTATAATAATTGCCTTATTGCCTTCAAACTGAGGACTGAAGGAATTTGTAGCTAATTTAATTGCTGCTCCGATAGCAGTTCCTTGTCGTGGCACAATGTCTGTATTTACAGAACTTAAGAATAACTTTGCTGATGAGAAGTCAGTGGTAATGGGTAGCTGAGTGTACGCATCGCCGGCAAAGACAATAAGCCCCAGTTTATCATTCTTTAGTCGGTCAACCAAGCCGGATATGGCTCGTTTAGAGCGTTCCAATCGATTGGGTTGAATATCTTCAGCCAACATAGAATTTGAAACATCTAAAGCAATCATCAATTCTACTCCTTTGCTTTTTTCTGTTTTAAGCTTACTGCCAAATTGAGGCTGTGCTAAAGCTAAAATTAATGAGATTAAAGCGAGCATCCATAGGCTAAACTTAATGTTTGGTCGGCTGTTGCTTACGTTAGGCATCAGCTGTTCTATAATCTCGGGTTCCCCAAACTTCTTCAGGGCTTTTTTTCGTTGTACTCGTATGATAATATATAGCAGAACCAAGATAGGAACAATGGCTAGTGCATATAAGTATTCAATATGGGCAAATCTGAACATTTCCATAGTTATTTGATTAAGGAATGTTTCTGAATAAAGTTATTTTAAGAAATAAGGCAAGTAAAAGAGCTAAACCGGCAAGTAATGCAAATTTGCCAAATTCTTCATATTTTCTGCTGTGCTCCTTTACATCTATTTTTGATTTTTCGAGCTTATCAATTTGTTCATATATCTTAGTTAATGATGCATTATCTGTAGCTCGGAAATACTCTCCTCCTGTAATGTCTGCAATTTTTTGAAGCGTGGCTTCATCTATTTTCACATCAACGTCACGAAGTTGAATGCCGAAGGGTGTTTGAACCGGATAAGGAGCCTTTCCCATTGTTCCGACTCCCACAGTGTACACTCTGATACCGTAAGTTTTCGCTAACTCGGCAGCTGTTGCCGGAGCAATTTGTCCTGCATTATTGTCGCCGTCGGTGAGCAAGATAATTACTTTACTGATGGCATCACTTTCCTTTAATCGAGAAACGGCTGTTGCCAAACCATTACCGATAGCGGTTCCATCTTCAATCATGCCGGTTTCAATTTTGTTGAATAAATTAATGAGTACAGCGTGATCGGTAGTCAGAGGGCATTGTGTAAAACTTTCTCCGGCAAATACAACCAACCCGATTCTATCGTTAGGTCTTCCGGCAATAAATTTTGTTGCCACATCTTTAGCAGCCTCAATACGGTTCGGACTAAAATCTTGCGCTAACATAGAAGTTGATATGTCGAGTGCAATGGCGATATCAATACCTTGGGTGGTTGAGCTTTCCCAACTACTGGAACTTTGGGGTCTGGCAAGAGCTATAATAAGTAAAGCAAGACCAATTAATTCTAAAGTAAATGGCAGGTGTCGCAAATAATGTTTCCAGCCTTTAGCAATTCCTTTGAATCCGCTGATTGACGAAAACCGAATACTTGCTCCCGATTTTCTGAATCGCCAAATATACCATCCCAACATCGGGATTAATAAGATGAGTAAGTAAAAGTATTCCGGATTTTTAAATGTTATTCCGTGCATCATGTTTAATTCGTTTAAATACGTGTGAAAAGTATCAAGATTAGCTATACGCTTTCTCGAAGAAATTTAGTTTTCTTCGACCTCTTCTTTGTTTTCATCGTTATCAGTTTTTTCTTCAACCACTTCAGTTTCAAAGACCATGGTATCTTTCACAAATAAGAACGCTAACGATAAACTTCGTTCGCACTCTTCTATTTGAGGTTTGAGTTTGGCAAATTTCACTAAGTCGGATAATTCTAATATTGTTTTAAGTTGCTCGCCCGATTTCTTTTCTAATAAATCTTTTTCCAATTTGAATGCATTCATAATCTCCACAGTGGTGTACTCCATGGCATTTATACCGTATCGATTCTGAATGTAGGTTCTTACAGTGTCAGAAAGGTCAATAAAGTATTCTTTGGCATGTTCTTCATTTTTCCAATTCTCTGTTGTTTTAATCCGATCTAATTCACGCAAAGCAATAATATGAGCAGGCTCTTTTGGTCCTTCATCAACTTTATCGGCGCGTTTTCTCGCTAAGTAATTGATGTAATAGAAAATGAAAAATAATATGGCTGCAATGAGAATAATTCCTAACAAGTATGGAGAGGCTTCGGCCAAATTAACGGGGGCTTTGTACGGAGCTTTAATATCGGTAGGCCCTTTGGTAGAATCTACTTCAAAGCCGGCATGCACATAAAATTGTACCAGATTACTTTTTATTACATTTTCAACCGTATCAATTTTGAATTTAAAGCTTTGCTCAGGAACGGTGTTAAGACCGGTATCGAAAGATTGTATGGTGAGCCCTTGCACAAACTTGACTATCTCATCGTCACTAACAGACAGGGTGTCTAATGCATGTAGTTCAGATACTTCTATGCTACTCGTAATAGTATCTGTAAAATGAGGCAGTGTTATCTCAAGATTTTTAGGTTGCTCAATCTCAAATTTTAGTTGGAGTTGATCTCCTATAAGTACATTCGTAGAATCAACACTTGCCTTGATGCGTATTTCTTGGGCTGAAACAGAACTTCCAAACAACGCACAGGCAAATAGGATTAGTATAAGTCGTATATTTTTCATCTTATTTTTCATCTAGCTTATCCTCTTTTTCTGAAGAGTGTCATTAATGACTTTACATAATCATCTTTGGTGTTAATATTAACATAATCAACGCCACTTTTCGTTAAAGACCAATTTAATTTAGCATTGCTTTCTGTCCACCATTTGCTGTATTGGGCTCTTACCTTTTTGCTGCTACTGTCTACCCAAATATATTCGCCACTTTCGGCATCTTTCAGTTTTAGCATCCCGATAGGGGGAAGTTCCGCTTCTCGCTCATCGAATATACGCAAGGCAGCAAGATCATGTCTATTATTGGCAATAGCCAAAGCTTTGTCTAGCTCGGGTTCTTGTTGAATAAAATCGGAAATGATGAAGCAAGTACATCGTTTTTTGATGGCGTTAGTCATATATCGCAAAGCTTCGGTAATATTCGTACCACTGTTTTCCGGTTCGAAATCAATAAGTTCACGGATGATTCGCAATGTATGAGTCTTTCCTTTTTGAGGAGGAATAAACTTCTCAATTTTATCAGAGAAGAAAATAACTCCTATTTTATCGTTATTTTGAATGGCTGAAAATGAAAGAACAGCTGCAATTTCAGTAATGACATTCTTTTTAAAGCTTTCAAAAGAACCAAAGTTACGTGAACCACTCACATCAACGAGCAACATAACAGTGAGCTCTCTCTCTTCCTCAAAAACCTTGATGAAAGGTTTGCTATATCTTGCCGTTACATTCCAATCAATACTTCTAACATCGTCGCCAAACTGATACTCGCGCACTTCGCTGAAAGCCATACCCCTGCCCTTGAAGGCTGAATGGTATTCACCTGCAAAAATATTTCGACTCAGTCCTCGAGTTTTAATTTCGATTTTCCGAACCCGTTTTAATAAATCAGTATGTTCCACTTTATCGTATGAATTAGTTGTGTAGGTTAATCATTTTTATTTTGAAATTAGGTTGGAATGCACCAACCTAACTTGTATTTTAAAGTTTAACCGGCACTAAGGTACTTCAACAGTATTCAATATTTCGGTAATAATTTCTTCGGTTGTAATATTATTAGCTTCTGCCTCATAACTTAATCCGATACGATGGCGAAGAACATCCATACTTACTGCACGAATATCTTCCGGAATAACATAACCTCTACGTTTGATAAAGGCATAAGCTTTGGCTGCTTTGGCTAAGCTGATACTTGCTCGAGGAGAACAACCAAATGAGATCATGTCAGCATATTTTTCTAACTTACATTCTTCCGGGGTACGAGTAGCATACACAATATCTACAATATATTTGCTGATTTTATCGTCAAGATACACTTCATTCACTACTTCACGAGCTCTGATAATTTGCTCCGGACTGATTACGGCATTAGCTTCAGGGTATTGTTTGAGCAAGTTTTGCTGAATGATTAAACGTTCTTCGTCGCGTTTTGGATAATCAATAACGACTTTTAGCATGAAACGGTCAACTTGTGCTTCGGGTAAAGGATATGTTCCTTCTTGTTCTACCGGGTTTTGAGTTGCCATCACAAGGAATGGATCATCTAGCTTAAAAGTTGTATCTCCGATTGTTACTTGGCGTTCTTGCATTGCTTCGAGTAGTGCAGACTGAACTTTTGCAGGAGCACGGTTAATCTCATCTGCCAACACAAAGTTAGTAAATATAGGACCTTTCTTGATTTGAAACTCCTCGGTCTTTTGACTATATATAAGTGTTCCTAAGAGGTCGGCAGGCAGTAAATCGGGAGTGAATTGAATACGAGCAAAATCGGCACTTATCGTTTTCGACAAGGTATTGATAGCAAGTGTTTTTGCCAATCCGGGCACACCTTCTAAAAGAATATGTCCACCCGATAACAAGCCAATCATGAGACTTTCTACCAAATGTTTCTGACCAACAATGGCTTTGCTCATTTCAATATTAATCAAATCTACAAATGAGCTCTCTCGCTCTATTTTTTCGTTTAGTTCGCGAATGTCAATTGATTGTTCCATTTTGATATTTATGTTGTTAATGTTTTCTGTTCGTAAAATTACTTGAGCTACTGTTTTAACAATAGTATTTCATGTTAAAAATGTTAAATCAGTTGATTTAAAAAACTATGCAATTTTTCAATTTTAACCTTTCTCTTACGAGATAGTCAGCCTTAGTAAAAATTAAAAGTGTAATATACCAAAAAAAAGTGAATTTACTAATGGATGCTTGAAAAACGATAACTAACTTAGGCTTTTATAGAAAGTATTTTACGTATAAAAAAACCTTGAGAATTTTCTCAAGGTCTTCGTTATATTAGCTTAAAATGAGGGTTTAGTTCTAATTTAAACACAATATTCTTCGTGATATTCAGGGAGCTGTTCACTTAATTTCTTCCTTGTCAGGAAAATTCTACTTTTTACAGTCCCCAGTGGAAGATTCAGTTCATCAGCTATTTCCTTGTATTTATATCCATCAACAAACATGGTGAATGGTATTCTAAACTCATCGCTTAATCTCTCGATCTTTCGGCTAATTTCTTCGCTAGAGTAAAATGCATCCGGTGATGGAAAAGATTTCGTTTCAGATATTTGTTTCTCAAACTCGTTTGTGGCACCTTCCAATATATTTATATGACGGGCATCTTTACGATACTGATTAATAAACGTATTTTTCATGATAGTGCATAACCATGCTTTTAAATTGGTGTCTTCACGATATTTGTCATGATAAGACAATGCTTTAAGTATCGTTTCTTGAGTTAGGTCTTGTGCTTTTTCCTCATTTGATGTCAGACTTATCGCAAAATAATACAAATTTTGCTGTAGTCCGATTAATGATTGGTAAAATTCTTCTGTACGCATAATGACTTGTGTTAATCATAAAATCGTTGTCTTTTTAATTCTATATAACTTGATTGTTTGATATTTTATTATCTAATTTAATCCCTTTTCATTTGAGCTTATTGTTAATTAAATATGTTAATTGCAATAGGCTAATTTGATCATTTTTAATTGCAATTCAAATCAACACTATTTTAGATAAAAAAAAGTTATATAAATCATCTAGGATGCAAATATAACGCATAATCTTTTGAAAATAAAAATATTGCACCTATGTTGTTTAACATAGATTAAATTATTTACATATTGTTTTAATGAATAACATTCAATCTAAATCATTATTAGATGCACATATCATGGTAAGATATGCTTAGATACTTCCATGTTTATGTTTACCTTGTTGATGTACATATTACTGAAAGAATAAAAATTTAATTTGTGTTATTTTCAGATTTAAGACAAAAGGAGCGGTTTGAATATCCAAACCGCTCCGGTGCTATCTTGAGTTTATAAACCTAGCTACTTTAAATAAGAAACTAGTAGATTTTGTACTTTGAGTTCTTTCACAACCATTTGGGCAACAGCATCGGCTCCTTTCTGGTTAAGGTGTGTATCGTCGTGCACTCCTTTGGGATAATTTTTATTTTCGCCGGGTTCAAGATGATTCCAATATGCTTTCGATTTCTCAGGACCAAGATTTATAGCAAATTCTTCCGTTGCTCGTTGTAAATCGAGGAATGGAACATGCATATCGTCAGCTACCAATCGAACAACTAACGGATATTCGCCATGTGTATCGATAAGAGCGCCATGTTCATTGAAGTTTCTTCGCACAATAGATGAGAGTAGAATCGGATGTGCCCCTTTAGAGCGTACTTCATTTACATAGCGTTCTAAATTAGCACGATATCCGGTGAAAGGATTAGTATATCTATCCGGCGATTTGAACTTTTGATCATTATGCCCAAACTGAATGAAAACATAATCTCCCGGTTGTAATTTATTTAGAATAGGTTCAGTCCAATGACCTTCAGAACGGAAACTTTTAGAGCTTCTGCCGTTAAGTGCATGGTTTTCTACTTCTGCATACTCATTAAAGAATTTGCCAAATTCCATACCCCAACCAGTTTCAGGACGTCTGTTTTTGGCTTTATTGGCACAAGTAGAATCACCGATAAGGTAAATTTTGATTTTTTTTGTTGAGTATGCACTATTTTCAGGAGCTTCTTCGCCACTTTTACTTTGGCAAGCAGTGAGCAATAAGAACGGAAGTATGAAAAAATAAGGCTTAAACAGTTTCATAGAAGTTGATATTTAAGATTGATTGATGAATAAATATAAATATTTTCAAATTAAAAGATAAGATGAAGAAAGTTTTCAATGTATTTCTGTGTTTCCTCGCACCAAGGATGTAGCAGCCAAAAACCATGAGGAACAATATTTCCTGATATAGTATGCTGTTCGTGGTAGATGCTGTGTTGCTGAAGTATGGAAAATAGTTGTTCTCTGCCATAAGCAAACCTAGGATAAGTACTATTAATGTATAAACAAGGTGGAGAACTTGCATCAGCATAAGTGATAGGAGAGGCTTCAACCCAAAGTTTAGGATTTTTGAAATAACTTTCGCCTAGAAATAACGTTGCAGGTCGATTCCTTGCTTCTTTTTCATTATTTCCGGTTTCAGCAGGTGCACGGAAGTCAATAATTCCGTCGATGTTAATCAAGGCTTGCACTTTTGCCGATACGTTAGGATATATACTATGCGGGTCATCAAATTTAGCATTGTTTCCGGTTAGTGCCATTAGGCTAGCCATTGTTGCTCCCGATGATGCTCCCAACACAGCCATTTTAGTGGTGTCGATGCGATAAATAGCTGCATTGTGCTTCAAAAATTTTATGGCTTCTTTTAAATCGTGAGGAGCGGCAGGGTAGGGTGCCTCCATAGAAAGGCGTTGTTCTACCGATGCTGTTACGTAGCCTTTCAGAGCTAGTTGTTGAGCTAAGGGTACCATGTTTTCTTTGCTTCCCGAACGCCAACCTCCACCATGAATAAGTAGCACACAAGCGTAAGTTTCATTTTCCTTCCGGTTGGGAATAAAAATATCGATCCGTAAATTCCTATTTCTCCGTGTGCGATAAGTTTGGTTCCATAAAGAAAGAAACTTCGGGCTTTTTACATTAGAAACAGGAGTTACTTCAGGAATTTTTTTCTTAGTCTTTATATAGTTCGACCGGATATTAAAGCCGGTATCTCTCGGAAATTCATTCTGCGAATAAACAAGCAGAGGGGTGAGCCATGATAACAAAAAGAAGATGTGTATTCTAATGAGAGACATAGAATGGTTATTATTTTTTTAGACTGCAAGAGAAATAAAAATAGCACCTACTTACTTTTTGAAATAGATGCTATTTTTATTCCATGATTGCCATTTTATTTTATCAATCCGACGTTTAATAATGCCACTTGTTGCTCAGCATAAGATTTAAATTGCTCAAGTGTCTTTACTTTTGAGGAATCAAGAGTCCACTGTCCTCCAAAGTAATAAGTTAATTCTTTACCATCATTTTCGGGAGTAAGAACAATAACGTGATTCAATTTATCTTCGGTAACTTTTTGCAAATCCGATTTTTTATAGAGGATTAGAAGCCCAAGCTTATCTTTATTCAGTGATTGCACTCCGAAAGTGCCAAAGTAACACCAATTGCCGTTCTCTCCTTGTATGACTTGCGTGCCAGGCATTTTGATAATACCCGTTGCAATATTGTTAATAGGGTTTGAAAGGTTTAAATGGCATTTGGTAAGATAACTTCCGGCGTTGATGGTAAGTTCAGAATTTAGGTCAGTTTTTCCGCCATCATATGCCCAACCGGTATAAGTTGTTTTTATTTTAGACTGCAATAAACCGTTAGTTTCAATTTCGCATACGCGATTATCAACACTATCTACCCTGCGAACTTGATTGTTATACCAATGAGAAATAGTTCCTATACCTAAAGCTGTTCCCACTTTCATGATATCGCCGCCCCATTCAGATACTTTATGATATGAATCAAAACCATCAAGCCCTATTTTTTGAAGAACAGGAGTGCTTACTAACTTTCCAAAGATATCGCATGCGTTTCTCCAATCAAGATAGAAACGATAAGCGATTTTATCAGATTCCCAACCCGGTCCTTCATAACGAATATCAAAAGAGTGATCCCAATGTTGAGGAGCAACCTCTAAATGATTGGTATTTTTCCAAGAAGTTGTTCCTTGATATTCCCATTGTTCGTTTCCATTGCGTTTAGTTACCCATTTCCATTCACCACCCTGAGCCGTTGATATTTCAGCCTGAGTTTTCTTAACAGCAGGCATAGGGACTCCTTCTTCAATGCAAATTTCTTTTTGAGCATGAGCCGGTAAGTTTACCTGTGTCAATAGCTTCACTATTTTGCCATTTTCTTTAATAGCCTCATAAGGAAGCTCCGTAGAACCATCCATTAATTTAAATTCGGCAAGCGAATTTGCCTGAGCTAACACTTCCGGAGAGTTTAATTCAATCAGAAGTTCTGAAGCATTATGAGAAGTAGTGTTCTCAAATGATTGACCGGTGGTGTTGCTACACGATGCCAAAAGACCGGCAGCAACCAGCAAGGCTGAGAATTTAAGTTTCATATGATATTTATTTTTTCACTGTTTTTCCATTGATAACCACATTTTCAAGGTTCAGGTTTTTGATATCTTTAATATCGCTGATCTTATCAACCCCGTTAAAATTGCAATTACTGATATATATATTTTCGACCGCATTTTTCCCTTTTATGCCAACTAAGCGCAAACCATATTTAGCTTGTGTTTTTCCGGTCATATCAGCATTAATATCAGAAATATAAACATTACGAACCATGGGTGGAAATTCGCCCTCGTGTCCTTCGCTTCCTAAATCATAAGAACAATTTATACGCACAACGGCATCTTTTACCTGTCCTACTTTTATGTTGCGAATATATACGCCGTCGGTTGTTCCTCCTCGGTGACTATTTGTTTTTATACGCACAGCTCTATCTAAATCGGGGCTACTCATTTCGCAATTTTCAGCGAAAATATTTTTGCAACCTGCCGATATTTCACTGCCTAATACAACGCCTCCATGGCCTTCCAACATTTTACAGTTGCGAATAAGTACATTTTCTACCGGAACATTCGGTTTCCTTCCGTCAGAGTTTCTACCTGATTTCAACGCAATGCAGTCATCTCCGGTATCAAAAATGCAGTTTTCAATCAATACATTTTTGCAAGATTCCGGATCACATCCATCAGAGTTTGGTCCTAAACTTTCAATATGAATGCCACGCACAATAATATCCTTAGTAAGAATAGGGTTAACCACCCAAAATGGAGAGTTGATAATTTTTACATCTTCTAATAAGAAGCGATAGCAATTAATAACACTCACGAATTGCGGACGTAAATAATAACCGTCACCGGCACGACGCTCAAATAATGGAGCTTCCGATTTTTCCCAAGTATCGAGAATTGAACGACCAACGCTCGCATCCAGTTGGCTTGGAGTGCCTTCTTTCCAACCATATTGTTTTTTCCCTTTCCAAGGCCACCAAGCTTCATTGCTTCCCGAGCCATCGAGTACCCCTTTCCCGGTAACCGCAATGTTGGTTTGTCCGTTAGCATAAATCAAAGGGGAATAGTTCATTACGTCATTGCCTTCCCAACGTGTGTGCACTAGAGGCAAATAATCGGCAGGATTGGTAGAAAATTTTAAGGTGGCATTATCGGTAAGGTGTAGGTTCACATCGTTTTTAAGGTGAACAGCTCCGGTTAGAAAAATTCCTTTAGGAACGATAACTATGCCACCGCCGTTAGCACTACAAACTTCTATTGCTTTATTAATGGCTTGCGTGTTTAATGTCTGACCATCGCCTACTGCACCGAAATCCGTAATGCTGTAAGATACATCGGGGAAGTTTGGGGTATTAATATTGTCAATTATTTCATAAATTTCAGCCCATTTCTTTTCATCTTGAATGGCATAAGCTGAAGTACAGCTCATTGTCAGCACGATGAGTGCAATAAGTACGTTAATTTTTTGCATGTATGTATTATTATTAATTATGTGTTTCTGTTCTGTTAAGACAAATATAATCGTTGGCATGAAATATCCCAATTGCAATCGATTGCAATTAACTGAACTAAACCTTTGTGTGTGAATTGTTTTGTTGGATAATTTGCTGAATATATGAATGTTATAACCCCGGTATATCTATTGGCGTATTAACAATATTTTAAGTATTGTTATTATTCTTGGAAGATACTTTTTCGGAAACTGTAAGTCAATAGCACTCTAAAGCTATCAAATTTCCAATGACCTACTATCGATCAAAATCAAGACCATTGAATTGCTTATTCTTGACCTCATTCCCAAAAGTACCTCAGATAAGTTGTTTGCTTTGCGTAGTTCGCGAGCACGGTCTTTTACAAGGCAATCAAAAATAGTGTTTTATTTTGATATATCATAAAATTTATCTTCCGTCCATTTCAACGGATTATTTACAATGTATTCTGATATTCGTTGGTAAGATTTGTCATCGCGAATAATATGGTCGTGATAACGTGCCTGCCATGCAAATCCGGGATTGATTTTGCGGGTGTTTTTCGTCACCCCGATTTTAAATCCACGAACGATGGATGCCAAATTTTTGGATTGTGGGGCAAATTGGTTTTGTTGTAGAGACGCAATGCATTGCGTCTGTACGGAATTGGAATCAATGCACTGCGTCTGTACGATGGAGGTATTATATTTATTTTCCCCTATGCCGATAATCGCATGAAAATGATTAGGCATTATTACGTATTCACCCATCCATAAATTCATATCCGGTCGCATTTCAAATGTTTTCAACCACTCGGTATTTACGATTTCTCCTAATAAGACGCATGTCAATGCGTCTGTATCAGATACGATTTCCCCGAACCAATGTTCCCGATGTTGGGTACAAATGGTAATAAAATATGCGGCATTCCATCCATAATTCCAACTGGGCAAACGGGTAGATGGTATGCAATATTTATTTTGAATTTATTAATTATTATCATTCACTTGGGGGTTGGTGATTGGTTTGTAGATACGCCCAACTTTGGCATATCTACGTTGCGTCTATTGCGGAACAATATATAATATTTCAATTTATTGTTTATGTATTTATTTTACGTTCATAAAAATAATGTTTTATTCTGATATGACGTAATTCGTTGCTCTTTTATTCAATTACCCGAACCTCTCCATTCATTAGCTTTGGTAATAAGTATATCCTATCTTTTTTGAAAGAGTAGTAATAAGGTGTGTTTTTTTTTATTTAATTGGCTGATTACTAGATGTATGTGTGCTAGTATTTCTAGAGAAAACTCATAATTAGAGGTTTTTGGCTCATTTCTCATTAATAAAAGTCAGGATTAGTGTTGATGCCTATGTTTATTTGTAGCTAAACATAGAAACGAGAATAAATTGTGTTGATTATCTTCCGATAAAAGCAATAGCTAGTATAATAGTTTGCTATTCTTCCTTAAGAAAAGCATGAGCCAGAGCAATCGGATGCCGTTATTGATAATGAGGAAGGGGTGTATTGTTTTTAAGCTATTTGTAGAAATTCATCTCTGTTAGATATTCCCAAGATGCAAATGGAAGGAAATGTTGAATATTTCTCCCGTTTTGAATGGCATTTCTTAAAAAAGAGGACGAAATCTCCATAAGAGGGGCATCTACTTTATGTATGCGAGGATGGTGCTGAAATTCTTTCGGGGTAGAACTGTCGGAACGTGGATAAACGAGGATATGATAATGCTTTAATATAACCTCATAGTTTTTCCACTTATGGAGATATTGCAGGTTGTCTTCTCCCATGATAAGCCAAAATTCATGTTCCGGATGAAGTTCTGTAAGATAGGCTAGGGTGTCGATAGTGTATGACGGTTTGGGTAGCTTAAATTCAATATCGCTGGCTTTATATTTGTGATTATTACCAATGGCACGATGTACCATTTCTAACCGTTGGTAGTTGTCGAGTAAGTTCTTCTTTCGTTTAAACGGACTTTGAGGCGATACGATAAACCATAGACGCTCAATTTCGGTAAACTCAAGCATATAATTGGCAATAGCCATATGTCCGACATGAACAGGATTAAACGTTCCAAAATATAAACCTACTTTCATAATTATGCTTTAATGAAATTACGGATTACTTTTTCTGCTTCGTGCAAAGCCACTTCCAATTGATCATTGATGAGCACATGGTCGAATTTTGGAGCAAAGCTTAATTCAAACTCAGCCTTTTCTATGCGTTTTTGAATAACCTCAGCCGAATCGGTGCTTCGTTCGGTGAGCCTGCGTTCTAATTCATCTACCGATGGGGCTTGCACAAATATGGCTAAAGCTTCATCTCCGTAAAATTGCTTGATATTCACACCTCCCACAACATCAACATCAAATAGCACGTGTTTTCCTTGATTTCTTATACGTTCTACTTCTGCTTTTAGCGTGCCGTAGCAAGTGCCTTGATATACTTCTTCCCACTCTAGAAACTCATTGGCATTTACCTTGTTTTTGAATTCCTCGGAAGATAAAAAGTAATAGTCTTTTCCGTGGGTTTCGGTATGGCGAGCCAAACGACTGGTTGCAGATATTGAGAACTCAAGGTTCAAGCCCTGCTTTAACAAGTGTTTCACAATGGTTGTTTTTCCGGAACCTGATGGTGCTGAAAATATAATAAGTTTACCTTTCATGAATTGCTAATTGATAGGTGTGTTTTAACTGTTTTCAATTATGATAGAACGACGTGTATTCTAAAGCACATTGAGCACTTGTTCTTTAATTCGCTCTAAAGCATCTTTCATTTGCACAACGATACGTTGCATATTGCTTTCATTGGATTTACTTCCTAATGTGTTAATTTCTCTGCCGATTTCTTGAGCAATGAAACCTAATTTTTTACCTATGCTGTCAGACTCTGTGTTCATCGTCTCTAAAAAGTAGTTGCAGTGTTGAGCTAATCGTACTTTTTCTTCATTAACATCGAGTTTCTCCAAATAAAAGATAAGCTCCTGCTCAAAACGATTATGATCTACTTTCCCATTCAGTTCCAACTCCTTCAAACTGTCGGTAAGCCGTTGCTTGATGTTGTTTATTCGTTGCTCCTCGAAAGGTTTAACTTCACTCAATAATTGTTGAATACGCTTAATGTTATAATCTAAGTCCTTTGCTAAGGAAATACCTTCTTGACTTCGAAAATCATTCAGAGCGTCTAAAGTTTTTAATATTTGGCTTCGAATACCTTCCCACTCGTTTTCGTCAATACTTTCCAGCTCTGTTTTTAAAGCATCAGGGAGTTTAAGTGTGGCAGCTAATAAATGGACATCGCTGCCTGTGCCGTGTTCTTGCTTGTGTATGTCTTTCAGTTGCGCATAATAAGTTTTTACGATGTCTTCATTAATACTTGTTTTGCCGATAGTGCCTAAATTTTCGAAGTACAAAGAGAATTCCACTTTGCCTCTCATAGCTTTTTCCGCAATAAGCTTTCTAATTTCAATGTCTTTTTCCCGATAAACAGAAGCTATTCTGGTATTTAAATCCAGTGCTTTACTGTTTAATGATTTTACCTCAATGGTAATCTTTTTATTTGTGCTTTCGAATTCGGACTTTCCGTAGCCCGTCATTGACTTTATCATGATTGTGATTGCTTGTTGGTGATAGCCTTCGTTATATTTGTTTATCGGGCTATATATTCATTTATTTTATAGTCCCGGAACCGATGAGTTCGCCTTCTTTATACCAAGCGGCAAATTGTCCGGAGGTTATACCTCGTTGTTCTTTTTCAAACAAAATGTAAGTGCCCTCTTCTCTGCAGTAGAGTTTGGCTCTTTCTAAGGGTTGGCGATACCGTATGCGCAAATCATAGGCTCGTTCTTCTCCGACTTCCATTTTTAAATCTTCCCGAACCCAATGCACTTCGTTACTCTCCATAAACAAGCCATAACGATATAATCCCGGATGTTCCGAGCCTTCTCCCACATAAATAATATTACGAATAACATCAGTTGCTAAAACAAACAATGGTTTTTCGTGCCCACCTATATTTAATCCTTTGCGTTGTCCTATAGTGTAGAAGTGAGCTCCACGATGCTCGCCAATCACTTTGCCATTCCATGGTTTGTATGGAAACTCAAAACAAAGTTTTTTGAAGTTATCGGGTGTTTTTTCTATGCTTTTCTTTTTTGCTATAAATGAAGTCGGAATTTCAATGACATTTCCGGTTTTGGCTTCTAATTGCTGTTGTAAAAAAGTAGGTAAATCTACTTTGCCTACAAAACAGATACCTTGGGAATCTTTTCGGGTTGCGGTAGGTAGGCTTTGTTCAGCAGCAATCTGACGAACTTCCGGTTTTTGCAAATGACCAATAGGAAATAAAGCTTTACTTAGCTGATGTTGATTTAGTTGGCAAAGGAAATAACTTTGGTCTTTGTTATTATCGGCACCTGCTTGTAGCTGATATATCATCTGTTCGTTTTTTACGAATTCAGACTTTTGACAATAATGTCCGGTAGCTACAAAATCGGCATTGTGCTTCATGCACTCGTCCATGAATATATCAAACTTAATTTCTCGATTGCAAAGCACATCCGGATTTGGGGTGCGGCCTTTACTGTATTCATCGAACATGTAATCGACTACTCGCTGTTTGTAGTATTTGCTCAAATCAACCACGTGAAAAGGGATATCTAATTTTTTAGCTACCATTTCTGCAATTAGAGCATCGTCTTCCCACGTACATTGACCTGTTAACGTTCCGGTTCTGTCATGCCAGTTAATCATAAACAAAGCAATGACCTCATATCCCTGTTTTTTTAACAGATATGCAGCTACGCTAGAATCCACTCCTCCTGATAATCCGATAACAACTCTTTTCATTGATTTCTATTTCCTAAGATTAGACCACAAAGATAGGCAGTAATTAGAGATTATGAATTAACTTGTTCAAATTCGTTGAAAAATAGTTTTAATAGTTCGATCTCGCAAGTGGTTTAATCTGATTTAATATTAAACGAAATGTAGATTCTATAATCAAATGCCCGTTTCAGGTTACTTTAATAGGCTTCATTTATAACTGCCAAGTGATATCATTTTTATCTAGTTCAAAATTACAGTCCAGATGTTCAATCGAATTTTTGAACAAACACTTACTAATGCCACCTTCATTAATGGAGAACCTACTTATTGATGTATTCAAAGGAGATTCCCATCGGTAATATGACTCCGGGTTTTCATTTTGCAACACCGTCCAAAAAGCTCGGATTAATCCGCCATGAGATACAGCAAGCATTGCCTCATTTTTATGATTTAGAATGAGCATCGCCATAAACTTTCGAACTCTATTGAGCAAATCTTCGCAGGTTTCGGCATCTTTCGGAAGACTACTGTCTGAACAATCCCAATCCTTCGGAAATGCTTTTCCTTGCCAGCTTGCTAAATAGCGTTCGCGGAGTAACTTTGTGGGTATAATTTGAGTTTTTCCCTGAAAATTTGCAATAGCTTTACTACTTTCCATCGTTCGGAGTAAGTCACTGGAATAAATATGTTGAAATTTGATGTCTTGCAATGCTTCGCCAACTTTTTTAGCTTGCATATACCCATTTGTAGTTAAGGTTCCGGGTGTTTGTCCTTGGCATATTCCCTTTATATTTTCTTCTGTTTCTCCGTGCCGAACTAACCAAAAATCTATCATAGTTTTATATTTTGTTGTTTACAATTTGGATAAGTAGCTTTATCAAAGAGAACCTCTAACAATATAATGATTGTTGCAATCAGGATATTGTTGTGCATTTTAGCGATGAGGATTAAGATAATTTTAGCACGCCCTATCCATCATAGAATGAGAACGGAACAAATTTCGGCAAAGCATACCTTTCCTACGATGAGAATTGGAGCGATTAGCCTAAATTCTCACGTTATGTGCGAAAGAACGAACACAATTTGGAGATATAGTGCACAATATTATATTGTAATATATTGATAATCAGATTTAGAGTTATTTTATCTGTCAAATTTTTTAGCTTCTTCCCAATATTTATCCATTTCTTTTAATGGCATCTGACGGAGGTCGTGTCCTTGTTTTATAGTTTGAGTTTCGAGATAATTAAAGCGATTAATAAATTTTTTATTGGTACGTTCAAGAGCTGATTCAGGGTCGATGTTATATAATCGGGCTGCATTTATCAATGAAAAGAATAAGTCACCAAATTCGGCTTCCAAACTATCATTGTCTTGTTTGATTATTTCTTGGTGAACTTCGTTGTATTCTTCTTTAACCTTTTCCCAAACTTGCTTGCGTTCCTCCCAATCGAAACCCACAGCACTTACTTTTTCCTGAATACGAGTAGCCTTTACCATGGCAGGGAGAGAGGTGGGAACACCTTCGAGCACTGTTTTCTTTTTGCGTCCTTTTTCCTTTAATTTAAGTTGTTCCCAATTTTGAATGACATCTTCAGCATTTTTGGCATCAATTTCGCCATACACATGAGGATGGCGATAAATGAGCTTATCACACAATGCATGGATAACATCTCCAACATCGAAAGATTTCTGTTCTTCACCCATTTTAGAGTAAAAAACAATATGAAGCAGCACATCGCCCAATTCTTTTTTAATTTCTTCCATATCATTATCGAGTATGGCATCACACAACTCAAAAGTTTCTTCAATAGTGTTTGTGCGTAATGATTGAAAGGTCTGTTCCCTGTCCCAAGGACATTTTTCTCGTAAGGTATCCATCACGTCGAGCAACCTTCCGAAGGCTTCCATCTTATCTTCTCGCGTATTCATTTAATCTATTTTAATGTTAATGTGTCGAACCAAGCCTTCTAAATTATTCGAACTGAATAAAGCCCCTTTGATTAGGTTAGTATTGGGGTTTAAGGTATAGTCGATAGCAGATTGAAAATTGGTTTTTATGATTTGGCATCCGTCAAACAAGCTTCCGCTCAGAACGCTTTCTATGAATTGAGTTTGAGTGAGGTTGCACTGAGAAAAATCGGATTCTTTAATAATGCAATCCTTAAAAATCGTTCCCTTTAAGTTGCATTTCGAGAATATGGCATAATCAAGTTGGCAGTTTAAGAAATTAACTTGAAATAGAAATTCTTTACAATGGTTGAAGTTGAAACCTAATAGTTTACAAGATTCAAATTGTACATCTTTTAGTCCACAATCATTCACAAATACTTTACTGAAGTCGCAGCTTTCAAAACTGCAATTTATAAAATCGCAGAATTCTAATCGGCATTCAGCAAAAGAACAATTTACAAAGGAACAACCGTCGAATTCGTTATTTTGAATTTCTGTGCTCAAGAAAGTTTTATTCAGATATTTTTCGTCGTATATAGTCATAACGCAAAGTTAAAAATCAATTGACGAATGCAAGATAAAGTTGAAAATAAAAAATAGCTTCGATATAAATAACACAGCTTACATATTTTTAAGTCTATCGGGGTAATTTGGAGTAAGCTCTGTTCAGACTTTTGAGAAGAGTTGTTTATATCGAAGCTATTTTTTATTTTCATCTTGCTTTTTCTTCTACTAATATAAAATTCCGGCAAAATAACCTCTATTTTGAGATTTGTAATGCTAAAATTCTTACAAGAATATGCTACGCTGAGTATATGTATTTACAATTGCATTTGCATAGCAAGCCGTAAAACTTAATTTTGTAGAGCAATTAAATGAGAAGAAAATGAGTGATCAAACAATTATATCGATTAAGGACGTGAATGTTTTTCGTCAAGAGCATTTAGTATTGGAAGGGGTGAATCTTGACGTACAGTATGGTGAATTTGTGTATATTATTGGTAGAGTGGGTTGTGGAAAATCGAGTTTACTCAAGCTAATTAATGCAGAATTGGAAATCAAGCAAGGAACGGTACAAGTAACCTCTTATAATCTGATTACCATGCGAGAAAAGCAAGTTCCTTTCTTGCGAAGAAACATTGGTGTTATTTATCAAGATTTTCGTTTACTGACTGATAGGAATGTGTATGAAAATTTAGAGTTTGTGCTTCGGGCAACAAATTGGACTGTAGCTAAGCAAATAGATAACCGTATTAATAAAGTGTTGCAGCAAGTAGGTATGGAGGATAAGAAGAAAAGTATGCCTCATGAGCTTTCCGGTGGTGAACAACAGCGCATTGTCATTGCCCGTGCCATATTAAACACACCTCAAATAATTTTGGCCGATGAGCCTACCGGGAATTTAGATCCGGTTACAGCAAAAGAACTTATGCTGATTTTTAAAGCGTTAAATCAACAAGGAATTACGATTATCATGGCAACTCATGATTACCAACTCATAGAGCAAAACACGGCACGCATTATACACATTGAAGATAAAAAGTTGTTTGACCCACAAGCCATGCAGCTATAAAACTATTAAATCGATAAATAAAGAATGAGAATTATGAAAAGTTTAAGAGGGAGGTCGGCTATATTCGGAACTCTGTTTTTGGTATTGTTTTTGGGCTCATGCACAAAGAGAGTAGAACGAGATTCGCGCGTGGTTTTAGACCGTGCTTATAAGGATGAGATTTTAAAATCTAGAGACTTATTGGCAGTTAACTTATTAATAAGCCATACTGGGCTCTCCATAGCCGTATCGGTTGATAATAAAACAGTATGGTCGGAAGGACTAGGGTATGCTAATGCCGAATTGAGAACAATGGTCAAACCGGAATATAAGTTTAGAATCGGAACATCTTCTCGACTGTTCACTTCCTTGCTACTGCTTCGAATGCAAGAGCGTGGTGAAATAGATTTAAGTAAAAAATATACGGATTACGTTTCAGCAGAGGTTAATCCGGAATGGTCTTTTAGTCTATATCAGTTGGCTGTTAATTCTGCCGGTTTAGACTTATACACTGATGATTTATTCAGAGAAGCTACCGTTAAAAAATACGCTAATTTGGATTCGTTGCTTGCTGCTCATCGGCATGATAAGTTGAAATATGAGGTTAATCAATACTTTGCAGAGAACACAGTGGGTGCTTGTATGTTGGCGAAAGCAGCAGAAAAGGTTAGCGGTAAAACTTATCGCGAATTGTTCAAGAGTGAGGTCCTAACTCCTTTCGGTCTATCGGAAACTCAGCTTGATTATCCCCGATTTGTAATTAAGAACAAGGCTTCTTTATATGCTCGTAATTCCATTGCACAAGTATATACGGCTGAAGATGGGAACATTAATACTGTGGCTCCGGCTTTGGGTATTTTGTCGACTGCTGACGATTTAAATAAGTTGGGAAGAGCCTTGATGAATCATGAAGTGCTTTCTGCCGACAGCTATCATCAGCTTTTAGAGCCTAATAAGTTGCTGAACGGAGATAAAAGTGTTTGGGGCATGGGCATAGAAGTGACTGAAGATAATCAAGGCGATTTGATATACATGTTGCGAGGAAAAGTAGAAGGTGGAGCTTCTTTGTTGATTATAAATCCGAAAGAAAAGTTAGTTGTGAGTATTTGTGGAAATTTATCTGCAGATTACAGTAGTTATCCGTTTACGCAAGTCGTTGGTCTTTTTATGGATAAGTTGAAGAAATAATGCATTATCAGATAGATACACATAACAAAGGCAGCATTTTAATGCTGCCTTTGTTATGTGTATTTTAACTTTATTACCAAGCAAATAAGGGAAGGTGTTGCATCAGTTTATTTACTTCTGCTCTAACTTCTGCAATGGCAGTTTCATTTTCGATATCTGACAATACACGATCTATTAAATCGACTACTGTAGCCATGGCGTCTTCTTTCAATCCGCGAGTTGTTATAGCTGCTGTACCGACGCGCAATCCTGAAGTAGAGAACGGAGAACGAGTATCAAACGGAACCATATTCTTATTGATGGTAATGTCGGCAAGAACAAGCGTATTTTCTGCCTTTTTACCTGTAAGATCCGGAAACTTAGTGCGTAAATCAATCAACATGGAATGATTATCAGTACCTCCTGATATTACTTTATATCCACGCTTTACAAATTCTTCTGCCATAACCTTGGCATTCTTTTGAACTTGTAATTGATATGTTTTATAGCCGGGATCAAGGGCTTCGCCGAAAGCAATAGCCTTAGCTGCAATTACGTGCTCTAAAGGTCCTCCTTGCTGTCCGGGGAAAACTGCGAAATCAATTACTGCCGACATCATTTTAGTTTCACCTTTTGGTGTTTTATAACCAAATGGGTTCTCAAAATCTTCGCCCATCAAGATAATACCACCGCGAGGACCACGTAATGTTTTATGTGTTGTTGAAGTCACTACGTGTGCATGTTTCACCGGATTCTCCAATAAGCCGGCAGCAATCAAACCTGCCGGATGAGCCATGTCAACCATGAACATAGCACCTATTTCGTCGGCAATCTTACGAATACGAGCATAATCCCATTCTCGAGAATAGGCTGAAGCTCCGCCAATAATTAATTTTGGTTTATGTTCACGAGCCAAAGCCTCAATTTCATCATAATCTACTCTGCCTGTTTCTTCTTGCACATGATAGGCTATCGGATTGTAAAGAATACCCGATGAATTTACGGGAGAACCGTGAGAAAGGTGTCCGCCATGAGCTAAATCTAAGCCTAGGAATGTATCTCCAGGTTTTAGAATGACGCTCAACACAGCAGCATTAGCTTGTGCTCCGGAATGAGGTTGTACATTAGCATATACAGCACCAAAAAGTTCTTTTAACCTGTCGATAGCCAATTGTTCTACTTTGTCAACCTCTTGGCATCCTCCGTAGTAGCGTTTTCCCGGGTAACCCTCGGCATATTTGTTTGTAAGCACGGAACCCATGGCCTCCATGACTTGATTACTTACAAAGTTTTCAGAGGCGATAAGCTCAATTCCACTTAATTGACGTTTTTTTTCTTTTTCGATAATATCGAAAACGGCTTGGTCTCTTTTCATTTGAATAATGTATAGATAGTTTTACAATTTTGACGCTTACAAAGTTAACGAAATATATCATACAAATTCCGCATAAACTTATCTTATGATTTGTTAGCTTATTCATGGGTGCATATAATAGATTCATCAACTTACTGTGTGCGTATCTTGCATCATAATAGCGTGAAAATTAATAATCAATAACTTAGCCTAATGAATGTGTAAATTTATTCGTTAAAAGCTTAGTAATGAAACAGAACATACAATGTTAAATAGATGGTTGATTCTCTTTACCATTCCTTTTTATATCTTTGTAAAATTTACGCACCAATAAATGATGTAGTAGTTATGACAGATCAGGAAATAGCAGCTAAAGTAACGATGAAGTATGTAAATGAGATAGCTGAGAGGTTGGAGATATCGACCGATGATATTGAATGTTATGGAAAATACAAAGCAAAACTTCCGCTCTCCATTTTGAATTCAGATAAACAGAAAGGCAAAAAACTGATATTGGTTACTGCTATATCTCCAACGCCTCCGGGAGAAGGTAAAACAACCGTTTCAATCGGATTGAGCGAGGGGTTGAATAAAATTGGTAAGCAAACAATTGTGGTATTGAGAGAACCATCGTTGGGACCAGTGTTCGGTATGAAAGGTGGAGCAACAGGCGGAGGGTATGCACAAGTGTTGCCGATGGAAGATATCAATCTGCATTTTACAGGTGATTTTGGAGCAATAGAGAAGGCTCATAATTTATTGTCGGCGATAATTGACAATAACCTGCAAAGTAAAAAATATTCGTTAGATCTTGATCCGAGAACTATTTTGTGGAAAAGAGTGCTCGATGTTAATGATAGAGCACTGAGAAATATAATGATCGGACTTGGAGGAACAACCTCGGGGATACCAAGGGAGACAGGATTTGACATTACGGCAGCATCCGAGATTATGGCTATTCTATGCCTATCGGAAAGTTATGCAGACTTAAAAAAACGATTGGGAAATATCCTAATAGGATTCACAAAAGATAAAAAGCCGGTTTATGCCAAAGACCTTAAAGCACATGGTGCTATGGGAGCCTTGTTAAAAGATGCATTAAAACCTAATTTAGTGCAAACCTTAGAAAATAATCCGGCAATCATACATGGGGGGCCTTTTGCTAATATTGCACAAGGCACAAACAGTGTAATCGCTACAAAAATGGGACTCACCTTGTCTGACTATGTGGTTACGGAAGCCGGTTTTGGTTGCGATCTCGGAGCAGAGAAATTTTTAGATATTAAATGCCAATCGGCAGGATTATCTCCTGATGCTGTGGTGATTGTAGCAACAGTTAGGGCATTGAAATACCACGGAGGGCATGCACTGGATAATATTCATGAGCCAAATGTAGAATCATTGAGCAAAGGAATGTGCAATCTGGAAAAACATATAGAAAATGTTCAGAGATACAAACTGACTCCAATTGTGGCAATCAATAAATTTTCCGGTGACAGCGATGATGAATTGGAATTCATAAAAAGACACTGTGAAAATTTAGGCGTTGAAGTGGAGGTTGCAGATGTTTGGGCTAAAGGCGGCGATGGAGCTAAAGAACTTGCAGCCATTGTTGCCGATGCTTGTGATAAATCGAAGCAATCATCGGTAGAATTTATGTATGTCAAAGAGGATACGATTGATGTAAAGATTAAAAAGGTAACTCGGCACATTTATGGTGCATCGAATGTGAACTATAGCGATACTGCGAAAAAGAAGCTAAAAATTATCGATGAAATGAATCTCAACAAGCTGAGTATATGTATTGCCAAAACCCAGTATTCATTTTCTGATAACCCTAAGCTTATAGGAAGACCTCAAGATTTCACCATAAACATAAGGGATATTGAAATAAACACAGGTGCCGGATTTGTAGTGCCAATTGCCGGATACATTATGAGAATGCCGGGACTTCCGGCAGTTCCATCAGCTGAAAGAATTGATATTGATGATGAAGGTAGAATTACCGGACTGTTCTAATAGATCAAAATTATCAAATAAAGGAATAGTAAAGAATCACCGAAAATTATAATTTTCGGTGGTTCTTTTGTTGTTGAAAATTCACAGCTACACGCTTATTATTCTTGGTGTACCACAAATAGCCTGTCACGCTTTCAAACCCACATTCCTGAAGTTGCACCATATATTCGGCAACTTGTTTGTGATATTTTTCAATCTCGTATTCCCCAGATTTATAATCAACTACAATAGCTTGTGTTCCTTTAATCATGATACGATCCGGACGACGAATTCCTTGAGTATTTCCCAACAATATGCTTCGTTCATTGAGAATCTTATAGCTTCCGTCGAACCAGTGGGTTACTTCCGGATCATCAAGCATGTTAGTAATTTGTTGTGTGTAAGTATCCATTTCATCTTTGGGGAACAATCCTTTATGATGCAAGGTTTGTAAAGCTTTGGGCAACTCATCCTTGGTTCTAATTTGAGCTAAAGCTTCATGGATTACTTTTCCTCGATTTACGCTTTGTTCTTGCTTACTGTCTTGAGTGAAAAAGTTTTCGTGGTTTTTTCGGAGTTTGAGATAATCATCGAAATCTTGAAATGAAAAGCTTGTTATCTCTAGACCCGAAGCCTGTGCTTCGTTATTGCCGGTGAATGTAGCTTTAGAGCCACTTTCAAACAATTCTTTGTCGTTATGATATCCTGCATGTAATTTACAACACATTTCTTCTTTGTTATCATAACTGTAAGTAGCTTCATTTTCGAGTACCATTTTTAATAGATCGCCTGTTGTTTTTATCTCGTTATCTTTTTTGGCATCAAATAAGTTCTCATTATATGTTGACCATGTATAGAGTTCGGTTCTGGTGCGAGTAAATGCCACATAAAGCATGTTTAGGGCTTCAATATACATATTTTGCATTTCTTGAAAATATTCATTTTTGAAAATGCTATTGCTCATGTCTTTGCTATATTTTACCGGAACAATATTCAATTGATTAAAGGGCTCTTCTTTGGGTTTACACCATACGATAGGATTTTGGCGAGCACTAGCAGTTGTCAATGCCCAATCGCAGAATGGAATGAGCACAAACTTATATTCTAGACCTTTCGATTTATGTATTGTTTGTATGCGAATAGCGTCAAGTGTTTCAGAAGCACTGATGGTTTTGTTTTTCCCTTTCTCATCCCAGTATTCTAAGAATGAATTGAGGTCAGATATTTTCCGTTTTTGAAATTCGGAAACACTGTCGATAAAACCTTGCATGTAAGAAAGCTCGCTGCTCCAATCGAAAAGATGAAAAAAATCGGCTAATTTGAATACTATTTCTTGCAGGTTTCTGCTACCTAATTCTTTTTGCATGAAATCACTTTGTAAGAAAGCGTAAAAGGAATTACTCTCTACATTTAAGTTTTCAAATTGATCGGTTAGTTCTGTATGGCTACTCTGATAATTGGAAAAATCTTTGTTTTTTTCATACACATTATTCCAATTTATGGTTATACCTTTTTCTTGTAGAGTCGGTTCAATTATTCCGTAAAACTGATGATTGGCATAGGAGGCTGTTACTTGATCTTTATGGTTATTAATTAGTCGGAGTAGGCTTATCAAGAAGCAAACAGCAGGCGAATTACTCACAAGAAGACTGTCGCTCGATAAGATAGAAAAGTTGTATGACGAATTTTCACCTAGCAATAGTTTTTGTTCCAGTAAATAATTGGCTACCAAAACAGCTTCTCTCCCTTTGCGCACCAAAACAGCAATCTCTGAGGCTTTAGCCCCTCTGTCCTGAATATCTTTAATGTGTTCTATCAATTCTTCTAAGATAAGCGTTGTGCGTTCTTCCTGAAGTCCATCGCAAAATTTTGTTGGAAGAAAGCGCATTTGCACATAGCCGGATTTGACTAGCTTCGTCTGTCCTATGTGTTGCAATCCGGTGGCATAAATCTGATGAATCTGATTCTTATAATCATCAGGATGAATACCGGCATCAGCCAATTGGTTGTTGAATTGCAGTTGTAGGAGTTGAGGTGCAAGTTGAAATATGCAATTGTTATAGCGAATAATCTCACCGCTACTTCGCCAATTTTGTTCTAATTGATGAATCTGAACACCCTCAAACTTAAAATCTTCTCCCACCTGATTTTCTAAAAGTTGCCAATCTCCTCCACGCCAACGATAAATGGCTTGTTTTACATCTCCCACGAGCATTGCTAAATTTCCTTCGGCTAAAGAATGACCTAATAATGGGCGGAAATTACTCCATTGCAGGGCAGAGGTATCTTGAAATTCATCAATCATGAAATGCTTATAGTAAACACCCGTTCGCTCATATATAAAAGGAGTGTCAGAATTGTCAATAATTTGTTGTAGCAACTTTCCCGATTCAGAAAGTAAATTCATACTATTATCGCGAGATATATGTTGGACTCGTTCTTGAACATGAATAAGTATTCCTAGAGTGTATATGTTTTTCAGAATTAAATTTGCAGAGAGCATACGGCTTTCTTCTCGTTCAAGCAGTGCTAAATAGTTGTGAAAAAGTTTGCTTAGCAATGGGGCAATAACTTCTGCTTCTGCAGGAGAGTGCTTTCCAAGCAATTTAGTGTAATCGTCGGCGCAATTTTGTATGGTAGCCGTTTTATTTGTAAACGGCTCCGTTGCCATTTTCTTAAAGTTGGAGACTACACTTCTCGACTTTCCGGCAAAGTCTGCAGGTGTGAGATTAGCATCAGCTAATGCTTTTTCTCCGGCTGTTCCAATCTCATTAACCTGATTGTAAAATTTGGAAACAATAGCTTGTAGAGTTTTGAGATACTCCTGAAGTATTCCTTTTTGTTTGGTTTTCTCAAATAGTTCATCAGCATTATCTCTGAATATATCTTTTAGAATTTCTCCGGCAAGAGAGCGGATCTCACCCCTAACCGACCAGTTGTTTCCATCTTCAATATTATTTTCTGTAAATCGGACTATCCAAGAGAAAAGTTCTTTGTCATTGTCAATAGATAAAATAACTTGATCGACAGCTTCATCGAGAGTTGCATCGCTATCTAATTCAATCTGAAAGTTTTCGTTAATGCCCAGTTCTTTGTTGAAGGCTTTGATTACGCGTTGAAAGAAACTATCGATAGTGCTGATGGAAAATCGAGAAAAATCATGTAGCAAGCGGCGAAGAGTAGTGTGTGAACGCAATCTAATTTGCTCGGCAGACAAGTTAAGACTTTTATCGGCGAGTAAAACCTCCAGATAGGCCGTTTGCTCACCTTTCGATAGTTTGAAAAGCTCGGAAAGCACCCTGCCTTTCATTTCCGAAGTTGCTTTGTTCGTAAAAGTTACACCTAAAATATTTTTATAGGCATACTCTGACTGCAAAGCAATTTTTAAATATTCAACGGTTAATTGAAATGTTTTTCCTGCTCCTGCCGATGCTCGGTACACTTGTAATTCGCTCATATAAATTTTATCTGAACGGCTAAGTTAGTATTTTCGTTAAAGAGCATAACACTAGGAAAGAACTTTTCAGCTGTTAAATAGATAGATTATAAAACCGAGATGAATATGATTTGTAATTAATTCAGTCTATGCCGGAATACTTTAAATGAAATACTTACTTCTTTTATATCCGGAGAATCATATTTTTGTTGATACATTTCCGTTAGGTTCTGTTTTAAAACACAATAAGCATCTCCATTAGAAAATAAATCACTTACTGAAAAAGAAAATGGGTATTTGAAACCATTATATATGAATGTTGCATCAGTTAAATTTGATACATCTGTTGATGTAAATTCTCCGGTAATGACATTGCTTGAGTTATCGATGTGGCTTTGATATGCGCCTCCACTAGGGGAGTTGCAACTAAGATTTATTGTATTGAAATTAGATAAGCTATCAAGTTTCAAATCGCTTTGTATTTTTGCTTTTAGCGCACTATCTTCAACATCAATTACATATTCGGTTGGAGCATATCTTTGAAGTGAATAATCTATTGTGGGTACATGCAAGAAAAATGAATTATCTATAGTTTCATACACGCCGCTATCTGCACTCCCATCTTCTTCCCTCAATACTGCACACACATCTATTTCGAAAAGACCTGATTGGGGAGCAGAAAGGGTATATTGATAGTTACCCTCGTTTGTTCTATACACGCTTTCAGGGCAGTTTAGCAAGAGTTGCGTAATTTTAAAAGGATCTTCTGATTTTATACGAACACGAATGGTATCTAGCCAAGTCAAATCGATAATATCTTCCGGTTTGATCAGTTTCTCATCATCATTATGCGAATAATATAGACGTAAATGATTCGTAGATTCAGATGTCGGTTCATCTAAATCTTTATTGCAACTACTGAATGCAATAGAAAAGAGAAACAAAAGAAAATATATGAATTTTATGTTTTTCATGGCGCAGAGTGATTAATTGCATTTAGATAAATAAATTTAAAAATAGTTTGGTGAGTAGCGATCTCTAGTTTGTTCTCTTTCGATACAAATGAGATGTTGAAATACTTACTTCTTTTATATCCGGAGAATCATATTTTTGTTGATACATTTTCGTTAGGTTCTGTTTAAAAGTGCAAAAGGCACTGCCGTCAGAAAATTCTTTTTCAATGGGTAACGTGGCATAGTAATTAAAACCATCATGGGCAAGAGTAAAGTCTTCTAGGTCTAATGTATTTGTTGAGGTGAATTTTCCGGGAATGGTATCGTTATATCGTATAACAACGCCTAGGTATGAGCCGCTAGTAAGAGAATTGCATGTGAGATCTATCGTTTTGAGATAAGACATACCATCGTGCTTGATATCATCTAAAATTTTTGTTTTTAATTCGTTATCCTCAACATCAATTGTATAGCTAAAATCCATGACATTCCTATTTTCTAAAGAATAGGTTACTATGGGTGTATTTATATAGAATGAGTTATCGACTACCACAGAATCAGAAGTGTTGATGAGTACAACTACTTGAAATAAACCCGACACAGATGGTGAGATTAGATACTGATATTTACCTTTATCGGTGCTATTTATTCCTTCCGGACAATCGAATACTAAGTCATTAATTGATAAACTATCACCGGTTTCCACTGAAACAGTAATAGAATCTGTCCAAGTCATGTTAATAGTGTCGCCGACCTCAATTAGCTTGCTATCATTACTGTGTTCAAATGAATAGCATACGGCTAGCTGAGGCTCCGGCTGTATAGGGGTGGGGTCGCCGGGATCTTTACTGCAACTACTCAATGCAGATATTAAAAAGATAATGGATAAAGAATAAATAAGTTTCATAATAGTGTTTTTAATAAGAGATGCAATCAAGCATCTCTTATTGCTGTAAGTGTATTATTCAGAAAAAAATCTCCATTGAAGCTGCTTGGCTAATTGGGTAACAGTAGGATACAGTGTTTGCTTGTCATTCGGATTCATAGGAATCCACCAATCAGGCATAGTCGGAGTTGAGGCATTACTTGTAAGACCCCATAAATATGTGGTAAGATTATATCTTTGTCTAGGCATTTTTTCGAAATAGTATCCGCGTTTCGATAAATCATTAGGATCAATTCCCACCATATCATTATCATCTATGAATGGAGTGAACTCCCATTCTGAATCATCATATGCAACCAAAGCATTTATAGCCTCACACGTAATGTAATAGGTGCCGGTTTTAAAACCAAAATTAGCAGCCTGCACCGTACTTATTGTTGTTTTAACTCCGGAGTATAGCATGGTCTTGTTTGAATAACCCTTTGCAACAGTAAACGTACCATCATCATGTATGCCGGAGATATCTCGAGTGCTTAAACTTGGTTTCGACGCTGCAGAAAGAGGCGTAAGATTATTATTGTATGAAAGCAATTTTTCAATAGGAATTGCTCCTTTAACCGTATCAATCATTGCTATTGTCTTTTTCATGTCCTCCGATATGTAGGGAAGAACATCGGTATTCTCTATTAGCCTAACTCTATTAGAAATACTTGGTTCAACATTTAATGTTCCTACATCTTCAGAGGAACAAGAAATTACCCCCCCCTAGCAAAATGAGGGAAGCAAATAAAATGTGCTTTGTTTGAATAAAATTTTTCATAATTACATTTCTACTTTGTTGAAATTAGTCTTCCGAAGTTATATAAAAAAAACAAGAGTTCGGTTATCTATTTAAAACTTTTTTCTGAGATTTAAAAAATAAATATGTATTTTATAATTTTGGAATGTTTTAAATTAAAATAATTTATTAAAGAACTTGCTGGCAAGTAAGACTATGAAGCACTTCAGTTAGCGTGTGTGTTCAAAAGATATGGCTAGAGTTGCTTCAGAAAATATTGAAAGATAAGGACTCTGTGCTATAACCAAGTAAGGCGTAAGCATTATAATAAAAGGGCTGTCTGATAAATTTCAGACAGCCCTTTTATTTTAGATTTTACATTGTTGACGCTGCTTGCATAAGTAATCCGCAAAGCCATGCACCGTAAGTTCCGAGCACATATCCCAATACCGCAAGAAGAACCCCGACAGGGGCCAACGACGGGTGAAAGGCTGCGGCTACAACGGGTGCGCTGGCAGCCCCTCCGATATTTGCTTTACTACCTACGGCTAAAAAGAAGAATGGAGCTTTTATCAGCCATGCCATAAAAAACATGAGCAGCACATGAATCAACATCCAAATAGCACCAACGGCAAATAAACCGAAGTGTTTAAAGATTTGGGTGATATCCATTTTCATACCAATAGTTGCCACAAGAACATAAATAAATATCGTGCCAATTTTTGAAGCTCCGGCACCTTCATAGCTTTTTAGCTTGGTAAAAGAGAGTAGAATGCCAAAAGCGGTAGATAAAATAATCAGCCAAAAGAATCCTGATGTTAAACTCATCTTTTGCATGAGTCCCGAAGAATCATGGGCAGCCAAAAATGGAGCAATCCAATCGGCAATAAAATGAGCGAGTCCGGTTGCACCTAATCCAATAGCTAGAATGACCATGAGATCGGTGGTTGAAGGAATACGAGCTATGCGTTGACTGAATTCATGCATTTTGTCGCGCAATCTTTCCACAGATCCGGCATCGGCTTTAAAAAAATGGTCAATTTGTTTATGTCTTCCCACTCCAATCAATAGAAATGCCATCCATACTTCGGCAACCAAAACATCAATGGTAATCATCACGGAATATAAAGCATCCGAGGGTTTAAATATTTCATACATGGCAGCCTGATTTGCACCGCCGCCAATCCAGCTGCCGGCAATAGTGGTCATTCCTCGCCAAACAGCATCAGGTCCGCTTCCTCCCACTAAATCAGGACTAATGGCGGAAGCAATTAAAATGGCTATTGGTCCGCCAATAATAATACCTACTGTTCCCGTAAGAAACATGATAATTGCCTTATTCCCAAGTTTAAATATTTCTTTTAAATCTATGCTTAGGGTGAGTAATACTAAACTGGCAGGCAGCAAATAGCGCGAAGCCATATAGTATAATTTAGAGTTTGCACCATCAACAATTCCGAAAGTAGTGAGCAAGCTAGGCAAAAAATAGCACAGCAAAAGCATGGGTACTACTTTGTAGAATTTGGTGAAAATGGAGTTTTTAAGTGAGCTGGTATAAAAAATACCACCAAGCATGACAAGTAAGATACCGAGTGTTACGGCATCATTGGTAATTAACGGATCTCCGTGATGCATAAAGGGAATTTAGATTTTGAATGGTAGCAAAAATAGCATTTAGAATAAATTATGCAAAAAAATGCTATTCTGTTAACGAGTTATTAGGAACTTCAAACCATTTGGAAACTCTGGTCTTTTCTGTGTAGTTCAATATGTGTTCCATGGCTTCATGTGCATTGCCGGCTATATGGTATAATGTTTGATAAACCGGCTTGGCAAAGTTTTCTTCATAAGATTTCTCAAATTGACGAAATAAATCATCATAGAAACCATTCGTATTAATAAACACAATCGGCTTGTTATGATAGTCTAACTGTTTTAGTGTAATAACTTCTAAAATTTCTTCCAATGTGCCAAAACCACCGGCAAGAGCAATGAAGGCATCAGAGCGTTGGCGCATGATGGCCTTACGTTCTTTCATATCGCTGCTTATGATGAGTTCATCAATATGTGAGGAGATTAGGTTTACTTTTTCCATTTTCTCGGGAATGATGCCAATGGTTTGAGCCCCGCATGCCTGAGCCTTTTTGAGCATCTCTTCCATGAGCCCGACATTAGCTCCACCATTTACTAAATTGAGCTGATGTTCGCCTAAGAGTTGAGAAAGCAAGAGTGCTTCATCTTTGTAAATTTGTTTTAATGCATCAGATGATGATGCGAATACACAAATGTTTTTCATGATATATGTAGGTTCAATAATAAGTTTAATAAAAAAAGCACCCGGAGTAGTTAACTAAGGGTGCTTTGGTTCTTATATCAAAGAAAGATGCTTAAGCATCGATATTGGCATAAACAGCGTTTTGTTCAATGAACTGACGACGAGGAGGAACCTCATCACCCATCAGCATGCTGAAAGTACGATCGGCCTCAGCAGCATTTTCAATGGTTACCTGACGAAGTGTGCGCCTTTCCGGATCCATGGTAGTTTCCCAAAGCTGTTCGGCGTTCATTTCACCCAAACCTTTATAGCGTTGCACGTGAACACCGGTTTCTTTGCCTTCGTTCCAATCGTGAATTAGCTGTAGGCGCTGCTGTTCTGTCCAAGCATATTCTTGCTTCTTGCCCTTACGCACCAAGTATAGCGGAGGAGTAG
Source organism: Mangrovibacterium sp. (assembly GCA_047975205.1). GTDB lineage: Bacteria > Bacteroidota > Bacteroidia > Bacteroidales > Prolixibacteraceae > JBKEDC01. The sequence continues at coordinate 181,740 of JBKEDC010000043.1, read as the reverse complement.
CAATATACAAATAGCCATTTTCAACAATTTCACGCATGTAGCGGAAAAAGAATGTCATGATCAGCGTAGCAATGTGTGCACCGTCAACATCGGCATCGGTCATGATAATAACTTTGTGATAACGAAGTTTTTCAATATTAACTGCTCGTTCATCATCAATAGTTCCGAAAGTAACGCCTAATGCGGTGAATATATTGCGAATCTCTTCGCTTTCTAATACTTTGTGTTGAAGAGCTTTCTCCACATTCAAGATTTTACCGCGTAGGGGTAAGATGGCTTGAAATTTACGATCGCGACCTTGCTTGGCAGTTCCGCCTGCCGAATCTCCCTCCACTAAATACACTTCACAATTTTCAGCGTTTTTATCTGAGCAATCGGCAAGCTTACCCGGTAAACCACCACCAGTCATCACGTTTTTACGTTGCACCAATTCACGAGCTTTACGAGCGGCATGGCGAGCTTGAGCAGCAAGAATCACTTTGTTTACAATGGCTTTGGCAGCCTTCGGATTCTCTTCCAAATAGTTGTTAAGCATTTCGCTCACAGCTTGATCAACAGGAAGCGAAACCTCAGAGTTTCCTAGTTTTGTTTTAGTCTGACCCTCAAACTGAGGTTCTGCCACTTTCACAGAAACAACGGCTGTAAGTCCCTCACGGAAGTCATCTCCTGAAATGTCAAACTTCAATTTTGCTAACATGCCTGAATTATCGGCATAGTTTTTCAACGTGCGAGTCAATCCTCGGCGAAAACCGGTTAGGTGAGTACCACCTTCTATGGTGTTGATATTATTTACATAAGAATGAATATTCTCAGAGAATGACGTGTTATAGCTCATGGCTATTTCTACCGGAACTTCTCCTTTTTCATTGATAATGTGAATAACCTCTTCAATGAGTTTTTCGCGAGTGCCGTCAAGGTAATCAACAAATTCGGCTAAACCCTTTTCGGAATAGAAAATTTCTGTACGGAAATTGCCTTCCTCATCTTTTTCGCGGCGGTCGGTAAGAATAAGCTTTACACCGGCATTCAAAAACGCCAGTTCGCGTAATCTGCCTGCCAAGATATCATATTTATATACTGTGGTTAAGAATATGTCGCTATCGGGCTTGAAGGTTACAGTTGTTCCTGTTTTATCGGTTTCGCCAACTATTTTTGCATCGTAAAGCGGCTTGCCGATACTGAACTCCTGATTCCAAATTTTACCTTCGCGATATACTTCAGCTTTTAGGTGTGTTGAAAGGGCATTCACACATGAAACACCCACACCGTGCAATCCTCCCGAAACTTTATATGATCCTTTATCGAACTTACCACCGGCGTGAAGCACAGTCATAACAACTTCAAGAGCTGATTTTTTCTCCTTAGAGTGGGTTTCGGTTGGAATACCACGGCCATCATCACAGACTGTGATTGAATTGTCTTCATTAATAAAAACATCAATGTTGTTGCAGTAGCCGGCTAAAGCTTCATCAATAGAATTATCTACAACCTCATAAACAAGGTGGTGTAAGCCTTTTTCGTTCACATCGCCAATATACATGGCAGGACGCTTGCGCACTGCCTCTAATCCTTCAAGAACCTGAATGCTGTCAGCACCATAATTACTTGATTTGTTTTCTAATTCTTCGCTCATATATCGAGTTGAAAATATGTTTATATGAAAGTCTATTTTGCTTTTGAAAACAAAATAACAAGGCAAATATAATAAAATAAATTGGCATCTCGACACCTTTTCTTTGTTTGCGGAAAACAGAGCTTATGTCTATTGCCATCCTGCATTTGGCTCATGTTCTGCATCTTTTTGTTTTTACAATAAATGGTATTTCTAATTTGTTGTTTCACAGATTGTTGTGCTCTGTTCTTTAGCGTGTGTTTCATCGAGATATTCATTTTTTGAATCATATTCTAACTATTCTCTCGAATAGAATGAAGACGCTGAGTTGTTTTTCAATCTGTTATTAATACATAAATTAAACACATTGCATTTTTCGTATGAAATCTCAGGCAGGAATGAGTCTGCCGAGCGTATTTTCTGCTATTTCTCGATTAAGAATGAAGACAATTATACCTGTCTGCACATTATATTAAGAAGGTGTGTGCTGAAAAAATAATCAATCGTAAAAAATCTGAGCAAAATAGCTTGCTATTCCAATACAAAATCAACTATATTTGCAGAACGTTGGTTCAGTATTGCTATTCAGGCAATTATGACGAAGAGGGAATCAGGTGAGAATCCTGAGCAGACCCGCTACTGTGAATCCTATGCAAGCTTAAAACGATACCCGATAACCACTGTGTTTTTACATGGGAAGGTTTGTTTTAAGTAGGATAAGTCAGGAGACCTGCCAATGTATGATAGTTTTGAGCTTTCGGGGAATGGAGCTTAAATGATGATTGTAACACACTTTTGTTTGTTTTTACTTTTATATGAAGTTTATGAGCTGCTTGTCAGGCTGCACGATGCTTTTTGTGCACCAAAGGCATCTAAGAATAGATGTTGCATGTTAATTTTTGGTTAAAATGATTAATTCGAGTAATTAATATATACTGTTATCTTGAAAGGAGAGGGGGAGGCTAATCCGACAAGCTTTCCCCCTCGTTTTTTTGCTCATTCAATAAATTGTAATTTAAATTTTGTTTACTATGTTTGAGGGTAATCGCAACTTATATCACCTTATGCAAGAAAACGATAATGAAAAACTTTATGTTATAACTCAATTTCTGTTGAGTTATGCTTCGCATCTTATGGGGTGCGGAGTGCATACTTCACGGGTTATTCGCAACACACGAAGAATTGGCGAAGCGTATGGCTATGACGTTGAACTTTGTGTATTTACACAGCATATCATCGGCACAGTGAAAGATGTCGATTTGCATTTACAAACCACAGAAACGGTTGAAGTACAGCATCTTCCGATTAACTTTGAGCATAATGCTCGCTTAAGTTCGCTAAGTTGGACTTGCTATGATGAAAAAATAGATTTCGAAGAGCTGCTTCATCGCTACGAACATATTATTTCAACACCACGCTTAAGCAGAGTGAACACGCTGTTAATGGCAAGTGCTGCCAATGCCGCCTTCTGTCAATTGTTTGGCGGTGATGCGCTTTCCATACTTATCGTTTTTTTAGCGACGGCTGTTGCATTTTATTTTCGAGGTTTCTTGGCAGCACATCGGCTTAATAATTATCTGCAAGTATTGTTAACTGCCTTTGTGGCGTCGATATTCACATCGGTTGCCTTATGTTGCAATACAACATCTGAAATAGCTCTAGCCACCAGCGTCTTGTTTTTAGTGCCGGGAGTTCCTCTCATTAATGGGGTAATAGATGCCATTGAAGGACATGTGCTTACCGGAATTACACGCTTGATTAACGGTTTGCTCATCATTGTTTGTTTGGCATTCGGTTTGGGGCTAACTTTAATCATTACTAAGGGAGGATTATTATGATAGGAGTGAATATTATTCTAGATATGTTCTTTGCAGCTATTGCCGGCATGGGATTTGGTGCCATTTCAAATCCTCCGATTCGAAGCTTTAAATTTATTGCTTTGCTGTCGGCAGCCGGGCATGTGGTGCGTTACTGTTTAATGAATTATGCGGGAGTAGATATTTCTGTCTCGTCGTTTGTAGGAGCTCTTGTGGTGGGATTCGGAAGTATGGCTTTAGGTAAGTATAATAAAGTGCCCATGACGGTACTCTGCATACCTGCATTATTACCCATGATTCCCGGAAAGTATGCCTATAATATGGTTTTTTCATTGATCATGTTTATGCAAAACTCAAATGATCCGGAACTCCAGAATGAATTTATGAAGATGTTCTTCGCCAACAGTATCATTACAAGTACTACACTGTTCTTATTGGCAGTGGGAGTTGCTTTACCGATGTTAATATTCCCCAAATATGCTTTATCCTTCACAAGGAAATCAAAGTATCATTAACTTAAAGTTTAAATTTGTCGAATTATGACTGATGTAAACTACTTAATCAGAAACTTGTTGTTTCTGCTATAAAAACCTATTGACAACATTATGATAGCCATAATATCGCCGGCAAAGTTGCTCGATTTTGAAACTCCTGCTTCTACGTCAAATTTTTCGCAAGCCCAGTTTTTAAAACAATCAGAGCTTATTAATCAACGATTAAAACAATTGAAAGCAAGTGATTTAATGAGTCTTCAAGGAATTCCTTCTGAATTAGCAATGGCAAATGAAAGTAGAAATCTTATGTGGAAAACACCTTTTACAACAACAAATGCTAAGCAATCGCTCTTGGCTTTCAATGGAGCTGTATTTGGAGGTATGAATGCCAAAAGCTTTGATGATCAAGAGCTCGAATTCGCACAAAATCATCTGCGGATATTATCCGGTCTGTATGGCGTGCTCCGCCCATTAGATTTAATTCAGCCCTACCGTTTGGAAATGGGTACAAAATTGAGCGTTTCCGGAAAGAAAGACCTTTACGAGTTCTGGAAAGAGAGTATAACATTGCATATAAATGAACTTTTGGGGCAAAATGACGGAGTTTTAATTAATTTAGCGTCCAATGAATATTTTAAAGCAATTGATAAAAAGAAATTAAAAGGTCGTATTATTGTACCCGAATTTAAAAATAGTAAAAACGGGACGTATAAAACAATTGTCATTTATGCCAAGCAAGCTAGAGGTATGATGTGTAGGTTTATGATTAAAAATAAGATACAAATACCCGAAGAATTGCAAGCTTTCGACTACGATGGCTACTATTTTAATAATGATTTGAGCAAAGGTGATAATTGGGTTTTTACTCGCGACAAATAATAGCAATGGAAGTATTATATAATGAGCAAGAAGGCGGTTATCAAAGAGTAGATCGCTATGATGATAACACCACCGAGCAAATGAGTGGGCATTATGCGGAAATCATAAAGCTGGCAGGTGAAGATATAACGAGGGAGGGCTTAGAAAAGACTCCTTTACGTGTGGCTAAGGCTATGCAGTTTCTCTTACAGGGTTATAAGCAAGATCCGCAACAAATGCTCCGCGATGCCATGTTTAAAGAAGAATATCGGCAGATGGTCATTGTGAAAGATATTGAAATCTACTCTATGTGCGAGCATCATATGTTGCCTTTTATCGGGAAGGCACATGTAGGGTATATTCCCAACGGATACATCACCGGCTTAAGTAAAATAGCTCGGGTGGTAGATGCTTTTTCCAGGAGAATGCAAGTGCAGGAACGGTTAACTATGCAGATAAAAGATTGTATTCAAGATACTCTAAACCCACTAGGTGTGGCGGTTGTTATTGAAGCAAAACACTTATGTATGCAAATGAGAGGGGTGCAAAAACAAGAATCGCTTACCACAACTTCTGATTTCACAGGAGCTTTCGAGCGATCTGCAACAAGAGAAGAGTTTATCCGCTTAATTAAGTTGTAGAGTAAAAATAATAACAATAGAAATCAAATAAAAACAACAACAAAAAAGAACGAAATTAATACCCTTAACAGAAATGAAGACAATTAAACGAATGACAGGCTTATTAGCTGTGCTTCTTTTGATGGTAAGCATTCAATCATGCTCGAATAGTCAAAAAAGACAAGAGGCTAAAGAAGCTCAGAAAGTTATTAAAAAGGAAATTCAGCAATTTGCTTATCCTTTACCGTCAATGTTTGAGCTGACAGAAATGCTAACTAACATTAATGCCGGATACATTGTTACGCTTTCAAACGATCCTGCAAAAGCAAAAAGTTATTTTTCGGATAAAGCAAAAGCTATTAATTTGGGAAGCTATGCATCTGATCTAGCTTATGCGATTACTTACAATAGTCAAGCAGAAGTAGAGTCTTATTTTCAAGCATGTGAGCAATTAGTCCGCGATCTGGGATTCGTTGACGCATTTGATAAAAGTTTACCTGAGCAAATCAAATCAAATATCAATAATCGAGAAGAGTTGGTGAAGATTGTTACAAATATGTTTGAAAAATCATATTCTCATCTTAATGAACAAGGAAGAACAGATATCTCATATCTTGTTTTGGCAGGTTCTGTAATTGAAGGGTTGTATTTAGCTACTAACATCTCGGAGAATGCTTATCAAAATCCAGAAATTGTAAAAACTATTATTTCTCAAAAGAATTCATTGTTAAAGCTGCAAGAGCTAATGCAGTCATACAAAGATTCTGATGCCTTGAAAGAAGCATATGCTGATATCGCTCAGATTAATCAAATTTATGCTCAAACAGAAGGCTCAACAGCTATGACCAAAAAACAAATTGAAGAGCTGACAGCCTTAGTTCGAGAAGCTAGAGTCGGTTATGTAGAATAAGAATTGACAAAATATTTTATTTTAAAAGGTCTTTGCTATATCTTAGCAGAGACCTTTTTATATATATCAACAGATTAAATCATGCATGAAAATATCATAGAAACGCTTATCCGTCTGTATGCCATTATAACAGACACATCGAAATTAAATGAAGAAACCGGCTCGAAGCATGTAGAGCAATACCTTGGAACTTCATTTAATAAAGAAATGGTGATGAAATATATGCGTATGTATGATAATTACGTGAAGTATTATCACGTGGTACACCGGGAAATTGTTTATACCGATGATGGAGAGGGAGCTCTTTTTGCCAATCAAAAGCACATCAGTAATATATGTAGGGGTATTAGCACACATAATGATATGCAGGTGCGCTTTACCATTATTAATCAGCTGTTAAACTTTATAAGTAGTGGTCAAGGGGTCTATCGTTTGGGTTTGCAAATAACACAGATAGTGGCTAATCAGTTGAATATAAATCCGGATGATTATCGCAATCTTTTTCATTTTGCAGTTGGTAAAATAACAGATGTGGATAAAAAAGACTGGCTACTGGTTGCTGATGGTAGATCAGAATCAATTTATCCGGGAATAAAACATCTGTATAGAGAGCAGCAAACAGTTGAAATCCATTTTATTTATATTCCGAATGTAAATACTATATATTTCAGATATAATGGACCTCGGAACTTATACCTGAATGGACATCGATTGAATCAAAATTTGCTTTATCCGTTTCCTCAAGGAGGAATCTTGAAAACCTCTCGAATGTTGCCAATGTATTATAGCTCGGTGATGACCAAATTTATCAAACGCGAGAATCAAACATCAGTGGCATTCAACGTTCAGCAGATAGACTACAACTTTAGCAAAAGAGCTAAAGGTTTGCATGAATTAAGCTTTCAAGAACAATCGGGCGATTTAGTAGGTATCATCGGAGGGAGTGGGGTAGGAAAGACTACTTTGTTAAATGTGCTCTGTGGCAAGTTAAAGCCAAACAAAGGAATAGTTACGCTTAACGGCTATGATATTCATGATAAGGCAAATGAAGAGGTGTTAAGTGGCACTATTGGCTATGTTCCCCAAGATGACTTATTGATTGAAGAGCTTACAGTATATGATAACCTCCATTATAATGCTCAATTCTGTTTCGGAAAAATGAGCCAAGAACAGTTGGAATCTAAAATAGAACAAACCCTCATCGATTTTAATTTAGTTGAAGCAAGAGATTTGGTGGTAGGAAATCCACTTCGTAAAATCCTGAGCGGAGGCCAACGCAAGCGTCTGAATATAGCTCTGGAACTGATGCGCGAACCTTCTTTATTATTTGTGGATGAACCTACATCGGGTTTGAGCTCTGCTGATTCGGAGAAGGTAATGTATCTGCTAAAGAAACAGTGTTTAAAAGGGCGACTTGTATTTGCTAATATACATCAGCCATCATCTGATATTTATAAGCTTTTTGATCGAGTAATTGTAATGGATACCGGAGGTAGGGTAGTGTTCTTTGGAAATCCCAGAGAGTCTATTACTTATTTTAAAAATGAGGCAAGTTATGTCAATCCCGATGAAAGTGAATGCTTGGCTTGCGGTAATGTAAAAACGGAGCAGCCATTGCAAATATTAGAAGCGCGAATGGTAGATCCTATGGGTAAAACTATTCGTAAAAGAAAAGTGCCGGCAGAAGAATGGTATGCCAAATATAAAATAAAGGTAGAACCTCGGGTATTGGAATTTATGCAAACAAATCCGGTAAAGAAAGCAAAACTACCCGATACGCCCTTTTGCAAACCAAAGTGGATAGCACAATTCACACTATTTTTTAAACGTGATTTTGCTTCGAAGCTATCTAATAAACAATACCTGACAATTGCCTTGTTGGAAGCTCCGATTTTAGCTTTGATATTAGGGTTCTTTACACGCTATGGTGAAGTTGGGAATTACGTATATAGTAAAAACGATAATATACCACCATTCATATTTATGAGTGTAATTGTAGCCTTGTTTGTAGGACTTTCCATTAGTGCTGAGGAAATATTTAAAGACAGGAAGATTAGGCAGCGTGAAGCCTTCCTTAATTTAAGTAAAGGAGCATATTTGTTGGCAAAAATTATTATGTTGTTTGCTTTGTCGGCTTTCCAGATGATTTGTTTTGCACTTATTGGCGATTTGCTGTTGGATATTAGGGAGCTTACATTCGGAACATGGATGGTGTTGTTTTCTACAGCTTGTTTCGCTAATCTATTAGGACTAAATCTTTCAGCGGGACTTGACTCGGCAGTAGCTATATATGTGTTAGTTCCGTTATTGCTAGTTCCACAGCTTCTACTCAGCGGAGCTATTGTCGATTTTAATAAAATGCATCATAGTATAAGTACTCCTGATCACACTCCACTTATTGGTGATTTAATGGCTGCACGTTGGTCGTATGAGGCTTTGGCTGTTCATTTTTATACAGATAATGAATATGAACGACATTTTTTTGATGACGAGGTAGAAAAGAATAAGTGGAGCTTTGCTACTTATTATTACATTCCGGAAGTGAGACGAACTGTAAATGCATTTCAACGTATGCAAGAGTCTGCCTCAGGTTCGCAAAATCGACTGTTGAAGCCAATATTAGTTAATTCTTTACTCGATATTGATAAAGAATCCCCGTTGCCGGTCTCATTGAAAAAGCAAGTTGAACACTTTAAGCAAGGGAGTGTGAATACTTTATCTTTCGCAGAAGTATTGCAATATCTAACAAACACACAGGAGAAGTTTAAGCAACAATATCAGATATCAGATAAGCGTTTAGAAATAAAGTATAAGAATTTATTGCACAAGTTGGGCGATGATAAAATAGCATTAGACGCGTATAAAAATAAATATACGAATGATAAACTTGCTGTTTTTGTGCGAGATCAATATTCGGGGGGGAAAACATACTTATCAAAAAATCATATCAGGCAATTTGATGAACCTATTTTACGAATGCCTATAGATAAAAACGGTAGAGCGCATTTTTATGCTCCATACAAGGTGATAGGAACGCTAAGAATTCCTACAGTGTGGTTTAATGTCCTTGTGCTTTGGGGATTTATTGCTTTACTTTCGGTGTTGTTATATCTTGATGTATTGCGTAAACTGATCAATGTTATACAGCATTGGAAGAAAGGAAGAGAAGAACATCATAGAGAGGTGTTGATAAATAATCCGAGGATTCATATTCGGAGAGCAACAAACTTGTCGGAAAATAAAAAATAAATCAAAGATGCCTATGAGAAAGTTTTGATGTATATTTTCTAATACATAAACACAACCTGAGTTATGTGGAAGATTTGATAGATAAAAAAAAACACTATATTTGCAGCAAATTTGCAATCTCTTACGGATTTAAGTATTTGTAATATTGCCACTAAAACATTATCAAGATGGATTTAATTAAAGTAGCCGAGCAAGCATTTGCATCAGAAACTAAAAAAGAGTTTCCGGCTTTCGGTGCAGGTGATACTATTACAGTACACTACAAAATTAAAGAGGGTAACAAAGAACGTATTCAAGATTTTCGTGGCGTTGTTATTCAGATTAAAGGTACGGGCGATGGTAAAATGTTTACTGTGCGTAAAATGTCGGGAAATATTGGAGTTGAGCGTATTTTTCCAATGAATTCACCATTCATTGATGGTATTGTAGTCACTAAACATGGTCGCGTTCGCCGTAAGCGTATTTTCTATCTACGTGAGCTTACAGGTAAAAAAGCTCGTATTAAAGAAAGAAGACGCTAGTTCTTTAAAAGAAGAAATACAAAGGTCTCTAACTTAGTTAGAGACCTTTTTTTATTTTAGTTAGGTATAAAAGCCGATGTATTTTTATTTTATGTCTCTTACTTTTGTACCTCTAAAAAATGTATATATGATTAATATGAGTTCAACCTTAGTGGTATTTTTTTACCTAATTTTTCCTGTCTTTATTATATGGCTAACGAAAAAATCTACCATTTTAAATAAGATTGGAGCTGTGGTATTGGCCTATGCTTTTGGTATTGTGCTAGGTAATATAGGTATACTCCCTAATTTGACAGCAGAATGTGCAATGTATTTGCCTGATGGGAAAAACTTCTTTTCACCCGATAAATTACAGCAACTTATTGAAGCAGGCAAGGTATCTGCCGATAATATTCTACCTAATAATATAGCACGAGTACAAAATTTTTTGATGTCATTTACAATTCCTATAGCTATTCCGCTGCTACTTCTTTCATTAGATGTTAAACGATGGGTTAGGTTGGCAGGATCGGCAATGATCTCTATGATTTTGGGAATTCTAGCACTGCTTGTTGTACTCATCATATCATTCTTTTTATTTAAGGAACATTTGCCGGAAGCAGCTAAAACTTGCGGCATGATTGTGGGAATTTATACAGGTGGCACCATAAATTTATTTGCTATTGGAGCAGCTCTTCATGTTGATCCCGAATATATTATATTGGTTAATACATATGAGATGTTGTCCGGCTTTATCTTCCTCATTTTTATCCTCACAATCGCTCAGCGCATTTTTAATAATTTTTTACCAAGGTTTAGGAATACACATTACATGTCAGTTAATGAAAAAATAGATGAAACCATGGAGGACTTTAGAGGAATGCTAAAAAAGGAGTCTGTTATTCAAATGCTCAAATCTTTTGGTATTGCCTTGGGTGTTTTTGCTGTTGCCGGGCTAACTAGTCTGCTTATTCCTGATGAGCCTGATACACCCCAGCAAGTGAGAGAATTAGTGGGTGTTGTTGTTATTCTTATGGTGACCATCTTGGCTGTGCTACTTAGTCTAAATCCTAGAATAAATAGATTGAAGCATTCGTTTTCTTTAGGAATGTATTTTATTTTGGTATTCTCCATGTTAGTGGCAAGCACCGCTAATTTAAAAGATATGTTAGCACTTGAAAATATTTATTTGCTTGGCATTGTCGGTGGAGGGCTATTCGCAGCTATGGCATTACATGTATTCTTTTCATGGCTCTTTAAAATAGATACCGATACCACTATCATAACGATGAGTGCATTGGCTTATTCTCCACCTTTTGTTCCGGTTGTTGCCGGAGCCTTAAAAAACAAAGAAGTTATTATTTCCGGATTTGCTGTAGGTGTTTGTGGTTACATATTTGGCAATTTTATAGGCATTGGCTTAGCTTACTTGCTAGAAATGTTTATATGATATTGCAAGTTGTTTTTTGCTTGGGATGATTATCTTTGTTGCTCTAAGTAAAAATAACTGATGGTAAGAAAAATAAAAAATAAAATAACCATAGAAAAAGAAGAGTCGAAGTTGAGCGTATTTCTTAAAAGTAAGAAGCTTAGGTATGTTCTAGTCGTAGCTCTAGCTGTATTCGCTGTTTACCTACTGATAGCTTTTCTTTCATTCCTATTTACAGGAGCATTTGATCAAAGTAAACTTAATGTTTCGGCGAACCAGATTTTACATAATCCGGAGTTGAGTATAAAAAATGATGCAGGGCAGACTGGTGCTAACTTAGGTTATTTATTCATAAACCAAGGCTTCGGTCTTGCTTCGTTTCTATTTATTTACATTATTCTGATTGTTATTTTCCAATTACTTCGATTGAAATACTTCAAGGGATGGAAAAATATATTTTTGAGTCTCCTTTTTATTTTCTGGATTTCGACAACATTAGGGTTGCTTATACCTTATGCCAATGATGGATTTCATCTCGCCGGAGAAACAGGTTTATATTTAGCTAACCTCATGAATGCTAAATTTGGTTTTGTCGGATCGCTCCTTTTTTTATTCGGAGCTTTAATTGTCACTTGTATTCTCGCATTCGATCAATTTATTCCGTGGATGGCTCGATTAAAGAGTCGTTTATTTTCGGAAAAACAAGATGTTGAAGATGAGGAAGAGGATGTTGAAGTTAATGAGCATGAATGTATTGAAGATGAAGAACTTGAGAATGATGAAGCTATAGAGTTCGCCTTACGTGCAGAAGATTCAGGTGAAGATGAAGACTGTGTAGATATTCATCATCTTGATATGGATGATAATAAAGAGCTTCATCTCGAAGAAGATGTGACCGTATTTGAACTTGAGGATGATAAGGAATCTTCAGAAGAAAATACAGATGTGCATGGCGAAAAAGAAATTGATACAAATGAAGATGAATTGGGTATTACCGTTGAGAAAAAAACGGAAGAGGAAAAAGTGAAAGAAAACGCTACAGTAGCAAACTTAGATGAAGAATATGATCCCACTTTAGATCTTTCAAATTACAAATTTCCAACTGTTGATTTATTGGAAGATCATCAGGGTGAAAAACATGATGTAAGTGAAGAAGAACTTATTGAAAATAAAAATAAGATTGTAGAGACGCTCCATCATTATAAAATTGAAATTGTTAAGATTAGAGCTACCATTGGACCTACAATTACACTTTATGAAATTATTCCCGCTCCCGGAACTCGAGTGAATAAAATTAAAAACTTGGAAGATGATATTGCTTTGAGCTTAGCAGCATTGGGCGTGCGCATTATTGCTCCTATCCCGGGTAAAGGAACTATTGGTATTGAAGTACCCAATAAAAAGCCGGAAATAGTCTCTATGCGATCTATTGTATCATCGAAGAAGTTTCAAGAGAGTAAGGCCGAGCTTCCGATAGTTATGGGCAAGACGATTACAAATGAAACCTTTGTTTTCGACTTGGCTAAGATGCCCCATTTATTGGTTGCCGGAGCTACCGGACAAGGTAAGTCTGTGGGATTGAACGCAATTATCACATCCTTGTTGTACAAAAAACATCCATCTCAACTTAAAATGGTGATGGTTGACCCCAAAATGGTAGAATTAAATATATATGGTGTTATTGAGAAGCATTTCTTGGCAAAACTTCCCGATGCAGATAATGCCATTATTACCGATGTAGATAAAGTAAAAAATACACTAAACTCACTCACTATTGAAATGGACGAGCGATATAAGCTACTTATGAAAGCCAACGCTCGTAACATTAAAGAGTATAATACAAAATTTACAGCTAGAAGATTAAACCCTCAGAATGGACATAAATACTTACCATATATTGTGATGGTAGTAGATGAGTTTGCTGATTTAATTATGACGGCGGGAAAAGAAATAGAAACGCCTATTGCTCGCATTGCCCAAAAAGCACGTGCCGTAGGTATGCATATGATTATTGCTACTCAACGTCCTTCAACTAATATTATTACGGGGGTAATTAAAGCTAACTTCCCGGGACGCGTGGCTTTCCGTGTAGCTTCTATGATCGATTCAAGAACTATTCTAGATTCTCCAGGAGCTAACCAACTTATTGGAAAGGGAGATATGCTTTTTCTGCAAGGTAGCGACATGACTCGTTTGCAGTGTGCTTTTGTTGATACGCCCGAGGTTGAACGTATCTGCGATTTTATATCCAATCAACAAGGTTATCCTTCGGCATTTATGTTGCCGGAGTATGTGCCGGAAAGTGAAGGTGGGGCTATTGATGTAGATATGAACCAGCGCGATGAATTATTTGATGAAGTTGCGAGAATGGTAGTAGCCAATCAAATGGGATCTACGTCAATGATTCAGCGTAAATTTTCAATTGGCTATAATCGTGCAGGACGAATTATGGATCAGTTAGAAGCTGCCGGTGTTGTGGGTCCTAGCGAAGGAAGTAAAGCTCGACAAGTCTTACTTCAAGATGATTATGCATTGGAACAACTGTTAAACAACTTGTAATTTTATTTAATGATTAACTATTTCAAATCATATATTAAGCTAAATAGGGAACAAGAGGATTTTATATCAAGATTTATACAACAAGAGGACTTTAAAAAGGGGGAACTCTTGTTTGAAGAAGGGCAAGTTTGTGAGAAAATATTTTTTGTTAAGAGTGGATTGGCTCGTATATTTTTTATGAATCCTGATGGACGAGATGTTACTGAATGGTTTGTGCCGGAAGAAAACTTTTCTACCACACTAAACAGCTTTTTATCTAAACAGAAGTCTAATATGTCTTGTGAATTATTGGAAGATTCGTCTGTGTCATGGATTAAATACGACGATCTAATTACGTTATTGAATCATGACCATGAGCTTGCTAAACTTGCATTTTACATTCTTTTTGAGCTTAGTGGGAGAATCGTTGACCATTATAAAGATTTAAAATTTCAAACTGCAAAAGAAAAATACAATGCGCTTATAGAACAAAGTTCGTCTATATTGCAACGCGTGTCATCAATGCATATTGCATCTTATTTGGGTATTACTCCGGAGACTCTCTCCCGCATCAGAGCCGGTAAAATATAGAGATTATTGATATATATCAATAAACGTATACTATAAGTAGCTCTATTCTATTTATTGACATATGTCAACGAATAAAATAGGGCTCGTTTGCATCTTTGCACCATCAAAATAAGTGTAAGATGAAACGGAAAAATCTATTAGTTGAATTAAGTATCGTTTTTTTTCTATGCTCCTGTCACGGAAAGAATATAGAGAATAAGCAAGCACCCACTGTGGTGCAAATTGTACAACCTACAGAATCCCAGCAAAAAAAGACTATAATATTGAGTGGTAACATAGAGGCAAATGAAACTGTGAGGTTGGGTTTTATGGTTGCCGGTAAGATAAACTACATTGCAAAGCAAGAAGGACAATTAATACGCAAAGGAGAACTCCTCGCTAGTTTGGATAGCCAAGATTACCAGTTAGGAGTGCAAATGACAGCATCTAAACTCAACCAGATGCAAGACGATTATAATCGGGTTAAGGAATTGCATGAGCGGAAAAGTATATCAGAAAGTGAATTTATCAAAGTTCAAAACGGACTACAGGCAACACAAGCACAAGCCGATTTGCAACAAAAACAATTAGATGACACTAAAATCTATGCTCCAATAAATGGTGTATTACTTAAGCGAGGAGTAGAAGAAGGTGAAATTATTGGTAAAGGACTGCCTTTATTTGCGATATCAGATTTAAGTAAAATGAAGGTTGTAGTTTCTGTACCGGAAAATGAAGTTCACAATTTTCAAATAGGAAGCAATGCTAAGGTTTACGTTTCAGCACTGAACCATAGCTACGATGGTGAAGTTTGCGAGATTGGAGCCTTAGCTGATGGTACCACCCGATCGTATACTATGAAAATAGAAGTAGATAACAACGACAGAAAATTACAAACCGGTATGATGGCTAATGCTGAGTTGCAGATAAATGACAAAACCTCTCATCTAACTTTACCAATGCATTGTGTTCAAAAGTCGGCGAGCAATCAATATTACGTATATGTTGCGAGTGGAGGGAAATCATTTGTTAAGGTTGTATCTATTGGAGACATAGTTGGTAATAATATTGAAATTATCAGTGGATTACGAGAAACTGATCAAGTTATTTCCTCTAAATTTTCAGAGCTAGGTAATGGTATGCTCATTTCTATAAAATAGTTAATCATGAATTTAATTAAAGAATCCATTCGACACAGTCAAATTACGCTGACAGTTGTGTTTATGGTTATTGCTTATGGCATATTTTCCTTGCTCAACATGCCCCGTCGTGAAGACCCTAAGATTACAATTGATGAAGGATTAGTTGTGGCTTACTATCCGGGAGCAAATGCAGAACAAGTGGAAGCTCAGCTAACATCTAAAATTGAGGACTATCTATTTAAGTTTGATGAGGTAAAGAAAAGTGAAACTTTTACTCGGAGTTATGATGGTTTAATGGTTGCCAACGTCACCTTGGAAGATAAAGTAAAAAATAACGATGTATTTTGGAACCAATTACGCCACGAACTGATGGTAGCTAAGGTGCTTGACTTGCCTGAAGGGGTTGTAGGTCCCATCGTGAATTCGGAATTTGGTGATACAGAAGCTATGCTTATCAGTGTATCCTCTGATAGTGAGAATTACACCCAGCTAAATGAGTATATTCAAAAACTTAGTAATGAAGTTCGGAAAATTGATGCAACATCGAAACTAACAGTTATTGGAAATCAGAAGCAGCAAATCTCTGTTTTGTTTAACTCGAAAAAGTTAGCTCAGTATGGGATAGCTATGCAACAAGTTGTAAACGTATTGCAATCGCAGAACACGCTAACAACAGCAGGGAGTATTGAAAGTGATAAGTTGAAAACGACGGTTCATATCAGCGGATTTTATAATACGGTAAGTGATTTAGAAAATCAGATTGTAGCTATGTCCAAACAAGGTGGAGTACTTCGTTTAGGAGATATAGCTGAAATAAAAAGAGAATATGAAGAACCTACGAAAACAGTTGATGTAGATGGTTCTAAATCAATATTACTATCTATTCAGATGAATGAGGGTAATAATATTGTTCAATTTGGTGATGAAATTGACAAAGCAATTGAGACAACCAAACAACAAGTACCCGACGATGTAAATATAAATGTGATATTTACGCAGCCGGAATTAGTAAAGAGTGCTGTCAATCACTTTATGGTTGAGTTTCTGATTGCCATTGTCGCCGTGATTATCGTCATTATGTTGCTACTGCCTTTTAATATAGCTGCTGTGGCCGCAACGTCAATCCCAATTACGATTGCTATTACTTTTGCTATTCTTGATGCCATAGGTGTTGAGTTGCATCAAGTGTCCCTTGCATCGTTGATTATTGTATTGGGTTTAGTTGTTGATGATGCTATTGTTGTTGCAGATAACTACGTAGAATTATTAGATCGAGGAGTGAAAAGACACGTGGCAGCTTGGCGAAGTGCCAGTGACTTAATAGTTCCAATTTTTACGGCCACGATTACTATTATTGCAGCCTTTGTGCCCATTGCAAGCATAACAGGTGTGATTGGAGAGTTTGTTCACGATTTGCCTATTACTGTCACCGTTGCTTTATCAGTGTCTTTTATTGTATCCATGCTGTTAACACCGATGTTATGTCACTTATACATCAAGAAAGGTCTTCACCAAATCGGTAAGAAACAAAAGAAATCTTTGATTGATTACATGCAAGACTATTATGAGAAAGGTCTTTCTTGGTGTGTTAACCATATGAAAACAACCATCGTTTTGTCGGTGCTAACTATCGGGCTATCTGGATTAGTGTTTAAATATATGGTGAGGCAGCAATTCTTCCCTTATGCAGAACGGAATCAGTTTGTGATAGAGCTATGGATGCCGACAGGCACAAAATACGATGTGACCAAGGAATCTGTTCAAAAGTTAGAACAAGTAATATCGTTAGATAAACGGGTTACTTCTTATGCAAGTTTTGTCGGACAAAGTTCGCCCCGTGTGTATTATAACTTTGCTCCTGAATTTCCAACTGAGAATTTTGCTCAGATATTAGTAAATACGACCAATGACAAAGCTACCGAAGAAATGGCCTCAGAACTTGGTAAAACCTTTAGCGGCTTCCTACCAGAGGGTAAAGTTGAAGTTAAACTTATGCAACAAGGTCAACCTCTTGATTCTCCAGTTGAGGTGCGTATTCACGGCGATAATATTCAAAAACTGAAAGCCATCGGGCAAGAAGTAACCGACATACTTAGGGCTAATCCTCACAGTAAGTTTATAACCAATGATTTTAAAGAAGATTACTTTACGGTTAATGTAGAATTGAAGAAAGATGCCGGCAGGTTAGGCTTTACAACAGAAAGTGTAGCTAAGATGTTATACATCGCTACCCATGGAGCAAAAATAACCACACTTTATGAAGGGAAAAATAGCGTTGGTATCAATTTGCGTATGGAGAAAGAAGAACGCAATCAATTGGAAGATTTAAAGAACATTTATGTAGAATCGCCCATTACAAAGAAAAGCGTTCCTCTTCGACAAATTGCCGACTTAAAGCCCGAATGGCATACCGGACAAATTGTGCGTAGGAATGGTATTCGTTGCCTTACGATAGGTTCGGAGGCTGAAGGTGTATATCCTTCTGAGTTGCAATCGGAAATTGAACCTCTTATTGCCAAAATTAAACTACCCGCCGGATATAGTATAAGTTATGGTGGAGAATATGAAAATAAATCGGAGATTATGGGCATGTTGGCGGGTGCGCTTGCGATGAGTTTAATTCTAATTTTCTTAATTATACTCTTCCAATTTAAGCAAATAAAGAAAGTATTCATGATTATTTTCTCTATTCCATTGGCTATGCTGGGAGCTATGTTAGGTCTGGCTATTACAAACAATCCATTTGGATTTACAGCAATGATGGGTGTAATTAGTCTTGCCGGCATTGTCGTTCGTAATGCAATTATACTTATCGAACATGCCGATGAGCTGATGCACGCAGGTATGGGAGCTCGTGCCGCTGCCATAGAGTCGGCTAAACGTCGTTTGCGCCCGATATTCTTGACTACAGCTGCAGCTGCAATTGGAGTAATTCCTATGATTATATCGAGATCTTCACTTTGGGCACCTCTTGCATCTGTAATTGCTTTTGGTGTAGCGTGGAGTATGCTTATGACTTTGTTTACTGTCCCTGTGCTTTATGCCAGAATGATTAAAAAATAAATAATACTATTTCTTGATTTAAATCAAGTCTAGTTTTTAAGTTAGTTTGCACCTTTGCTCTCATTAATAATAACGAGGATAAGCGGAGGTATTGACTTTATGTCGTGTCTCCGTTTTCTTTTTTTTATTGATATCATTATGAAACATATTAGATTACTCAGTTTACTGTTAATATTGACTTTTTCAGTCCAAGCACAAGAATTAATGACTCTTGATCAAGCTCGACAAATGGCACTGGAAAATGACCACGATTTAAAAATCGCAGAACAAACAACCCAAAGACAAGAGTTGCTGAAAAAAGTAGCCGAAACATATTATTTACCTTCAATTTCTGCACAGGGAGGCGCATTATATCAATCGAATGATATTAGCGAAACCGCAGATTTGAGCATACCGATGCCTGAAGGGCTGCCCATTAAGAATATACAAGCAAGCTTGCCCATTGATGTTAGCTTTAACGGAGCTTACATGGCAGGGATTCAGGTTAATCAAGCTATTTATGCCGGAGGAAAAGTTCGTTCTTCAAATAAAATGGCTGAATTAGGAGTTGAGATTGCCGGAGAAAACCAAAAAATGCAGCAAGTAAATACGGTGGTAAAAACAGACCAAGCCTATTGGACTTATGTGGCTGTTCAGTCGAAAGTGAAATTGGCTCAAAAGAATTTTTCTATGCTAGAGTCGGTTGTGAAGCAAGTGAAAGACAGTTATGACGTGGGCTACTCCAATCAAAACGATTTACTTAAAATACAAGTGAAGTACAATAAAGCAAAACTGGATTTGCAGAAAGCTAAAAATGGATTGGAATTAACTCGCATGTCTTTGTGTCAAATTATCGGGATTGATTTAGATACACCCGTCAAGACAGATACTAATTTAGTTGTTGAACCCGATGTATTGGCAGAGCTGGGCGAAGAAGACGTTGCCAATAGACCGGAATATCAAATTCTGCAGAAACAAGTTGATTTGGCAGAATCAAAAATAAAGAATACACGCGCCAATTATCTTCCACAATTAGGTGTTTCTGCAAGCTATGGTGCATGGGGAGGTGTTGATATTAACAGTATGAACTTAAGTACCTCCGGATTTTCGGCAGCAGCCATGCTTAAAATTCCCATTTTTAATTGGGGAAAAGGAAGTAAGGAAATTAAATCGGCCAAGCTGGAACAGCAAATGAAAAATGAAGAGCTGCTTAAGAATACACAGCTTATGCAATTAGAATTAACTAAAGCCCGATTTGCACTAAAAGAGGCTGCTATGACAATCGACATGTGTAAAACAAATGTGCAGCAAGCAAAAGAGAACAGAAGAATGAGTGCTGATAATTATGAACTGGGGCGAGAGTCCATCACCAACTTATTGATTGCTCAAACTCAGTGGCAAGAAGCAGAAAATGAACTTATAGAAGCAAAAATAAACTTTAAACTGTCGGAAACCGATTATTTACGAACAAGTGCACAGCTTATTATCGAACACTAATATATTTTACACATACACACTAATAACAACCCTCGTGAACGATAATGTTTCTTATGCTTATCGTTGCGAAATGTTAGAAAACAATCTTTGGCAAGACATCCTTTGAACTCGCTTCTTCATAGAGTAATTTTGTCTAGGTCAGATTGAAAAGAGCATACCTTTTGAGTGTGCTCTTTATTTCTTTATCAGAAAGCAACCAAGTAGTTAAAGATTAAAATTAAAATGAGAGAACAATAAAATGACAGCGTTTAAACATCTTCTATTCTAAACAGTGCCTATATTTGAACTAATTAGTTACTTTTGTGGCAACATTGGCATATGATATAAAACCATATGTAATTTGATATTTCAAAAAATAAAAATGAAGAAACTGTCCATCTTATTATTCCTTTGTATTGCAAGTTTTGGAATAAAAGCCCAAACAGCCGGTGAAATTATTAACAAAGTAACTGAGCAAATAAAAAACTATAAGAGCATACAACTGGACTTCGACTATACCATGTTGAATGATGAAATGGGCATAAATGAATCAAATAAAGGTAATCTCGCATTTAAATCAGAAAAATATATTCTCAACCTAAATCAGTTGGGCATATCTATTTATTGTGATGGCACAAGCAGCTATACCTATAATTCAGAAGCTAATGAACTGACTATTTCCAGCTTGGAAGATGGAGATCAGATGATGAATCCGGCTGCTTTGTTCTCTATGTATGAAAAAGGATTCGACGGTAAATATTTGGGAGAAGAAAATATTGATGGTATTAGCTGTTACAAGCTGGAAATGACGCCGCAAGCAGGCAATCAAGTAGAATTTGCTAAAGCAGAAGTGTTCATTAATAAAAAGAATAATTTTATTCAGCAAGCTAGAATGTATGTTGACGGAGGAACTGTTTATACCTTAAATATAAAAAATGTGCACACAGATTTGCCTATTGACGATGCCCAATTTGTATTTGATAAGGCTGCACATCCCGGTGTTGAGGTTACCGATCTCAGATAGATATGGAAGATTTATACAGTCTGCATAACATTCGAATGAGATAGTTTATTAACTTGCTCCAATGCTAAGGTCATAAGGTGTGAAAAGAGTTTGGAAAATATACTATGCTTCTTAAGAATGTTACAAAAAATGTATATTAAATCGTTTTCTCAACAGAGAATAGTGCATAAAAATACTTTTAGTGCCAATACTATTTTAAGAATAGATATAAAAAATGCCAATTAGGCTCATTATGAGTTGAGTATTGAGCGGAAAAAGACTTGGTGCGTCCATATTTTTTACTGATAACCTTAAAAATGTAAGGTCAAATCCAAATTAAATTTGGATATTTGAAATTACCTTGTTGCTAATTTTTTGTTAGTCAGGTTGTTTGTTCCTTTTGTTTTGCAAATTTCTCTTATTGGAATAATAATATGCAAGTTTAAACAGACATAAGATAAGATTCCTCAATATTCATAAAAGCGAGTAAAATCCGTATTTATCCTATACAATAGGCATTGCAATGCATAATTCGGGTTAAAAGTGGCTTTTTCATTTGCTATAATGGATTTGTAACTATATATTTGCCAAACATGATGATCGTCGTAAATAGCTAAAGTATTACAGATTAGCTTACTATTAAATAATATTTTGTTCTTTCATAGGGCTGTGTAAAAAAACACTTGCCCAAAGAACAGTCATAATTATACCATCTATACAAAACTCTTAATGGATTACAATTCGAATCGAAAGAAGATGATTATGCCGGAATACGGGCGAAACATCCAAAACATGGTGAACCATATGCTTACCATTGAGGATAGAAACGAACGCAACAAGGCTGCTCAAACGATTATAAATATTATGGGTAATATGTATCCATATCTTCGTGATATCAATGATTTTAAGCACAAATTGTGGGATCACTTAGCAATCATGTCCAACTATCAATTAGACATAGATTCTCCTTATCCGGCACCAGAACGAGAAGCTTTAGTAGAGGCTCCTGCCAAAGTGCCTTACAGCACGCATCGTTTGAAATTTCGCCACTACGGTGTAGTGCTTGAACAATTAGTTGAAGCAGCATCTGATTATAAATCAGGAGAAGAAAAAGAAGACCTGATTAAGATGTTGGCGAATCACATGAAAAAGTGCTATCTTACTTGGAATAAAGATGCCGTTGATGATGAAAAAATTTATGAGGATTTGAGTATACTATCAAACGGTAAGATTCAACGAAACGATATTGAGTTGGCTGAAACTCGCGACATTATAAACACTAAGCGCAGGAAAGTTCAGAGAAATAATACGCGCAACAACAATCAGAATCAACGCTACAAACGCAAGTATAGTAACTAAACGATAAAACAGTATGGCTACTTTTCATATTGAAGGCAGTCGCAAACTTAGCGGCAAACTTGAGGTTCAAGGGGCAAAAAATGAGGCATTACAAGTTATATGTGCCACGTTAATGGTACCGGAAAAGGTAACGATAACCAATATACCCGAAATTCGCGATGTCTTAAAACTCATTGAATTGCTTAGTGAATTAGGTGTTAAAACAAACCGTTTGGCGCATGGCACATTTACTTTTCAGGCAGATGAGGTAAATATTGATTTTCTTAAAACCAAACGTTTTGCACAACATGCATCAGCTTTGCGCGGCTCTATTATGATTGTAGGACCTTTGTTAGCCAGATTCGGACAAGCATGTATTCCACAACCCGGAGGTGATAAAATTGGTCGACGTCGATTAGATACACACTTTATAGGTTTAGAAAAACTGGGAGCTAAGTTCGAATATGATGCCGAAAAGCATTTCTTCTTTGTTAAAGCCAAAAAACTAACCGGAACCTATATGCTTCTCGATGAGGCTTCGGTTACCGGTACAGCAAATATCTTGATGGCTGCCGTTTTATCTAAAGGTAAAACTACGATCTATAATGCCGCATGCGAACCTTATTTGCAACAACTTTCTCGCATGCTTAATGCTATGGGAGCAAAGATTACCGGTATCGGTTCAAACCTATTGATTGTTGAAGGAGTGAAAGAACTTAAAGGCTGCGAACATCGCATACTCCCCGATATGATTGAAGTAGGCAGCTTTATCGGTTTGGCAGCAATGACCGGATCTGATATTACTATTCCCAATGTGGGCGTAGAACATTTAGGAATTATACCCGGAGCATTCCGCCGTTTGGGAATTAAACTTGAAATTAATGGTGATGATATTCATATTCCCGAACAGAAAGAATTTGAAATTGAATCGTTTATCGATGGATCAATCATGACAATATCTGATGCTCCTTGGCCGGGTTTAACCCCTGACTTATTGAGTATCTTCTTGGTAGTGGCTACGCAGGCAAAAGGAAGTGTGCTTATTCATCAGAAAATGTTTGAGAGTCGTTTGTTTTTCGTTGATAAGCTTATTGATATGGGGGCTCAAATTATTCTTTGCGACCCTCACCGGGCAACAGTTATCGGGCTGAATAAAAAGATTAAACTCAAAGGAACAACCATGTCTTCTCCGGATATTCGTGCAGGTGTTGCACTTCTTATCGCAGCTCTTTCAGCGCAAGGAAATAGTGTGATTTCGAATATTGAACAAATCGACCGCGGATATGAGCAAATTGATGCGCGCTTAAATGCTATCGGAGCATCAATAACTCGCATTGATTAGTCGCATCTCAAAGGAAAGAATGTCATGCTATAAATAAAAATCATGCAAATTGACAGTATTTAGGTGTGTCAACTTGTCGTTTTTAAGGAAAGGATACGTTTTTGCACAACAGCCATAAATTAACTGTAGAAAAGGAAAAACTGAAGATATGTCAGAAAAAGAAATTAACGAAGAGAAAGTCGTTCAAGAAGAGCAAGAAACAATAGAGCAAGAAGAACAAGAAACTGTTGTTGAAGCTTCGGAAGCACCGGGAAATGATGCGAATGAAGATTTAGAAACGAAAGAAGATGAGGTTCCTGAGTCTGAAAAAGAGTTAGTATCATTGAAAGATAAACACATCCGTCTGCAAGCTGAGTTCGATAACTTCCGTCGTCGCACAATAAAAGAGAAAGCAGATTTGATTAAAACAGGCGGCGAACAAGTACTTAAAAACATCATTCCCGTTATTGATGACTTAGACCGAGCAATGATGGCTTTCAATAATGTAGATGAAGACGACCCGCTAAAGCAAGGAATATCTTTGATATATGGTAAATTCCAAGATTTTCTAAAACAAAATGGGATTAGTGAAATTGATGCTCTTGAAAAAGATTTTGATACAGATTTGCATGAAGCATTAACTAAAATTCCGGCACCGACAGAAGAGCTGAAAGGTAAGGTGGTAGATGTCATTACCAAAGGATATTTACTGCATGATAAGGTTGTGCGATTTGCCAAAGTTGTGGTTGGAGAATAAGACTAAAGGACAAATAACATGTCAACAAAAAGAGATTATTACGAGGTACTGGGTGTTAGTAAAACTGCTACTCCCGACGAGATAAAGAAAGCCTATCGTAAGATGGCTATTAAATACCATCCGGATAAAAATCCGGATAATGCGGAGGCCGAAGAAAAATTTAAGGAAGCAGCCGAGGCTTATGAAGTATTAAGCAGCCAAGAAAAACGTCAACGATATGATCAATTTGGTCATGCAGGTATGAACGGCGCTGCCGGTGGCGGATTCGGAGGTCATGATATGTCAATGGATGACATATTCTCTATGTTCGGCGATATATTCGGAGGCAGAGGCGGCGGATTTAGTGGATTTAGTGGCGGATTCGGCGGTGGAGGACGCAGACAACGCGTAAACCGAGGTTCCGATTTACGCATTAAAGTGAAACTTTCGCTTAAAGAAGTAGCGGAAGGTGTTGAAAAGAAACTCAAGCTGAAAAAAGATGTGGCTTGTAATTCTTGTCATGGAGAGGGAGGAACCGACAATACCATATGTACTGCTTGTAATGGTTCAGGTCAGGTTACACGTGTGGTAAACACTATGCTCGGACAGATGCAAACTTCTCAGCCTTGTAATACTTGTGGGGGAGAGGGTAAAGTAATTAAAAATAAATGCTCTAAATGTCACGGCGAAGGTATCGTTCGTGGCGAAGAAGTTGTGTCGTTTAAAATACCTGCCGGTATTGCGGAAGGTATGCAGCTAAATGTATCGGGAAAAGGAAATGCCGGACGAAGAAATGGTATTAATGGTGATCTTCACGTTATTATCAAGGAAGAGTCGCATCCCGAGTTAGTTCGAGAAGGAAACAACTTGATACATAATGTATTTTTGTCTTTTCCTGATTTTGCCTTAGGAACTTCTATTGAAGTGCCAACCGTTGACGGTAAAGCTAAATTAAATATAGAAGCAGGAACTCAACCTGAAAAAGTTTTGCGCCTGCGCAGTAAGGGCGTGCCTGATATTAACGGGTATGGTAAGGGCGACTTACTCGTTCGCATTCATGCATGGGTACCCAATAAAATAAATGCTGAGGATAAAAAGATACTGGAGAAGTTGCAGAAATCGGAAACCTTTAATTCAAAGAAAGCAGCTAACGATAAAAGTTTCTTCGACAAAGTAAAAGATATATTTGAATAGTATTGAATGTGTTTATTTTAGGAATAGCTACTGATTTGTATTAATTTGCAATGAAAAAAAAGTAGAAAAGTAGTTATCTGTCGGATAAGTAATGATAATTTGAGAATTATGTAAATGTAATAGTTAAATGAATTTTACATAAGCTTTTTCGGACAGAAAATAGCATTAAAATAATTGTCAATATTTCCTTTGTGTTAATTAATTATTACCTTATATTTGCTAATGCAAAAGCAATAGTAGATTTTTTTCATAGTGATTAGTGTTTGTGAGGATGTTTCATGGTCTGATGAAGCATCCTCTTTTTTTACTTGAGATTTGTAATGTATCTTTATATTATTCTGTAATATAGTTGTTTGTATTTACTGATACTCTGATTTTTATCTTTAGTGCATAAATAAAAAATAGAGCATTCTTGAATGAATACTCTATTTCCTAGTTTTAATTATAAATTGTTATTACAATATTCCAAACTCATAAATAGTACTTTCTTCAAATTTATCGCCCGGATTTAGTACTACAGCGGGGAAGTTGCTTTGATTTACAGCATCCGGATAATGTTGAGTTTCTAGCGCAACTCCCGAAAACTTACCAAATCTTTTTATCCCGTCTATTTCCAATTCCGGAATCCAGAATCCGGTATATAGCTGCATGCCCGGCTGGGTAGTATATACTTTGATCGTGCGTTTTGTTTTTTGTTCAGAAAGACAGCCTGCATATACTAATTCTCCCTTGTCGTTATCAAGCACCATGTTTAAGTCATAACCATCAGGCAGACTGTTTATGTCTTTTCCCAGTGCTTTTTTAGTTGTGAAATCAAATGCAGTTCCTTCAACAGAAACGATTTTCCCTGTAGGAATCATTGCTGTTGATTCAGTGTATTTTTTTGCTGTGAGTTCTAAATCGTGATTTAAAATATTTTCAGCTCCGGCGGTTAGGTTGAAATAGGAGTGGTTCGAGATATTTAATATTGTCTTCTTAGTCGTTTCTGCTTCATATTTAATATGTAGCTTCCCTTTAGCGTCTAGTTTATAAATACATGTGAGCGATAGCTCCCCCGGATAACCTTCTTCACCGTCTTTCGATGTATATTGGAGCTTTAAGCCGATAGTATCATTTTCTTCTATGGGTTCGGCGCTAAAAACTTTTTTATCAAACCCCTCAGCTCCTCCGTGTAAATGATTGGCTCCATTGTTAACTACACCACTATATTCAACACCGTCAATAGTATATTTCCCTTTCGCAATACGATTGGCACATCTTCCTAAAATGCAACCGAAGTATGGATAGTTGTTCAGATACTTGTCGCTAATGTAATCTTCAAATTGGTTAAACCCACAAACGATGTTTTCCAGCTTGCCGGATTGATCGGGAGTTTCTATTGAAGTGATAGTGCAACCATAGTTCATAATTTTTACGATAACTCCTCCATTTTGTAAAGTATATAATGATACTTTTTGTCCGCCTTTTGTTGTTCCGAATGTATTCTTTAAAATTTTCATAGTTGAATGTTAATTTATTTGTTAACAAATATAGTAATATTAATTTTTCATGGCTTCATATCTATTGCTCATCTCTGTATTTTTTATATTTTTAGTGCCGAAATCGTGATTGAACATTTTAAATTTAACAAATGACAAAAATAAGCATCTTAACAGAAAAAATTAACCGAGGAAACAATACCTTATTTCAAAAACTCTATGGTTCAGATAGCAGTACGCTTGCCACACAAGCGGAACGTTATGCAGAACTAATGAACATCTTCAATAGTAAATATGCAAATGATGATGTCTGTCTTTTTAGTTCTCCGGGTAGAACGGAAATAGGAGGTAATCATACCGATCATAATTACGGAAGAGTGTTGGCCGGAGCTGTTAATCTTGATAATATTGCTGTGGCAGCCCCTAACGGAACCAATACCATTCGTATCAGTTCCGTTGGTTATCCTGAATTTCAAGTAAATCTTGATGAAATGAAAATAGATGAAGGGCAATTCTACACTTCATCAGCTATTGTGAAAGGGATTTGTGCCCGTATGCAAGAATTAGGCTATCAAACCGGGGGATTCGATGCTTGTATTGAAGGAAGAGTTCCTAAAGGTTCAGGTCTAAGTTCTTCGGCTTCTTTTGAGGTGCTTATTGGTGCTATTGTAAGCCATCTTTTTAATGACGGAAAAATGTCGGCAGTAGAAAATGCTATTGTAGGGCAATGGTCAGAAAATAATTATTTCGGTAAACCCTGCGGACTAATGGATCAAACAGCTTGTTCTGTGGGAGGATTAATAACTATCGATTTTAAAGATCCTGCAAATCCGATTGTAAAAGAAGTTGATTTTGATTTTGTTTCAACCGGTTATGCTTTAGTGATTACAGATGTTGGTGGTGGTCATGATGATCCTGCTTCTCAAGAAGAATATGCGTCTTTGCCAAATGACATGAAATCGGTGGCTGCAGTGCTGGGTAAAAAAGTACTCCGAGAGCTGACTTTGGATGAAATTGTAAAAAATATTCCTCAGATTCGAGAAAAAGTGGGCGACCGTCCATTACTTAGAGCTCTTCACTTTCAAGGTGATAATCAACGCGTAGTAGAGCAAGTTGAAGCTTTGGAAAACAATGATTTTTCGGCTTTCTTAGATATGGTAATTGATTCGGGTAGAAGTTCATATATGTATAATCAAAATATTTATGATGTAGTTCATCCAAATGAACAGGTGGTTTCTGTAGGTTTGGCTTTAAGCGAAATGATACTTAAGGGAAAAGGTGCTTGGCGTGTTCATGGTGGCGGTTTTGGCGGTACTATTCAAGCTTTTGTGCCTCAGGATTTACTAGATCAATATGTTTCTACGCTCGAAAGTGTATATGGAGAGGGTAAATGTCACAAATTATTTATTCGTTCGGAAGGTTCAATTAAATTAGAATTCTAATATAATACTCACATAAACACATCAAAAAATGACTCAGAACAAAAATAATCAGGGAAATATGGTGGCTATTGTCACGATGTTTTTCTTGTTTGCTATGGTCGGCTTCGTTACTAACTTGGCAGCTCCTATTGGCGGAGTTTGGAAAAAAGATCCGCTAATTGGCAATTCGAACTTTTTAGGTATGCTTGGTAATATGATGAATTTCCTTGCATATTTATTCTTTGGTATTCGTGCCGGAAAGATTCTCACTAATAAAGGATATAAAGCTACTGCTCTAATAGCTATCGCTGTTGGTTTCTTTGGAATTTTAACCCAATTCTTATCAGGATCAATCGGTTTGGGAAGTGAGATTGCCGGTTTGCCTGTCAACTTTTTTGTATACTTATTAGGTGCATTTGTTTCCGGAATATCAGTTTGTATGTTAAATACAGTGGTAAACCCAATGCTTAATCTTTTAGGTGGAAGTGGAAATAAAGGAAACCAATTAGTACAAACCGGAGGAGCCTTGAACTCGTTAGCAGCTACACTTTCTCCGATGATTGTTGGTGCCCTTATCGGGAGTAGTGTAACTTCTATCCATGCCGTTTATCCGGTGTTATATATTGCAATGGGTATTTTTGCAGCTGCATTTATTGCTCTTTCATTTATTCCAATAAATGAACCTGAAAGTAATAAAGGGGTAGATACAAATACATTTGAACACAGTCCTTGGAATTTTCGCCATTTCGTGCTCGGAGCAATTGCTATCGGTATGTATGTAGGTATTGAAATTGGTATTCCCGGAACTTTAAACTTTTACTTATCTGATATTACAGGAAAAGGCGCCGGGTTAGATGCAGCTACGGCTGCTGCTGTTGCTGGTTCAGTAGCAGGAACTTATTGGTTTCTCATGCTTATTGGTCGCTTTATCGGTAGTGCTATCGGAGGTAAAGTTTCAAGTAAAACAATGTTGACCGTGGCTTCAATTGTTGGAGTAGTATTGATAACAACAGCTATTTTTATTCCCAGAACAGTAGAAGTATTAATGCCGGTATTTAAAGGTGCCGGTTTTGGTATGGTGAGTGTGCCTATGAGTGCCTTGCTACTTGTGTTATGTGGTTTGTGTACTTCCATTATGTGGGGAGGTATATTTAATCTTGCAGTTGAAGGACTCGGAAAATACACGGCTATGGGCTCCGGAATTTTCATGATGATGGTAGTTGGTGGCGGTATATTCCCTCTTTTCCAAAATTGGGTTGCCGATGTTGCCGGATATATGACCAGCTATTGGGTGATTGTTGCCTTATTATTGTTCCTAGTATATTATGCTCTTGTTGGTTGCAAAAATGTGAATAAAGACATTCCTGTTGACTAATAAATCTATAAATCTATATTAAAAGAGGTAAGTAGCCGAGCTACTTACCTCTTTTCTTTGAATTAAATGTATCTTTGCGAACGAAGACTAAAACAGAAGTTTATGGGCAGAATATTAGCAATTGATTATGGAAAAAAAAGAGTAGGATTGGCAGTAACAGACCCTCTCCAGATAATTGCCAATAAACTTACTACGGTATCATCAACTGAGATTACGAAGTTTTTAGCCGATTACTTTGCTAAAGAAGATGTAGAGAAAGTAATTATAGGATATCCAACACAAATGAACAACCAGCCTTCAGAATCTGTTAGGTATATCAATCCGTTTTTAGTGAACTTTCAAAGGAAGTTCCCCGACATGCCGATTGAACAGGTTGATGAACGCTTTACTTCTAAATTGGCATTCCAAACTATGATTGATGCCGGACTAAAAAAGAAAGCTAGGCAAAATAAAGAAACGATTGATGCTGTCAGTGCCACTATTATACTTCAATCTTATTTAGAAAATAAAAAATATAATATATGATTTATCCTATTGTAGCATACGGCGATCCGGTATTACGAAAGGAAGCTGAGGAAATTGGAAGAGACTATCCGGAGCTCCAACAACTCATTGACGATATGTTTGAAACAATGTATCACGCAGAGGGCGTGGGTTTAGCAGCCCCACAAATTGGGAAAGCTATTCGCTTATTGGTGGTAGACACTACACCCATGACAGAGGATGATGAAGATGAGCCTGATTTAAAAGGGGCATTTATTAATCCTGAAATACTAGAATATTATGGAGATGAATGGAGCATGCAAGAAGGTTGTTTAAGCATACCCGGGATTCATGAGAACGTTTCTCGCCCGGAGTATATCAAGATAAATTACTTCGATGAAAATTTTGAGGAGCAAACTAAAACTTTTGAAGGCTATGCAGCTCGTGTTATTCAGCACGAATATGACCATTTGGAAGGAGAGCTTTTTGTTGACCATGTGGGAGCCTTGCGCAAACGTATGATTAAAAGTAAGCTTATGAATATTGCAAAGGGGAATGTTAGCACAAATTACCGCATGAACTTTCCTAAAAAGTAATTGATTTTCCATAGAAGCTAAGCTATATAAAACTTGCACTCTGAAGAGTTGCAAGTTTTTTTTATTAAAAGATTTTATAGTGAAAAAATATTTCAAAACCTACAAAAATATTTTACAGTTGGCATTGCCCGTTATGCTTTCTCAACTGGGGCAAGTTACAGTTCAATTTGCTGACAATATGATGGTTGGGAGAGTAGGGACAACAGAACTGGCAGCAGCATCGTTTGCTAACAGTGTATTCGTGATTGGCATGCTTTTCGCAACTGGCATCAGCATGGGGCTAACTCCTTTAGTAGGAAAGGCATTTTTGAAAAAAGATGGAAAACAGATAGTAAATTATCTAAAAAATGGGACAATTTTATATATATTAATAGGAGTCCTCGCAGCATGCGTACTTACTGTATTGTCTTTTTTGCTTCATAAAATGGGGCAAACTGCTGAGGTAGCACGCTTGGCACAACCATATATGTGGGTACTTATTATTTCGCTATTACCACTTATGGTGTTTTCTTCATTTAAGCAATTCCTTGAGGGAATGGGGAATACTAAAATCGCTATGATTATTACCGTAGGGTCTAACTTCGTAAATATTTCTTTGAATTATTTACTAATATATGGTAAGTGTGGATTTCCGGAGTTGGGTTTACTCGGGGCAGGGGTGTCAACGATGATAGCTAGATTTATCATGGCGTTTGCTATTGTAATATGTTTTAATGTAAGTGAGAAGCTTAGATATTTGCTTCAAAAAGCTTACTGTATTCCACCTCGTATATCAGAAATGATCGCTCTTTTGAAAATAGGAGTGCCGATTGGGGTACAAGTTATTTTTGAGGTACTTATTTTTAGCCTTTCTGGAATTATGATGGGATGGATTGGTGAGAAAGCATTGGCTGCCCATCAAATAACACTTTCTATGACAACTTTATCTTATATGATTAGTTTGGGAATTGGTTCTGCAGCTACCATACGAGTAAGCCATGCCATGGGAGCAAACGATGTGTCAAGAATAAAACGATTAATACATGCCACTGCCCACCTTACCGTCGGTTTGATGGGAACCATGGGAATTGTATTCATTATTTGCAGACATCAGTTGCCAATGCTTTTTACTAACGATTCCAAAGTGATCCTAATTTCGGCAAATCTGTTTATTATAGCTGCTATGTTCCAAATTTTTGATAGCCTACAGGTAGCCCTACTGGCATCTTTACGAGGATTAACCGATGTGAATATTCCTATGGTGATGGCTGTGATTTCTTATCTGTTTATTGGAATACCAACCTGTTATTTATTTGCTTTTACACTGAATTTTGGACCTATCGGTATTTGGTTTGGTCTATTGTGTGGATTGGCAGTTGCAGCTATCTTATTTGCTTTACGTTTACGTTTTAAAGTAAAGCAATTAGAACAAAGATAGGTTCAAGTGAATTAATAACCTCCATAAAACAAATGAGTTATCGCAATTTGCGATAACTCATTTAGGTAGTTTAGGTAGTTGTTCAAAGGAATAATTCCTCTGGTTGAGAAAAGGCTCTTAATATTAAATTAATATTAAGATGCCGTAAAGTTAATACTTTTATTCAAATTATATAATCAAAGAGAAAATTAACACATAATATTTTCATAATCGAAAGAGGATGGAATATGGTGCTATTTATTGAAGTTGCAATATTCGTCTTTTTGTAATATTAGAACTTGATTTTACAAGGTTTAGTCGAATCCCTTTTGTATATAAAATAAGAGTAGGAGGAGGTAACTGTGTTTTGTTAAGATTATATTCTTAATTTTGCCGATAACTTAATATAAAACCAATTCCACAGAATTTGATTATCTAATTTCAAAATGGGAATATTCCTTTAGCTCATTTAAGTTTAGGGTGTATTTTTATTTCAATAACAAAAGAATATATGAAGACAAACTTACTTCTAGTTATCTTGGTGTTTTTAAGCTTTTCAGGCTTTGCACAACAATTTTCTGACTTATCTCAGCCGATACCCGCAGATACTTCTGTTAAAACGGGAGTATTGCCAAACGGATTGACTTACTACATTAAACACAATGAATACCCTAAGAATTTAGCAAGTTTTTATATTTATCAAAACGTTGGCGCAGTATTAGAAACTGATGCTCAAGATGGACTAGCTCATTTCTTGGAGCATATGGCTTTTAATGGAACCAATACTTTTCCCGGAAAAGGTATGTTGAATATGTTGGAAAGAAATGGCATGAAGTTTGGTAGAGATATCAATGCATATACAACTCGGAATGAGACCGTTTATAATATCAGTCGAGTTCCGGTAAAAGAAGATAACTTAGTGGATTCTTGCTTGTTGATTTTACATGATTGGTGTGACAACCTCACATTATCGGCAGATGAAATTGATGCAGAGCGTGGTGTTATTACAGAAGAATGGAGAAGTAGGCGAAATGTTAACTTTAGAACTCGCGATAAAATAGCTCCATTGCTATATAATAACACGATCTATGCAAAAAGAGATGTCATTGGAGACCTTAATGTGATAAAAAACTTCCAATACAACGAATTACGCTCTTTCTACCATGAATGGTACAGAACCGATCTGCAAGCAGTTGCAATTGTTGGTGATATTGATGTTGATGCTGTTGAACAGAAAGTTATTAAACTATTCTCAGCCATTCCTGCTGTTGAAAATCCGAAGGAAAGACCTGATGTTGTTATTCCTGACAGCGATAAAACAGGATATATGCAAGTAACTGATCCGGATTATAAAGTGGTGAATTTGAATGTGAGTGACAGATATCGGACAACGAATAACAATACACTTAAAGATCTTCGAGATTCCTATGTTATAGGATTTTTCACGAGCCTGATTAATCAACGAATTAAAGAAAAGCAAAGAGAGAATGACGTGCCATTCATATCAGGAAGAATAGGTGTCAGTAACATGGAACGCAATTATAACTCCGCTGAGTTGTCGGTTAGTGCTAAACCTGAAAAAATAGCTGATGCTTATGCTGCGATCTATACCGAACTGCAACGTGTAATTCAATTTGGATTTACCGACGAGGAAATAAATCGCATGAAAGCAAATACCTTGATGACTGTGGATAAAGGGTATAATAATAAAGATAAGATAACTTCAGATGCTTATTGTAAACAAATTAAATCTACTTATTTATATGGAGTTCCGGTTACCTCTCCTGAGTTTAGTCGAGATTTTTCCAAGGAAATTATTCCCGGAATAACCAAGGAAGAAGTGGCTGCTGTAGCGATAAAGTATTTCAACGGAAAGAATAGAAACTACATAGTAACGGCTCCGCCCAACGATAAAGATTCATTGTACATCACTCAGGCTAGAATAGAAGCTGTGATAGATAGTGTGAAACATGCGGATTTAAAGCCTTATACAGAAAAGGCACTTGCGAATGAAAGTTTGATGAGCACAACCCCTATTGCAGGAAAAATTGTGAGTGAAAAGAAAATTGGAGGATTGGATGCTAAAGAGTGGACGCTGTCTAACGGAGTTAAAGTGGTGTTTAAATATAATGACATTAATAAAAACACAGTTAAGCTGTACGCCAACAGCGATGGTGGATCTTCACTATACGATGTGAAAGACTTACCATCGTATAACGCAGCAATGAATTATGTAGAAAGTTATGGACTTGGAGAGCATAATTATAATCAGCTAAAAAGAATTTTGACCGGAAAATCAGTAAGTAGTTCTTTTAAATTTGGAACATATAACGAATCAGTATCTGCAAGCACTTCTATGGGAGATGTAGAGACAATGATGCAACTTACTTACATGCGTTTCAGAGAACCTCGTTTTGATAAGACTATGTTTGATAGAGTAATTAAACAGAATAAAGATCGCTTAAAGTCAATTAAAAAAACACCTAATGTTATTATAAAGGATACCATTGCTACCATTAAGGCAAATGGAAATCCTCGAATGCTTAAATACAATGAAAAATATCTTGATGCCATAAATTACGACAGGATGATTGAGATTTATAGGGAACGATTTGCAAACCCGGCAGACTTTACCTTTTTCATCGTTGGAGATGTTAATGAAGATACATTAAAAACTTATGTAGAAAAATATATTGCATCAATTGAGCCGACAAATACGGGGAAAGAATATTGGATAAACCATAGAGATTATTTCCCAAAAGGAAAGAACAACCATCGAATCAATATTAAGATGGAAGAGCCTAAAGCTACAGTTCTTATTGAACAAAAAGCAACGCCTAAATATTCGCAAAAGAACAGTATCTATCAGCGTATATTAGGATCAGTTTTGAATCTGCGCTACACGGAAAACATTCGGGAAAAAGAAGGGGGAACTTATGGGGTATCGGTCAGAGCCGGCTCGTATAGAATTCCGGAAAGCAGTATGACGATGACTATTGGTTTTAATTGTGATCCTGAAAAGGCCGACTATCTAAAAACTTTAGTTTATAAAGAATTGGAGATAGCTCAAAAAACAATTCGTCAAGATGATTTGAATAAGGTTATTCTTAACATGAAAAAGAACAACAGCAGCCGCATTGAAAATGCTAATTATTGGATAACGAAACTATCGAATTATTATCGATATCATGAAGAGGGTATGACTCCTCAAGCATATGACGAATTGCTTGATAAAATAACGACTAAAGATATCCAAAAAATTGCCAAACGCTTTCTGAAAAAATCAGATGTGCTTGATTTTATGATATTACCGGAATGATAAAGATGATCTCTACACAATTTAAAGCTACCTCGTTTATTCAAGGTAGCTTTTTTTGAAATATGAAATACATTTACAAATTTTTATTTAAGAGGAAAAACAAAGTGTAAATGCATTTGCCTATGTTTTATTATCTTTGTGAATATATTCACTTTACAATACAAAATTCATGAGAAAATTACTGGTTTTATTTGCGCTACTATTTTCCCAAATGGCTTCAGATGCACAAATACTTGAGCCCGTTAAATGGACATTCAGCACAGTTAAAGATGGCGATGAAGCTATACTGAGCTTTAAGGCTACAATAGATGAACACTGGCATTTATATGACATGAACTTACCCGATGGTGGTCCTGTTTCCACATCTTTCACTTTTGAGAATGAAGATAGTTTTGAGAAAATTGGAGAAATGAAGAGTTCACCTGAGCCTATCGATATACATGATCCTACTTTTGATATGCAACTACGCTATTTTGAGAAGGAAGTAACATTCTCACAACGTATCCGCATAAAAGATTTGAATACAAAAAGTATTGATGGTATCGTCTCCTTTATGGCTTGCAATGATGAAAATTGCTTGCCCCCTTCTGATGTAGATTTTAGTTTTAAGTTAGGGTCCGACGATAATGCAGAAGAATCTTCTGTAGTTGTCGGTGCGACAAATGATAAAGATGCAACGAGCAATCCGGGACAAGCTGATAAGTCGTTATGGGTATTCTTTATTCTTTCATTCTTGGCAGGTTTGGCAGCAATCCTTACACCTTGTGTGTTCCCGATGATTCCAATGACAGTTTCATTTTTTATGCATAGTGGTAAGAGTAAATCAGAAAGTCGCACCCATGCATTATTCTATGGATTCTCCATTGTGGCTATTTACACTATAATCGGAACAATAGTTGCCATTGCTTTTGGCCCTGATATTGCTAACTGGCTGAGCACGCACTGGCTTCCTAATCTCATCTTTTTTACCGTATTTATGCTGTTTGCATTTTCATTTTTTGGCATGTTCGAAATAACATTGCCAAGTGCATTGGTTAATAAAAGTGATAAAGGTGTGGATAAAGGTGGATATATGGGGGCGTTCTTTATGGCTCTTACACTCGTATTGGTTTCGTTCTCTTGCACCGGTCCTATTGTAGGAGCAATACTTGTGCAATCAGCAGGAGGGGAAATATTGAAGCCGATTGTCGGTATGTTGGGTTTCTCATTAGCATTTGCACTCCCATTTACTTTATTTGCATTTTTCCCGTCATGGTTGAGCAATTTGCCTAAATCAGGCGGTTGGTTAAATTCAGTAAAAGTTGTACTCGGTTTCTTAGAATTAGCCTTAGGTTTGAAATTTTTAAGCATTGCCGATCAAACATATCATTGGGGTATTTTAGATAGAGAAGTCTATTTGGCTTTATGGATTGTTATCTTTACTCTTCTTGGATTTTATTTGTTGGGTAAACTAAAGTTTGCTCACGATAGTGATGTTAAGCATGTTTCTGTTCCTCGCTTAGTGTTGGCAATACTAACTTTTTCTTTTGTAGTTTATATGATTCCGGGTATGTTTGGCGCACCACTGAAAGCTATTTCGGGTTATATGCCACCTATGCCTACCCACGACTTTAACTTGCGCGAAATTATTCGGGAAGAAATAAAAATGGGCGGAGGTATTTCTGCCGGTCAATCAAGTATATGTGAAGAGCCTAAGTACGACGATTTCTTACATTTGCCTCATGGTTTGGAAGGATATTTTGATTACGAACAAGGAATGGCTTGTGCCAAGGCGCAAAATAAACCGGTGTTTATTGATTTTACAGGACATGGTTGTGTAAATTGTAGAGAGATGGAAGCCAATGTGTGGAGTGATCCCAGAGTGCTCAAACATTTGAGAGAAGATTTCGTAATTATTGCACTCTATGTTGATGATAAAACAGAGCTTCCCAAAAAAGAATGGATAACATCAACTTACGACGGTAAGGTGAAAAAAACATTAGGAAAGAAATATGCCGACTTTCAAATTACCAATTACAATGTGAATGCACAACCTTACTATGTATTGCTTGATAATAACGGCGAGAAGCTTACCCTGCCTAAATCTTATGACCTTAATCCTGATAATTTTGTAAAATTTTTAGAAGATGGTTTAGCTGCATATAAGAGCAAACATTAATAGTATACCTTACTTATTGCAAAATCACCCTCCTTAATCTTTGTTTCTGGAAGGGTGTTTTTTTTGTATCTATTTTTTAAATCATAATAAAAACTATAACCAAAAATATTTAAAGGCTGTCATATTCTTTCATAGTAAACAAAATAACATAGTGATGTATGTTATTTTATTTGCTGTACAGTAGATGTACTTACATATAGATAGCAGCTATTGTGTTATTATTTGTATTTTGCAAGTACTGTTATAAAACGTAAAACTATGAAAGAAAGAGAAGTTATTTTGATGAATGCTTCGGGTGAAGATAAGCCGGGACTAATGGCTGCATTAATGGGAGTATTGTCTGACCATAAGGCGATAGTGCTCGATATTGGGCAAGCAGTTATTCACAACGACTTGAGTATTGGAGTGTTGTTCGAAATTGGTCAGGAAAGTGATAATTCAGCAGTATTAAAAGATCTGTTATTTAAAGCTCATAAGCAAAATGTGCATATGAAGTTCACGCCTATTTCCACACAAGAGTATGAATCATGGGTATCTCAGGCTGGGAAAGGACGATATATAATTACTTTATTATCGCAAGAAATGACCGGTGCACTTTTGTCCAAAATAACCTCAGTCTTAGTAAATCAAGGTTTGAATATAGAGCTTATCGATAGGCTTTCTGAGCGCATGCCTCTGAATAATGATACAAACATTAAGAGTGTGGTAGAACTAACCGTTCGAGGCACACCGCAAAGTGTAATTGATTTGAAAAAGCTGTTTATGAAAACCAGTAAAGAACAAGGTGTTGATATCGCTTTTCAAGTGGATAATGCTTATCGTAGAAATCGTCGTTTGGTTTGTTTTGATATGGATTCTACACTCATTCAAACAGAGGTTATTGATGAGTTAGCTCGTTGTGCTGGCGTATTTGATGAGGTAAGTGCCATAACAGAAGCAGCTATGCGCGGAGAGCTTGATTTTCAAGAAAGCTTTATAAAACGAATCAGTTTATTAAAGGGTTTAGATGAATCGGTAATGCGCAAGATAGCCCAAGAACTTCCAATTACCGACGGAGCAGAGCGGCTGATGAAAACCTTGCGTAAGGCAGGCTACAAAACGGCTATTCTTTCGGGTGGTTTTAACTATTTTGGTAATTATTTGAAAGAAAAGCTGGGGATTGATTATGTGTTTTCTAATGAATTAGAAATAGAAGAAGGTAAATTAACAGGAAGACATATCGGCGATATCGTTGATGGTAAAAAGAAGGCAGAACTATTGCGTCTTATAGCTCAACAAGAAGGCATACATTTGGAGCAGACCATTGCAGTAGGTGATGGTTCAAATGATTTACCAATGATTAAAATTGCAGGTTTGGGAATTGCTTTTCATGCAAAACCAAAAGTGAAAGAATCGGCTAAAAATTCTATTGATGCTATCGGATTAGATGCTTTATTATATCTGATTGGTTTTCGAGATAGAGATATAAACGAATATACCCAAAATAGCTAGAACAATAGAACCGGAATCTTGAATCTTTAGTTTAAATCAAAGTGTAGTCTTGGTATAATAAAAGCTATACTTTGATTTGAAGTCTATTGTGACTGCTAGTGCTTTTATGTTTTTAAGTCCTTAATAAATTCATCAACTTTATTTTCATCGGTTGCCCACGACGTAATTAACCGTATGGCTGTATTATTTTTATCGATGACTTTCCATTCGTAGAATAGATATTTTTCGCTTAATCTATTTATTAATGCTTTTGGTAAAATCGGGAAGATTTGATTGGTAGATGAAGCAGATAAAAGAGAATAGCCACTTTCTTTTATGGCATTTGAAATTTTCATTGCCATCGTGTTGGCATGTTCTGCCAAGTCAAAATACAAAGTGTCTGCAAATAGTTCCAAAAACTGTATTCCAATTAGCCGACTCTTTGCCAATAAAGCCCCTTTTTGTTTTATGACATAGTCAAAATCAGGAGCTAAATTCAAATTGTTAAAAACAATAGCTTCGCCTATAAGTGCTCCGTTTTTTGTTCCACCAATATAAAAAACATCTGTTAGTTTGGCAATATCCGAAATCTCCAGATCATTGTCATAGGCAGTTAAAGCATGCCCTAACCGTGCTCCATCCATGAACAATAACAAATTCTGAGACTTACAATAAGCAGATAAGTTTTGAAGTTCCGTTTTGCAATAAATTGTTCCTATTTCAGTTGAGTTAGAAATATAAACCATTTTAGGTTTTACGACGTGAGGTCTTAATGAATATTCTTGTAGTATTTTTTGAATATCAGTCGGGTGTAATTTCCCGTTATTGGTTTCAATTGGTATAATTCTGTGCCCAACGGCTTCAATAGCCCCGGTTTCATGTGCATAAATGTGTCCTGTTTGTGCACTTATAACAGCTTCATGAATTTTAAGTAATGATGAGATTACCAATAAATTGGCTTGAGTTCCCCCTGAGACGAAATAAATGTTTGCATTCGGATTGTTAAGTCTTCGTTTCAACAACTCTTTTGCTTTTAAGGAATACTCGTCTTCACCATAACCTAAGCTTTGAACTAAGTTTGTTTCGGTGAGCTTATCAAGAATTCTAGGATGTCCACCTTCGGAGTAATCGTTCTTAAAGTTGTACATTAGGTTTCTATAAATCGCTTATTTTTTGAGGAACTGTTGCTATTTAATATATAAACTTATACAGTAAAAAAGGAGAAATGTACACTGCCATATTTTCGGGTTTCAGTGTACTCTTCTCTATCGGAAAAATCATAATCCTTGGAATGTTCTAATATAAATAAACCATTCGGATTTAGTATGTTACTGCTTAATATGAGATCAGGTATTTCTCTGAACCTTTTATGATTGTAAGGTGGATCTGCGAAGATAATATCGAAGACTTTCTCTGTTTTTTCACAGAATTTAAAAGCATCAGCCTTTATCGGTTTGACTGCCTTTTCTTCAAGCTCTTTGGCAATATCTTGAATGATTCGATAGTGCTGGAAACTCAATTCTACGGCAGTAACATCTTCGCAGCCTCTCGATGCAAACTCAAAAGAAATATTGCCTGTTCCTGCAAATAAATCAAGTATATTGAGCTTATCAAAATCTACTCTGTTTTGCAGGATATTGAAAAGTCCTTCTTTAGCAATATCTGTAGTCGGGCGATGCTTGAAGCGTTTGCCTAGATTAAAAGTTCTTCCTCTGTGTCTCCCTCCAATAATTCTCATATATTCAAGCTGCTAAATAAATCTATAAATCTGGCATCGGGCAGCTTATCAAACAGATAACTGTAATATATTTCTTTAGAGCGATCTTTAATTTCTACTCTTTTAAAGTAAGACTTTAACTGATGATAGATATAGGAGAACTTATTGACAATGCCACTTAATAATACATGTTCAGTCGCCATGCCCTGATTTTTAATACTTCCTAATATAAAGTAAAGCAAATCACTTTCCTGATACCACGGATAGCTGTTAAATGAGCAAAGCTTTCCTTCTATGTCGTATAAGAGGATAAAAACTTCTCGTTTAGCTATGCTGACGAATGCCAAATTTGAACGATTGCCAAGCTGTTTCTCCCAATTTATTAAATCAGGCATAAAGACAGCATCAGAGTGCTTCTCTCCAAGAAAAGAACGGATAATTTTGGGAGTGCTCAAAACAAGTTTGTAATCTGTATTCTGCAAATTGAAACACTCGGTGTGATACGATGCAATTCTAGAAAAAACGAGTTGTTGATATTGGTCAATTTCATCATCTGCAAATATGAAGGATGGTATTAATTGTAGTTTGTTGCTGTTAGCAAGCAGAACTACGGTACGCTTATAGACTAGGTTAATAAGATCCGATTCCTCATAAATAGTTTGCAGATGTTTGAGAACAAACTCAGGCTTACTATCAAATAATTCTTGATAGAATAAATAGACCACTTTGTTTTGCAGCGTATCAAGCATAGAAAATGAAAATCCATCCGGAGTAAGCCGGATGGATAAGTTATATTCGAATGTCAAATTCGGATCGAATGTTTCGTCAACTAACGATAGCTTCTGCATAAAACAAGAATCTTATTCCCAGTTACCGGCATTGTTATTAGCTTCGTCAAGAGAACCTACTTTCAAGCCGGGATATTTTCCGTTAGTTCTAGCCTTATCATTCAAATTGATAATTTCTTGTTCGTAATCATCTTTTAGGTCGTTCAAAATTACATTATTGTGTGCAGCAGCTTCAAAGATAGGAATTTTAACTCCCGAACCTGTAGTGATCACATCGGCACCTAAATGAAACTCTTCGTTTGTGTTAGGAATCTTTTTTAGTGACGAAGCATCGAACTTCCCACCAAAAAGTGTATCGATAACAGCTACTTTAAGCGTATCGCGAATAATTTTACCTTCTTTAAGCGCGCGTTGTTCATCCCAACCTGCATCAACCATACTATCGGTAAGCATACCAATTTTACGTACCAATGGAAGCTCTCCGGTATTTACAAAGTCGATTAATGTATCCCAATTTTCAGTGAATGCGCCATTTACGTCTTTATAGGCTATTTCAGCACGACGAATATCTTTAAGTCGAGTAATAACGTCTGTGTATCTTTCTTTTTTTGCTTTTTCAAAGCGTATCGGTTCTTCAATACTTTCGTAGATAGCATAGCATAGCCCCAAGGCAGCCACAACTAAGATAATTTGAATTACAGTTTTCATTTTTACTTTTTATGTTATTTTGATTTTTCTCACGTGATTCTCTTCTGTTATGCGCAAATTTATAAGAAAAAATTAAATATCAGTCGAACGAATAGTTTTTTTAATTTAGCATCATGTTAAAAACACATCTAAGTAATCGGATTCTGGCAAATTTGCCCTTTGAACCTACTCCGGGGCAAAAAAAC
Organism: Mangrovibacterium sp.; assembly: GCA_047975205.1. Taxonomy (GTDB): domain Bacteria; phylum Bacteroidota; class Bacteroidia; order Bacteroidales; family Prolixibacteraceae; genus JBKEDC01. The sequence continues at coordinate 138,797 of JBKEDC010000043.1, read as the reverse complement.
TTGGCAAATGAATTAGGCGAGTTTATAAGTTCGGAGTATGATAATAACATATTCTTACTGAAAGGTTATGCCGGTACCGGAAAAACGAGCATGATTTCAGCTTTGGTTGCTACGCTTAATGAATTTAAGATTCAAACGGTGCTGTTGGCACCAACAGGTAGAGCTGCGAAAGTACTAACTACTTATTCAGGAAAGAATGCCTACACAATTCATAAAAAAATATACCGACAAAAATCGACCACTGATGGTATGAGTAGATTCGTTTTAGATAGGAATTTGCATAAAAATACATTCTTCTTAGTTGATGAAGCATCTATGTTGGCAAACAATGGGGGTGATGCTTCCATTTTTGGAACGGGGCGTGTGTTAGATGATTTATATGAGTTTGTGAGCATGGGAAATAACTGCAAACTTATTCTAATAGGAGATACAGCTCAGCTTCCCCCGGTTGGTATGGAAATCAGTCCGGCACTCGATGCTTCTGAATTGGCAATGTATGGCGTTGATGTGAAAGAAGTTGAACTGACAGAAGTGGTTCGACAAGATAAGTATTCCGGTATTCTGCATAATTCAACGCTTATGCGTCAATTAATGACCAATCGATATTTTTATGGAGAATATTTTCCAATTGAACTAGACGGGTTTGATGATGTGAAACGCATCAGTGGGGGAGATTTGATTGAAATGGTTTCTTCGTGTTATGATAAATATGGAGAACAAAATACAGTGGTTGTTACACGCTCTAACAAGCGAGCTAATAAGTATAATCAAGGAATACGAGCAACTATACTTTACAAAGAAGAGCAAATTACTTCCGGCGATTTATTGATGATTGTAAAGAACAATTATTTTTGGTTAGCTGAAGATGAAAAGATAGATTTTATTGCTAATGGAGATACAGCAGAGGTTGTTCGAATTGGAAAACGAGAAGAATTATACGGTTTTCATTTTGCAGACGTTACGCTTCGTTTTGCCGATTATGATAATCTGGAAATAGATTGTAAGATCTTGCTCGATACTTTAGACATCGAAACAGCAAGCTTGAGCTATGAAGATAATCAGCGTTTATTTTATGCTGTTGCTGAAGATTATGCTGATATTAAAAGCAAGAAAAAAAGATGGGAAAAGATAAAATCAAATCCACATTTTAATGCGCTCCAAGTGAAATTTGCCTATGCGGTTACTTGCCATAAGGCGCAGGGAGGACAATGGGATGCTGTGTTTATAGATCAAGGTTATTTGGTTGAGGATATGCTAAATATTGAATTTTTACGATGGCTATACACCGCTTTTACGCGTTCGGTTAAGGAGCTTTATTTAGTCAATTTCAATAAGGAATTTTTTCCGGATTGAAATGCACACAAGTAATTATTGCAATTCTTACAGAGGTATATGCATGAATATTCATTTTTCAATGTATTATCAGACAAACAAAGTGCATAAAGATGTTTTTTCACCCTATTCGACGGAAAGAAAAAGGAGAAATTACCCGGTAGATGCCAATTCTTAAGAAGTAAAAGCCTCGACAAAGGCTTTTACTTTTCATACATACGCTATATAGCTAAAGTAAGCTTTCTTAAATATTCTTTTTCATGATCATTTAATGATCCGGAAAGTTTCTCATAGCATTTTTCGTGATAGCTGTTCAGCCAATCAGTTTCCATGATGTTAAGAAGCGATTTATCAATCAATCTTTTATCAATCGGGCAAAGTGTGAGTGTTTGGAAACTTAGAAATTGTCCAAATTCTGTTTTTTCGTCTTTCACGCAAACCATCGCATTTTCAGTCCGTATGCCATACTTTCCTTCTTTATACAATCCCGGTTCATTAGATAATACCATGCCGGGTTTGAGTGCAACCGGATTATACTGCTGGCGGATGCTTTGTGGTCCTTCGTGAACATTCAAGAAATATCCGATACCATGCCCGGTGCCATGCCCGTAGTTTAATCCGTGTTGCCATAGCGCTTGTCTTGCCAATACATCAAGATTGCAACCGGGAGTTTCTTCCGGAAACTTCACTTGCGATAGGGCAATCATGCCTTTTAGAACTAAGGTGAAATCTCGTTTTTCCTCTTCGCTCGGACAGCCAATAGCAACGGTACGAGTAATGTCGGTAGTGCCATCCAGATACTGACCGCCCGAATCAAATAACAAAAGTCCATTTCCTTCAACATCAACGGCACTTTCCTTGGTGACTGAACGGTGTACTATTGCACCATTCGCTTTGTAGCTCATAATAGGGTAGAAGCTATTGCCTTTAAAGCCCTCTTGTTCCGATCTAAAGCCATTTAACACTTCTACTAAATGATATTCGTTGTATACTTTGTTGCCGCCAATATTTTCATTCAGCCAATATAAAAATTTAGTCATGGCAACCCCATCTTTTCGCATAGCTTCCTGAATGTGTTTGATTTCACTTTCCGCTTTAATCGCTTTCAAAGCTTTAACCGGAGAATTGGCATAAGTTAAAATAAACATAGGATCGATGAAAATATCTTCCACGTGTTCAAAAGGTACGTTGGTGTGAAAATCGATTTTAGAACTGATGTCGGTATCGAAAATTACGGGAGTAGAACTTGGGTCGGAGTTGGCATAGCTGTAAGTTTCAAAAAGCTTCTCCATATTGTTGTAATCGCCAATGGAAATATTTTCTTCTTGTAGTTTTGCCTTCAATTCGTTGCTTAAACAATCTTTTTGTATAAAAAGAATAGTTTCACTGTCATTAATTAAGGCATAGGAAAGAAAAACCGGATTATATGCAACATCACTTCCCCTAAGGTTAAATGTCCAAGCTATTTCGTCGAGTGCAGTCAGAAATACGCCAAAACAGCTTGAATTGTAAAGACAATAATCTTTAATGGCTTCAATTTTTTCGCTTCTTGTTTGTCCACAAAATTGTTTATTATGCTCAAATATTAAGTTGGCAGGAATTGCCGGACGGTTTTTCCATGCGGCATCAAGGCACGACTTGCCATCAATAATCCGATAAGGAAGATGGAAGCCGTCATTTTGAAAATCTTCATCAAACGATTGATATTCATCAACGGTAAGGCAAGTAAGGTCGGTAGCAATTTGTGCTTCTTGCAATCTGTTAATAATCCATTCGGTGTGGGTTTCCGTTCCGTCACAACCTAGTTTTTGTAATTTTATCCCGGTTCCGGCTAGCTCTTCTCCTGCTTGTATGAAATAGCGAGAGTCGGTCCAAAGTGCAGCTTCTTTCTGCGTAACAATAAAAGTAGCTGCCGATCCGGTAAATCCACTGAAATAAGAGATTGATTTCCAATGATCAGCCAAATATTCACTGTGGTGAGGATCGGTTCCTGAAAAATAGAAAGCATCGGCATTGATTTTTTTCATTTCTTTTCTCAGTAGTGATAATCTGTCGGTTATAATTTTATTCATGATGAAGCTTTTTAAGTTTTAATATAGTATTTCGAGTCGATTGAAAGGCTATTTCTTGCATTGGGATATCATCTAAATCGTAGAATTCGAACGAAGCTACATCATCCATGGCAGTTAGTTGGAGCGATTGGAGTTTCACCAAGAAAGTAACATCAAGCGTATGGATAGTTAGACCGGAGTAGCTGTATTCATTCGAGAAAGTATCAAAGAATGTAATGTGTTGCATGTCGGCTCCTAATTCTTCCTTAAGCTCACGGACAATAGCATCGTGTGCACTTTCATTAAATTCAACAAAACCACCGGGCAGGTCTAATTTCCCTTTTTGGGGATTGAATGATCTTCGGGTTAATAATATTCTACCATTGTTATCCATAATAATGGCAGTAACTGCTGATGCTACATTCAAATAGAATTCGAATTTACACGATTTACAGATCATAGATCGTTCGCCATTAGCCGTAAAATGCATAGAGCCACATTTAGGGCAATAATTGAAGAATGGGGTAGGGTATGTCATGTAGCAAAGGTATTAAATGTGATCGTAGAATCCATGATTACTTGAATATCTTCTTAATGAATCTGATAACAGTTACTACCATCCCTACTTATTGGGATATGCTTGACTTTTTGTGTTTATATCATCGCTAATTCTTGGTATTTTGATAATTAGCTTGCTCTTAATAGCTTATATTGATATAAGTTTGATAACATCTTTATGAAATAATTACTTTAAAATTCAAATTATGAAACGAAAAATAATTTTATTACTACTACTATTTGGAAATGCTTTTTTTGTCCAAGCTCAAATTTGTGGTCGTGTGTTAGATAACTTAAAAGATGCTCTTGCAGGTGTAAATGTCATGGTGAAAAATACAACTATAGGGGTTTTGACGAATGCCGATGGTATTTTTAAGATTACTTACTCTTCAAATGAGCCATTTACGCTTGAGGTCTCAAACTTAGGTTACAACACTCGTGAAATTAAAGTAGATCCGGGATCTACTGTTGATGTTGGTGATATTATCTTATTGGAGGGCAATGAGCTATTAAGTGAAGTAGTGATAACTCATGAACGAGCAAATAAATTTTCACGAAAGGAAACCGCATATGTAGCAAAATTGCCACTGAAAGACATTGATAACACGCAAGTGTATAGCACCATCACGAATGAACTGCTAGAGTCGCAGGTAATTACTAATTTCGATGATGCCATGAAAAATGCAGTTGGAATGAAAAGCCTTTGGGAGTCAACCGGTAGGGGAGGTGATGGTGCCGGCTATTATTCTTTGCGAGGATTTTCTCTCCAGCCTCAACTTGTAAATGGATTACCGGGGTTAACAAACGGAACGATTAATCCAGCCAATATCGAGCGGATTGAAGTGTTGAAAGGACCATCAGCAACTCTTTTCGGTACAGGAGTAAGCTCCTACGGAGGATTAATTAACGTGGTTACTAAAAAACCATATATCGGTCAAGGAGGTGAACTTTCTTATACAGGAGGATCTTTCGGATTCAATCAAATCGTGATGGATGTAAATACAAATGTAGGAGAAAATGATAAGATATATTTGAGAATAAATACAGCCTATACCACACAACAAAGTTTTCAAGATGCAGGTTTTAAGAAAACATTCTTTATAGCTCCTTCATTAACGTATCGGGCAAATAACCGTTTATCATTCTCTTTTTATGGTGAAATTACACAGGCAGAGCAAACAAATCCTACTTTTTTATTTTTGAACAGAAGTAATCCACTAAAAATAAACAGCATTGATGAGTTACACTACAATAAAGAGCTCTCTTTTACAAGCAATGACTTATCACTAAAGAATCCGACCCAGAATTATCGTGGAGAGATGATGTATAAGCTTTCTGATAAATGGCAATTGCAAACGCTTCTATCAAGTAGCTCAACATCAACCACTGGATATTACACTTATTTGTTTGATTATAATATTTTTAAGGATATTACGTTTACAAGAATGATGAATAAACAAAATGCAAATACCTATACTAATGATATTCAGCAAAATTTTATTGGCAACTTTAATATTGGTAACGTAAACAATAAAATGTTACTAGGGTTAGATTATTATTCAACAACCTCTGCCGATTATGGATCCGGCTATGTTCGTTTTGGATATGTAAAGGCTGATGGGAGTGCAGTTCCTGATAATCCATTGACCATCTTTGAGGATGAATCAAAGAAAGTTCCTCTTTCCTCAGCAGCAGCAGATGCTGCCTTAGCCGAAACTTCTACAAATAATCTAAAAGCAAGGACAAATACTTATAGTGCCTATATGTCGGATGTAGTTAGTCTATCTAAGAAGTTTATTGTAATGGCAGGACTCCGGTTGGATTATTTTGATAACATTGGTGATGTTACTTCTGATGAAGATAACTATGAGCAAGTTGCGTTGTCGCCTAAGTTTGGTATTATTTATCAGCCTATCAATGACAAACTATCATTTTTTACAAATTATCAGAATAGTTACAATAATTATGCTCCGAGAACGGTAAGTGATGTTGATGGAAGCAATCAACATATTAAAAACTTTAAACCGGAGCGTGCCAATCAATTTGAAGGAGGTGTGAAAACAAATCTCTACGATGGTCGTCTGAATGTAACAATCAGTTATTATGATATTCTAGTTTCAAATACAGTAATGACTGACCCTAATAATATGAATAATACGATTCAAGATGGAGAAACAAGTAGTCAAGGATTAGAGTTCGAATTGAATGCAAATCCTTTACCGGGATTGGATGTACACGGAGGATACAGTTATAATAACAGCAACGTTGAAAGTGGAAATGCTGAAGTAAATGGGACTCGTCCCTTGGAGGCTGGTCCGAAGCATGTGTATAATATGTGGGCAAACTATCAGTTAATGCAAGGTAGAGCTAGAGGTTTCGGTATAGGCTTCGGTTTTGATGGTTCGGGAGAACAGTATGTTATCAACTATGCATCAACTGGTGATTTGATGTTTCCGGCATATGCCGTATTCAATGGTAGCATCTTTTACCAGTCAAATAAATACAGAATAAGTTTTAAAGCAAATAATTTATTTGACAAGGATTATTATACAGGTTGGTCAACTATTAATCCCCAAGCACCTCGTAACTTTGCTATTAATTTGACTTATTCGTTTTAGCCAAGTGTAATTTTATTGTCCTATCTTGAATATACAATTCTCTTTAGCTTCTTTGGCGTGTTTAAAAACTGATTTTGCTTCGTCAAGTAGGATTTCTGTGTTATGATAACGAGCAGAAAAATGTCCGATTAATAATTTGGATACGCAAGCTGATTTAGCTATCAGGGCAGCCTCCATAGACGTTGAGTGCTGTGTATTGATAGCTTTTAGGCGATCTTTATCCAAAAAAGTTGCTTCGTGGTAGAGTAAGTTCACGTCACGGATCTCTTCAATAATATTTGGGGAGTAAGCAGTGTCGGAACAATAAGCATAAGAACGAGGGGCAGGAGCCGGAATGATAAGTTTCTCGTTAGGAATGACACGCCCATCGGTGCAAACAAAGTCTGCACCATCTTTGATAAACTTAACCTCTTTCAGGGGAATTTCATATCGAGAGATTTGCTCTTTTATGATATTTGCAGGCTTCGGCTTTTCATCGAATCGAAATCCGCAAGTAGGAATACTATGTTTCAAAGGGAATGATCGAACGACGAGTTTTTTATTCTCAAAAATGATCTGTGAATTTTTAAAATTAAGAGGATGATAAACGATTTTAAAGCTTAATTCATTGTGATCTAAAAAAAAGGTGTGAAAATCTATGTACTCTTTAATCTTAGAATGAGCATATAAATGTAAATCTTTAGTTCGCCCGAGCAATGACATACTTGATAATAGACCAATAAGTCCGAAGAAGTGATCGCCGTGTAAATGTGAAATTAAGATTTGGTCTATACGGAGCACACTTATCTTATTGGCACGAAGCTGATGTTGTGTACCCTCTCCACAATCAATCAAAAACAACCGCCCAAGAGCATTAAGCACTTGAGCGGTCGGAAATTTTTCGGAAGTAGGCAATGCTGCACTACTTCCGAGTATAGTTAAATTGAATGGTGCTTGCATGAAGCTGGAATTCAATTATTTTCCCTTATTTTCTTCAGCTTCCATTTGAGATTTTAAAGCTGCAAGTTCTGAAATATCACCTAAAGTTGTTTTTTCAACATTTTCTTTTACAGCTTTCACAGCTTTCTTAGTTGATTTTTCATCAGCTGCTCTTTCACTCTCTTCAGCAGCGCGTTTTTCATCTTCGAATGTACGAGAATGTGACAAAATAATGCGTTTAGCTGATTTAGAGAACTCAATTACTTTGAAATCTAGTTTTTCATCAGCTTTAGCTTGAGAACCGTCTTCTTTTACCAAATGACGAGGAGTTGCAAAACCTTCAACGCCATAAGGAAGAGCAATAGTTGCACCTTTATCGAATAAATCAACAATAGTACCTTCATGGATAGATCCTACTGAGAAGATCGTTTCGAATACATCCCAAGGGTTTTCTTCCAATTGTTTGTGACCTAAGCTCAAACGACGGTTGTCTTTATCGATGTCGAGAACAACGACTTCGATTTCAGCACCGATAGAAGTAAATTCTGATGGATGTTTAATTTTCTTAGTCCAAGAAAGATCTGAAATATGGATTAAACCGTCAACACCTTCTTCGATTTCTACAAATACACCGAAATTAGTGAAGTTACGAACTCGGGCAGCGTGTTTAGAGTTAACAGCAAAACGAGTATCGATGTCACCCCAAGGATCTTTTTTCAGTTGTTTGATTCCAAGAGACATCTTACGTTCTTCACGATCAAGAGTTAAGATTTGAGCATCAATTTCATCACCAACTTTCAAGAAGTCTTGAGCTGAGCGTAAATGCTGACTCCAGCTCATTTCTGAAACGTGGATTAAACCTTCTACACCCGGAGCAATTTCAATGAATGCACCGTAGTCGGCCATAACAACAACTTTACCTTTAACAGTATCGCCAACTTTAATTTCAGTATCAAGATTATCCCAAGGATGAGCAGAAAGTTGTTTTAAACCAAGAGCGATACGTTTTTTCTCGTTGTCGAAGTCAAGAATAACCACATTTAATTTTTGATCAAGCTCAACAATTTCACTTGGATGTGAAATGCGTCCCCAGCTAAGGTCAGTAATATGGATAAGACCGTCAACACCACCAAGATCGATGAATACACCGTAAGAAGTAATGTTTTTAACCGTACCTTCAAGTACTTGACCTTTCTCCAATTTAGAGATGATTTCTTTTTTCTGTTGTTCCAATTCGGCTTCAATCAGAGCTTTATGAGAAACAACAACGTTACGGAATTCTTGGTTGATTTTAACCACTTTAAATTCCATTGTTTTGCCTACATACATGTCGTAGTCACGGATAGGTTTCACGTCGATTTGAGAACCCGGCAAGAATGCTTCTAAACCAAATACATCAACGATCATACCACCTTTAGTACGACATTTAATATATCCTTTGATAACTTCGTCATTTTCCAAAGCTTCGTTAACACGATCCCAAGAGCGCAATGCACGAGCTTTTTTGTGTGACAAAATCATTTGTCCTTTTTTGTCTTCAAGGTTTTCAATATAAACCTCTACAGTATCGCCAACTTTCAAGTCAGGATTGTAACGAAATTCGTTTAAAGAAACAATACCGTCTGATTTGTAATCAATGTTTACAACAACTTCGCGTTTGTTCATTGACACTACAGTACCTTCTTTAACTTCTTTTTCTTGAACAGTATTTAATGTATCATCATACATTTGCTCAATTTCCGAACCTGCTTGTCCGGCAAAGCCTAAATCTTCGGCTTCTAATGCAGCCCAATCGAAATCTTCAGCTGCTGTTTGGTTTTGATCTACCATTTTCTTGTTAATTAATACTTTACTAAATTAGACATTATGTTGTTCAGCCCAAAATAGGCTTAATGCGGTGCAAAGATAGAACTATTGATACACAAGACAATAGTATGCAGATATTTTTTATTTAAACAATGATTTTATTGAAAATGATTTAATAAAGAATATTGCTCGCCACAAGGATTCTATTATGTGGTTGAATGGTCAATATCAACACGATTATATTTTAATTATTTTGGAGTTATCCTTTGTTCAAGAGTTTGCTGTGCTTGTGTATTTTTAGAATAACATATCCAACTCCGCTAATTAGGCTCATGAAAATAAGAATGTAATTGTAATTTTCGGTTTTATTGATTAATTCTCCCACAATATCGAAAATGGTAAATATCAAGAATAAGGCAAAGAAGCCGTTTTTCTCTTTCAGCAGAACCTTTTTCCAATTAAAAGGTAAATCTGATTTGATAAAGCTGTGGAATCGAGGTGTAAAGGTCGGGACATTTTCTGCAAACTTAAGATATGATTCTTTGAATTTTCGCTTTAAGAACTGTTCTTCGGCATACATAATTCTTTCGTAGTATATCCAATAGGATAGGCAGAAAATAACAATAAACCAAACATTATAAGTTATCATGGCAATCCCAAGCCACATTAGAAAATTCCCGACGTATAATGGGTGTCTTACAATGGAATACATACCTGTGGTGTTCAATATATCTGCTATTTGTCCTTTAAACGTATTCCTGCCTGATGTATTCGGAGGTGTATATCCAACGGTGTATATCCGGATGTACAGTCCAAGTAAACTAATTAACAAGCATATGGTTTCGTAGTAACTCTCGTAAGAACTACCTTTTATTGCGAATAGCTGAGGGTGTAACTCTGTATTAATATCCATGGCAATCCCAATAGTCAAAATACCTAGAGGCAGAAAACTTCTGCGTTTGAAAAACCAATTTCCTTGGCTCTCGAATTTATCTTGTAAAGTCATTTTAATGAGTAGTAAAGTTAATGTAAACAATAAAATTAAGGATGTATGAATGCTGAGGCGTAAAATATCTACACCAATGAATATACATTATTTGAAGCCTTATAATATGGGTTACTAACTCAACGGAGGAGCTCTTAAATTAAAGAAGAGTTCTACAAGAAGATGATAATTACGAATGTAATTGACGAACAGAATTTTAACCTCCGCTATATAATGGCAGAGCTTATATTCAATGCTAGACAATGAGTAAAGAGAATGCTTTTTTACCTGTATTTTAGATTGAATATCTTTCTCTAATCTCAATATATTGAAAGCATGACAATGTTTATGAACTCCTTGTTTCTCCTCGATATTATCATCATTTATTGTGCAACGATTATTTTCCTGAATCGAATTTGTAAAGTGATGGTGATGAGGAGTAAACGTATGAGCTAGAACAATCAGCCCGAGTAGGGTGGAGCAAAAGTACTTTGTATGTTTCTTTATTGAGTACAAACGATTTGTTCAACTAATGATTAGATTTAGGCAGTAAGTTAAAGACAAATTTATAGCTTTATTTCTATGGAGTCAATTATTATTTACATGTTTATCCTCCTAAAAGAAAAAAGTTAAGTTCTTTCAGCTGATACCCATCAGTCGCCAAACTTTTGATTATGTCAATACTTTCTTTTGAATAGCATATGAGAATACTATTTATAGGTATATGCTCAAAGGTATGGCATCAAAAACTTATTTTTTAGCGCATATGTATTGTGTAAAGAGTATAAAAAGAGATTTTTTGTACTTTCCATTTCGACAGATGGAAGCACTTTCCTCAATTTATGCTTATATTTTCTGAGTATGGCGTAAAAAAAGTGTTAAATTGCTAGCCAGAATTTGTTTTTTTTTCTTTGTAAGACATTTAAAATCAATTTGTTTTCCTTTCTTGAGGTAGACAAAATGTGCTTAAGAGGGATTACCGGTAAAAGTTGGGTCTATGCATGACCTTTGGATAATCTGAATAGGAAGCATTTAACATCAGCAACCCCTCTGAGTTTCCTTCTAAAGTCTTTAATCTTTTAATGCACAAAACTAAAGGCTTTTAGAGCTACAATGAGAGGGGGAACATATATCGAATTTTTCCTCTTTAGAGTAGCTAAAATTTATGCATGAAAATCAAAATCCACCCAATTTTTGAACTGACCCTTTATGACCCTGATCTTTGACGAATGAGAATGAATAAAAATAAAAAAGCTTTCAATCTGAAAAGATTGAAAGCTTTTTTCGTGACCTCGGCAGGAGTCGAACCTGCAACCTCTTGGGCCGTAACCAAGTGCTCTATCCATTAAGCTACGAAGTCGTTAATATTTGTTTAGAAAACGAAGTGACCCCGGCAGGAGTCGAACCTGCAACCTCTTGGGCCGTAACCAAGTGCTCTATCCATTAAGCTACGGAGTCATTATTTTTCTAAGACGATGCAAATGTATCTCTTTTTTCTAGAATTGCAATAAGAAAGGGAGAAAAACTTAATATTTTTCCATTTTATCTTCAATCGTTACATCAGCATGGAAATTGGTTTGTATTTTAATATAAGTCATAAGTGTTTCAACATCGGCTGCTTCCAATGATTGATGTACTTTTTTTACTACTTCCATAACTTGGTCAAACGTGCCTTCAATAACTGTTTCGAAAGGACAAACTTTATATTTCAATCCTGATTTCTGAATAACCTCAATAGCTTTATCTACAAGGTTATAACTATTTACTCCCTGAGCTTGAGGCAATACTTGTAATGCTAAATTAACTGTTTTCATCTTTTAAATGATTTGGGGTTTCCGGTTGATTTTCCGATTCTTTAATTTTGACAAAAGTCCTTATTTCTGGTAAACTCAGCTTTTTTACATTGGTAATAATTAATTCTTCTCGTAAGAAATTACCATACTGGTTGCATTCATTCATCACATCAGTTATTAAAGGCTGAAGTTGTTTTTTTAGTGGGTATAAGAACGTGCAGATGGCAAAGCATTCTACAAAGCGGATGTGCTCTAATTCTCCTCCATTTCCTTTAAGTTGGAAATCAAGTTCCGTGCGGACTAATCTTTTCTGCACCTGAGTATATACATCCTCTGCATCTTTTAATAGAACAACCATAAAAAAGCGAATACTCTGATTCTTTCCTCCCAGACCGGTAGATACAAAAACGGGATGATCATCATCAAGCAAATCGCTTTCTAATACCATTCTACTCTCTTGCATGGCTAATGTAGCCCAAGCTTTCATTTTCTTGTTTGTGCATTGTTCTCTATAATTGACAATCACGCGGTAGGCTTCTGCTCGCTCGGTTCTTGCTAAACGGATTAAATTAAGACGGTGTGCTTCAAAATTATCATCTTTTAAAGTAAGCTCAATCGCTGTAACTGTTTCTTTCTCGTTTAGCTTTTCAATATCTTTTCCAAACTCAAAGTATTTATGTTGTATGTCCACATCAATAGCCTCCTCCAAGATACTGAAGTTCTCGGGCAACGATTGGATGAAGGCATTTTGCATCTGTTGTAATTTTTCTCTTTCGTCCATGATATAGCAAAAATAAGGATTGTGTGTGATAAGCTGTCAGCAGATGTAACTTTATTATTCTCCACGCACGGCATCGTCCCAATTATCAGAGCGGAAAGAAGACGCCGGATTGCCGTTGGTGTCATATAATGAGCCTACACACCAATTGCTCCAGCAATATCTAACGGCTACGGGATCAGCCACTTTATTGCTCCGTAATATTAAATAAGGTTTCCCGTTTTTGAATTTGGCTTCTGCAGGATAAAATACCTTATCGGCACCGGCAATTTCAAAGTTATGTAGTCCATGGGGTGCATACATACCATTTTCAATGTGTGTAAAATGCACGATGAGTGTGCTATCCTGTGTTTCCGCTGTTGTAAATTTAGGACCTTCACAATCAAGGCTTTTAAAACCATAAGACTTATTTAAAGCTAAATACAGCAAACGAGTACCTACTAATTTTTTATTAGCAGGGTGGATACAATCGCGCTCACCATTATCCATGGTTACTACCATTCCGGAATTAGAAATAGAATCACAAGAATGGAGCTGTTGTTCTCGTAAATATGCTGTGTTTGAGTATTCGGAGAAAGCGTTTAGATCACCGTAGTTGTAAGGTGATATTTGTACGTAATAGAAAGGGAAATTTCCTTGTTGCCATCTGTCTCTCCAATCCTTAACCAATGTTTGAAATAAGTTGCCATAAACCAAAGGATTACTTCGATTAGATTCTCCTTGATACCATAATACCCCTTTAATGGTGTAGTTTACAATTGGATTGATGAGTGCATTGAAAAGTAGCGTATTTTTCCTGTTAGTTGGAGTTTTATCGGGATAATTGGCTAAATTCACCATCCGATTGCCCAAAGCCTCTTCGCTAATCCATGGTTCGATGGCACTACCATTCCAAGCACACTCAATGAGCCCGACAGGGACTCCTAATTGGCGCTGTAATTGAGAGCCGAAGAAATAGGCTGTAGCACTAAAGTTAGATGCCGATTTCATATTAGATTCCACCCAAGGTTTATACTTCCGCAATTTGTCTAATTTGGTATCCGAAGCATCATTGTTTATGGTGAACAGACGTAGATTCGGATTTCCGGCATGGAGCAAGGCTTCATTCTTGCCGGAAATCGGTTGATTATAATATCCATTGAGTGGTATCTGCATATTCGACTGCCCACTACAAAGCCACACTTCCCCGAATAATATATTCTCTAATTCTACTACCGATTCTTTATCGCTCACCTTTATACGCTGTTTGTTTTTCGATGAAGTAGTTTTCACTTGAACCTTCCACTTGCCCGTGCTGTCAGCCTGAGTTTCAATGGCACCGCTTATCCAAGAGCATTCCAATGCTACGGTTTCATCGGGCGAACTCCATCCCCAAATATTAACCGTAGTATTACGTTGCAAAACCATATTTGAACCTACAATAGGAGGAAGTTTAATTCGAGCTTGAGCTGAAACCCCAATACATATAACAGCAGCTAAAGAGAGAATGAGTTTTTTGTGTAATTGCATATTCTTTTGGTTCATTATAAACTTTCAAAGGTACATTAATTGCTCAAAATTAACATATTTGTTGATGAGTGCCCAACAATAGATGTTAAATGCTCATATCAAATCCATCATTTGTATTATGCCGGCACGTGTTAGATACGTTTGTATAATCGTTAATCCTTCTGCCAAAAATGTATTAACATATCCAATTAAAATTACTCTTATTTTGAATGATTTTAAAAAAGTCATGTATCTTTGTAGTGAAGAACGCAAAATAAACACATACACTCCGTGAGATTATCAGAAGTAAAAAATAATGAGACCGTTGTAATTGCTAAAGTTTTAGGTTACGGTTCTTTTCGTCGCCGAATTATTGAAATGGGCTTCGTAAAGGGTAAAGAAGTACGCGTAGTGAAATCAACGCCGCTTAATGGTCCGATTGAATATAAAATATTAGATTACAACGTAACCTTACGTCGTTCGGAAGCGAGTCTGATCGAGGTTGTTTCCGTTGATAAAACAAAACATTCAACTTCGGATAATTACAAAGGGGTATTTAGCAAGGATGTTGTTATTCGCAAGGTGAATAAAAAAGGTAAGGTTATCAATATAGGTTTGGTGGGAAATCCGAATTGTGGGAAAACAACTATTTTTAATCAACTTTCGGGTTCAAAAGAGCACGTTGGTAATTATAGCGGAGTAACCGTTGATGCTAAAAAGGCATCTTTCCGAAAATTTGATTATCATTTTAATTTAATAGACCTTCCGGGAACTTATTCGCTTACAGCTTATTCTCCGGAAGAGGTTTATGTGCGTAATTTTATTCGTGATGAACAGCCCGATATTATCATTAATGTAGTTGATGCCTCCAACTTAGAACGAAACCTTTACCTCACAACGCAACTTATCGATATGGACATAAAGGTAATATGTGCCTTAAATATGTATGATGAGATGCAGGATAACAGTATAAAGTTCGATCATGATAATTTGGGTAAGCTGTTGGGCATTCCTTTTGTTCCTATGGTTGGTTCAAAAGGGCTTGGGATTGATGATTTATTACAATGTGCTGTTGATGTATTTGAAGACCATAATCCTATCAGCAGACATGTGCATATTAACTACGGAGAAGAGATTGAGAAATCAATAGATCGTATTCGTGCAGAAATTAAAAAAGGTAATATTGCGATTACTGATAGAATGTCTTCGCGTTTTTTGGCTATAAAACTTTTAGAAAAAGATTCGCTTGGAACAGAGCTTGTGGCAAAATACTTTAACTCGGAGGGCATTTTTGCTGTGGCGGAAAAGGAGCGTAAACGCCTTCAGCAGCTTTTATCAGAAGATAGCGAAACCATTATTACCGATGCAAAGTATGGATTTATTGCCGGAGCATTAAGAGAAAATTATATTCGATCTCAAAATGAAGAGGAATCGAAGTCGGATAAAATTGATAAATGGCTGACTCATCCGATATTTGGAATGCCCATCTTTGTCTGCCTGATGATGTTTACATTCTATGTAACATTTACTTTAGGTGCCTATCCTATGGATTTGATTGATGCCGGAGTAGGAGCTTTGAATAATTTTATTGCCGGCGTATTGCCGGATGGTATGCTGCAAGATTTACTGTGCAATGGTATCATCAACGGAACAGGAAGTGTATTGGTATTTCTGCCCAATATTTTAATTTTATTCTTTTTCATATCTATTATGGAAGACTCCGGCTATATGGCAAGAGCTGCCTTTATTATGGATAAAGTTATGCATTTCTTTGGTCTGCATGGACGCTCTTTCATTCCGATGGTTATGGGTTTTGGCTGTAATGTTCCGGCTATTATGGCAACTCGAACTTTGCGTAATCCGGGTGATAGGTTATTAACTATGCTGATTGTTCCTTTTATGTCATGCAGTGCCCGATTACCAGTATATATTCTTTTCATATCTGCATTTTTCCCACTTCATGCTACTTTAGTCTTGGGTGGAATCTATTTTCTGGGAATTATAGTTGCTTTCATTATGGCTCAGATTTTTAACAAGACTATCTTTAGAAACAAAGAAACACCTTTTGTGATGGAACTTCCTCCTTATCGGATGCCAACTCCTAGAAACACAATGGTGCATATGTGGGATAAAAGCTCTCAATATTTGAAGAAGATAGGTACTGTTATTTTATTAGGTTCTATTGTTATTTGGGCTTTAGGATATTTTCCTCGAGAGAATGAAAAGACAGAAGCATATCAGGCTCAGATTGAACAATTGCAGGCATCGAATGCAAACTCAAAAGCTTCCCAAATCCAAGAGTTGAAATCAGCGCAAGAAACAGCTCGTCTAGAAGGCTCTTATTTGGGAAAAGCCGGGCATTTTGTAGAACCGATTATGCGTCCTTTGGGCTTCGATTGGAAAATGAGTATTGCTTTGGTTGCCGGTTTACCGGCAAAAGAGATTGTGGTAAGCACATTAGGTGTATTATATCAGGTTGATGATGCAGATGAAGCAAGTAGTTCGCTACAACACAGACTGCGTGCCGAGAAAATTGTCAGTGGGGAGAAAAAAGGTCAGCCGGTAATATCGGCATCGGTGGCATTGGCATTTTTAGTTTTTATACTGATATATTTTCCCTGTATCGGGGTTATTGCAACAATCAGGGGGGAATCGGGAAAGATGTTTTGGGCAGTGTTTACTATGGTATATACTACCAGTCTGGCATGGATTTTGGCATGGCTGACTAAAGTTGTCAGTTCTTTCTTTTTCTGATAAACGAATAAAACTAAATATAAACCTAAAATTATTGTGGAATTATGGCACAAACGATAATAACCTACATTATTTTGGCGATAGCTTTCGGAATTGTGCTTTATCGCTTTATATCATTGATTGTGAATCTATCAAAAGGTTCTTCCAAAGGTGCATGCTCTTCGTGCGGTACAAGTAAGAGCTGTTGTGAAACAATCAACAGGCAACAACCAAATGGTCATTAATAGGATGATAAGTTTAAGTTAAGGGCTTAAAGTGATTTTAGGCCCTTAATTGTTTCAATAGGATTGTTTGAGTTGAAAACAAAGCTTCCGGCAACGAGCATGTCAGCTCCGGCTTCGTATAATTTTTTACCGGTGTCATAATTTACTCCCCCGTCAATCTCTATCAGGCAATCAGAGTTATTGCTATCTATAAGTTTGCGTAATTTGCGCACTTTCTCATAGCTGTTTTCAATAAATTGTTGACCTCCAAACCCCGGATTTACAGACATCAGCATAACACAATCAACATCAGTAATAATTTCTTCCAACACTGAAATTGGAGTATGTGGATTTAAACAAACACCGGCTTTCATATCGCATTCTTTAATTTTATGTATGGTGCGATGTAAGTGTCGGCACGTTTCATAGTGAACAGTGAGTATGGAAGCTCCCGCAGTCTTGAAATCATCAATATATGAGTCCGGGTTTTCAATCATTAAGTGGACATCTAGTGGGAGTTTGGCAATTTTACTCACTTGCTTGATGATGGGCAGTCCAAATGATATATTAGGAACAAACACACCATCCATTACATCGCAGTGAATAAAATCGGCCTCGCTGTTGTTGAGCATTTCAATATCTTGCCCCAGTGCTAAGAAATTAGCCGCAAGAATTGATGGAGAAACTAGTTTTTTAGGCATAGCAAATGATTTATGCCTCAAATGTAAGAGTTTTTTTTATTGTATCTTGCCCTACTTTTAGAATAAGAGATGATGCAAGAACAAATAATAGAAAAAATTTCAGAGCGATTGAGTCTGAATAGATGGCAAGTAGAGCATACCTTTCAACTGTTTCAAGATGGAGCAACTATTCCTTTCATTGCCAGATATCGCAAAGAAAGAACGGGAAGCCTTGATGAACTCCAGTTGGCAGCCGTGCAAACAGAAATATTGTGTTTAGAGGAGCTGCTAAAGCGAAAAGAAACTATCATACAAACGATACGTGACCAAGGGAAATTTACCAATGAATTGGAAAATAAGATAGCCGATTGTTGGAATCTTACAACGCTTGAAGATATTTATTTGCCATATAAACCGAAACGAAAAACAAAGGCCTCGACAGCTCGTGAAAAAGGATTAGAACCATTGGCGAAAATGATTATGGGTCAGCATGTTAATGATGTGGAAGATGCGGCTCGTCGATTTGTGCAAAAGGGAGTAAGCAATGTTGAAGAAGCACTGCAAGGTGCACGCGATATTATGGCAGAATGGATAAGCGAACGCGAAAAGGCGAGAAATACAGTGAGAAAAATTTTTGACTATGACGCAATTATTCAAACAAAGGTTATTAAATCAAAAACTGATGACGCTGTTAAATATCAAGATTATTTTGATTGGAGTGAGCCGTTAAAAAAATGCCCTTCGCATAGAATGTTGGCAATGCTTCGGGCCGCTAATGACGGATTCCTGCGTTTGAGTGTGCGGATAGAAGATGAACGATGCTTGGATCGATTGGAGCATGTGTTTATCCGCTCATCGGGTGCTTGTGCTGAACAAATAAGCTTAGCGCTTAAAGACAGTTATAAACGACTGCTTCTGCCATCAATAGAAAATGAGTTTATAAAACGATATAAACAGCATGCAGATAAAGATGCTATCCTTGTTTTTATCGAGAATCTTAAACAGTTATTGCTGGCAGCTCCTTTGGGGCAAAAACGAGTGTTGGCTCTCGATCCCGGATTCAGAACCGGTTGTAAATTGGTTTGTTTAGATGCCCAAGGGAATTTGATTTATAACCAAACCATATATCCTCACCCTCCGCAAAATAAGCAACTAGAGAGCAAACAACAAATAGAACATTTGTTGCAGCAATACCGAATCGAAGCTATTGCCATAGGCGATGGAACTGCAGGACGAGAAACCGAAACCTTTTTGCGGAGTTGTGTTTTACCCGAAGGGGTAGAAATATATGTGATTTCAGAAGATGGAGCTTCCATTTATTCGGCATCAGAAGTGGCACGGGAAGAATTTCCTGATTATGATATTACAGTGCGCGGAGCTATTTCAATCGGGCGTAGATTAATAGATCCTTTGGCTGAGTTAGTAAAGATAGAACCCAAATCAATCGGAGTAGGACAATATCAACATGATGTTGACCAGAAAATGCTTCGTGAGTCATTAGATAGAGTTGTAGAATCGGCAGTAAATACAGTAGGTGTAAATGTGAATACAGCATCAAAACAATTGTTGAGTTATGTTTCAGGATTAGGCACTCAGTTGGCTCAAAATATAATAGATTACAGAATTGAGCATGGGGCTTTCCAATCGAGAAATGATTTAACCCGAGTGCCTAGGTTAGGAGCTAAAGCTTTTGAACAGAGTGCCGGATTCTTGCGTATTCCTCAAGCCCGAAATGTACTTGATAATTCAGCAGTTCATCCGGAATCATATAAATTAGTAGAGCAAATGGCAAGAGATTTAGCCTGTTCGGTATCTGATTTAATAGCTAATGAACGCTTAGTGTCAGCCATTCCTTTGAAAAAATATATTACCGCTAGTATTGGCTTGCCCACTTTGGAAGATATTGCCAAAGAATTGCTAAAACCGGGAATAGACCCGAGGGAAAAACTTACAGTTTTTAGTTTTGCACAAGTGTTTAAGATAGAAGATTTACAAGCAGGTATGGTGTTGCCGGGCATTGTGACAAACCTAACTAAATTCGGAGCTTTTGTCGATATTGGTTTAAAGCAAGATGGACTAGTTCATATCTCACAAATAGCCGATAGCTATGTGAGCAGTCCGGCAGAAATATTGAAGCTTCGGCAGCAAGTGCAAGTTCGAGTAATGGAAATCGATTTGAATAGGCAGCGCATTCGATTAAGTATGAAAGGGATTTAAGAGTGTGGTTTTTTCATTACCTCAAATGCCGAATAATATAGTATATTCTAAATTCAGACATCACGTGTTGGGAATGTATTTGTGTTTTTTATGCAAGAAAGACTATTCATGAGAATAGCCTTTCTTTAATCTTACCAGATATTTTATTCTATTGATTAGGCATAACCAACCAAAGAATCAAATAAAGAAGAATACCTGCACCGGCAAGTAAAAAAGCAAGAATGAAAATCACGCGCATAATGCTAGTTTCCATATTAAAGTAGTTTGCCAATCCGCTGCATACTCCGGCAATTTTTCTATCTGCACCTTTAACTAATTTTGAGCTCATAATTTAATATTTCTGTTTAATAAATTTTTTCGGGAACAATAATCCACATAACTAGGTAAACAAGAAGACCACTGCCGTATCCGCACAATAAGATAGCAAAAATGACACGTACTATAGTCGGGTCTAAATCAAAATATTCGGCTATTCCTGCACAAACTCCTGCCACCATTCTATTTTGTGAACGAAACAATCTTTTGTTACTCATATTATAAATTTAATCAGGTTATTCTTCATCCTCATCTTCACCTAAAAGAATATCCTGATAATCTAGTTCTGCATCAAGGAAATCTTCGGCGTCTTCCAGAAGAGTGTTAATTAATTTATCAGATTCAGGTTTGGCATCAATCCAATGTATTTTTTGATTTTTTTGAAAATCTTCAATATCAGATTCAACAATGAAACGAGGTTCTTCGTTGTGTACAATAAAAATAGTATCCGGAAACTCTTGCGAGTTATCTGCCAATAAAAACTTTGGTAACATAATTAATCTAATTTTTGGTTTAGCACAAACATAGCAAAAAAAGTGTGTAGAAGATGCTTGTGTCGTTATTTAATAGGTGAATAAATTATTTCTTAAGGTGTTTGTTAATCTCGATATTCATACACCTTTCCCAATTGTCTCCCTCCATCGCAGAAAATTTGCTGCCCGGTTAAGTGATTGCTCGCCAATATGAAGTTTAATGTTTTCAAAACTTCTGAAACCGAAGCATTTTCATTCATGGGGATTTTTTCGGCAAGCTTATTTAAGTAGTCTTCCCCTTTCCCTTCCGGAGGAATAATGGTGCCTAAAGCGATCGAGTTTACTCGAATTTGGGGTGCAAACTCTAATGCTGCCATTTTGGTAAGTTCCCACAATCCTTTTTTAGAAAGTGTGTAGGCCGCATAATCAGCTTTGTTTCCTGTGATTCGGGTATCGTTGAGGTTAATAACATTCCCATGTTCCACGCATCTTCCGAAATCACGTGTTAACAGCATTGGAGCAATGTAGTTAATTTGCATAGTTTGTTCAATCAAATCAAATGGTGAGTTTAATAGCGATGATTGAATAAATATAGACGCATTGTTAATGAGTAAGCTTAATTTAGGCATCACTTTGCATACTTCAGGAACCAACCTTTCGGCAGCCAACGGATTCTGCAAATCGGCTTGGAATAAGTCGAATTCTTGTTCGGGGTATTTAATGCATAAAGATTTATACAACTCTGTAGCTTCTTTCTCTGATTTGTTGTAATGAATAGCGATATTCCAACCTTCAGCAGCTAAATGTAGTGCGATTTCTTTCCCGATTCGCTTAGCTGCTCCTGTAATTAATGCTGTTTTTGACATATGAACTTGTTAAAGTGTTTATTCTTTCATAAATTGAGCTGTGTTAGCCGATCTTTTTATGCTGTTTAACAGAAACTTTAATTAATATTAAATTGTTTAACGATATAAATGAATTTCTAAACTACAAAAAACTGTACAATTATGACTGATAAATTAATAACTATTGCACATTTACCCTATTCTAAAGCCGAATTATTAAAAACTATGCTTCAAGATGCCGATATTAATTGCACATTAAAGAATGTAAATCTTATTCAAGGAGCAACGGCAATGGGGGTAAAAGTAAAGGTACATGAAAATGATGTGAGTAAAGCATGGGTTATTGTTGATGCTATGTTAGGCAAAGAAGAGGTAAACGATTTCAGGAAAGAAAATAATGTGGTTGTTCTAGTTGATTTTTCAACCTATGCTTACAAGGCAGCTAAAACTGCCTTCGAAATTGCCTATAGGCTCGATACAAAACTAACCTTCTATCATGTAATAAATCAACTTGATTTTTTAAGCGTTCCTTATTCAGAAGTAGTGGCAATGAATACCGAATACTTCGAAAATATGAAGATTAGAGAAGAACTTGCCCATAAACGATTTGCCGACTTTTTGCAGAAGCTAGTCGATGAAATAGGGAAGGAACGTTGGGATAAAATAGAAAACGAGCAAATTATTAAGATTGGCTATCCGGAAGATGATATTTTGGATTACATTGATAACAATCCGCCTAAGTTGGTAGTTATGGGCTCGAAAGGACCCGGAGAGAACAGTGATATTGTAGGAAGCACTACTGCCGGGGTGATTTATAAATCGAAAGTACCTGTTTTAGTTGTGCCTATCCAATCGAAAGATATTGATTACAATAAAGAAGTAAGATTACTCTACACTACAAATTTTGATAAGAAAGATTTGCTTTCCATAGCTAAACTTATAGACCTTTCTTCCGAGTTTAGCCGACAAATATCATGTATTCATGTGGGATCAGAGCAAACCAGTAGCTTAAGCAAGGCAAAGTTGAATGTTCTGCAATCAGATTTGGAAGCAAAATATCCGGAATCCGGAATACAATGCAGCATTGTTCCGGGAGAAGATTACTTGGGCGTTTTGGAAGATTATATTAAGAAAAATGAAGTAGATTTAATCTCGTTGACCACACATCGTAGAAATATGTTAACTCGCTTGTTAAACCCGAGTGTTGCCCGCAAGATGGTGTTTCATTCAACCACGCCGTTGTTGGTATTTCATTAAAAAAACAGACTAAAATTGCATTGGAAGGAGTTCGGAAGAATTCCTTTTTTTAGAAAGAGCTATTATTTTTACTGTTAAAAAAACGCACGGCTATCAAATATGAACATAGTGCAACAGCTAAAACAATGCTACCCGATAAGAATCGGTTTAGATTTGGGAATATCCACTTCAATAACAATTGAGTGATGAACCCATCGGTTAGTCCGGCAAGAAATGCTACGAATGCTTTTGTGTTAGTAACTTTCATGAGGTAAAATTACAAAAAACTCAAAAATGATAAAGCTTAAAAAAGAATTTTGTCGTTAAAAAGATAAATAGCAAAACCCAATTTGGGTTTTGCCATTTATTCAGTAGTAGGAAAGCTTAATCAGCCTTCTTCCCAAACACAATACTGCTTAACTTTAAGATTTGTATTCGTTCCAATGCTTAATATTAATATCCTCAAATTTGTAGGTGCAAACAGCATGTATGAATGCACTAGCCACGCGTGAGTTGGTAATCAATGGCACGTTGTAATCAATAGAATGACGACGAATGCGATATCCATTACTTAATTCTCGGTTCGTATGATTTTTAGGAATATTCACCACCAAATCAATTTTGCGTTCTTTTAGGTAAGTATCAATATTGGGCTGATGGTCTGATTCATCAGGCCAATGGAGTAGGGTTGATTCTACTTCGTTTTCGCGGAAATAACGATGCGTACCTTCTGTAGCAAAAACGTTGTATCCGTTAGCTTGAAGAAGTTTGGCACTATCTAGCAATTCCAGTTTAGAACGCGCAGGGCCCGAAGAAATCAAGATGTTTTTCTTAGGATATTTATATCCTACAGAAAGCATTGATTTTAGAATAGCTTCATAGAAGTTCTCGCCTATACAAGCCACTTCACCGGTTGAAGACATATCTACACCCAATACAGGGTCGGCATTTAGTAGGCGATGGAACGAGAACTGAGGGGCTTTAACACCCACATAATCTAACTCAAATAATGATTTATCCGGACGTTCATAGGGCACACCCATCATTACTTTAGTAGCAATTTCAATCATATTTATCTTCATCACCTTAGAAACGAATGGAAATGAACGAGAAGCACGCAGGTTACACTCAATTACTTTAATATCGTTGTCTTTGGCTAAGAATTGCATATTAAATGGACCCGAAATGTCAAGTGCCTTGGCAATCTCTCTCGAAATTTTTTTAATACGACGGATAGTTTCTACATAAAGTTTCTGAGGAGGGAACACAATCGTAGCGTCGCCCGAGTGCACACCGGCAAATTCCACGTGTTCAGAAATAGCATAAGCCACCATTTCACCTTTATCGGCAACAGCATCAATTTCAATTTCTTTAGCTTGCTCTATAAATTCGGAAACTACCACCGGATGTTCTTTCGATACAGCAGCTGCCATGTTCAAGAAGTGTTCTAATTGTTCTTTATTAGAAACAACATTCATGGCCGCTCCCGAAAGTACATAAGAAGGACGAATAAGTACAGGGAATCCAACCTCATCAACAAAATTATAAATATGTTGAACGCTGGTAAGCTCGCTCCATCGAGGCTGATCAACACCAATTTCATCAAGCAACGAACTAAATTTCTGACGATCTTCGGCATTGTCAATCTTTAAGGCTGAAGTTCCCAAAATAGGCACATTTTCGCCATGTAGGCGCATGGCTAAGTTGTTTGGAATTTGTCCGCCAACCGAAACAATCATTCCTTTAGGAATCTCCATGTCGTAAATGTCTAGCACACGTTCGAATGAAAGTTCATCAAAGTACAAACGGTCGCAAGTGTCGTAATCAGTACTTACCGTTTCGGGATTGTAGTTTATCATGATAGAGCGATAACCCTCTTTTCTGATGGTGTTGATGGCATTTACCGAACACCAATCAAATTCCACCGAGCTACCAATACGATAAGCTCCGGAACCTAATACTACAATAGATTTTTGATCGTTCACGAAATCAATATCATGCTCTGAACCATTATACGTGAGATATAAGTAATTGGTTTGTGCAGGATATTCCCCGGCAAGGGTGTCAATTTGTTTCACGTATGGAGTGATGCCTTTATCTTTACGATAAGTGCGAACTCTAAGCAAGTCTTGGCTGATTTCTTTATTGGTTGATTTTAATATAAGTCGTGCAATTTGGAAGTCAGAGAATCCCGATTGCTTGACACTCTTCAATAAATCGATATCTAATTGTTCTAACGACGAGGTAGCAACTAATTTATCTTTTAGATTGTGAATGTTGTGCAGTTTTTGTAAGAACCAACAATCGATTTTGGTAATGTCATGAATTTGTTGCACGCTGTATCCTTTGTCAAAGGCGGCAGCAATAGCGAAAATTCGGCGGTCGGTAGGATTTGCTAACTCATCTTCTATTTGTTCAATGCTCAGTTCGCTGTTATTGGCCACGAAACCATGCATGCCCAGTCCAACCATTCTCAATCCTTTTTGAATGGCTTCTTCAAAACTCCTGCCAATCGACATGATCTCGCCAACCGATTTCATTGAACTGCCCAAGTTTTTAGAAACGCCGCTGAACTTATTTAAATCCCAACGTGGAATTTTACAAACAATATAATCTAATGCGGGCTCGAAGCAGGCTGTAGTAACTTTAGTCACTGAATTCTTCAGTTCATGCAAACCATAACCTAAACCGAGCTTAGCTGCTACGAAAGCTAGCGGATAACCTGTTGCTTTTGATGCTAAAGCTGATGAACGAGAAAGGCGTGCATTTACTTCAATTACACGATAATCTTCAGAATTAGGATCTAATGCAAATTGAACATTACATTCACCAATCACACCGATATGGCGAATAATGCGAATCGAAACTTCACGTAACTTATGGTATTCAGCATTTGACAGGGTTTGCGATGGAGCTACCACAATACTTTCTCCGGTGTGAATACCTAGTGGGTCGAAGTTTTCCATGTTACAAACCGTGATACAATTGTTGTATTGATCGCGAACAACTTCATATTCTACTTCTTTCCATCCCTTGATTGATTCTTCAACCAAAACTTGAGGAGAATAAGAGAATGCGCTAGTAAGCAGTTCCTCTAGTTCTTTATCATTTGAGCAGAATCCGGAACCTAGTCCGCCTAAGGTATAAGCAGCACGAACAATGATCGGGAAACCAATTTCATGAGCAGCTTTAATACCTTCTTGCATCGTGGTACAAGCAATTGACTTCGGAGTCAGTACATTAATTTCTTTCAGCTTGCCTGCAAAAATTTCGCGATCTTCGGTGTCGATAATGGCTTGAACAGGAGTACCTACTACCTGAATGTTATATTTCTCAAGAATGCCGTTTTCGAATAACTCTACGCCACAGTTTAGGGCTGTTTGCCCACCAAATGCCAAAAGAATACCGTCGGGCTTCTCTTTAATAATTACTTCCTCAACGAACTGAGCCGTTACCGGAAGAAAATAAACTTTGTTGGCAATATCTTGTGAGGTTTGAATGGTGGCAATATTAGGGTTTATCAGTACCGTTTCAATGCCTTCTTCTTTTAGGGCCTTTAGTGCTTGTGAGCCGGAATAGTCGAATTCTCCTGCTTCCCCGATTTTCAACGCTCCGGAACCCAGAACTATTACCTTTTTTATGCTTTTATTTAAACGTATCATAATTACTTTGTTCTCAGATTAAGCGTTTTTATATTTTACAATATTGTCAATGAATTCGTCGAAAAGATACTCCGTGTCAACGGGACCGCTAGAGGCTTCGGGGTGAAATTGAGTGGAGAAGAATGGTTTTGTTTTATGACGGATACCTTCATTTGATCCATCGTTTACATTGATAAATAACTCTTCCCATTCTTCAGGAAGTGTTTTGGTATCAATAGCAAAACCATGATTTTGTGATGTAATATAACAGCGGTCGCTTCCGGCTAGCAATACAGGTTGATTGTGGCTGCGGTGTCCGAATGTCATTTTGTAAGTTTCAGCACCTGCTGCACGGGCTAATAATTGATTACCCATACAAATTCCCATAATAGGTTTGCCAATTTTAATGACTTTTTTAATGTTTTCAACGGTAATGTCTGCCATGGCAGGATCACCGGGGCCGTTTGAAATAAACACGCCGTCGTATTCTTCTTGGGTAAAATCGTAATCCCAAGGCACTCGAACTACAGTTGTATTCCTATTTAATAAACAGCGGATAATGTTATTCTTTGTTCCGCAGTCGATAAGTACAACGCGATGCTCGCCATTGCCATATGTTTCTACTTCATTGCAACTCGCCTTGGCAACTAGGTTCTCAGCATTAGGATTGTAAAATTCAATAGGCTCTTGTTCGAATTCGATTTTTCCTAACATAGAACCCTTTTCCCGTAGAATCTTGGTTAAGGCTCTGGTGTCAATACCGTAAATACCCGGAACTTTTTGTTCTTTTAGCCAATCTCCTAAGCTTTTTTGAGCATTCCAATGGCTATATTCTACCGAATAATCAGAAATAACTAAACCGGTGGTGTGAATTTTATCAGATTCAAAGTTTTCATAAATCTTGTTTTGTACACCATCAGTAGGTGTTCCGTAGTTTCCGATTAATGGAAATGTTGATACCAAAATCTGACCTGTGTAAGATGGATCGGTTAAACTTTCCGGATAGCCTGTCATTGCCGTGTAAAATACAATCTCGCCGGCTGCCGACTTTTCATAACCGAAGGATTTTCCTTCAAAACGTGTTCCGTCTTCTAAAATCAAACTGACTTTTTTTGCCTCTGTCATTTCGTTGATTGCTATGTAAATTATAAAAAAAATGCGTTTGACTACATTTGTAGTTCAAACGCATTATGCTTAATACTCTAATATGTAAAAATGAATTTGTGTCTTCACAATTCAAAAGTAATCTATTTCTTTTTATAGTTCAATAAAGCTCCTAAAAGCTTCATTGTTTTTATATCTGCGCAAAGATAGAAAAAATACATTGCTTGGAAATTTAAAATAGCTGTATTTTTTGAAGCTAATGTAATCTTAAAATTGGAAGAATATACATTTGAGGAAAAGGATTGCCTTCAACAATGTTCGGAGCATATGAAAGGTTGAAATAGATAATCATCAAATAAAATTTACGATGAGAATAAATTGCTTTTAGAATCACAACTCGGTATCTGAATCTTCTTTTCGATATAAAGATGCTTTAACTATACATTTGGCAATATTTCAAGCTGTTAACATCTGATTAACAAGCTGAAATATAATTTTGTCTGCTATAAATCTAAAAATAAATCTAACAGATGAAATTGTTTTCTACACTGAAGAATGATCTTCCGGCGAGTATTGTTGTTTTCTTAGTAGCTCTTCCTTTATGCTTAGGCGTTGCTGTAGCATCGGGTGCGCCGCTTTTTGCCGGTATTATAACCGGGGTTGTTGGTGGTATTGTCGTAGGGTTTCTTAGCGATTCTCGATTAAGCGTGTCCGGGCCTGCAGCCGGATTAACAACAATTGTATTAGCTGCTATACTCGATTTAGGATTTGAATCTTTTTTAGTGGCAGTTATTCTTTCAGGAGTAATTCAATTTCTTCTAGGCTATTTCAGAGGCGGTATTATCGGACACTTTTTCCCGGTATCGGTAATCACAGGTATGCTCTCTGCTATTGGCTTGCAAATTATATTAAAGCAAATTCCTCATGCCATAGGATTCGATTTTAATGATATCGATTTATGGGCATTTAAAGATTCTCATGGGCATAACTCTATTTCGGAGATATGGATAGGTATATCTCAATATTTTTCATGGAGTGCTTTTTTAATTTTTGCATTGTCATTGGGGATGCTGTTACTATGGGATCGTCCGTTTATAAAAAAGAATACGGCTTTATCGCTTATCCCCGGGCCGTTGTTAGCTGTAGTGATAGGATTAGTACTAAACAGCCTTTATTCTCCTGCTATGCAGCTTGGCAGTTCGCATTTAGTAAATCTACCTATCATTGATGGGTTTGACAGCTTGATGAGTAGTTTAAGTTTTCCGAATTTTTCTGCCTTATTAAATATGGAGGTTTACATTGTGGCTATAACTATTGCCATTGTAGGGAGTTTGGAATCTTTATTGAGTTTGGATGCAGCAGATAAACTTGATCCGGAGAAAAGAATTTCATCACCTAATCAGGAGTTAAAGGCGCAAGGTATAGGTAATATTATTGTTGGATTTATAGGTGGAATTCCGCTTACAGCAGTTATTGTGCGAAGTTCTGCTAACATTAATGCCGGAGCAAAAGGTAAGCTGTCGGCTATCATGCATGGTGTGTTATTATTGGTGAGTGCTTTATTTTTTGCCAACTATTTAAACTACATTCCCTATGCCGCATTAGCAGCTATTCTTATTCATGTAGGTCTGAAATTAAATAAGCTGTCGATATATAAAAAAGCAATTCAAGCCGGAAGCTCCCAATATGTCCCATTTTTTGTTACCATCATAACGATATTGCTTACCAATTTACTTGCGGGTATTTTTGTAGGAATCATAGTCGGTTTAGGATTTGTATTAAGAACGAATTTCCGATCGGCAGTAATTAGAACTCGCGTCGACAATAACTACCTGATACAACTTACTCGAAGCATGTATTTCTTTAATAAAGCGCAGCTTCGTCGCATCTTGCAACGTATTCCCGATAACTCAAATGTTCTAATAGACGGTACACGCATTGATTTTATTGATTATGATATCGTGCAAACGCTAAATGACTTTGCAGAAACAGCTGAAATTCGTAATATTACCGTGTCTTTTAAGCGTTCAGATACTGCGGTGATTGAAATGTTTAAAGAAATAAAGGAAGACGTGTAACAAATTAATGAGGAAATAGGATGGAAACATATAAACAGATTTTACTTTTTAATCGTAGTTGGGCACAAGCTAAAAAAAACACAGACAGTGAATATTTCAAGCGTTTGAGTTTAAGTCAGAATCCGCAATACCTATGGGTTGGCTGTGCCGATAGTAGAGTTCCTGCCGAAGAAATTACGGGTGCAAATCCGGGTGATTTTTTTGTACACCGCAATATTGCCAACATTGCCAGAACTGATGACCCGAGTTTTGCGAGTGTTTTAAAATATGCTGTTGATTATTTAAAAGTAAAACATGTTGTAATTTGCGGTCACCATGGCTGTGGAGGATGTAATGCTGCCATAAATGATTTACAAGATGAACATTTAACGCCTTGGATTAAAGATATCCGCGATACTTATATGGAAAATAAGGCCGATATAGAAAAACATCGGGAGGAAAAACATCGTATAAATAATTTAGCGGAATTAAATGTATTCAAGCAAGTTGATGAAGTTTCTAGAAATCCGATTATTCGGGAAGCTTGGAAACGCGGACAAGAGGTTTTTATACATGGTTGGATTTTTAACATGGAAACCGGAGAAATTGATTCATTAAAAGAAATCGATCCGAATAAAATTCCTGCCGACTGGAAGAAATAGGTGTTAGATGAATAAGTGCAATATAAAAGCCTGATTTTGAATTGTATATAAACTCAGGCTCTTTAATAATTACGACATTGGTTATCACGGAATGAACCATACCTCATTGCGGAATGCATTCTGAAAATACTTTTGCAAACCATATTCTGCAGCAGATAAAGCTACAACGTACTAATTGTGTTAATTATCAAGAAAGGATAGAGCAAAATTCGTCTTGGTGAACCTATTATTTCTTTAGAAATGGACTTTCAATCTAATTTTAGTTCTATCCTTTCTTGATAATTGAATAAGAGAATGTGTGAATTCAGAATCAACTTATTTACAATCAGATGGATGGCTATTAACTAATAACAACTATACTGTTGCAATAGCTTGCTAAATATGACTCTGAAATCACGTTAGAAATACCTTGATACTTGAAAATTATAGGTTCCGGAGCCCACTTCCACCAAAATATAATTTTTGCTCTCTTCAAGTACTTTTACTCCCTCTGTTTGGTGAATATCTTTAACTCCTTCCTGAATAGCTACCGATGCACTTTTTCTTGGAATCTTAAGCTCTGCTGTGCTGTTGCATGGAATTATAACGTTCCATTTTAATTTGTTTTTATTTTTTGTCCAATTACTTTGAATGTCTCCGTAAATGGAATTATAGTAAGCGTTAGTCGTGTCCGTTTGAGCATCAAACATCGGATTCATTATGATTTTTTTGAATCCCACATCTTCTCTGCTCGATTTAATGCCGGCTAAATCTTCATACATCCAAACTATTAAATCGCCCAACATCATAACATGATTATATGAATTCATTTTAGGGTGAGCTGTATTTCCATTCCATAGCTCCCAAATGGTTGTAGCTCCATGTTCAACCATGTATCCCCAACTCGGATAAGTTACATTTGTGGCAATAGTCCAAGCTAAATCAGACATTCCATTATGTGTCAGTGAACGCATAAGCCATTGCATACCTATAACTCCCGAGCTTAAATGATTATCATGATTGTTTATTATGCGTTGTATGCATTGTATGGTTTTCTCTTTTGTTTCTTTCGTAGTTAATCCCATAGCTAATGCCAATAAATTATCGGTTAATTTATCGTCTCCGTAGGTTGCTTGTGCTGAATGATAAAACTTATCATTGAAAGCTTGCTTTACTTTTGAGGCGGTTTCCTGATAGTGAGTAATATCTTCATCGTGTCCCGATATCCTTGCAAAACTTTGCATGAGCTGTAAATAATGATAATAATAAGCTGTTGAGATTAATGCACTTGGATGTTTTTTATCGGCACTTTTTCCTCTACCGGCTTCAATGGTAAGTGGCGGAGCACACCAATCACCATATGAGTCTTTTGTAATGATATAATCATCTCCATAACGACGAACCATGTAGCTTAACCACTTTTTCATACCGGCGTAATGCTTGACTATAGGTTCTATATCTCCTGTTTGTTGATAAATCATATCTGCGGTGGTTAGCCAAGTTCCACACCACGACATGTTATCGCTGTAATATCTCCAATAAGCCGGAGCTACGTCGCATATCTCGCCGTTATTTAGTTGAGAATAGGCAATATCGTCAATCCATTTTTTATATAATGCAGCGTTGTTAAAGATAAAGTTTTCTCCATAGCAACCGGTGGTTCTATCTCCTAACCAAGGCTGGCGTTCATTGCGTTGGGGGCAATCAACAGGCATCCCTTTATAGTTTCCGAGTATACCCCAACAAGCGTTTTTATATAATTGATTCAGTAGTATATTATCGCTATGGAAATAACCATTAACTTCCATCTCGTCAGAAACTACTTTACCCATAAAATCATTAAGAGTAGGAGTTCCCGGATATCCGGATATTTCAACATATCTGAATCCATAGTACACAAATTTAGGCTCCCATACTTCTAAATTGCTCCCTTTTAAAGTATAATTAGCTTCTTGCTTTGCATCTCTCAGATTAGTAGTAAATAAGGAGCCATCTTTATTTAGTACTTCACCAAATCGCATGGTTACTTTATCTCCGGAGCTTCCCTTTATGCGTAACTGTAGCCATCCGGCAATATTTTGTCCTAAATCTAAAATATATTTTCCATCAGGGAGCTGATTTAAAGAAATCGGTTTAATCTCCTTCAGTACTTTCATATTCTTATTCTGTTGTGCCTGATAGGTAGCATCCGGTTGCTCTACGTATTCTGCAGTTAACCACTTGCTGTCATCATAGCCCACTTCATTCCATCCTTTCAGCTCTTTACGAGCATCATAATCTTCGCCGTCATATTCATTGTTAGAACGTATTGGTCCATCAGCAGTTCCTTTCCATGAATTATCGGAACGAAAATAATCGCGTTTTCCGTTTTTATAGGTTACCTCTAATTGGAATAGTAATTTAGGAAAACCAAAGTTTTTAATTTTATACCCTTTATAGTGCTGTCGCATCGTGTGGTATCTGCCATTGCCCACTACCACACCTAAAGCATTTTTCCCATCTTTAAGTTGTTGGGTTACATCGAATATATTATATTTTATGTTTTTATTATAATCGGTTGGCGACGGTGCTAAAACTGCATTGCCAACTTTATTCCCATTTAAACTAAATTCGTATAATCCTAAACCAATGATGTAAACTCTTGCTTTTTCAATCTCGTTTTTGTTTAATTCGATTTCTTTGCGAAAATAGCGAGCCGATAAATGAGAATGAAAAGAATCATCATCCCAAGGAAAGGCATAGTCGAAGCCAATCCAACGAGCACGCCAATCCTTATAAAATAGTAAACCCATTTCCCATTTTGCCGGTTGGCTCCATGTGCTATTCCCTTTATTTGTCCATACTCTGACTTTCCAATAACATTCGTCTCTACTTGCTAATTCCTTCCCTTGATATGCCACATACTGTGACTGGTCACTCTGTACTTTACCCGAGTTCCAGAGGTCAGCATCTTCCTCACTCAATTTGTTGATAGAGCTAGCTACTATAATCTGATAAGCAGTTTGATAAACAGCGCGCTCTTGACTTATTATTTTCCAAGATAAGCGAGGATTTATACTTTCTATACCCATTGGATTTTTTTGTTGTTCGCAGCTAATCTCTTGGATACTTACTTGGGCAAAGCCACTAAAGCAAGAGCATAACATGAGCACAGCCGACAACAGTAACTGACAGATATGTTTATTATTCATATTAAATTAGAGTGTTATGTAAAACCGGGGTGTGAAGTTATATAATAAAAAGGAAATAGGTTAAAAAATAATTAAGTAGCCCTATGTATAAAGTAAAAAGTACACTTTGAACCTAACTCATATTCTGATTAACAGAAAAGCACATGTTGGATTCTAGAGCGATTTATTTACCTTTGCTAACAGCACAATGTTACTTGCTTAGTTATATGCTCAATGAGTGCGTAACATTCTTAGAATAAAAAACAAAAAGTATGAAAAAGGCAAAGAAAAAAAACAAATCGAAAAGCTTCAATAAACACGATTTAAAGCAAAACATACTGAATATTTTTTATGAGCATCAAAATAAGACATTCAATTATAAGATTATCGCCAAAGAATTAAGGATAACCGATAAAGAAATCAAGCGGTTAATTAATGTAGTTTTGGAAGAATTGTATGAATCCGGACGTATTGAACAACCTTATCGCGGTCGATTTAAAATAAGCTCAAAAGTAGCTAGTGTGACTGGAAGAATAGAGCTTCAACCTCAAGGTTCAGCACTATTCATATCGGAGGAATTAGAACAACCGATGGTTATCTCTGCGAGAAACCTACACCATGCCATGGAAGGAGATGTAGTGAAAGCTGCGCCTTATGCTAAACGGAAAGGTAAAAATTTAGAGGGGGAAGTTATTGAGATTATAAAACGAGCCAAAGAAACTTTTGTGGGAACTATTGAGCGTTCTCGTAATTTTGCTTTCTTAATTCCAACAGGTAAAGTAGGGTTTGATGTGTTCATTCCAAATGATAAACTCAAGGGAGCTGTTGGTGGACAAAAAGCTATTGTTAGAATTACAGACTGGCCGATGCGGGCTAAAAATCCTTATGGAGAGGTAGTTGAAATTTTAGGAAGTGTTGGTGAAAACGATACTGAAATGAATGCTATCTTAGCAGAATATGATCTTCCGCTGAGATTTCCGGAGAACGTATTAAAGGCTGCCGACCGAATTGCAGAAGAAATACCTGCGGAAGAAATAAAATTGCGACGAGATATGCGTTCGGTAACTACCTTTACCATAGATCCTGCAGATGCCAAAGACTTTGATGATGCGCTTTCTATTCAGGCTATAAATGACGATATCTGGGAGATAGGTGTGCATATTGCTGATGTAAGTCATTATGTTCGCCCGAATACAATTCTTGATGATGAAGCTTATGAACGAGCCACATCAGTTTATCTGGTTGATCGCGTTGTTCCTATGCTTCCTGAGAAACTATCTAATGGAGTGTGTTCTTTACGTCCACACGAAGATAAACTTTGTTTTTCGGCTATTTTTCAAATGAATATACAAGGAGAGGTAATAAAAGAATGGTTTGGTAGAACCGTTATTCATTCGAATCGCAGGTTTACATATGAGGAAGCTCAACAAATTATTGAAGCAGGAGAAGGCGAATTAAAGACCGAGGTTTTACAAATGCACCATATTGCGGAGAAGCTTCGTGAGTCTCGTTTTAAGCGAGGCTCCATTGGTTTTGACCGTGTAGAAGTAAAGTTTGAAATAGACGAGAAGGGGAAACCGCTTTCTGTGTATTTTAAGGAATCAAAAGGCAGCAATAAGCTAGTAGAAGAATTTATGCTGCTAGCCAACAGACAGGTAGCTGAGTTTATTGGCAAGAAGCATAAAGGAAATAAAGAAAAAACTTTTGTTTATCGTATCCATGATCGACCCAACTCGGAAAAGTTAGATAATTTCAATCATTTTATTAATAAATTTGGCTATAACATATTAACAACTTCAGCTCGTCAGATTTCTGATTCCATGAACTCTTTGATTAATGAAGTAAATGGCAAGAATGAACAGAATGTGATTGAAACGCTAGCTATCCGAACTATGGCAAAAGCAGAATATTCTACTCGAAACATCGGGCACTATGGGTTAGGCTTTGAGTATTATTCACATTTTACTTCTCCCATCCGCCGCTATCCTGATGTTATGGTACACCGACTACTCGAAAGATATTTAGATGGCAAACGTTCCGCTGATGCTGCAAAGTATGAAGAAAATTGCAAACACTGCTCTGAACGAGAGAATTTAGCCGCTAATGCAGAACGGAGTTCCATTAAATATAAACAGGTAGAGTTTATGCAAGATAAGATTGGACAGAAATTTCAAGGTGTTATATCCGGATTAACAGATTGGGGCATTTATGTTGAGCTTGATGAGAATAAGTGTGAAGGCATGATTCCGATGCGTGAACTTGATGATGACTTTTATACCTTTGACGAAAAAGAATATTGCCTATATGGGCAGCACACCGGTAGGAACTTTCAGTTAGGGCAAAAATTGACGATTGAAATTGCTCGTACAAATTTGGAACGGAAACAACTTGATTTTAGATTAGTTGACTAAGCAATCAAAAATAGGAAGTCTTTATTTGGTATTTTAATCAAAATATTCTCGGAGATTGCTGTGCTGATTAAAAGGACTCGGCACGTGTATTATTATGAGAATAATCTAGCCGACTTTTTCTTTAATCTATATAGATTAAAGAAAAACCTGCACCTCATCGGTTCCTTTCGGTACCGGCTTCTTCATGAGGTTTTTGCAGGTTGTCAGCTAAAATACTTCTTCAATAAATAAGTAGATTCTTTTCAACCCCACTTGCTGACAAGATAGGTGAAAGTTTTATTCAACAACAAGAGAGAATCATACTAAAATCGTTCCATTCTTATTCTATATAACATAAAAAAGTTAGAGTAAGTGTGAACTTGCAATATCTATGCTAATATTTCTCTCATAAAAATAATAAAAATTACGATATAAAAAAATAGAGTGTAATATTGTTGTGTGTATGCTAAGAAAAATGAGTTGATAAGCTTAGTTGATGTCTAGAATATTCGTAGAGGCTGTAAGTGCATCATAAACTAGAAGCTTGCCTGCCAATACTTCGCCACAACCTGTTATGATTTTTATGACCTCGCAAGCTTGCATAACTCCTAATATACCGGGAAGAACCCCCATGACTCCCAAAGGTAGTTCTTCTTTGTCGGAAGTGTTTGGAAACAAGTCACTATAAGATGGCGCTCCATTGTAGTTGAACACGCTAAGCTGACCACCAAACTCACAAACTGAAGCATGAACAAAGGCCTTTTGTTGCTTTCTTGTTTCTGAGTCAATACACTTTCTCGAATTAAAACTATCGGTAGCCCCTACAACGATATCATAACAAGATATTATTTCCTCGGCATTATCTTCATTTATTTCTATTGGATAAGTAATAATGTGTACCTCAGAATTTAACTTGTTTAGGCTATTTTTTGCCATTTCAACTTTTAGTTTGCCAATTTGTTCCTCTTTGTATAGTATTTGCCGTTGTAGATTTGATAAATCGACAACATCACCATCGACAATACCAATCGTGCCTACTCCTGCTGCTGTTAGGTACTGTAGTACCGGAGAACCTAGCCCTCCTGCACCAACAACTAATACACGTGCATTGATTATTTTTTGTTGCCCATTTTCACCTATTTGCGGAAGTGTAATATGGCGATTATACTTATTTTTTTGATTTAGATTCATTTTCTTCGTTTAGTTTTTACATGTAACTACTCCAATCTTTCCAAATGACTTCGTAACCGTTTTTTCTTATCGCTGAAGCCACCTCATTGGGCGTCCTGTCATCGTGAACGGAGAACTGTCCTACTGTTTCTTTTTCAGAATAACCTCCGGGATTTGTTTTTGATCCTGCGCTATATGAGGTTACTCCCAGCTTTAATGCGTGATCTCTAAAATCAGCATTTTCTCGGGTTGATAATGATATTTCCACTTGCTCATTAAAAAGCCGATATGCACAAATTAGTTGCAGGAGATTTCGTTGAGTGGATTTATAATTTGGTTCGAAGCTTCCCATATGAGGTCTCAATCTAGGAAAGGATAATGTGTATTTCGTTTGCCAATATTTTTTCTCAAGATAATTGAGGTGTAGAGCTGTGAAATAAGTATCTACACGCCAGTCTTCTAAGCCGATTAAGCATCCGAGTCCTATTTTATGAACCCCGGCTTCTCCTAATCGGTCGGGAGTTTCTAATCGATATCTGTAATTCGATTTTTTTCCTTTGGGGTGATAAATTTTATAGTTATCTTCATTATATGTTTCCTGATAAACATATACAGTATTCAGTCCTGATTCAGTCAGTATTTTGTATTCTTCGGTTTTTAGAGGCTGTACTTCTATTGATATTAAGGAGAATTTATCCCGTAAGCTTTCCATCATATCCTTAATGTAATCTACTCCGCAGTCTTTATTTGATTCACCGGTAACTAGGAGGATATGTTCGAACCCTAACTTTGCGATTATATCGGCATCTTTCAGCATCTGTTTTTTGTTTAGGATGGTTCGTTCAAAGATATTGTTATGATTGAACCCACAATAGATGCAACTGTTGGTGCAAGCATTAGAAAGATACATTGGAGCATAAAATTGTATGGTTTTTCCAAAACGTTTTTGTGTAAGTTGCATACTCTTTTGTGCCATCTGCTCTAAGAAAGGTTCTGCTGCGGGAGATATCAACGCTTGAAAATCGTGAATGGTAAGTTTGTCTTTACGCAATGCTACCTTTACATCATTAGCAGTCTTATTGTAAATTTGTTTGCTTACCTCTTCCCAATTATGTTTTTGAATTTCGTCGTAAAAAGTCATCTGAGTTAATCTAAGTTGTCCAAAAATGAGGTTAGCGGACTACTTGCTTTGGCTTCCGAAGAAGTATCTGCAAGTTTAGCCTCGAAAGCTGTTCTTCCGGAACGAACAGCCCATTTAAAAGCTTCAGCCATTGCTATAGGGTTAGGCGATGCTGCAATGGCTGTATTTACTAGTACAGCATCTGCTCCTATTTCCATTGCCCAAGCTGCATGAGAAGGGCTTCCGATACCGGCATCAACAATGACCGGCACATTGCTTTGTTCGATAATAATTTCAAGAAAATCAAGGGTTCTTAGCCCTTTGTTAGATCCAATAGGAGATCCTAACGGCATTACAGCTGCTGTTCCTGCATCTTCTAATTTTTTACACAATACAGGATCGGCTTGTATGTAAGGTAAAACTATGAACCCTAATTTTACTAGCTCTTTAGTTGCTATTAAAGTTTCTTCTCCATCAGGTAGCAAGTATTTAGGATCAGGGTGAATTTCAAGTTTCAGCCAGTTTGTTCCTAGTGCTTCTCTTGCTAACTGAGCTGCAAATATGGCTTCTTTTGCGTTACGAACTCCTGATGTGTTAGGTAATAATCTTAGGTTGGGTGCATTTAAATGAGAAAGCATATCATCATTTTTATCGTTGATATCTACGCGTTTTAATGCTACTGTTATTAGCTCGCTTTCCGACGCAATTACGGTTTGTTGCATTTCTTGGTTTGAACTAAATTTTCCTGTCCCTAAGAATAAGCGAGATGAAAATTTCTGATCTCCTATTTTTAAACTATTCATTTTGCTATTGTTTAATTATTTTGCGGAATAATGCCCCTGAGACAGCAATTCCATGCATTCCTGTTTTTATAATGTCTTCAATGTCTGTATCAGTTATTCCTCCAACGGCTATAAATGGAACCGATAGATTTTGTTTTTGAGCTTGATACATAAGTTTTTGATAGCCCTCTAATCCAAGCATCGGACTGAGCTTCTCTTTTGTTGTTGTAAATCGGAATGGTCCTAGTCCAATATAATCGGCTCCTTTTGTGGCTTGAAGTTTAATATCATCGATTGTGTTTGCAGTACCTCCGATAATGACATCATTGCCCAATATTTCTCGAGCTTTGTCGATAGGGGTGTCGTTTAGTCCTAAATGTATTCCATGAGCGTCTATCTCTCGGACTATGTCTATGTAATCATTTACTATCAATCTTCCGCGAAAGTTGATGGCATATTTCATTGCCGTTTCGGCTTGTTTTATCATTTCAGAATAAGATGATTTTTTCATACGCAACTGCACCCATTCAATACCATTCTCAAACATTATCCTTGCTTGTTCGGAATGACTGTATTTATCATCATCTCGACTGATGTATTGTAATTTTGCTATGTTTTTCATTTTATAGAGATATACTATGCCATATTTTCTCAAATCGATTAACTATTTCTGTAACATTCTCGGGCTTATTGCCCCAAACACTGCCTAAAACAGCTACTCCATCGAATCCCATTAGTTTGAGTATATTGATATTGTTTTCATTAATGCCTCCCAGAGCTATCGTTTTGTTAGTTCGCTTCGTCTTTAAATAATTCTTGATATCAACCGGCTTGAGTTTTCCTATATATCCGGGCTTTGATATGCTAGGGAATATCGGACTAAGAAATTGATAATCATATTGTCTTTCAATTCCTTTCAGCTCATTAAGAGAGTGCGCAGACGTACTGCAAATATTAGCAGGGAAATTGCTTCTGAAATTTCTGTCCATAGTGGAAAAATGCAATCCTTTTAATTCGAATTTATCAATCAATTCATAAGCTTCATGTATCATGATTTTAGCATGTAATGCCCGAGGAATTTTATTCAAAAATGATTCATACTCATCGTTTGATGCTCCGGGTTTTCTCAAATGAAAGGTAAAGTCGTATCGATCTAATAATTCAGAGACAACCAACTCTTCTCCTTTGAAAAAACTATTATGTGAGATCAGATAAAGTTGCATGATTGGTTACAGATAAAGTTTGTTTCCGTTTTTAGCAAATTCTTTCTGTTTTTGCGCTGTTTTCTCAGTTAATTCCCGAACCTCCATAGAAGTCCGCATGGAACAAAAGTTTTCACCACACATAGAGCAAAAATGAGTTGATTTATATCCCTCATCGGGGAGTGTTTCATCATGGAATTGCATGGCCTTCTCGCTATCTAAAGCGAGGGCAAATTGATCTTTCCACCTGAATTCAAAGCGAGCTTTACTTATAGCATTGTCTCTGTGTTGAGCTCCGGGAAAACCTTTTGCCAGATCGGCTGCATGAGCTGCTAATTTATAAGTGATTACACCTTCTTTTACATCCTCCTTATTTGGTAGCCCCAAATGTTCTTTTTGTGTAACATAGCACAGCATAGATGTCCCGTAGGCAGCAATCATTGCACCTCCTATTGCTGATGAAATATGATCATATCCCGGCGATATGTCGGTAACTAAAGGACCTAAAGTATAGAATGGAGCTTCATCACAATATTTTTGTTGTAAGTCCATATTTTCCTTTATGAGATGCATAGGCACGT
Source organism: Mangrovibacterium sp. (assembly GCA_047975205.1). Classification (GTDB taxonomy): domain Bacteria; phylum Bacteroidota; class Bacteroidia; order Bacteroidales; family Prolixibacteraceae; genus JBKEDC01. The sequence goes on along the minus strand of JBKEDC010000043.1, from coordinate 97,889 downwards.
GTCCCGGTCCTTCAATAATAACCTGCACAAACTTTTTACGAGCTATTTTGGTGAGATCGCCCAGCACCTTTAATTCGCCAAACTGACTTTTATCATTTGCATCAGCTTGCGAGCCCGGACGAAGCCCGTCGCCTAGTGACACAGCAACATCATACTGAGCCAATATATCGCAAATCTCATTGAAATGCGTGTATAAAAAGTTTTCTTGATGATGTTGTAATATCCATTTAGCCATAATAGCACCTCCGCGTGAAACGATACCGGTTGTTCTGTGTATGGTGTGAGGAATATGCTCCCACAATAAACCGGCATGGATGGTAAAGTAATCTACTCCTTGTTCACATTGTTCGATGAGTGTATCTCGATATAATTCCCAACATAATTCTTCAACTTTCCCATTTACCTTTTCCAATGCCTGATATAGCGGAACTGTTCCAACAGGAACAGGGCTATTTCGGATAATCCATTCTCGGGTTTCGTGAATATTTTCACCGGTAGATAAATCCATAATTGTATCTGCTCCCCACCGAAATGCCCATACTGCTTTTTCAACTTCTTCCTCAATGCTTGATGTAGTTGGAGAGTTCCCGATATTAGCATTGATTTTCACCAAGAAATTTTTCCCGATAATCATGGGTTCCGATTCCGGGTGATTTATATTTGCCGGCAATATGGCTCTTCCCGCAGCAATCTCATCTCTCACAAACTCGGGAGTAATATGAGAAACGGGTATCCGAACATATTTTTCACTGCTATCTTTGTGTAAGTGTTTTTTTCCCAGCTCATCGATTTTTTGATTCTCACGAATAGCAACATATTCCATTTCCGGAGTTATGATACCTTGCTTGGCATAATAGTACTGAGATACAACCTTTCCGGACATAGCTTTGTGGGGCGTGCTGTTATAATGTTCAAATCTGATGTCGTTGAGGGAGCAATCATTCAAGCGCATTTTACCATAATCAGATGATAATTCACTAAGCTTTTGAACGTCTTTTCTACTTGTTATCCAACTCTCGCGAAGACGAGGTATTCCTTTCTTTAAATCAACTACGGTATTATCGTCTGTATAAGAACCTGAAGTATCATAAACCACGATAGGATCATTATTGATAATATTACCATATTTATCTTTAGTGTCTGACAATTGAATTTCGCGCATGGCAACTTTAATGTCATGTAAATGTCCATCTACAAATATTTTCCTTGAGTTAGGAAAACCTTCCTGTACTATCTTTTTCATGAATATATTTTAGAATTATAAAAACCGGATTAAATAATGACAGAGATTCATTATCCGCCTTTTGTGGCAGATATAACCAATATTTTATCATTCTCAGACAGGATCTTAGATTGCCATTTGCTAGAATTAATTACGACATTGTTAACTGCAACGGCAATCCCACTTTTAGCAGTTATTTCTTTCGACTCCAGCAAAGCAAGCAATGAGCAATTTTCATCTATTGCTACTTGTTGGTTGTTTAGGTAAACAATCATTTGCGATAAGGTTGCGGGGGTACAAATGTAGGTAAAAAGAGTACATTCATTCCTTAACGGCATTACCCGTTCAGGTTCTAAGGGTATAATCTCAGCCATGACGGCACCCCCTGATTAAACATGTAGCGAAGTAAAGGAAAATTTGCACAAAGTCAAAAACAATTGTCGGCTAATTTTTATAATATTCTTTAAGATTCTAATTTCTACATGATTACAGTAGCTGTAATACAGAAAAGGCCAGACAAGTTAATGCCTAGCCTTTATGTGATTTTGCATAATTATCTATTGCATGAGCCTGTTAAACTCTTTTTCTGATATTTTGAATGCTGTGCCATGTCGTATGCCTTTAGGAAAAGAAACTATTTCAGATACATCTTCCCAGTTCTTCATATCTTTAGAGCGCACGGCTCCGTATTTCTTATCTCTGTACTTGTCAAAATACACATACACGTATTCACCGATTTGTAGGGGAGTAGGTCCCTCTGCCCAATAATTTCCGGTAATTGGTGCTGAAACTTGAATAGGAAAATGTGGCAAACTTGCAGTTGATGTTACACGAATATTTTTTTCGACAGGCATAGAATTTTCATTTTTAACAAACATATAGTACATATTATCTTTTTCTAATATAGCACCATCGATAACACTGAATCTCGGATCAAAAAATAATTCGGTGTCGCTGAAATTTTTGAAATCTTTAGTGCTTGCGTAATACATTCGATGATTTAGCCCTTTTTCTCTTTCTGATGTGGGTAGATCCGGAAATGCTCCGGGTATTGTTGATGCCCAGAATATGTAGAATGTTTTTGTTTTTTTATCGAAGAACAATTCCGGGGCCCATGTGTTTTTTGTTCCGTTGAATTTTTCCATTACAGGTATATTTTGTTGTGCCGACCAATTGATTAAATCGGGCGATGAAGCATATCCTATACCTTGATCCCACCAACCACTAGTCCACACCATATGAAATATTCCTTTGTCATCTTGAACAATACTAGGATCCCTCATCAGTTTATCTTTGCCAACCTGAGGTTTTAAAAATATGGAATCGTTATTTACTTCATTCCATGTTAATCCATCCTTACTATAAGCCAGATGTAATCCATCTCCATTTCCTTTGAAATAGGAGAATAAATATATGTCTTGTTGTTTTTTGCAAGAAATTAATAATAATGCCAGTAAGCATAGATAGCTTAGTCTTCTCATGGGGTATATGTGTGTTTAATTTTGATGGCGAAAATATAGCTTTTAAATTATTTTTATTAGGTAAAATAGTTCATAAAACTAGAAATATCTATTTATATTCAAGAGGCTGAGGCATTCTTGGCTGGAAGTCATATGGAATATCACCATCATCCTCTCTAAGTTGAAAACCAAATAGCGATTGGTCGCCGGGGTGCTTCGGATAACAAGTCAGGCGGATCTGAATAGTTCCAAAAATAAGATTATCATTTCGGATACGTATTCCTCCGCCAAATCCGGTATAATAATCTTGGCTGAGTATACTTTGTTTTTTATAGCCGATTAAACCGACATCGAGCTGTGCAAAAGCAGCGATATTAAAACCTAGCACTTTCTGTTTCAGAAAGAACAACATTTCTGATTTTATCGATAATTTTTTCTGTCCTCGAACTTCTTTGCTGTTGAAACCGCGTATGCCATACTCATCGTTAATAGTGATATACTCTTGATCGAATCGGTTTATACCATTAAGATAATTCGCATCAATAGAATAACGCATACTCCTGTTTAAAAAGTTGAGTTGTTTACTGATGTAATTGAAACGAAAACTGATTTCGCCTTGCTCCATTTTTCGCGAATTGAAGAAAGTGCCGACACCAGCGGAGACGTATAGGTAGGATGGACGATATTTAATTAAGTTGCCGGAAGAAAGAAAAAGGTGCGCATACCATCGTTTTAAAAACTCGTTATCATCATACCCTATCACAAGCTCATGGAAATATCCTTTGGGCATATCTTCTGTAGTACCAAACTCTCGAACCAAATTATCACGAATATAATACCTGTCGGCCAAACTGATACTTCCAAGTATGAGATTTGAATTGGCATAAAGTTGATTACCATCTTCACCTGCAGTCGGACGATCAAAAAACTCTAATTCTCTGTATCGAGCAGATAATATCAATTGTTTTGTTCCTAAATTGCGTTTGTTTGGCAGATCGAAGGCATAACCGCACCAAGAATCGAAAGTAAGATAGTTCATCTTAAAGCCATCGAGGTCATAAGAAGAGTCATAGAAATCATTGCTTTCCCAATATCGATAATATTTAACAGAACCGCCCCATTTGGTGTCAGTACGCAAGAATGGTCTGTCTATGGTTGCATTAAATCCTTGTTTCTGATAACTGTGGGTGTATCCTATACCTATGTTGGAGTAGGTGCCTGTAAAGTTATTAACTTGATATTGTAAATCATAACCATTTCTGATGTTCTCATCGCCATTGTGTATCAAGCTTGTTTTTAATTCGTGTCCTTGCCCAAACATATTTTTATTGTAAACCGAAAGTTCCCATTTATTCAAGCTGCTATAGCTTCCGTCTAACCCATAAGAAAAAATATCTTTGGTCATTACCGTTAAATTAACCTCATTGGTGTCGGTTGGTGATAAGGTAGCTAAAATCTGAGCATCTCTGATGAAAGGAAGCGCACGCAATACACGTTCATTATCGAGCAATTGTTCCGGATCGAGTTTATCTCCGGTTTTAATAAATAAACTTCTGTTTATGGTTCGGACGTGGGTTGGAGTGCTTAAGTTATTGAGCGTATTTAAAATTTTTTTATCAACAACTTGTGTTGTATCTGAAAAATTGGCCCCCCAAGGCTTTAGTGGTAAAATATGTATGTTGGCAATTCGTTTGCCTTTTAAATGCGCTACATTCTCATATTGCTCCAGCCTTTCTTCCGGAATGATGTTATTCTTTGTCTTATCGTTTTGTTCTTGAACGATAGATTCATACAGTAGCCTGGCAAACTTTCCTTTATTTTTTGTTTGAGCTGTGCTGTCCGAAAGTGTGCTAACCGGATTTGCGGTAGTACTCTCCGTTTGAAACGATTCCTCTTGAGCTATAGCAGTAAGGCTAAAAGCTAACGATGCAATTAAGAAATATGTAGTAAACAGAAAATCGCGCATAGTAGAATAAATACATAAGTAAATGTAAGTTTTTAAATATGGTTTTAGAAATGAAAATGAGTTTATTTTCATAAAAGACAGTAACATCATTTCTATGCCGTGGTTTTAGATATCTCAGATGTAAGTATCGATAAGGTTATTGATGTATTTTATTGATTTTATAGATAGATTATATATCTAATGGAAATAGATGTTATTAAATATTATTATTACAAGATTAAAGTGTCTTAAATCATATTTTATATTACTTTTGCATATGTATATAATAAGAGGAGGTAATACATATGAAAAATCTAACTTTTGTGTATAATGATAGAGAAAACTTTTATCAGATTAAATGGGAAGGAGTAACTAAGATAGAAGATATTCAGCGAGCGTGGAATAAAGTGCTTGATGAATTTGATTTGCAAGGAGGAAAACATTCTTTTTTAGTAGATAATTCGGAAGTACACTACGATGAAACTACTAGCAGATGCTTGGAGCTTGCTCAGTTTTATAATAATACTGATATTTTTGGAGATAGTAGAATAGCTATGGTGGCTACAACACCGCACTCTACAGCCCGTTTATTTTATATCGTGAAAAATCTCAAAGGAGTAGAAATGAAAGTCTTTTCTACTTTAAGCGCAGCTAAGGAATGGTTAATGTGATAAATTATACATACTTTTATGAGGCTAAAATCAATTAATGGTTTTAGCCTTTTTTATATCCTCTATTATGTTAACAGAAAAAGAAAAGATGTTAGCCGGACACTTGGCAGATACAACTGATGCTGAGCTTTCAGAAGGACTGAAAATATGCAAGGCTCTATGTCATGAATACAATCAGATTCATCCTCATCAAGAACAAGAGCGAGAAGATAAGCTCAGAAAAATTCTAGGAAAGATGGGCGATAATGTTAAAATACAGACAGACTTCTTTTGTGATTATGGTTCTAATATCGAAATTGGGAACAATTTCTTTGCCAATCATAATTGTATAATGCTTGATTGTGCAAAAATTATTTTTGGAGATAATGTTTTTGTAGCCCCTAATTGTGGCTTCTATACTGTTGGACATCCTTTCAATGTAGAGTTAAGGAACAAATGGTTTGCTCATGCACAACCGATAACCATAGGGAATAATGTTTGGATTGGAGGCAATGTGGTAGTCTTGCCCGGTGTAGCGATAGGCGATAATACGGTTATAGGAGCCGGAAGTGTAGTTACTAAAGATGTGCCGGATGGAGTATTAGCTCTGGGAAATCCATGCAGAGTGATTCGACCCATTGAAGAATAAATAAAGGCAAGTTTCTTAGCTTGCCTTTATGTATGCTATTCGAATGTGGAATTTTTAGGATGTTTCCCTTTGATGCTGCGAGGACGATAATAAGCTTTCATTCGCTCAATGTCAGCTTTTGCATCATCAGTTAAATCTAATGTGTCATACCATCCGATTTCTTTTCTGCCAAAATCGAAGAAGCCTAAATAAACCGTAGCTCCGGTTGCTTTGGCAATGGTGTGGAAGCCCGCTTTCCATCGTTTGGTTAGCTTTCGGGTACCTTCCGGCGTTATAGCGAGATGAAAAGTGCCATTAGTTTCATTCATCACTTCAATAATCTGCCGAACAATAGGAGCCCCCTTAGAACGGTTGATAGGTATGCAGCCGGCTTTGCGTAAAAAATATCCCACCGGCCAAAAGAAAAATTCCTTTTTTATGACTACATGAGCCACTCCGCCTACGGAAGTATAATAAAGCCATGAAATGACAAAATCCCACGCACTGGTGTGCGGAACGCCAATAATAATTGCTTTCTTATGAGGCATGACCGGTGCTACTGCTTTCCATCCTAGCAGCTTTAGTAAAAACTTACAAAACGATTGCATTTATGCGTAAAATATAAATCATGGCGGAGTGCTTAATTATTTCCCAAAATGAGCGGAAGTCCGTCTTCTCCTCCCACAATAACCACTTTGCTGTTAGGCGACTTTGATAACTCAATCGTAGCATCGATGCCGCGTTGCTTTAATACTTTGTCTGATAAAGAAGAACTGACAATATCGTTATACTTAGCAATACCTTCGGCCTCAATGCGCTTCCGCTCAGCCTCCGATTTTTCGCGCTCTAAACGAAACTGATAAGCTAAAGCTTCTTGCTCTTGCTTGAGCTTGTTTTCAATAGCATCTCGTATTTGGTCAGGAAGATTAATAGAACGAATTAATAGGGCTGTCATATCTACATTCTCGGCACGTAAAGTTTTTTGTGTTTCGCTAATGATAGACTGTTCAACCTCACTTCTTTTGGTCGAATATATTTCTTCGGCAGTATATCTGCCACACACTTGCCTTACCATGGAGCGAACTTCCGGAACTACGAGTTGGTCAATATAGTTTCTGCCAAATATTTCGTGTAATTCTCCAATCTTATTGTAAGTGGGGTTGAAGCGCACCGATATATCCACGCTGACTGATAAACCATTCTTATCGAGAACATTCATAGTTTCTTCACGCTTTTGTTCTCTCACATCATATACGATGAAATCATTCCAAGGAGCTATAACGTGAAATCCCGGAGCATATACTCTGTCCTTATCTAATCCGCCGGAGAATGGTTTGAACACCACGGCTCGTTCTCCGGGCTGGAGTGTGAAAAACATGCTGCTTCCAGAAAGTGCCAATACGGCTACTACTAATGCTGCAATTACGAAATAAGTTGTTTTAAATCTATTATTCATAGCTGTGTGTTAATTTTGTATGGCAAGTTACAAAGAATAATTTGTCAACGTTGTTAATAAGCTTAAAACTATGCATTACATAATACTTAGTTTAGGAATTAGCCTAAATAATCTCTGAGTAATTCGCGCGATGATTTAATTTTTAGTTTTCGTAATGATTTATCTTTAATTTGCCGAACGCGTTCTTTCGTGAGATTTACTATTTTTCCTATCTCTTCTAAAGTTAGTGGCTTGTCGCCATTTAGTCCGAAGTAATATTGTATAATTGAAGCCTCTCGTTCGTCGAGTCGTGATAAAATACGCATAATTTCCTCGTGAAGCGAGTTGCTCATTAATTGATCGTCGGGTTGCTCGTTATTTTCATTTTTCAAAATATCATACATATTTTGAGAATCGTCATTAAGAGGTGCATCCATTGATATGTGTTGGCTGGTAGCTCGCATCAAATCTTTTGCTAATTCGGGTGTGCGCTCAATAGCTTCGGCAATTTCTTCCGCCGAAGGTTCGCGCTCTAATTTCTGTTCTAATTGAATAGAAGTTTGGCTTATTTTTTTTGCAATAACCGATTTGTTAACCGGTAAGCGCACTAATCGCCCCTGATTGGCAAGGGCTTGAATGATGCTTTGGCGTATCCACCACACGGCATATGAAATGAATTTGAAACCCTTGGTTTCATCGAAACGTTGAGCTGCTTTTATTAAGCCTAAATTTCCTTCATTAATTAAATCAGATAGCGGAAGCCCATTATTCTGATATTGCTTCGCAACAGAAACCACAAAACGAAGATTTCCGCGAACTAGTTTGCTCAAAGCTTCTTCATCTCCATTTCTACTCCTGCGTGCAAGTTCCGTTTCCTCTTCGATATTGATTAAGTTCTCTTTGCTCACATCTTGCAAGTATTTTTCGAGCGAAATAGTGCTTTTGTTGGTAATTTTAGGATTAATTTTTAAACGTCTCATTATTTTTAGGTTGTTAGTTTTGAGTTTCTAAAGGTAATAATTTTCATTTTTTAATCATTGTGAGAGACGTATATATTGTGATTATTTCATTGATTTCATTGATTTTAGATGAATTTTAATCCTTTCGAAGAATGTTTGATTTTTGAGAGTTGACTAAGGCTACCTTTAATTATTGTTTAACACTACTATAATTTCTGAGGCTGAAAACAGATTGATTTTTAATGGGCATTGTATGCGTATTTCATTTCTTACTGACAGACTTGATATGCAGGTGTAAGAGTTGTATTTTAATAGATAAGTTATTTGAAAATCAAATGATTATACTGTTTATTCGTGCCTATTCTTGATGTGGAATAGGCTGAAATTGTTATTTTAGTCTCTTTTCTCAATAAAGAATATGCATAATTATTCCTTTGAGCGATAATTCTCGATGAGTAAAGTAGAAAATACAATGGAGCGGGACTGTCTATCTTGAATAATGAAAGCAAAAAACAATAACGGATTCTATTCACATGGAAGAAAAGAAAGAAATAGACTATTGGTTTTTTGTGAAAGGGGATATGTCAGCAAGATGAATTGAAATAAAAAAGAGGTAGAAATTAATCTCTACCTCTTCCAAACCTAACTAAACCAATAAAACTAATCAAACCTAAACTTATGATTGATAATTCTGAAAGCAAAGATAGGTGCTGTTGCCAAAATCAAGGTTATGCCAAAGTCAACTTTACTTTAGTTATTCCGTGGTATAATGACCTAAACATTAGGTCTATCTTAATTGTGGCTTATTTGTTCTTTTTTTGTTGCTCTTCACCGGCAATCGACTCGCGCATTTGAGTATCTGCCATAATGTTTTTATACTTCATATAGTCCATTACGCCTAAATTTCCATTCCTAAAAGCTTCAGAAAGAGCTAAAGGAACTTGCGCTTCAGCTTCAATTACTTTGGCACGGGCTTCTTGAGCTTTAGCACGCATCTCTTGTTCAAGGGCAACGGCCATGGCACGGCGTTCCTCGGCTTTGGCTTGAGCAATGTTCTTATCGGCATCGGCTTGGTCTATTTGTAAACCGGCACCAATGTTTTTACCTATATCAATATCGGCAATATCAATCGAAAGAATCTCGAATGCAGTGCCGGCATCTAATCCTTTGCCTAACACTAGTTTTGATATCGAATCCGGGTTTTCCAATACTGATTTGTGTGTGCTGCTTGATCCTATTGATGATACAATACCTTCACCAACACGAGCAAGAATGGTTTCTTCACCGGCACCACCAACTAGCTGTTTGATATTTGCACGAACAGTAACCCGAGCCTTGGCAATAAGTTGGATACCATCCTTGGCTACGGCAGCAACCGGAGGAGTATCAATTACTTTGGGGTTAACCGACATTTGAACGGCTTCAAATACGTCACGACCGGCTAAGTCGATAGCTGTTGCCATATTAAAAGGCAAATCAATGTTTGCTTTTTCTGCCGACACTAGGGCATGAACTACCATGTCAACTTTCCCACCGGCTAAGTAATGAGCCTCTAGTTTATCGGCTTCTAGTTTAATACCGGCTTTTGTTCCCTCAATGAGTGCGCGCACAATAATTGAAGGCGGTACTTTTCTGAATCGCATCAAAAATAATTGTACAAGAGATATTCTAACCCCAGACACTAAGGCGGAAAACCATAATCCCACGGGAATAAAATAAAGGAGTATCATAATGAGGATAAATGCCCCGACTACAATACCAAAGGTTCCATACATCATCATATTATTTAATTTAAAGGTTCTACAATTATTTGCGTTTTTGTTGTTTCAATTACTTTAACCCTGCTGTTGCTGTCAATATAGCCTGTTATCGATTTTGTTTCTACAATTTGATCCCCAAACTTAGCTTTTCCCACCGGAGCCAATCTGCCTATTGTAATGCCTTCATCGCCAACGTGAATATGTTGAATACTGCCTACGTGCGTATCTATTTCCGTTTCTAACAGCATTTTCTTTCCGGCTTTTGTTTTGAAGAATTTAAAGATTAAAATCGGAGAAACAATTAAGATAAAAAGTGTAACGAGTATTCCTGTGGCTAGTCCATATGTTTTAAAGGATAGAAATATGCTTAAAATGAATAGCACGACACCTCCAATTCCGGCAAGAGTTATACCCGGAATAACAGCAAACTCTATAAAAAGCAATATAATGCCTAAAATGATTAAGAACAAGATTGTTAAAATGATCGTCATCGTATGGTACTTTCTAATTTATTGGAGTTTGTGGTGTTTCGGGTAGGTTTCCATCGGCATCAACAACCACTTCGTTGTCGCCTTGAAAAGCTATTATTTTTGTTTTTGTAAATCCTTCTTTTTCAAGTTGAACCTGCATCTGCTGAGCATCTTCATAATTCGTTAATTTTCCAACAGTATATATTGTTTCGCCACTTTCATTAGTTTGATGGTCTATTCTACGAATGAATGAAAGTTTTTTAAATTTATCAGCCACCGACTTTGGAGTGGTTTTGTATCTTCCTACCTGAATTTTATAAACTAACTTACTATCATTGCCCTTTTGCTCTCTAACAAGAGCTTTGTTATCGGTTCTTTTGTTGTAAATAGGGTATTTGCTTTTTGCATTTAACGAATTTCTGTCGTCATAATCATTGATACTGGCATAAGTTACTTTTTTAGGCATGAAGTTAGTAACAAAAATGGAAACTTCTTTATCATCGGCACCGACCCAATAATTATATTCCAATTGATTTGATTTAAGCTTAAGCTTTTCCGACTCTTGATAGAGCTTATGACTTTGTTCTTCCTGATGAAGAATTTCTTCTCCGATATGTTTTTTGCCCGATTCGCTTTTACTGTCGGCGTATTCTTTTCTGAGCCTGTTTAATTCTTTTTCTATTGCTCGTTGTCTCTCATCTAATTGAAGAGCTTCCTTAAAAAAATCTTTACCCTCGCTTGTTTGAAACTGAGAGAGTGCTGTGTAGCTTATTTGAGAAGTGATAGGAAATGAAAATTTTACAGCCTCAGCATTTGAAATTGATAGGCTGCTAGGCTCTGTTATGTTTCCATAGGTGAAGTCGGCATCTTTTTGCCCGGACTGTGCTAACGTTATATTTGAACTTAACATCAATATAGTTACGCAGATAAAGAGTAGAAATTGTTTCATTGTATTATGTCTTGTTATCCAATAACATGATAAAGGTATGAAAAATACTTTACATCAATCAAAAGAGTTTGCCATATTTAATATGGCAAAAAAATAGGGGAGCATACTGTTATATATGCTCCCCTCTACATAAACAATAAATACTTTACTTAATCTTCTTTATAAACGAAACTATAGCTTTCGTTGTGCTGACTAATATCAAGTCCTATTTCTTCATCTTCTTCAGTTACTCGCATAGGAACAATCATATCTGTAATTTTGTATAATATCCAAGATCCGAAAAAAGTGAAAGCTCCAACGATAACTAATGCAAGGAGGTGATAGAAGAATGTTTTGGTATGTCCGTATATCAGTCCAACATTATTAGCAAAAACGGCAGTTAGAATCATTCCGACAATACCACCCATTCCATGAGCAGGGAAAACATCTAATGTATCATCGAGATGCGTTTTCGATCTCCATTCGATAGCTATATTACTCACGATAGATGCAATAACTCCCATACACATACTGGCACCTACATGAACCTCACCTGCAGCAGGAGTGATAGCAACCAATCCAACAACTAATCCGATGGCAGCTCCCATACCACTTGGTTTTTTTCCTTTTGCCATATCGAAAAATAAGTAAGATAGCATTCCCGCAGCCGATGCTGTGTTTGTATTCATAAGTGCCAATGCAGCTGTTGAATTTGCTGCTAGTGCTGAACCTGCATTAAATCCGAACCATCCGAACCAAAGCATTCCTGCGCCGAGCAGCACAAAAGTGATATTAGCCGGTTTAAGCTCTTTATCGAAATTCTTACGTCTGCCTAGGAACATGGCTCCGGCAAGAGCTGCAAATCCGGCTGACATATGCACTACAGTTCCTCCGGCAAAATCAATTATTCCCCAGTTTCTTAAGAATCCGTTAGGATGCCAAGTCCAATGACAAAGAGGAGCATAAATAAAGATAGTGAATAACACCATAAATAGGATATAAGCCCTAAAATTAACCCTACCGGCAAAAGAACCGGTAATTAAAGCCGGAGTTATAATGGCGAATTTAAGCTGAAACATGGCGTATAGGGCTAAAGGAATAGTAGGACATAGGTTAGGATCTGGTGCTCCCGTAACATTTTTGAAAAAGAAAAATGTTCTGGGATCTCCAATTAAGCCAAAGCCTTCAGGTCCGATGCTATTGCCGAAAGCTAAGCTGAATCCAACAATAACCCAAACAACGCTAATGACACCCATTGCCATATAACTTTGCAGTACAGTAGAAATTATATTCTTTGGATTAACCATGCCACCATAAAAAAAAGCCAACCCGGGAGTCATTAGTAATACAAGGGCTGTTGCCGTGAGCATCCAGGCAACATCTCCTTTATCTATATTTTCCATATTAGAGCTATTGAAACCACTAGGAACAAATACCCCAATTATGCTGATTATAATTAGAGCAGCAAAGATAATTTGCCAACTACGTTTGGTTAATTTGTTTTCTGAATTCATCTGACTGAGTATTTACTTGTTGTTTGATTACAAAAGTAGATAAATGATACTTATATATTTAATTCTGTATCGTTTTAATATCAAATGTAAATATAATGTTACTTGTTGTGTTTAGATTTTTGTATTTTAATCTACAATACCTATTTAAGTGTAGGTGTATTCGGAAAAATATTGCTTTTTGTATATTAATACCATTAAAAAATACATGTTTGTATTTGGTTTTCTTGTATAATGTAGTCCTTTGTGTCGATTTTTCTCATGTAGTTTGTAATTTTTTTTATTGTAATTACAGTAGTTTGAAAGATTAAATATCATTTTGAAAGAAAACTAATACGTTTGGTTTCGATATGGTAAAATTATTATCTTTGTACAGTTTTTAATGTAAATGAAGTGATTATGACACTACGAAGCAATTTAGACAAAATAGACTTACACATCTTAGACATAATAACAAGGAATGCTCGTATTCCGTTTAAAGATGTGGCCGCCGAAGTCGGCGTTTCAAGAGCCGCTGTTCACCAGCGCGTAAATCGTATGGTAGATCTGAAAGTAATAACAGGTTCAGGTTATCATGTAGATCCTACAAAGGTGAATTATAAAACGTGTACCTATGTAGGTATCTATCTGGAAAAAGGTGGGTTTTATGAAGATGTAGCCATGATGTTGGAGCGCATTCCTGAAATAGTAGAATGCCATTACACAACCGGAGCTTACGCTATATTTGCTAAGGTGTATGCTCAGGACAACGAACACTTAAAAGATATCTTAAGTACGCAGGTTCAAAAGATATCAGGAGTGGCAAGTACCGAAACCTTTATCTCTTTGGAGCAATCGTTTCGAAGGGAAGTACCTATCAGGTGTGAAGACTAATACCTCCATTAAGAATTAAAACATGCAAGCTCCAATAGGAATCATTCCCTGTTGGGGCTTTTTTATAATGGAATATCATGGCAAAACGAGAATCGAAGAAGACAAAGGGAGGAGCCGGACATCATAGAAAGATGGGAGAGGAATTTCTAATACAAAATGCAAGAAAAGAAGGGGTAATAGAAACTTCCGATGGTTTGCAATACCTAATACTAGAAGAAACAGCCGGGGATAAACCGGATAAATACGCTACGGTGATTATGCACCAACGAGCACAATTGTTAGATGGAAAATTACTAGAAGACACTTATAAACAAAATACACCTGAGGAAGTAAGAATAGCTGAAGTCATTGATGGCTTGCAAGAAGGATTGACGTTGATGAGTGTGGGATCCCGATATAAGTTTTGGGTACCATCTGAATTGGCTTGGGGTAGAAAAGGCACGAGCAATAAGATTCCTCCTTATGCCGTGTTAGCCTTCGATATTCGATTACTGGAAATACTCAAGTAAGAAGATAAAAAGATAGAAATTCTCTAAAATGATATTTAGAGAATTTCTATCTTTTTTATAGAAAAGGCCGCGAAAACTACCTCAAAATAGTTTTTACTTGATTATATACATTCTCACCTGTGAAACCTAGTTTTTCATCAAGTACAGTGTATGGTGCTGAGAATCCGAATGAATTTAGTCCGAAGACTTTACCATCGGCACCAACCAATCCTTCTAGAGTAACAGGTAAACCGGCAGTCATACCAAACTTTTTAACCCCGGAAGGAAGAATCTCGTTTTGGTAAGTAGCAGGTTGTGATCTGAATAAACCTTCGGAAGGAACAGAAACAATTCTACATTTAACGCCATCTTTGGCTAAAAGTTCGGCGCCTGATACTAATGTGCTAACTTCAGAACCCGATGCCAGAAGGATAACATCAGGAGTTCCTTCGCAATCAGTTACGATATAAGCACCTTTTTCAGCAGACAAAGCAGCCTCATAACGATTTCCTGCAGATGGTAAGTTTGTAATGTTCTGACGAGAAAGAATCAAGCCCGTTGGAGTATCAATATTTTCTAAAGCCATTTTCCAAGATACGGTAGTTTCTTCGCAATCTGCCGGACGAAGTACCAACATCGAATTTTTGTGACTATGATTTTGAAGTTTTTCCATCAAGCGGATTTGAGCTTCTTGCTCAACAGGTTGATGTGTAGGTCCATCTTCACCCACTCGGAAGGCATCATGTGTCCAAACATATTTTACAGGAAGTTCCATTAGAGCAGAAAGACGAACAGCAGGCTTCATATAATCAGAGAACACAAAGAATGTGCCGCAAACAGGAATTATTCCTCCGTGCAATGCCATACCATTCATGATAGTTGCCATGGTTAATTCGCAAACGCCTGCTTGTAAAAACTGACCCGAGAAGTTGTCTTTAGTAATTGCTTTTGTGTTTTTCAAGAAACCGTCTGTTTTATCTGAATTAGAGAGATCGGCAGAAGAAACAATCATATTTTCCACTTCATTTGCAAAAGCTGCCAATACCGTCGCCGATGCTCCGCGAGTTGCCGAGTCTGCTTTTTGTTCAATCTTAGAAAAATCGAACTTAGGAGTTTCTTTGGCAAAGAATATTGCTAGTTTGTTTGCTAATTCCGGATTTGCTTTTGCCCATTTTTCTTGTGCGGCTTTCTTTCCGGACGCTGCTTTAACCAATTCATTTTTGCGGGTATTAAATAAAGCCTGCACATCATCGAAGATAGTAAACGGAGCTGTTGCATTTCCGCCTAAGTTCTCGATAGTTTTTGCCAATGAAGCGCCAGCAGCACCGAGAGGTTGTCCATGAGTAGAAGTCTTACCTTCAAAATTTTCACCGGATTCGGTAACTGCTCCTTTACCCATGATTGTTTTACCAATGATAAGTGTTGGTTTTTTATTTTCAGTTTGTGCATTTTTTAAAGCTTCTCGGATAGCTATTGCACTGTTCCCATTTATAGTGACAACATTCCAGCCCCAAGCTTCATATTTTTTGGCCGTATCTTCGGTGGTAACTTCTTTAGTCGTAGTTGAAAGTTGAATATCGTTTGAATCATAGAACATGATGAGATTATTCAATCCTAAATGTCCGGCAATACGTCCTGCACCTTGAGAGATTTCTTCTTGAACACCACCGTCAGAAATAAAAGCATATGTTTTATGCGACATCCATTCGCCGAATTTGCTCACTAAGAATCTTTCGGCAATGGCAGCACCTACAGCCATTGTATGACCTTGTCCAAGAGGTCCTGACGTATTCTCAACACCGCGCAGAACATCAACTTCAGGGTGTCCGGGTGTAATGCTTCCCCATTGGCGGAAGTTGGCGAGGTCGTCCATGCTGTATGTTCCGGTTAAAGATAGGATAGCATACAACATCGGAGACATGTGACCCGGGTCTAGGTAAAATCGGTCGCGATTAATCCAAGCCAAATCGCTAGGATCGTAATTTAAGAATTCTGAGTAGAGTACGCTTACAAAATCGGCTCCGCCCATAGCACCACCGGGGTGTCCGGATTTAGCTTGTTCAACCATGGCAGCCGATAAAATGCGCACGTTATCTGCAGCTCTTTCGATAACTGTTTTAGTCATTTGATGTTAGTTATATAAAAGTTTAACTTGTATTATTTCGTATTAATTAAAATCAGCCCGAATATAAGGAAATAATTTGAAAAAGTATAAAATACTTTATTTAAGTTATCCTAATTGTTGTATAGCTGTATTTATGCGATTAATTGTTTCTGCTTTACCTATGATTTCACAGATGTCAAATAAATCAGCTCCCTGACTACTACCCACCAAGGCTAATCGGATAGGTACCATTACAACACCGAATCCCCATCCTTTTTCATTCATAAAATTAGAGAAGTTTTCTTTGATAGTTACAGCTTGCCAATCTTCAACAGCTGTAAATAGGCTTATGATTTCGATTAGTTTGGCAGAACTGTCTTCTTTCCACTTCTTCTGCACCGTCTTTTCATCATAAGATGAAGGAGATTGGAAAAAGTAAGATGATTGAGCCCACAAGTCATGAATAAATTCGCATCGTTCTTTTACTAAAGAAATGATGCGGATAATTTTATCTTCATCGACATTGTCAACACCATGAGTTTCAAGTATGGGTTGAAAAAGTTGAGAGAGCTCTTCGTTACTGTGTTCTTGCATGTAATGATGATTAAACCATTTGGCTTTATCCGGATTGAAACGGGCTCCACTTTTCACCACGCGTTCCAATGAAAATTGTTTAATCAATTCGGTCATGTTGAAAAACTCTTGTTCTGTGCCATCATTCCAGCCGAGAAGAGCAAGCATATTCACAAAAGCTTCGGGGAAATAACCATCTTCGCGATAACCGCGGGCAATATCACCGGTTTGAGGATCTTTCCATTCCAAAGGGAATACGGGGAACCCCATCTTATCGCCGTCGCGTTTACTGAGTTTTCCTTTGCCTGTAGGTTTCAATATTAGGGGTAAATGTGCAAATTGAGGGCGGGTATC
The DNA here is from genome assembly GCA_047975205.1 of Mangrovibacterium sp. GTDB lineage: Bacteria > Bacteroidota > Bacteroidia > Bacteroidales > Prolixibacteraceae > JBKEDC01. The sequence goes on along the minus strand of JBKEDC010000043.1, from coordinate 80,529 downwards.
ACTCCACCCGAAAGCTTGATAAAGCAGCACATGTAAAGGCATTGATGGCAACCATTCCTCACCTCGAATAACATGAGAGATGCACATTAAATGGTCATCAACTACATTTGCCAAATGATAGGTAGGCATACCATCGGTTTTGAAGAGCACTTTATCGTCGAGTGTATTGGTATTGAATTTTACTGTGCCACGAATCATATCATCTTCAACAACTTCTACGTTTTCGGGCATTTTGAAGCGGATAACCCAGTTTTCACCGGCTTCAATTCGTTTGGTAACTTCTTCTTTTGAAAGGGTTAGTGAATTTACCAACTTACCTCGTGTGTGCAAATCGTAAGAGAATATTTTTTTATTAGCTTCGGCTTCGGCACGCAAATTATTTAGTTCTTCCGGCGTATCGAAAGCATAGTAAGCATTACTGCTTTCAATAAGTTGGTCGGCATATTGGCGATATATTTCTTTGCGTTCCGATTGGCGATAAGGACCACAATTACCGCCAAAACTTAATCCTTCATCCGGAGTAAGTCCGCACCATTTTAATGATTCAACAATATAGTCTTCAGCGCCCGGAACGAAACGAGTTTGATCAGTATCTTCAATGCGAAGGAGAAAGTCTCCGCCGTGTTGTTTTGCAAAAAGATAGTTGAATAAGGCTGTACGAACACCCCCCATGTGTAAAGGTCCGGTAGGGCTGGGTGCAAAGCGCACTCTCACTTTATTTGTCATGATTGTTTATCTATACGTGTAATTTACGTGCAAATATAATTGATTAATTAAAAAGAACATTAAGCCTTAATCGCTTAATAAGTGTCGGCATAAAAAAAACACCAACTCCTTAGAGCCGGTGTTTATAATATGCAATCAAATAATTTTCTGATTAGTATGCATTGATGATTCCTAAGAAATCTTCAGCTTTCAATGATGCGCCGCCAATTAAACCGCCGTCAACATCAGGATTAGCGAAAAGTTCAGGAGCATTGCTTGGTTTGCAGCTTCCTCCGTAAAGGATAGAAATTTCATTAGCCACTTCTGCATTATATTGGACAGCGATAGCGTCACGAATATCTTTATGCATTTCTTGCGCTTGCTCAGTAGAAGCTGTTTTCCCGGTACCGATAGCCCAAATTGGTTCGTAGGCAATGATTACTTTTTTGAAGTCTTCGGCAGGAAGATTGAAGATAGTTTCTTTCAATTGGTTGATTACAAATTCTTTTTGAGTGCCTGCTTCACGAATATCAAGAGCCTCGCCACAACAATAGATAGGAGTTAATCCGTTTGCTAAAGTAAGGGCTACCTTTTTATTCAAGATTTCGCTTGTTTCTCCATAGTACTCACGTCTTTCAGAATGACCAAGAATAACATATTCGGCACCTGTTGATTTTACCATTGATGCAGAAATTTCACCGGTGTAAGCTCCGGCAGCTTCGGCAGCACAATTTTGTGCAGCAACACCCACACGAGAGGCATCAACACTATCAACTACTTTTGTAATGTGCGTAAAAGGAGCACCAAGTACTACTGTTACGTTTTTATCGCCGGTGCTAAGTACTAAGTCATTCACGGCTTTTGCTAATTCTACTCCTTCTTGAACAGAAGTGTTACATTTCCAGTTTCCTGCAACTACTTTTTTTCTCATCGGTTATTGTATTATAATATTGAATTCCCAAAAATAATAAAAGCCGAAAATGACACCTAATTTTAGAATTGCTTTTTGATGAAAAAGAGGAAATAATAATATTGAAAACGGCTCGAATTCCAGATTTACCGTATTTTTTATCGACACATGGTGTTTTGCTTTTGATATTCTGATATTCGTCTAAATAGACGAAGCTTCCCCAATGCGTTTTTAAGCTTCGCCTAAATGCGCGAAAGGAATTTCTTTGTGTTCTTAACCTTCGCTTAAATAGGCGAATAATATTTTTTCTCGTTTTTAATATTTAGCTTTTTTTCGGAAAGCAGCTTCAACTGAGATATTTTAAATGTTCCGCAGCACTCGGGTAAAAATGTTTCGATGAATGCCAAGGTAGGAGGCTACATGTTGGCGTTGCACTCGATTCACAATCTCGCCATGTTCTTTTACAAATCGAGCCACACGCTGTTGTGCGGTTAATGATTGCAGGGAGTGAATGCGTTGTAACGCTCGCACGTAATTTTCTTCTGCCATAACTCGTGCCAAACGCTCTAAGCGTCGGTTCACGGTCATAATCTTTTCATATTCATAACGCTCAATAATAATCATTTTAGAGTCTTCATAAGCTCTGATAATTTCTGATGATTCTTTGCGAGTCATAAAACTTTCGTGACTGCTCACGATACCGTTATTCGGTAGGTAAAAGAAACGAGAAATCCATTCTTGTCCTGATTCTGCTTTGTAGGCGGCATACATCATGCCATCAATCAATAAACCCATTTTATGATTCATTTCGCCATAATTTAAGAACACTTCGCCTTTTTTGAAATGGTGAATTTTGTGATTGGAGAAAAAATCTTTGAGTTGATTTAAGGTTCTACTGCTTCCTGATTGCATTGTTTTAATATCGTTCATTAAAGTTTAGAGAAGTGTTGGTTGAATAATTGAAGGCGTTCATTTAAAATGGTGAGCTGCTCTTTTTTTACAAATGAGGTGCAAGCTCGAAGTCCTTCCTCTTTACTTCCCGTGTTGTCCAATGTGATGGCACTAATGCCGTAATATAAGAGTTCTCCAAGTAATTCTTTGCCCGTCATATCCTGATAGCCCACGGTAAAATAAAACCCGTCGGCAATGTTTTCTTCGCCATCTTTGTCATAGATAATATGAAACCCGTTATCGATAAATATTTTTTTCATGGCTTTTGCTTTTTCGCCATAAATTTTAATATCATCAACAAAAGCATATTTGCCGTCATTGGCAGCTTTCAACATGGCAGCCATGGCATATTGTGCCGAATGACTCGTGCCTGAAGATAGGGCATAGAGCACGCGTTGGGTGATGGTTGAGCCGAAGGTGGGCGAGTTAAATGTTTCCTTGAATGTGTCACATTCTTTGTGATATATCTTATCGGAAATAATCATCATGGCTATGCGTTGACCGGCATAGGAGAATATTTTAGAACTTGATATGAACATTATCCAATTATCGGTATATTTCGCTACCGATGGTTGGAAAGGAGCTTTCCCCGGTTCACCTAAATGTTGACGGAAGTCCATGGCAAAATAAGCTAAATCTTCCATTAAAATCACATTGTGTTTATTGGCAACATCGGCTAGTATCTGCAGTTCTTCATCGGTCATGCAAACCCATGTCGGATTATTTGGATTTGAAAATAAAATGGCACAAATATTTCCTTCGCATAAATAAGATTCCAATATGCTTTGCAGCTTTTTGCCTCGATGGTTCTTAATATCGAAACTTTTCATTTTAGCTCCCATCACAGCTACTTGCTGTTTTTGTACCGGAAATCCGGGGTCGATAAATAGAATAGTATCTTTTCCGGGTTCGGCACGACTAGCGGTAAGCATGGCTGAATAGGTGCCTTGCATAGCACCTACGGTGGGTATGCAAGTTTCCTGATTTACATCGATATCCATGAAAAGTTTGACAAATCGGGCGGTTTCTCGTTTGAGTAGCTCAATACCGTCAACCATGCCATACACTGATGCTACACCGGACTGAAGAGCCTCAATTTCGGCATTTATCCCGATTTCTGATGCCGGAAGTCCGGGAACTCCTAATTCCATGCGTATAAATTCTACTCCCGATTGCTCTTGTATTAAGCCGGAAAGCATGAATATATCGCGTATAGTAGCTTTGCCGGGGTTTTCAATTCGAAGCTTATTTAGGCATTCGTTAACAACAGACTCGCTAATGGGTGTATGATTCATGGTATATGTTCGTCATTAAAAGTTAGATCCCAAATTCTTTGGCAACTACTTGCAGCCAAAGTTCCAGGCGTTGTTGGGTTAAATCGGCTTCAAAATCCTCATCGATGGGCAGACCTACGAATTGGTTATTAACCACAGCCTCCGAATCGGTGTAATCATAAGATGAAGTAGATACCGGAGCTATAATATTGGCTTTAGTGTCGGTTACTTTTATCTCATGATATAGTTTACCCATGGCATCAACAAAATTATGTCCATAAGTAACGTGATCGCCCAATCCGTATAGGGCTATTTTTTTGTTTGCGTAATTAATTTTTACAATTTCGGGGAAGAATTTTATCCAATCTTTATTGTCATATTCAGAATCCCATGTTTCTTTCCCCACGGTTGAAATTCCAAAGATAATGTGTTGATATTGATCGACATCTGTTGCCGATGCCCCGGCAACAGGAATCAGGTCAACTTTATCTTCACCTAGAATGGCAGCTATTTTCGAAGCTACTCGATGTACTGATCCATTTTCGGGACCAAAAAATATGCCTATGTTCTTCATAAATTATACGGTTAAGTTAGTTTTATTTGATTTTCCCCTTTTGATATTCTCCCAGAATAGAAAGACTGGAAACGCATTTCAATACTTGGTGGATGGCTTTTTCATAGTTTTCAACAACATCATATTCTACATCAAGGTGAATGATGTATTCGCTCGGTTTCCCAATAATGGGAATAGATTGAATCATATTTAAATTGAGCTTATTTTCGGCAAATATGCTCAATACCTGAGCCAAAGACCCGTAATAATGACCAACTTCAATAGCTAAGGAAGCTTTGTTTGTTTTAGCGTTTCCATTAGCATGCTTATCGAGCACCCAAAAACGGGTATAGTTGCGTTTGTTGGTTTCAATGCCTTTATCGAGCACGTTTAATTGGTAAATTTCGGCGGTACGCAAATTGCCGATAGCTGCAGCATTGCTCAACTTATTTTCTTGAATAATCTTTCCCGACATGGCAGTGTCTTGATTTTCAATAATGTTGGCGTGCGGTAAATGTTTTTCAATGTATTCTATGCATTGCCTGATAGCTACCGGATGAGAATAAATAGTCTTAATCTCGCTCTTGCTTGCTCCTTCCAGCATCATTAAATTCATTTTAATGTGCACATAAGTTTCGCCAATAACATGCAAATGATAATCTCTGATAAGGGAATAGTTTTGAAGCAAACTTCCAGCAATTGAATTCTCTATTGCCATAACTGCCATATCTACTTCATCATTATCTACCATTTCGCAAACTCGGGTGAAAGATCGGCATTCCACAATTTCAATTTCCTCATCTTTGAAGTATTGGCGAGCTGCATCTTCGTGAAACGAGCCTGCAATGCCTTGTATCGCTATTCTTTTCATTTTTCAATTTTAGATAACATGTAGTTTCATCAAACAACATAAAACGAGCTCAAATCTAAACATTAAGCGTATGAAATTAATGAAAAAGTGTAATAATCGATAAAACCTATCGAAAATCATATAGATATTTAACTTTTCAAGCATATATATTTTAATCTTTGCAGTATGAATTTTTCCATAAACAAAAACATAGAAAAGCAGATGAACGCATGGGGTGCTGAACGGAAACCTTTTGTGTTCATGATTGATTATGAGGCTAAACAAGTTAAAATATATGACATAGATGAGAGTAAAGATAACGGGCTGTTGTGGCGAACTCCCAAATTGGGCAATTTTATACCAAAACCTGAAGTCAGGCCATTTGCTTGGCATGCCACTCCGGTAAGTTATGAGCGATACCGAAAAGCTTTCGATTTGGCGCATGCGCACATCCTAAAAGGCGATAGCTATTTGCTGAATTTAACGATGCCGACCAGCTTAAACACTGATTTAACCTTAGCCGATATTGCCAATCGCTGCACTTCGCCCTATTTAGTGCATTTGGAAAATAAGTTTGTGTGTTTCTCGCCTGAAATTTTTGTGAGAATTAACGAGAGAGGAGTTGTTAAATCTTACCCGATGAAAGGCACGATTGATGCCGATATTCCAAACGCTGAACAGCTTTTGAAAAATAATGTAAAGGAGATGGCAGAGCATCACACGATTGTTGATTTAATCCGTAACGATTTGAGTAGGATAGCAACAGACGTAGAAGTGGAGCGTTTTGCCTACATAGAAGAAATAAAATCGAATAATAAGCGTTTGTTGCAAATGAGTTCGGAAATTTCCGGAAATTTACCCACCGATTGGCATGCCAACTTAGGAACAATATTCCGGAAACTACTCCCCGCAGGTTCTATTACCGGGGCACCCAAACTTAAAACAGTAGAAATTATTTGCCAAGCCGAACAATACGAACGAGATTGGTACACCGGTGTATTCGGTGTTTACGACGGTAAATCGGTTGACAGTTGTGTGCTGATTCGTTTCATAGAGCAGGGAAATAATGAGCTGATATATAAAAGTGGGGGAGGAATAACACACCTCAGCAAACCGGAAGAAGAATATGAAGAACTAATAAACAAAGTGTATGTACCTTTTATTGGAAACGCTAAAATTTGAACAGGGAAAATTTTATAATCTGACTTATCATCAGAAACGGTTTAATGCTGCACGAGCTAAATTTTTCCCTCATGCACCGCATATTGATTTAGCAAACGTGTTAACCATACCTCCCGGTTTAACCGATGGGCTATATCGATGTAGAATAGTTTATGCCGAGCATATTCAACAGGTAGATTTTATTCCGCAAGTCAGACGACAGTTTTATTCCTTGCAGGTAGTGTATACTGCCATTGACTACACTTACAAGTTTGTCAACCGAGATGCTATAAATGAACTGTTAAAACTGAAAGGTAATACCGATGAAATTATAATCGTTAAATCCGGATTAGTTACCGATTGCAGCATCGGTAATTTGGTGTTTAAAAAAGACAATAGACTATACACGCCAACCGATCCTCTTTTAAAAGGGACGCAACGTCAAAAGCTCATCGAACAAGGCGTGCTTCAAACTCGAAGCATCCGGTTAGTAGATTTGAAAGATTACGAAACGGTGGGCATCATCAATGCATTAATCGATTTATCTGATGTTTCATGGATACCGGTAGCTGATATTAAAAAGTGATGGTGAGCTGTGTAGCCTCTTGTTTCTCATCGGGAAAGTTAGATACGGAAACTCCCATTAATCGAATGCGCTTATGAAACGGAGCTTCGTTTTGCAGAAGTAAAGCGGCTTCTTGTGCTATTTCTTCTTTAGTTTGGAAAGGAGATAGCCGGGTTTTACCTCTTGTTATTTGTGTGAAATCTTCAAACTTCAGTTTTAATGTGATGGTGCGACCCTTTCTGTCGGTTTTTTCCACACGTCGCCAAAGCTCATCGAGTATAATCGGCAGTTTCTCTTCCAACTTGCTTAAGCTTTTGTAATCTTTTTCAAAGGTACGCTCAGCACCTATCGATTTACACTTGCGATTCGGGCGAACCGGTCTTTCGTCAATTCCTCTAACCATGTGGTAATAATAGGCTCCCGACTTACCATATTGACAGGTTAAATCAGTCAATGAAAGAGCCAGCAAATCTTTTCCGAAATGAATCCCTTGTTTACGGAGTCGCTCGGCGGTCTTTTTTCCGATACCGAAAAACTTTTTAATTTCCAATTGCTTTAAGAAATCGCCGGCATCAGCAGGTGTAATCACGCAATAGCCGTTCGGTTTATTAATATCAGATGCTACTTTTGCTAAAAATTTGCAATAAGAAATGCCGGCAGAAGCGTGCAATTGTGTTTCTTCAAAAATTCGAGCTCGAATTTCATTGGCAATGAGTGTTGCCGATGGTTTACCTTTTTTTGCAGCCGTAACATCAAGAAAAGCCTCATCAAGAGAAAGCGGTTCTACTAAATCGGTATATTCATAAAATATAGCTTGTATTTGCTCGCTCACAGCCTTATATTTCCGAAAATCAGGCTCTATAAACTGTAATTGAGGGCACCTTCGGGCAGCCACAACAGAAGGCATAGCAGAATGGACACCAAATCTTCGGGCTTCATAGCTGGCAGCACAAATTACACCTCTTTCTCTCGGGCTTCCCACCACCATGGGTTTGCCCATAAGAGAAGGATTGTCGCGCTGTTCAACCGAAGCATAAAACGCATCCATATCAATATGTATAATTTTTCTGTCCATCGAGTAAAAAGAAAGAAAGACAAAAGTAGTTGATAAAAATAAAAAGTAAAATAAATATTGTCATGCCATAAGTCTATGTGCTGAATTTTATTATAATTTATTGCTTTTTAGTTTGTTGTGTGTTTTTGTGTGGGGCATAATTCATAGCATTAGAGCAATTAGCAGTAATACTCAAGAAATAATTAGCCCCCAAAATTCTTTTGCAAGCTATCTGCTATGATATATGAACGCGCTAAATGTTTTTTTCGTTCATCCGTTAATGAGTATCGAGATAAAAAGTGCTGTTGCAAGCTATTCTCATCAGCATATCGTGATATCCATTCATTTTTACCTTATTTCTAAATAGCGCATAAACGTAAAAATAACGCATGATAGGCAAGCTTATTTCAGTTTACAATTTATTTTGGAAAGCAATATTCTGTGTAAGGTGGAAGTTTCAAAGAATGAGAATTTCATTGCATTAGGTGGAGCGTTTAGTTTTATGTAACTTTGCGCTGTTTAGAATTTAATAAAGAAAAGAATATGAGTGCAGAAGTTGCATCGGCGTTAAATAAAGAGTTTGACAGAACAGAGGCGGTGAATGTTTTACGAGAACTTGCAAAACGCTATAAAGGCAAAATCGTTTTCACAAGCAGTTTCGGAATAGAAGATCAGGTGATTACTGATTTAATATTTGCAAACGATATAAATATCAAAGTAATTACCTTAGATACCGGGCGATTGTTTGAAGAAACAAACAAAGTTTTTGCACGCACACTCGAAAAATATAATAAACCCATTATACCTTATTATCCGAAAAATGAAGATTTGGAGCAATTTGTGGGTACCCACGGACCAAATAGCTTTTATCTTTCCGTAGAGAATAGGAAACAATGCTGCCATATTCGCAAAGTAGAGCCTCTAGGGCGTGCAATGCAAGGAATGGAATGTTGGATTACCGGATTGCGTGCTGCACAGTCGGTTAATCGCCACGATTTAGCTTTTTTTAATTGGGATGCAGGTTTTCAAACCATTAAATATAATCCGCTTCTGCATTTTAGCTTAGAAGACTGCCGGAAATATGTGCTTGATAATCATGTGCCTTACAATTCATTACACGATAAAGGTTTTGTGAGTATTGGTTGTGCTCCTTGCACTCGTGCTATTCGGGAGGATGAAGATTTTCGCGCCGGCAGATGGTGGTGGGAAGATAATTCAAAGAAAGAATGTGGGCTTCATCAACACTAATATTCGCAATTTAGTTAGAAATAACGTACTTTTGAGTCATTAGAAAGAAGGCTATGGAAAATTTCATTGTTTCGGCACGTAAATATCGTCCCGATACGTTTCAAACAGTCGTTGGGCAGGCGTCAATCAGTTCAACCTTAAAGAATGCTATTGCTGCGAATAAAATAGCACATGCTTATTTGTTCTGTGGTTCACGAGGAGTGGGGAAAACAACAACAGCCCGCATTTTTGCAAAAACAATCAATTGCGAAAACCTGAGTGCCGATGTTGAACCTTGCAACAAATGTGAATCATGTAAAGCATTCAATGAAAATCGTTCCTATAATATCCATGAACTCGATGCTGCATCTAACCGTGGTGTGGAAGAAATGCAGAAACTAATTGATCAAGTGCGGATTCCCCCTCAATTGGGAAAATATAGCGTGTTTATCATCGATGAGGTTCATATGCTTACCGCGCACGCATTTAATGCTTTCTTGAAAACACTGGAAGAACCGCCGGCTCATGCAAAATTCATCTTAGCAACCACCGAAAAACATAAAATACTGCCTACCATTCTTTCTCGTTGTCAGATTTATGATTTTAATCGGATTACCATTGAAGATACAGTAGCACATTTGCAGTCGGTAGCAACTAAAGAAGGTGTTGAGGCTGAAGAAGCAGCTCTTAACGTCATCGCACAGAAAGCAGACGGCGCGATGCGTGATGCCCTGTCTATTTTCGATCAAATTGTGAGTTTCTGTGGCAAGCAAATAACTTATCGGCAGGTCATTCAGAATTTAAATGTATTAGATTATGATTATTATTTTCGATTAGTGGAAGCTTTCTTAAAAAATGATGTGTCTAGCACTTTGCTCATCTTTAATGAGGTATTGCAACATGGCTTCGATGGGCATCATTTCATCATCGGATTGGGCACACACTGCCGAGATTTGTTGGTGTGTAAAGATCAAACCACAGTGCAGTTGTTGCAAGTGGGGCAGGAGGTGAAAGAAAAATATAAACAGCAGTCGGCACAATGTGAGCAGTCATTTCTGCTGGAAGCTCTTCAGCTATGTGCAGATTGCGATGTGCATTATAAAGCAAACGACAATAAACGATTGGCAGTTGAAATATCCCTGATGCGCATGGCTCAGTTAGGCTTAAAAAAAAAATAGCTAATGTGAGCGATATGCTTGAAGCTATTTTCAGCACGATTCCAAAGCAAAATCCGATTAATCGCCCAGCGTCATCGGTATCATCCAAACTCAAATCCACATCTGCTACCCCGACAATACCGATAAAACCTATTGCAAATCCTGAATCTGCTACTTCTGAAGGCAAACGCACGTTGCGAAGAAGGACGACTAAAACGACGGGAATCATACAGCAGGCACTCCATCCGCAACAAGAAGCCGAGGAAGCTGAAGTTCGAGCGATAACATATGGTCTAGAAGAAAAATTAAACAATCCGATAAATCAAAGTGAATTAAATGAAATATGGCGAGGTTTTGTTAGAAAATTAGCATCTCGTCCGGCTTTGCAATCAGCCATGATGAAAACACCCGGAATAAAGAATGAGCACTGTCTGATATTAGAAGTGAGCAGTAAAATAGCCGAAGAGGAAATAAGCAAGATAAAGCCTGATTTATTGGGATATTTGAAGCGTCATCTGCGTAACTCTTACCTAGAGCTTCAAACCATCGTGATAGAAGCCGATGAAATAGAGGGCAAACCAATGACCGAGAGTGAAATCTTCTTAGAAATGATGAAGAAGAATCCAAACTTGCAGAAGCTTATCAGTTTGCTAGAATTAGAAATGAACTAATCACCTTAAAAATTTTGAGACTTTATATAAGGAAGGGCATGCTAATATAACAGCATGCCCTTCTTTGTTTATAGGTTTAATTTATCTACTTCAGTGATGTATGCCGGACCTAATAAACCGGATGGCATGGTTTCCCAAATGTCAAACTTTGTTTTTTTATAGGTGATACTGACAAAATTAATTTCTTGGAATATACGCCAATTAACACCTCGCCGGTCATAATCAGCTATTCGATTGGCAGGAAGATTTGTTACATCTATTTCTATTGTATTTTCACCATCTTTTAGCAACTTGCTAATGTTAGTTTTGAATGGTACTGCAAATAAGGTGTCGGCCACTATGCCGTTAATAACAACTCGTGCACTTTCTCGAACATCGCCTAAATTGAGGATGTATTCTTTATTTTTATTCTTTCTTATATTGAATGATGAGCTGTATATTCCGGTGCCTTTGTTTACTTTTAAGCTGTCGTGGGCAAGTTCTGTCCAAGATGTTAAACTATCAAGGGTAAACTCATCGGAAATGGACGGTTGACTATCGTTGAATTGAAGTTGCCATTTTTTATCAAGAACTATTGTCTTACTTACTTTCCCTAAATAGAGCCAATCATTAGCTTTTATATCGGTGTTAAATGTTTTAAGTATAATGGATTCACCGGGATTAAGCTGCATATATACTTCAGTTCTTCCATTGTGTTTTCGAATGCTAGCTTTTCCTGATTTACCGGTCATAGGATCGAAAAACATAGCACTCTTAGCGTCTACACCTAGTGGAACCCACGTGTTAATGTATTTGTTTTGAAGCATAGTCATAAAATAATGATATCCGGTATCATTTGATCGCCTAATTAATTGTCCTCCAAAGTTGGAAACAAAGGGCTCATTGTTAGCTTCTGTTTCAGTTAATAATTTTTCAAAATTATGTCCGGTAATGATTTTACCTTTCTCTAATTGTTGTGTTGAGACACTTCTGAAAGACTCTGTCTTAGGAAGTTTTTGGATTTCATTATCAAATGTACTCCTTCTTTCGTTGAGCTTTGCTAATCCGGGTACATCAGCCGGATAATTATCAACAAAGACAACAGTGGCTCCTTGTGCAATGAGTTGATTTATCTTCTGCATAGTATCTAGAGGAATAAGTTTTACTGCAGGGAGAATCAAGGCTTTGTAACACACTCCGCCTTCTGTTTTAAGTAAGCCATTTTCAACAGAGGTACTCTTTATAAAGTTATCAGAGATGTAATCTAAGTCATATCCTAGAGCTCTAATCTTTTCTACACTTTCACAGAATTCCGGTAATCGTTTTCGCATGCCATGAATAGCAAAAGCAGTATAAAAATCACCTTTTTCTTTTTCCCAAATATCATAAATGGGCAAATAAAGTAAAAAATCATTATCCGGTTTCCCATCTTGTAGAAAAGACTGTACCCGAGTAATATAAGAGAAAAAGGCAGGAGCATCTTTCCATATAGTATTTGTTGGCGACATGTCAATTGAAGCATAGAACTTCCAACCCGGCCATGCTGCCTTTTGAGGAGAATAAGTAGAGCCATGAAAGAATACATGATTAACCCCTGATGTGAATATTTGATCAATTTCCGGCTTACATTGAGATAGGGAAGTACGAAAATGTTCAGTTAACCAAGTAAAGGTCTCTGATGAAGTATATTTCTTCCCTGATATATGAGCGGCTGATGAGGCATATTTCAGTGTAGTTGGGTCTCCATCATTCTTTTTCTTTATGTTATCCTTTCTGAGTCCCGGAATATCGAAATCTGAAATACCAAATGTTTCACACTCCGGAATGTCGACAGCAGCATATAAATCAATCAAATTGGCGGGTGAGCCGTGAGCTTGATTCCTAGTAAGTGCTCCGTGTTTGTGAGCCCATTTTGTCCAAGGTATAGTGAAGTACTCTTTCAAAATATCACCAATAGTTTCACGATAATCACAGATTACGCGTCTTGACAAATCGTTTTCTCCTTTTCCCAATAGCTCGGGGAAATAACTTTGCAGTTTATATCCACGACGTAATTCAAACTCTTGAAGAAGATTTGAGGTCCAATCAGCACCATATACTTCGTAAGAATCATTGAAAAAACAATTAGGGAATTCAGTTGTATTATTGATAAAAGCCTTATCGAATTTATTGAAATAACGTTGTACAGCGTCTTTGTCGAAATGATTAAGTACATAACCTTTACCTCCGGGAGCAGCTCGTTTTACTTGTTGTCTAGTTTTACCGATAAATAGTGCAATTATTTGAGCATCTTCAGGTGCTTGCCAATGTAGCTTTCCACTTTCGGATATCTTATTTGTAATATCTATCCTTGTATCGCTTTTTAAATAAGCAATAACTTTATTTAATTTAGCGAATCCTTTTTGCTTTGGATCTTTAATTAAAATCTTCTCATTCAAAGATTCTCCGCTTTTTAGGTTGTATTTTTGAAAAATAGCCTTGGTTGCAGCATCGTCGATTGAAACACTAGGACCACCGAAGGGCCATCCTGTACCATTGTTCATATCAACTTTCATACCAAGATGCTTTGCTTCTGATTCAGAAAAAGCTAACATCTTCATCCAATCGGAAGAAAGATAGTCAATATAGTGCTTTTCTCTGTTTTGAACTCCATATATTGGAGTAATCTCAACACCTCCAAGCCCAGCTTTACTCATCTCAGTTAGATTGTAAGTAAGACCTTGTTCATCTACATCACTTCCGAGCCACCACCATCTAGTCCAAGGTTTAGCTTCAGTTGTTATTTCTGGCCATTTAGTGTCAGGTTTATGATTTTCGTCATTAGAGCAGGCTATTAATGAAGAGAGAAATGCACATACGATTAGAAATCTTCTTATGGTCATGAGATTGTTTATTGAATTTTAATTTTGCAAATAAGCTTCATTTAGTGGTAAATTGACTGTGAATTTTATCCGTATTAATGGAAAAATGTACAGATACGATGCTTAATGAAAATCGGATAGTTGTTCACTTGTCTTATTCTCTATGTTTTCTAAATTTTGATGGAGAACAATTGTATTGAACTTTAAAACATTTGCTAAAATAAAATGGATCTTCAAAGCCTACTTGGTAAGCTATCTCCGAGATGGTAGCTGTGCTATTGATTAATAGTTCCGAGGCTACTTTCATCCTTTTTTGTTTAATCAAATCGTTAGGAGAAAGTCCGGTGATGCTTTTTACCTTCTTGTAAAAAATAGTGCGTTTGAGTTTCGCTGCTTCTGCAAATTTATCAATGGAAAATTGAGAGTCAGAGATGTTGTCATCTAGGATTTTATTTATACTATTGATAAAGTTTTTATCTTTTTCAGTTGAAGTTATTGACTCTGCATCTAGAACAAAATCATTAGAATATTTTTTCTTTAGTTTTTCACGTTGTTCTATTAATTTGAATACGCGTGCAACTAGATATTTTAAGCTAAATGGTTTCATAATATAGGCATCTGCGCCACATTGTATCCCTTCTAATTGATGTTCAATAGAAGAATGAGCTGTGAGTAAAATGATAGGAATATGGCAGGTGCTAAAATTCTGCTTGAGTTGTTTGGTAACTTTAAAGCCATCCATTCCCGGCATCATGACATCACAAATAATAAGATAAGGATTATATTCGATAGCCTTATTTAAACCCATTTTACCGTCTTCAGCTAGTATCGTACAGAAGTATTTACTAAATTCGTCATTTAAGAAATTTCTAATATCTTCGTTATCATCTATAATTAAGACTTGTGTTTCTAAAGATTCAGAACTTGCTGTAACAGCAAGTTCTTCGTTATTAACTTTAAATGACGGATGTATAACCTTACTAGAAACATCATCTAACACAATATCCTCTTTTGCTGCACTGATGAAGTTAGCATTCTTATATATTTCAACATTTATAGGTAACTTAATATTAAAGATTGATCCTTGTTGTTGGTTGCTTTCATACCAAACTTTACCTTGATGTACCTCAACAAAATCTTTCACTAGAGATAGCCCGACACCGGTTCCGCTAGATGAGAAGTTAATTTGCATGAATCGACTGAATAAAAGATGTTGTTTTTCCTTAGGAATCCCTACTCCGTTATCTTTTATACTTATTTGGCAGCTAGTATTCTGATCATCAAATTGCAATATAAATTCAATACATCCGCCTTTCGGAGTAAACTTAAATGCATTTGATAAAATATTGTAGATTATTTTGTCAACTTTATTTTGGTCGATAAACATGTTGTAGTTTTCAAGATCGCAAGTGAATGTATATTCTACACTCCTCTGATTTGCAAGTTCCAAGAAGCTGCTATATATGTCTTTACAAAAGCTAACCATGTCGATTTCTTCGAGATCTAATGACAAAGTATTGCTTTCAAGTTTTCTGAATTCGAGTAACTGATCTATTAAACGAGATAGAGCAGAAGAATTTCGCCCTAAGACATTTATTTGTTTTCTGACCTCATCAGAAGTACCTTCTAAATCGTTTAGATTTTCCACAGCCCCTCTTATTATAGTAAGTGGGGTTCGAAACTCATGAGATATATTGGTGAAAAAACGAAGTTTATGTTCTGTTAATTGTTTCTCTACCTTGATGTTATTGTTTAAAACATTGAATTTATGAGCTAGATATAAGCAAATATACAGAATGATAACAACTAAGATAAAATAGATAATGTAAGCATACCAAGATAACCAATAAGGGGGTGTAATAATAACTTGGAGTGTTGTACAATCTTTATTCCAAACACCGTCACTATTTGTTCCTCGCACTTTAAATATATAGTTGCCATGGGGTAGGTTTTTGTAATCGGCCATATTCAGATGGCTAGCTCTACTCCATTCTTTATCATAGTTTTCAAGAATATAGACATATTTATTTTTTGTAGGATCTTTTAAACCGAGTGAGGCAAATTCGATGGAAAAATTATTCTGACTGTAATTGAGCTTGATTTTATTAGTATAACTAATAGATTTTTTTAGAGGAGAACCTTCTCTTTTAGCTTTAACGGACTGACCTTGAATAGAGAAATCGGTCAAAGTTACCGGTAATACATTAGGAGTTGGCACAAATAACTGAGGATTAAATATTAATAATCCGTCTAAACTTCCCCAAAGCATATTTCCATCTGAGCAGAATACGTTAGCATTCTCATTAAAATGATTACCGTAAGTTTTTTCTGAAAACTTGTAAGTAATAAATGAGGAATCTTTTTTATTGAACTTACTGATTCCGTTTTCTGTGCTTATCCATAGATTTTTATTATTATCCTCTAATATTCCGGATATAAAATCGCCAACAAGTCCATTTTTAGATGTATAGGTAATAAAATGTTCTTTTGTTTCAGCCGTTTCAGGAACATACTTACTTAGACCTCCGCCGGCCGTCCCGATCCAAATTGTATTATCTCTATCTTCAAAAATCGTTTTGATATCGTTACAGCCAATACTGTTTATATCATTTAGATTCATTCGATATATGTGAAATGCATTGTTGTTATTGAGCAATTCATCTGGTTGAAAACGGATTAATCCATCGCTGGTAGCAGCCCAAATTGTTCCTTTAGAGTCTTGGAGTAGGTATCGAATATAGCTTCGACTACCTTCATTAGAGAAGAAATGCCTAAATGTTGTACCATTCGCTCCTTTTTCTGCTAAATTTATTCCTCCTCCGAATGTTCCAATCCACATTCGATTTTTAGAGTCTTTGAGTATAGAAAATATGGTATTACAACTTAACGAATTATCATCTGATGTATTGGAAAAATGAGCTTCTTTATCGTAATTTTCTTTATTTGATATAAACAAGCCGTGCCCTTTTGTTCCAATCCAAACTTTGCCGTTTCCATCTTCGGCCAACGCATAAGGATTGATATCGGTATAAATACACTCTTTAGACGAGAAATGATTCTTATAGATATATAAGTTTCCCGTTTTTGTTCCAACCCATATGTTTTGGTCATGATTACTGCTAAATAAAGATCGCACGTTATTGTTTTTGCCGATATTAGTTTCCTCTTCAGGTTTTATAATTTCTACCTTGTAATTTGACTTTACGATTTTTATAATGCCGGCATATTCACTACCCACCCATATGTTGTCATGATTGTCTTCTGCGATAGATAATAAATAATCGGAAGCAGGGCTGTTTTGATTGTCATTATATTTATAATTATGCAATTCATCACTTTCAGGATTGTAAGTAAACAAGCCATTGCCATAGGTAGTTATCCAAATTAATCCGTCGGAATCTATGAGAATAGTATATCGTTCATAATCGATAACTTTAGCAAGATCTGCCGGTATTAACTCCATTCGTTTTACTCGATGTTGTCCTTGGTTATAATACCAAACAATACCGGAGTGATTATATAGCCAAACACCATCATTTTTATCTACAATAAGCTCCACCTCTCCGCGAAGTCGTGTGTCTTTAGCCCATTCGGGCTTTTTAAAAGTATTATCACTGATGTTGTAAATTCCTATCCCTGAGGATCTACTTATGGTTAAAAGCTTATCGTCTGTTAATCTGGCAATGTTAGACATATTGCCAAAATCTTCGGGTATTTTTATTTCTTGAAATGTTTTCGAATGCTTATGGTATGCTATGATAACTGAATTTTGCGTGGCAAAATATATTTGGTCATTAACTTCAACACCGCTTGTGAAACAATATTTTTGATTGAAAAATGATTCTAATTTATCCTGAGAAATACAATATAAGCCATTATTTCCACCGATCCATATAGTAGAATCGGAATCTTCAAACAAAAATTGGTTATCATTATTTGTAGATTGATTTCTTAAAAAAGGAATTCCGGTAAAAGTGCCATCTTCCTGCATACCTATCTTGATGCAGCCGTTAGTTTTTCCCCACAACCAAATATTACCATTGTGATCCTCATAAAGATTGTTGTATTTGGCTTTACTGTCGTTCGAGTTAACCGATTTTGGTAAGTAGTTTATGAAAGAATCTACTTTTGGATCATAGCAACAGAAATCATCATTGTAAGTTCTTATCCAAAGATATCCATTACGTCCTTGATAAATATCTCGGATGCGGTGATCGATTAAAGAATTTGGATTGCCAATTTCCGGTTTGTAGGTGGTGATGTGATACCCATCATATTTATTTAATCCATCAAGCGTTCCTGCCCAAATAAATCCTTTTTTATCTTCAAGAATGGAGCGCACTGTGTTTTGAGATAAACCGTCTTTTGCACTGATCTGAGAGAAATGTAAATCATTTTGAGTCTTGGCGGAACAAAACTCGGTTAATCCCAACAGATAAAAAAAAACAAAAAATACGCTAATAGTTTTCATATAGTTAACAGTGATGTTATTCTCTCTTTTTCAAATGTAGATAATTACCTTGTTATTTATCTTTATTTTGATAATATTTTAATGTTTTGTACAATTTTCCATGTTGATTTAATGTTGCGCTCAACTGCGAAAGTATTGACCTGTTTTTTGAGCTTAGACACGAATAAACTCAGGTATGTCATTAATGGGTGTACCGAAAGAGATTGCAATGAAATCGGCATCAAAACTCATTGGTATTTTTGGGGCTATAGTCATCTTTGTTGAAGTTCTCATTGATAAAAGCTTATATTTATACAAATTGTTCCAATTCTTATCTCTTAAAATTGTATATCATTAATATTTCCCCCAATTAATATATTGTAAAAGGATGAATTATGCTGAGTTAAAGCAATTCTCATTAAGCAAAAAAGATATTTTGCGTGTAAAGTGCATGTCATTCTTCATTACTTCAGGCGTGATTGTTGTGTAATCTACTGTCTTGTTGCTTGTTATTCTAGCCTTTGTTGTTGGTGTTGAATAATAAGTGAATAAAATATCATTCTTATTCCTGATCGAACTTGCATAAAATATTTCGAATCATAGCTAGGCTGCTAGTTCTATTTAAAATTATTAAGCCTCATTCTTTTGTGATTAATTAAAAAGTGTACTATTATGTAAATTAAAAAATGTAATTCATTGCAAATTAGTTGATTATTTGTTTGTAGTTTAATCCAATTGAAAGTTTACGAAAACTTTAAGTGAATGCATCCGGTGCTTGTTACTCAGAAATTCCATTATTATGGACGTAAATACATTTATTATGCCTTAATGAGGACTTACTTTTGTTGCGAAAATATGAATTTATTGTTTTGTGAAAGTTATTCAGTATTTAAAAACTAACGTTTAATTATTTTTCAATCAATCATGAGAATCAAGCAAACTAGAAACTTGTTTAAGGCAAAAATGATGTTGACACTTCTTTTTATCTCCGTGTCAATAATGTCGTTTGCCCAAACAAAAAATGTGAAAGGAACGGTTAGCGACAGTAACGGGCAACCTATTCCGGGAGCTACGATTGTAGTTAAAGGAACTACGCAAGGAATTATTACAGATGTAGATGGTAAGTATACATTAGGAGTGCCTGCAGATGCAAAAGAATTGAGCTTTTCATTTGTAGGAATGAAATCTAAGGATGTTGCCATCGATGGGAAATCAGAAATTAACGTAACTCTAAAAGAAGATGCAATCGGACTTGAAGAAGTGGTAGCTGTGGGATACGGGATACAAAAGAAAAGTGATGTTACGGGAGCTTTGTCGAGCGTAAGCGCTGACGACCTTCAGGAGATGCCGGTTAAAGATGCCCTACAAGGTATGCAAGGTAAGGCCGCCGGTGTTGATATTACCAATAGCCAGCGTCCGGGTGAAGTTGGTAGTATTACGATTCGAGGTACTCGCTCGATTTCGGCCAGTAGCTCGCCATTGTACGTTGTGGATGGTATTATCGTACAAAATGGAGGCATTGATAATATTAACCCGTCAGACATCGAGTCAATTGATGTACTGAAAGATGCATCAGCCACGGCAGTTTATGGATCACGCGGTGCCAATGGAGTTATTTTGGTAACTACAAAGCAAGGAAAAAGCGGTAAAGTGCAAGTGAATTATAATGGTTCTGTAACAATCAGTAAGATGAGCGATGTTACCGAATACATGAATACAGCTGAATGGATGCAATACGCTCGTTTAGCTAAATTCGGAACCATTGAACCAAACTATGCTAATGATTATGCAACATGGGGGTCGCAGCCGGATTCTTGGGCTAATATAGAAAAAGGATGGGTAGATGGTGAGTGGCATCCTGAACTTGCCGGAAATTATGATTGGTCTTCATATGGTGAGCAGATTGGAGTGGTAACCGACCACACAATATCTGTATCAGGAGGTAACGATAAATTTAAAGGTTATGCTTCCTTCGGATATTTAAGTCAAACAGGTACTGTAAAAGGACAAGATTATACTCGTTATACTTCAAAACTGTCATTTGAAGCTACCCCTGTTGATTGGTTTACTATGGGAGCCAATGCAAATATTTCTTATGCAGACCAAGATTTTGGTTATCGATATTCAAAATCAGTTACCGGAGCCGGAGATTATTATGGCGCACTTAGATCAATGCTTCCTTGGACAGTCCCTTATGACTCTGACGGCAACTATATTCAATATCCGGCAGCCGGAGATGTGAATATTCAGAATCCTATTGATGAGCTAAAATATTCGGTAAGTCAAAACTTAACTTATCGCTTATCGGGTAGTATTTATACACAATTAGACTTCGGGAACATGTGGAAGCCATTAGAAGGATTGAAATATCGTTTCCAATTTGGTCCTGAATTTATGTATACCGATAATGGAAGTTTTTCTGATGCCAGAGGTATTAACGGTAATGGTAACAACGTAGCATCGATGAATAATACAAATCGTATTTCATGGACTTTAGATAACTTGATTTATTATAATAAAACAATTAATGATGTACATGATTTAGGTTTTACATTAATGCAATCAGCTCAGAAATACAACTCAGATAATCTCAGTCTGAAAGCAAATGTGGCTACACCCGAAGAACTTTGGTATAATCTTTCTTCCGCTGGTGATGTTAAATCTTTCGGGAGCGGTCTGACGCAAACTCAAATGGCTTCTTACATGATTAGAGGTAACTACTCTTACAATGATAAATATTTATTGACAGCATCGATTCGTTGGGATGGGGCATCTCAATTAGCTGAGGGCAACAAGTGGGCGGCTTTCCCTTCAATGGCATTGGGATGGCGTATGGATCAAGAAAATTTTATGGCAAATGCTAAAGCTATCGATCAATTGAAACTCCGTTTCGGATATGGACAAACGGGTAATGCTGCAATTTCAGCTTACGCTACAAAAGGAAGCATTATGTCAAACTATTATAATTGGCATGCCGACGATTCGAGTTTAGGTTATTTAGCTTCTGATCCTTCAGCAAAATATCCTGCATCAATGGCCAATGATCAACTGGGTTGGGAACGAACTTCTCAATTTAACTATGGTGTAGATTATGCTTTCTTGAATAACCGTATCGCAGGATCACTTGATTTTTATACTACACGTACTACTGATTTGCTAATGAAAATGTCCATCCCATCATTAACAGGTTACACGACAACTTATTCTAATGTGGGTGAAACTTCAGGATGGGGTATTGATTTTCAGGTGAATACAATAAACATTAAGAAAGATCATTTTACATGGGAAACTAATTTGAATTGGTCGAAAGATGATAACAGAATTGAGAAATTAGCAAATAATGCTCAGTCTGACATTAACAATGGCTGGTTCGTTGGTGAAAACATTGGCGTGTATTATGATTATGTGTATGATGGTATTTATAAGACAGCAGATGCTGATGAGGCTGAAGCAATGGGTAGGCAAGTAGGTAGTATCCGCGTAAAAGATTTGAATGGAGATGGTAAAATAGATGCTAATAATGATCGCCAAATCGTAGGTACTACTCGTCCGGATTGGACAGGCGGTATGACAAACAAATTTACATGGAAAAGCTGGGATCTGTCATTCTTTATTTATGCTCGATGGGGCGGTACGATTAGAAAAGGTAAAGAAACACTTGACGGACGTTATGCCGAACGTAAAGTTGATTACTTTATTCCCGGTGTAAATGAAGACGCTGAATATTATCAACCGGGTATTAACGGAGAATCGGCAGATATTTATGCTAGTTCTCAAAATTATCAAGATGCGTCTTATATCAAATTACGTAATATCAACTTGGGCTATACTTTTGATAAATCTCAATTGGGCAGAACAGGTATAAGTTCATTGAATATTTATGCTCAGGTAATTAATCCATTTACGATATACAGTGCTTGCGATTGGTTTGACCCCGACTATCGTGACTATTCTAATAATTCAAGCACTATGGGTTCACCGGTTACTATTCGTAGTTTCGTTTTCGGATTACGTGCATCATTCTAAGCTAAAAAATATTGAAATAATTATGATACTAAAAAATACAATTAAAATTATTGCGATCTCTTCCTTATTATTGGGAAGTGCAGCATCATGTACCAATCGTTTTTTGGAAGAAGATGATATCAGGAATCATGATACAGATTATTTTCAAACAGAAGATGGTATGGAATACCAAATGACAGGTCTATACACTAAATTGCAATTTCAATTTAATTATGATTGGTCGGTTATATTCTATCAATTGGGAACCGATGAAACAACAGATGCCAATAATGAAGTGCCGGATTTTAATGCCTATACCCAAGATTATCGAGCATTAACTAGATCGAATCATTGGGACAATCAGTATGCAGCAATTGAAACAGCAAATACTTTGTTGCAAAATATTCCTGAATATTATCCGGAAGATAATGCTAATTACAACACGCGTTTGGGAGAAGCTTACTTCTTTAGAGCTTATTTCTATTTTGAATTGCTGCAACAATATGGTGGTGTACCTTTAAAGCTGAAACCATCAACTTCAGTAGAAACCTATTTTACGCGTAATAGTGCAGAAGAATGTTATAATCAGATTATATCTGATTTAGAACATGCCTATGAATTGCTGCCTGCTCCGAGTGCGATTACTCAATTTGGACGTGTTTCCAGCTCTGCAGCTGCACACTTTTTAGCTAAGGCACACCTTACTCGTGCATCTGAAGTAAACGAAGATTGGAATTCAAGCTATGTGGCTGACGATCTAGATAAAACAATCGAGTATGCCAACAAAGTAATTGAAACAAACCCATTGGCAACAGATTTCTCAGATTTATGGAACTATACGAAAGCAAACGATGACAATGAAATTAATCCGGAAATTATTCTTTCGGCTCAGTTTTCAAATGATTGGACTACCCATGGTCGTTATGGTAATCAAACGCACTTGTATTTCCCATCTGTTTATATGGACTTGGCAGGCTGTTCTCGTGATATTTCTGGAGGTCGAGAGTTTTGTTACACCAGAACTACAAACTACATGCTAGACGTATATGATAGAGTAAATGATTCACGCTTTTGGAAATCATTTATTACAGCGTATGGATGCGATAATAATGCAGAAGCTCCGAGATATACGGAAGATAATGCACCAAGTGAAGACTTAGTTGGTCAGCCTAGATTCCAAGGATATGATTTGGCTATCAAATATATTATCAATGATGCCGGAGACAATCGTTGGGAACCATGGACAGATGCAGATGATGTTGCTGACCCAACCGGCGTTTATAAAGATGGTACATTCCAAAATACACATACTTTCGTGCGATATTTCTCCGGAGAGTCTCAAGAATGGGTTGGAAAACATGGTAACTATGGCTACTATGACCCGACAGCAAAAAAACGTTATCCGTCAACAGCTAAATATCGCGATGGATTCCGCCAAGATTTGAGTAATGCATTTGGAACTCGGGATGGCATAATAGCTCGTTCTGCTGAAGACTATTTATTTGCAGCAGAAGCCTATATTCGAAAAGGTGATGTAAACAGTGCAATCTCATATTTCAATGCGTTACGTGAACGTGCAGCTTATAAATCAGGTGAAGATAGAACATTTCATGTTGATGGAGGAGTAGCTTATTTGAATAATCCATATTGTGACAATAAAGGGGGCGGTTTCTCTTCTGATGGTGCAATTTATATTGGAACAAATACATATTATGAGTCAAATAATGACATGCCTGAAACTACAGCCTCTTCAGAAAGTAACTTGTTGTTGTCAGGTGTTGCAGATATTGAAAACTCAACGATTGATAGAGCTATTAATACAGCTGTTAATGCTAATGGTGGTAGTGAAAGTATTTACATGACTTTCCTACTCGATGAGCGAACTAGAGAGCTTTCTTGTGAACAGTTACGTTGGAAAGATTTAGCCAGAACTAAAACATTAGGATCTCGCATTCGTGCATTTAACGATGGTCAGGTACGTTCCGGAAAAACACAATTCTCTGATGAAACAATTTGCCTTCGTCCTCTTCCTCAGAACTTTTTAGATGGTATTACCAATGAAAATGGTCAACCTCTAAGTGCATCTGAGAAAGAAGCAATGCAGAATCCCGGATATTAATTGAACTAAAAAAAAGAAGACCTGCCCAATCTGCTCAGGTCTTCTTTTGCCCAATCTTCTAATTATAATTATATTAGGACTATGAAAATAAAAATATTTGTACTGCTGCTGTTACCGCTATTTGCGTGTAAAGATGCAGACAATAAAGAAAACAAACCTAATATTATTTTTATATTGGCAGATGACTTGGGTTATGGCGATTTAGGGTGTTTTGGCAACACTATTATAAAAACGCCAAACATTGATAAATTAGCAGCAGATGGGGTGACTTTCACAAACAATTATGCGGGAGCTAGTGTTTGCTCGCCTTCTCGTTGTGCCTTACTCACCGGGCTACACACCGGACATACTCGCATACGAGGAAACATGTGCTCTGTGGGAGGTATTGAGGGGATTAAAGAAACTCCTCATGGCAATCATGTGGTGAGGAGAACAAACTTGCAGCCTCAAGATTCTACAATAGGAAATATATTGTCGAATAATGGTTATCAAACTTGTGTAGTGAATAAATGGCATGTTGGAGGTTTCGACCTTCATGCCGGACCTCTGGATAGAGGTTTTGATGAATTTTACGGATGGTTAATACATGAACCTAAAAGTCATAATTATTATCCATCTGTTCGTTGGAAAAATAGAGAAAGATATATTATAAAAGATAATTTGGGGGGGAAGCATGTAGATCATAATACAGACCGATCTACAAAAGAGGCTATCGAGTTTTTAAAGAATAACAAAGAGAGTAAGTTCTTTTTGTATTTAGCATATAATGCTCCGCACGTACCACTCGATGCAAAATCATGGGGAGATTATAAAGATACTGACTTATCAGATAATGATAAATCATATGCAGCTCTAATTACTCAAATGGATGACTGCATAGGAAGAATATTGGCAACACTGAAGGAATTAAAATTAGACAAAAATACAATTATCATTTTTGCGTCGGATAATGGGGGGGCAAAAGCAGCAAACACAAAAGTAATTAAGCCCAATGCGCCATTAAGAGGATGGAAAGGTGAACTATATGAAGGAGGAATACGCGTTCCTCTGATTGTAAAATTACCAAATAAATTAAATGCCGGGAAAATATCAGATTTTCCGTGCTATTTTCCGGATATACTGCCTACGCTTGTTGACTTGACAAAATCAGAGACAACAGTGAATACAGATGGGGTGAGCTTGCTTCCTGAAATATTAAGACCTAATTCAATGAGTAAGAACGACCGTTATTTGTATTGGGAGCAATATTCGAGAACAGGTTTAGCGCAAGCAGTTCGATTAGGAGATTGGAAGCTTATCCGTAATGCGACAACTATTGAATTATATAACTTAATTGAAGACAGAGAAGAAACAACAGATTTGTCCGGTCAAAACTCGGATATTGTGAGGAAACTATCTGGTTTTATGGATGATGCCCATTCAGAATCATTAAACTGGCCGTCTAAATGATATTTTTACACGATGATTAGAATAACTAAATATAGAATGAATACACACATGAAGCATTGTGCTTTGATATGCTTTTTCTGTTTGGTAGGTTTAATATCTCAAGGACAAGATAATAAACAGACAGTTTACCTTTCAGGTACGGATAACGAGAATACAGCGACTTGGGATTTTTGGTGTTCTGCAGGACGTAAGTCAGGGGAGTGGACAACCATTCAAGTACCTGCTCATTGGGAACAACAAGGTTTTGGAGAATATGATTATGGGAGAGACTATCGAACCTACGGTAAAAAGTTCAAATTTAGCGATGAATATGGAATCTATAAACATGAGTTTAATGTGCCAATAACTTGGAATGAACAAGATGTTTTCATTGTGTTTGATGGTGTTATGACAGATACGGAAGTCAAAGTAAATGGAGAGCTTGCAGGTGATGTGCATCAGGGAGGATTCTATTCGTTTAGATATAATATCTCAGATAAGATTAGAATCGGGAAAAATCAGTTAGAAGTAAAAGTTAGCAAGATGTCGGCAAATAATTCTGTTAATAGGGCTGAGCGATATGCCGATTTTTGGATTTTTGGAGGTATTTATCGTCCGGTGTATTTAGAGGTTCTTCCAAAAACACATATAGATCATGTGGCCATCGATGCTAAATCCGACGGGAATTTTAGAGCTAATGTATTCTTGTCGAATTTAACTGAAAAAAAAGGTGTAATCAAAGCATTAATTTCAGATGAATCGGGAAATGAGATTGCTTCATGGAAAACACAGGTCTCATCAAAAGATTCTGTTGTATGTATTGAAAATACGGTGAAGGATATTCAAACATGGACTGCAGAGACGCCAAATCAATATGTATTGAATCTATCATTATTTGATGGAAAATCAGAGAAATATAAGATGTCTCAAAAATTTGGTTTTCGAACTATTGAAATCAAAAAAGGAGATGGAATTTATGTTAATGGTGTTAAGATTAAATTCAAAGGAGTGAATCGTCATGTATGGTGGCCGGAAACCGGACGTTGCGTAAACCATACCATCAATTTAGAAGATGTTAAGCTTGTTAAGCAGATGAATATGAATGCTATTCGCTGTGCTCATTACCCACCTGATAGAGATTTTCTTCAAATCTGTGATTCATTGGGACTTTACGTAATAGATGAATTGACCGGTTGGCAAAATGCTTATGATGATAAGGTAGGAGAAAAGTTGGTGAAAGAAATGGTAGTTCACGATCTTAATCATCCGTCTATTATTCTTTGGGATAATGGAAATGAAGGTGGAACAAATAAGAACTTAGATGATGATTTTGATCTTTATGACTTGTCAAACCGTCCTGTAATTCATGCTCATCATAAACCGGGCAATGATTTTAATGGTATAGATTGCAATCATTATGAGACTTATTATAGTTCAAAAGATATTTTAGCACAAGGTAAAATATATATGCCCACAGAATTTTTACATTCGCAAGACGATGGAGGAGGTGCTGCTTCTATGGAAGATTATTGGGAATTGTTTTGGAATACGCCTAATTCAGCAGGCGGTTTTGTTTGGAGTCTACTGGATGAAGGGGTTGTGCGTACAGATTTAAATAATGCAATTGATGTTAATCGGGTGAATGCTCCTGATGGAATACTTGGTCCGCATCGAGAGAAAGAGGGCAGTTTTTACGCTTTTAGAGAAATATATAGTCCGGTGAGAATTGCAATGAAGAAACTTCCATCTGATTTTGATGGTATCATTCCGGTAGAAAACCGCTATCATTTTACGAACTTAAGTAAATGTACGTTTAAATGGGAATTAGTAGACTTTGTCAGACCGGAAACGAGAGGTCACGGACATGAGGTGAAGCTTTTCGGTAAATCAGTATCTCCTGATATTGCTCCTACAAAAAGTGGAACATTAAAATTGGATTTACCTGCAGATTATAAAAAATATGATGCTCTTTATTTAAAGGCGATTGATCCTCATGGAGAGGAATTATTTTGTTGGTCATGGAAAACAGATGGAAATCGGAAAGATGTTCTGCGAGTTATGGCAAAAAGCTTGACTAAAGATGAGTTGCATTTACAGGAAGAATTAAAGGCTCAAGGTGTAGAAGAAGATAATATATTACCTATTGAAAGTAAGAAAGGAGATAAGTCGGGTATCAGTGATGAAGCAACTTTAAAAGATGAAGATGGCTTTATAACGCTCAAAGCTTCCGGTATAGCTGTAAAATTTAATAAAAAAAACGGACTGATAGAAAAGATTAGTAACGATTTTGGTCTAGATATTCCGTTTGGCAAGGGGCCGGTTTTAGTGAGTGGCAATGCAAATTTCAAAGGATTTAGAGCAGAAAAGAGGGAGAGTTCGTATGCGTTAATTGCAGATTACGTCGGAGATATTAAATCTTTGGAGTGGGTGATGTATAACACCGGTTGGCTTCAACTGAACTACACATACAACGTTCCGGGTAAACAAAAATTTTTAGGATTAACATTTGATTTCCCGGAATCCGATATCATTTCGACAAAATGGTTAGGAGACGGATCATCTCACGTGTGGAAAAATCGAACACAAGGTGGAGTCATCGATGTTTATGAACGTTCATATAATAGCATACTTCCGGCAACGAATACTTGGGGAGACCAATTTAAAGGTTATTATAAAGATGTAACTTGGATGGAATTTAATACGGTGTATGGAAAATTCACAATGCTTGCTAACGAGCCTAATCTTTTCGTACGCCTTTTTGATTTTTACGGTATTTCAGGACCTAAGAATTATCCGAAGCTTCCATCAGGGAATATTTCCTTTTTAGATGGCATTCCTCCAATTGGAACAAAGTTGGCTATGGGAATAAGTATGAATACCGAAGTTTTAGGACCATCGGGAGAGTTAAACGAGATGAAAGAACCGGTTCAGAGAACATTGTATTTTTATTTTGGATATAGACAATAACATTTAAAACTATGAATAGAATATTTCACATTGGATTAGTGATCGTATTGCTTGTATGCACTAATCTTGCAGTATTAGCAGGAGAAAAACCAACTGTTTTTACTATTGGAGACTCAACAGTTAAACATGGTCATGGAGATGGAGCCTCAGGTCGTTTTGGTTGGGGGCAGGCTATTAATGAATACTTTGATTTAAACAAAGTAAATTTTGAAAATCATGCAGTAGGAGGAACGAGTTCCCGTACGTATAGAGATAAGGGATATTGGGATGCTGTATTGAAAGAGTTGAAACCCGGTGATTTCGTATTAATGCAATTTGGGCATAATGATAGCAGTCCGGTTAATGATAATTTTAGAGCAAGAGGAACTATTAAAGGAGTTGGGAATCAGTCCGAAGAGATTGACAATATGCTCACCGGTAAACATGAAATAGTGCATACTTATGGTTGGTATATGACTCAATTTATAGAAGAGACTAAAGCTAAAGGTGCAACACCTATTATCATGTCACCTATTCCTAGAAATAGCTGGAATGAAGAAGGTAAACTAAACCGTAATAACAAGAATAGTTATGGAGAGTGGGCTAAGAAGGTAGCAAAAAAAGAACATATCTTATTTGTTGATCTAAATGCTAAGATGTGTGATGTACTTGATCCGCTAGGGCAGGATTCTGTTACTAATACTTATTTCTGGGAGTGGGATCATACGCATACCATGGATAAAGGAGCTGCACTTGCAGCATCTAAAGTAATTGAAGGTATAAAAGAAGCTCCGGAATGCGAACTTAATAAATATATATTAGCCAATCCAAAGTTGCATTTTCCTGTGAAAAAGAAGATCTGGATTATAGGAGATTCAACAGTTGCAGATAATAGTGGTGGAAATATCACGGGATGGGGGAAAACCTTCCCAATGTATGTAGATACAAACATGGTTCATGTATTTAATAAGGCAAGAGGAGGGCGTAGCAGTAGAAGTTATCGTTGGGAAAGACTTTGGAAGGAAGTGCTAGATCAAATGACTAAGGGAGATATTCTACTAATGGAGTTTGGGCATAATGATTCCGGTAAAATTGATGAACCAAAATATCGAGGATCATTCCCGGGAATGAGTGATACAACACTTGTTGTTGACAGAGACGGTAAAAAGGAAACTGTTCATTCTTACGGTTGGTATATGACTAAATATGTGCAAGAAGCCAAATCAAAAGGTGTTGATGTGATTGTTATCAGCCAAATTGCGCGAAGTCGTAATAAAGATGGTATTTTCGAGAGGGTTGATAATTCTTATGGAAAATGGTCTAAAGAGGTAGCAAAAAATGAAAAAGTTCCGTTTGTTGATTTGAATACAGCGATAGCAAGACTTTATGATGCTATGGGGGAGGAAACAGTATCGACTCTTTTTGCCAGATTTCCTAAAGATAGAACGCATACAAACATAAATGGCGCAAAGTTGAATTCTTATGTTTTAGCAACAAAGCTTAGGGAATTGAGTAACCATCCGATTAGGCAATTTATTAAAATCAAATAGACTATGCGAGCACTTCGTAACTTTATTCTAATCTTAGCTGTACTTGCTTTTCAGAGAGTTAGTGCCAATGATGTACATAAATATGACTTTGGTAACGGAAAAGTAGAAAAAGGATATATGCAAGTAAATTCCGGCACTATTTATTCCAGAGCACAAGGATATGGGCTTATTCCTTACGCCCCTGTTCAAGATGTAAATTCTAAACTCAATGGAAGTTTAGATTCTGATTATATCCTTTCAAACGGTGCTTTTTACTTTAAAGTCGATCTTCCTGAAGGACGATACAAAGTGACCGTTGTCTTGGGTGCAGAAGATGTACCTACAAGGACAACAGTGAAGGCAGAATCTAGACGTTTATTTGTTGATGATTTAAGGCTAAAAGCGGGAGAGCAAAGAAAAGTTACATTTATTGTGGATGTGTTTACCACAGATATAAAAGGAAGAGAAAAAGGTGTTGGACTAAAAAGTCGTGAAGTTGGTTATTTAAAATGGGATAATAGTTTAAGTCTTGAATTTAATGGTACTTGTACGGCTCTTTCATCGATAAAAATTGAAAAGGTTGATGTGCCTGTAATTTATATCGCAGGAGATTCTACGGTGACAGATCAAGAGAATGAGCCGTGGGCATCTTGGGGACAAATGTTTCCGTATTTCCTAAAACCAAACTGTGCGGTTGCTAATTATGCGGTTTCAGGTAGTACATTACGTCATTATAGAGCTTCTCGGAGATTAGATAAAGCATTGAGTGAGATGAAAAAAGGAGATTTTATGATTGTAGAGTTTGCTCACAATGACCAAAAGCAGAAGAACTATGATCCGTATAAGGAATATCAAGAGGATATAAAGGATTACTGCGATAAGATCATTGACAAAGGTGGGCAACCTATACTTATTACCTCAACCCAAAGAAGAAACTTTGATAAGGAAGGGAAGGTAACCAATACATTAGGCGATTTTCCCCAAGCTATGAGAGATTATGCTAAAGATAGTGGGATACCTTTAATTGATTTGAATAAAATGAGTATGGCATTTTATGAGGCCTTAGGAGTGGAGGAATCAAAACGAGCTTTTGTGCATTACAAAGCCGGAACTTTTCCCGGACAAGACAAAGAATTGGCAGATAATACGCATTTCAATACCTATGGGGCTTATGAACTGGCAAAGTGTATAGTTCAATCGATTATTGACCAGAACTTGTCTTTGAAGAAATACATAAAAAGAGACTTCCCGGGTTTTGACCCGACTAAGCCGGATAACCCGAATACTTTTGTCTGGCCTTTGAGTCCTGCAATCAATTTCGTAAAACCCTATGGAAATTAATTTAACATTGTAAATAGAAAATTGTATGAAAAATATAGCTTTAAATATTTTGCTTTTGCTGTTCGTGTTCACATCTTGCGGAAGTTCGAAAAAGCATGAGAATAATCAATCAGATCCAACAAAACAGGAAGTATTAACTACGTTGACTAAAACAAACAAATACTTCATGGATAAGTGGCCGGATACAGGCAAAACAATTATTACAAATAAAGAAAGACCCAGTAATATATGGACTAGGGCTGTATATTACGAAGGACTAATGGATTTATATAAACTTACCGGCGATAAACAATATTTGAATTATGCTGTATCATGGGGAAATAGTCATAATTGGGGGCTTGCAGGACGCGGAGTAGCAGGTCGTCATGCTGATTATCAAGCTTGTGGGCAAACCTATATCGAGTTGTATAATTTAGATGAACAAGACTCAATCCGTATTCGAGACATTAAAAAGTCAATTGACTTAATGATGGCAACAGATAAAATTGATGACTGGGATTGGATTGATGCATTGCAGATGGCGATGCCGATTTTTGAACAGTTAACAGTTTTAACCGGAGATAAATCATATGCAGAAAGAGCTTATCAAATGTATGCAGACACCAAGAATCGTCAGGGACTTTGGAATGAAGATGATGATCTGTGGTGGAGAGATGCTGACTTTCTTCCTCCATACAAGGAGCCTAATGGTGAAGATTGTTATTGGGCTCGCGGTAATGGTTGGGTTGTAGCAACATATTGTAGGGTGTTGAGTATTAATCCGAATGATTCTCATGCAGAAGAATATAAAACAATGCTAATCAAAATGCTTAATGCCTTAACGAAAATTCAACGTGAAGATGGCTTTTGGAATGTAAGCTTACATGATCCTACAAATTACGGAGGGAAAGAAGTTTCAGGAACATCCTTGTTTATCTATGGTATGGCATGGGCAGAGAATCATGGATTGGTAGAAAAAGGAACTTATAGAAAAACAATTATG
The DNA here is from genome assembly GCA_047975205.1 of Mangrovibacterium sp. Classification (GTDB taxonomy): domain Bacteria; phylum Bacteroidota; class Bacteroidia; order Bacteroidales; family Prolixibacteraceae; genus JBKEDC01. The sequence continues at coordinate 47,811 of JBKEDC010000043.1, read as the reverse complement.
AAAGGATGGAATGCAATAGCTAACGAAGCCGTTCATGAAAATGGATTTATCGGTTACATGCAAGGAACAGGAAAAGAGCCTAAAGACGGTCAGCCGGTTACTTACACGAGTGTACCTGATTTTGAAGATTATGGTTTAGGCTGTGTTTTAATGGCAGGTTGTGAAATTTATAAAATGCTTTAGTAATTATTTTATGATGAAAAGATTGAGATACAAGATGTGTATGATAAAACAGATACAAAGAATATTATATTTCGGAGTTTTAGTTCTACTTATTGCATCGTGTTCAGGAGTGAGTAAGAACGCTGTAGAGTCTTCTTTAGGGAACGTATTCCCCGATGGAACCCCAATTTCTGAGTGGTTTTTAGATACCGTGAAAGTAGATCCGACTAGTCTCGGAGAATGGTACTCTATTACAGAAGCCGGGGCTGTTGCCGATGATAAAACAATAAATACTCAGGTAATTCAAGCTTTAATTGATGAAGTTTCATCTATTGGGGGCGGAGTGATTGTAGTTCCAGAAGGGACATTTAAAACAGGAGCTTTGTTTTTTAAACCGGGAACACATTTGCATATAAAAAAGGGAGGAGTGTTGAAAGGATCCGATGATATAGCAGACTATCCTAAAATGCCATCTAGAATGGAAGGTCAAAATTTGGACTATTATCCGGCTTTAATAAATGCATATAAAGTCGATGATTTTACAATAACGGGAGAAGGTACTATCGATGGTAATGGGGCTAAATTTTGGGATGCATTTTGGGCACGGAGAAAAGAAAATCCGAAATGTACAAATTTAGAAGTATCTAGACCCCGATTAGTATTCCTTTGGGATTGTGATCATGCAGTTGTGCAAGATGTACATCTCGAAAGATCCGGTTTTTGGACAACGCACCTTTATCAATGTAATTGGGCTAAACTAATAGACTTGCATATTTATGCTCCTTTTGAGCCGGTGAGAGCTCCAAGTTCAGATGCTATTGATTTAGACGTTTGTAGCAATGTGGTAGTGCGCGGATGCTATATGTCGGTTTGCGATGATGCAGTGGTAATGAAAGGCGGAAAAGGACCTTTTGCTGATGAAGACTCTAACAATGGAAAGAATGAATTTATATTAATCGAAAATAACAACTTTGGAAAATGTCATTCAACCTTTACAATAGGTAGTGAATCAATTCATACTAAAAATGTTTTAGTGCGTAATAACCACATGACGGAAGCTACTCGTATGGTATACCTTAAGATGCGACCTGATACCCCTCAAATTTATGAATATATAACAATTGAAGGTTATACGGGAACGGCAAGTATAGGCGTGTTTATTAATCCATGGACACAATTTTATGATTTAAAAGGGAGGAAGGATCCGCCATCGTCTATTTCGAGAAATATTACGTTCAAGAACATTACAGGAGAGTTTAATCAGTTTACGAAAGTGAGTAAAAGAGATGATGACATATTACAGAACTTCGCGTTTGAAGGTATTAATGTAACAGCTAAAGGTGCTAAATTAGACTCCACGTTATTCAATGGTCTAACAATTAAGAATTCAAAAGTGAATGGAGAAATTTGGAATGGGAAATAGAATAGCTATGAAAAGAATATCTTATCTGCTATTTATATTGCTTGCTTTTGCAGCTTGTAGCCTTCCTCAACAAAAAGGAGTAAAAATTAAAGAGATTGCGGTAAAAGCTCCTTTTGATATGCCTGCGATTAAATATCCGGACTTTAAAGATGCACCAAGATTTATTATCACAGATTTTGGCGCAAAGCAAGGAGATAAAGATGCAACAGCCACCGCAATTAATAATGCCGTTACTGCTGCCAATAAAGTGGGTGGAGGAACTGTTGTTATTCCTAAGGGAGAATGGCTAACGAAAACCTTACATTATAAGAGTAATGTAAATATTTATGTATCTAAAGGGGCTAAGCTGCTGTTTTCAGGAAATCCCGAAGATTATTTGCCTGCTGTGCATACAACATGGGAGGGAATGGAATGCTATAACTATTCACCATTAATTTATGCTTACGAATGCAACAATGTAGCATTGACAGGACAAGGAACCGTAGAGGCAATTATGGATGTTTGGAAAACATGGTTCCCGAGACCGCATGGACACATGAACAGCCTGAAGGAACTGTACATGAAAGCATCATATAACAAACCTATGGAAGAAAGATATATGGTGAATGACTCAGCGAACTTTCGCCCTCACTTCATACAATTCAATCGCTGTAACAACGTATTGATAGATAGCATACATGTACGCAATAGTCCGTTTTGGACAATACACCCTTATCTATGTAAAGATGTACTGATTCAGAATATAGATGTGTATGCACATGGACACAACACAGATGGTATAGACCCGGAGATGACTCAAAATATTATTATTCAAAATTGTGTGCTAGATCAAGGAGATGATGCTATTGCAATAAAAGCAGGAAGAAATCAAGATGCTTGGCGATTAGATACCCCGACTAAAAATTTAGTAATTCAAGATGTTCTGGTAAAAAATGGTCATCAATTAATAGCGATAGGGAGCGAGTTGAGCGGTGGTATAGAAAATGTGTATGTAACCAATTGCAAATTAACAGAAGAGTGTAACTTGTTTCATTTACTATTTATTAAAACAAATGAGCGAAGAGGAGGCTACGTTAAAAATATTTATATGAAGAATATTAAGGCTGACCACATGCGCAATGGAATATTAGGGATTGAAACAAATGTTCTTTACCAATGGAAAGATTTAGTGCCTACAATAGAGCGTAGGCTAACAAATATATCAGATATCCATTTAGAGAACTTTGATGCTAATGAGTTGCAATTTATTGCAAATATTCAAGGTGAAAAGGATACGCCTATTCGCAATGTAAGTTTGAAGAATATTCATACAAAGAATATAATAACAGATAACCCTTACAGAATATCTAATGTGGAAAATTTTTCCCATGATTAATTAATACAAACCTTTTTGTTATGAATCTAAAGCTAATTTTAAGTAGAATATCAATTTTACTGTTGTCATTTCTGTTTCTTAATTTGACAGCTCGAGCCGAACGAAAGATGGAAAAACTTTCTCGGGGATTGGTGGCAGTCAGAGCGAATGAAAATAATGCTTTTGTGAGTTGGCGATTGCTTGATTCGGATCCTGAAAATGTATCGTTTAACCTTTATCGAGAATATAAAGGAAAAACGGAGAAAGTGAATGATGCTCCTATTGATAAGTCAACTTCATTTTTGGATACACAACTTAAAGACGAAGGTAAATATGTATATTTTGTGAAACCTCTTCAAAACAAGAAAGAAGGCGCAGCTGAAGGGCAGTTCGTGTTTAATAATACAAAAGAAGGACAAAACTATTTTCAGCTGCCATTACAAACTCCTAAAGGATATTCTCCAAATGATGCTTCGGTTGCCGATCTAGATGGAGATGGCAATTATGAAATTGTTATTCACATGGTGGGAATAGGACATGATAATAGTCATCAGGGGAATACAAGTCCTCCGATATTTCAAGCCTATAAACTAGATGGAACACTACTTTGGGAAATAAATTTAGGAAATAATATCAGAGAGGGAGCTCATTATAACCCATTTCTGGTTTATGATTTCGATCAAGATGGAAAAGCTGAAATGGTGCTAAAAACATCAGATGGAACAATTGATGGAATAGGACATGTCATTGGAGATGCTACCGCAGATTACCGAGAAAAATCTGGACATATCATTTCAGGGGCGGAGTATCTCACTATGTTTGATGGAATGACCGGAAAAGAATTGAAAACAATAGATTATCCGATTAGTAGATACCCTAAGGGTATGGAACAAACACCTGCGAATTTGAAAAAAGTATGGGGAGATGGTTATGGTAATCGTTCTGAACGTTATTTGGCTTGCACGGCATATCTTGATGGAAAACATCCGTCACTAGTCTTTTGCAGGGGATATTATACCAAGGTTGCTTTGGCAGCACTCAGATGGGAGAATAATAATTTTCAATTAGATTGGACTTTTGATAGCGAAGATGGAAAGAAAAATAATTATTCCATACATGGAGAAGGAGACCACAGTTTAGCAGTGGGAGATGTAGATGGTGATTCGTGTGATGAAATTATTTATGGAGCAGCAGCAATTGATAATAATGGAACGCCGCTACATGCAACAGGTTTCGGACATGGTGATGCGTTACATTTATCAGATTTAGATCCTACACATCCCGGACTTGAAATATTTACAATTCAAGAACGCTTCGGTGATGCCGGCATGAGTTTTCGCGAAGCAGACTCTGGAAAAGTACTTTGGAAAGTTCCTTCGGTGAAGGCTGCTGAGTCCGGATCAGATAAAGGAGAAGGACCGGGAAGAGGAGTGGCATTCAATGTTGATCCGAGATATCCCGGAAATGAATGTTGGGTAAAGGGAGCCGGAATTAGAGGAATGTGGAATGCTCAAGGAAAGAAAATATCAGATCAAGAACCACGCTCGTGCAATTTTGCCATTTGGTGGGATGGTGACTTGTTACGCGAACTTTTAGACTCAAACAAAATCTACAAATGGGATTGGAAAAATGAGAAACAAAATACGATCTTTGTTGCTGACGGGTGCAAAAGTAACAACGGAACTAAATCAGATCCTTGCATATCAGCAGATATATTTGGCGATTGGAGAGAAGAAGTGATTTTTAGAGCGGAAGACAACCAATCACTCCGTATTTACACAACAACGATACCAACTGAACACCGCTTTGTAACCTTAATGCAAGATCCTATTTACAGATTGAGTATTATTTGGCAAAATGTTGGTTATAATCAGCCGCCACATACCGGATTTTATATTGGAGATGATGTAAAATAATATTGTATGTCAATAATGCCTATTGAAAAATGTTTTTTTGATTTGATATTAAATTTAGGATACAAATTATATGAAAAAGTTTTTAAAATTTATACTGCTAATCGGTATTCTGCTGCTAAATGATGGTTTGAGTGCACAATCAATAGACAAATTGTATCCTTCAAAATCTGTGGTTTCGCGTTATCATAATGATTGGACCATAAAGAATTACCAAAGTAGAATAGCGAGCTTTAAAAACAAACCATTAAAATATGGTGAAGTTGTCTTTATTGGAAATAGTATTACGCAGCAAGGAGGTGATTGGAATAAAAGATTTGGGTTGGAGCATATTCGCAATAGAGGTATCGCCGGAGATGTAACTGATGGAATATTAAAGAGGTTAGATGAAATTTGCTATTTCCAACCCAAAGCTGTTTTTATTCTAATTGGAGTAAATGATCTGTTTAATATGCATCATGATATAGATACCCGCTTTGCTTATGATAAAATTGTGCCATCAGTAGATTATATTGCAAAGAATATTTTAAGAATAACAAAGAAGATAGCCCGAAAATCACCACAAACGAAGATATATGTTCGTACTATTTTACCGACTAGAAGAGACTTTCTGAAAGATGATATTATAGCGGTTAATAAACTGATTAGGAGCAATGCAGTTAATGCCCCATATGAAGTAATAGATTTATATAATCAATTTATAAATCAAAAAGGAAGTATGGTGAAAGAATATACCAAAGACGGTGTGCACCTCACTCAGAAGGGATATGAACACTGGGTGGAGTTCGAACGTCCTATCTTAGATAAGATATTGAATAGTTCAGATTGCAGATAAAAACTTTTTAAAAAGTAACTAAATCTTATATCCGAATTTATGCAAAACATATTCTACTGATTGGCGATCTTCAAATAGGGTTTTTCCGGTATCAAGCGTTGTTATTAACTCCATATCATCGGTATCTAGTTCAAAATTGAAAATATGCATATTTTCTTTCATTCGATTTTGATGAATAGTCTTTGGTATGACAACAAAACCGCGCTGAATGAGCCAACGAAGTACAACTTGGGAGATTGATTTCCCATATTTTTCTCCGATAGATTTAAGTAGTTGATTCTCAAATAAGTTATTTTCACCTCTTGCGAATGGCGACCATGCTTGGGGTACGATATGGTATTTTTTCATTACCTGCAATGGTATTTCTTGCTGCAGGTAAGGATGAGTTTCTATTTGATTTACCATAGGTGAGAAATCACTAAATAGACTCAAGTCAACCAATCGATCATTAGGAAAATTGGACACTCCAATAGCCTTTATCAGTCCTTCATGATAGAGTTCTTGCATAGCCCGCCATGCTCCGTAATAATCATTTACCGGCTGATGAATTAAATATAAATCAAGATAATCCAGTTGTAGATTCTTTAATGTAGCTTCAAATGCTTTGCGAGTACTTTCGTAGTTCACATCTTGCACCCATATCTTACTCGTAATAAAAAGTTCAGATCTATCGATAGGACTATTCTTTATGGCATTTCCAACAGCACTCTCATTTCTGTATATAGCAGCTGTGTCAATCATTCGATATCCCGTTTCAATAGCTTCGGTTACACACCTTTCGCAAATTTTCTGGTCAGGTATCTTATATACACCATAACCAAGCATTGGCATCTCAATTCCATTATGTAGTTTAGTGTATTCCATCGGTGCTTAATTATTTAGAGCTAATGTGATTACTTTTTACTTATCGTTGGCACGTCCTCTGCTAGTTTTTATTCCCCAGTAATTTGCCGAGGGCATAGTTCCCACTGCCAAACACACTGATTGTTCCAAATAATAGTAGATATAGCATAGCTAGTTCTTTAGCTTGAAATGGATCGTTGTTGTGAATAAAGAATACAGCAATAAACATGGTAAATAAAATAGGTAAAGATGCCCATCGGGTTAAAATACCTAAGAGCACGAGAATAGAACAAAAAAATTCGGCACCTACAACTAATATAAGTGATAGTTCGCTGCCCATACCAAATGGATCCGGAAATTGAAATTTCCCTTGAATAAGATTTAAAAATTTAGGAATCCCATGGGTTAACATTGATCCGGAAACGACTACTCTAAGAATAAGTAACCAGATATCTTGCATCACGGGTGCTGCTTTTTTTGCCATAGTGCTAAATGCTGAATTGTATTGTTTTTAAGGAACAAACAATGAATTGTTAAGTTTCTTAGATTAATGGTTATTTTTTGTTGTCCATCGATTTAATCTTTTCATACCTCTGGTGAACAACCATGCCTTAATTTTATGATGACCATTGGCAACCATTGCTTTTCTGCAATGTTCTTGAAATTCATACACCGGTCCCTTAAAAGTGAAATCGCCATTTATGTAGCAGTAACTGCAATACACTGTAGAGTGAGAGCCATCAGCATTAACTCCTCCATGTTGAGGGTCTTTGCTGAGAGGCATTCCACAACTTTGGCAATATATTTTGTTTTTAGGCATAATACTCTTTTTTGAACGATTCAATTGAGTTGACAAAGCTAATAAAAGTTTGTTAGAAAATAAATGCCTACCTCAATTTGTGAAGTAGGCATTTTACAGACAAAACAAAAGTATACACAAGTTTTACGACAAGCTAATTAAAAGCCGATTCTCCATGCTCATACAAATCTAGCCCTTCTTCTTCCACCAATTTAGAAACACGGAGAATATTTAGTTTTTTCAATATGCTGAATAAAATGAATCCCAAACCAAATGCCCAAGCAAAGAATACGATTACCCCGATGGCCTGAACCCCGAGCAAATGATAACCATGCCCGTAAAATAATCCCTCGGAGGTAGAAAATAATCCAACCATTAGCGTGCCGAATGCACCGCAAACACCATGCACCGAAACTGCACCTACAGGATCATCAATTTTAAGCACTTTGTCGATGTATTCCACTGAAAGAGGCAATATAATACCTGCGCATATGCCAATAATTAATGCTCCGGTAGGGCTCACAGCATCGCAACCTGCTGTAATGGCAACTAATCCGGCGAGAGCTCCATTTAATGATAATGAAAGAGTAGGACGCTTGTAGCGGAACCACGCTACAATCATAGATGTTACTGCTCCGGCAGCGGCAGCCAAGTTTGTAGTGATGGCAATATGTCCGATAGCAACCGCATTTTCAGCTCCGGCAGCAGCCAATTGTGAACCTGGATTGAATCCGAACCAACCGAACCAAAGGAAAAACACACCTAAAGCTCCCAAAAGTAAGTTGTGACCGGGAATGGCATTAGGGGTGCCATCTTTTTTATACTTTCCAATTCGAGGGCCTATGATGAGGGTGCCGGCTAAGCCTATCCACGCACCTACGGAATGCACGATACTTGATCCTGCAAAGTCGTGAAACCCTAATTCCGACAGCCAACCGCCTCCCCATGTCCAATGCCCGGAAATAGGATAAATAAATACGGAAATGACAACCGTGAAAATAAGGTAAGAAGTGAATTCTGTTCGTTCAGCCATAGCTCCGGAAACAATAGTGGCAGCAGTGGCGCAAAAAACAGTTTGAAAAAACAGGTCTGCATAATCAGAATAGCTTCCCCAACTATCGCTGGTAAAAAAGAAATCGGGCGTTCCAATAAGACCGTTGCGGCTGGAACCATACATAAGTCCAAACCCAATTATCCAATATAGAATAGATCCGATGGAGAAATCCATGAGGTTCTTCATTAATATGTTAGCGGTGTTTTTAGCTCGGGTAAATCCGGCTTCAACAAGTGCAAATCCGGGTTGCATGAACATGACGAGACAAGCGCAGATTAATAGCCACATATTGTCAATCCCTAGCGTTAATCCTTCAATTGTAGCTTGTTGTTCGGCTAATTTTTCTAAAAGTATAGTTTCATTCATAATTATTCCTCTTTGTCTTTTACGTATAATGATTCGTCACCAAATTCTCCTGTGCGTATGCGATATGATTCATGAATATTCGATACAAAAATTCTACCATCGCCAATTTCGCCTGTCTTTGCCGCATTTCTAATGACAAGTATTGTTTTTTCCAAATTTTTGTCTCGAACAACCAATGAAATTAATCGGCGCTCAATGGCACTGGTGTCATATTTAATTCCTCTGTAAACACGCGATTGTACTGTTTGACCAACACCGCGCACATCCCAATAGGAGAAGAAATCGATACCTGCTTCATGCAAGGCTTCGGTAACCTCATCAAATTTGGTCTTTCTGATAACTGCTTCAATTTTTTTCATTACTAATTTATTATTTGATTTACTTGTTAAATGGAAATACTGAGTACCACATAAAATTGCTCCGTATTCGGATTTAAAATGGCTGATGCTGATATTGGAATGCTGAATGAATCTGAAAATTTAAGTTCTTTCCAAGTTTTAACTCCGATGTTGGTAATTTCAAAATCCCTACCTAAGTCGCCGGTGTGCCATCCGTTGCCACCTCCAATAAAACAAGCCCATTTGTTGAAATTCAATCCGACCTCGTAATACATATCTCCACCAATGGAACCGGCACCCGATGCTTCGTTAAGTATAATATTTCCTGCTAAGCTTAAAATCCCGATTTCATAACCGGCATTAACTTCAAAAGCATGCGATTGTTTGTTGCCCCAATCACTTCCTGTGTAATAATAATCGGTAATGCCTAAACTCAATCCGAAGTTGGAAACATATTTACTGTAAAAGTCCATTTCTCCGAAACCGTTAAAGTCAGCAGAGCCCCAAGCTCCCAAAGAAAAATTACCCATGCTTAGCTCTAAATAAGGTTGTACATTTACACCTTCGCCATATTTAATACCTCGCCAGATATAATTGCTGACTAAATCACCTCCTAAATCCCAATTTACTTTTGATTCTTTTTCTTGAGCGAAAGCTCTTGTTGTAGTCAACGCTAGCAATGACAAGATCATCATTAATGTAGTTCCTTTTTTCATATCTATATTTTTAAAATGATTGATTTTGATAAATATTTATTTTTATTTCTTTATGCATCTATTATTGATATGTATATCTTAAATTAAATGATATTTAATTGATTTGACGTACTTGTTTTTATAGTTTGTTTCAAAAATATGTATATTTTAATACTCATACTATGTTTTATTTATATTTTATGCAATAATGATATTTAATTAATGATTTTTTTTAAAATATGTTTGTTTTTGATTTGATTAAATTGAAATATGTTTGCATTTTGATTCATTATATTTCAAAATGATTTATTTGAATGGATTTTCTATTTGAAATAATCACATAAGTAAGTATCTAAGGGCAAAAATGATGAGAACTACTGTGTCTTTTGTGTACCTTGTTTTAATCTTCTGATAGTTAGGTGTTTATTGCTGTGGTTTCTATTTTGCACACTTTTTAGTTCGAATAATTGGTAGAATTAGGTATAATTCACCTATTTCTTTGCCTAGAAACGCAGTAAAAAATGCTTTTTATTCCGATAATCAATAACAATAAGAAGATGCCAGAACTAATTCAGGATATCCGTATTCAAATAAACTTGAAGAGATACATAATTATCTCTATTCTCATTAAGAAATGAATGGATTACAGCTATTTCTTTGATAATATTGCTGTCTTTTTGCAAGCATAGAAGACATTAAATCTTTGCATAATTTGAAACAGCCGATTGCCGGATGTTTTGTGAAATTTTAGTACTCATCAAAAAATAATTGAGCGTAAATTCAAGTCTTTTCAGCCTGTTAGAGTGTAGAATGATATAAATGCTGCATTAAAATGCTGCGTTCATCACGCAATTCTAGTATATTTGTCGCCTATGCATATGAAATATATCTTTATCATTTTACTAATAACCATAAGTGGGCACTCGCTTTGGGCTCAATCGGGCGTTCCTTCATTTAATTTACCGGGCACAGAAAATAATGGTCCTGATGAAGAAAACCCGGATGATAAGCAAAAGCAAGATGAACATGAAGATCATAAAAATGATTCTATAATTTCGATTATGTCTGCATGGACAATCGACCAAGATGGGGCAAAATTTAAAGAAGCAGAATTAGATACTGCTTTAAGAGATTTTCACTTGTATGAACCGGTTTTTGCGAATAATATATTACCCGAAACAACCGGAAATATTGGGGGGTATTATCAATATGCAGATTTCTTCAAGCGTAGTTATGTGAATGATTTTTATTTTTCCAGAAATGTAGAGGCTTACATGAAGCTGCCGTCTAATTTACAGTATTTAAACACTACAACACCTTACTCCGTGCTTACCTATGCTCAAAATGGGAATAAAAACTCGCGCGATGAAATGTTGTTTAATATTGATCACAGCCAGAATGTAAATCCTAATTTTAATTTCCGGTTCCAGTTGAATACGGATAAATCAACAGGACATTATCAGAGTCAGGCAACGAAACTGAACGCTATGGCACTTTACACCACCTATCGAACAGATAAATTTAATTCTCATGTAGCATTTACCTCTAACCGTCAACGTACTGAAGAAAACGGAGGGCTTCAACCTGACCAAGGAAACTTAAATATTTATGATGAAACGGAAACTTTTCTGGTAAATCTAACCAATGCCAATTCAGAAGTAAAGAATAGAAATTTTAGTGCGGTAAATGAATATAAATTGGGAAAAACCGAGGAAGTAGATGATGGGAACGGATATGTAGTGGAGCGTTTCCGCCCTATAACAGGATTTCTATATAAAGTGGAATATAGTTCTAATCTCAGGGCATTCAGTGAAACGAGTCCGAACTATACATTTTTTGAAAACACATATTATGATTCTATAGAAACTGCCGACACCACTTATTATAACCGATTCACCAATATATTTCAACTTAAGTTTTATGAAAATCCGGACAAAAAATTTACGTTTTCTAAGCGTATTTACATCGGAAATGATGTAGTAACAGCTAAAATGTATAATATGGAGGCCGGAGATCTTGCAAAAGATAGAATGATTAATTCATATGTTGGAGGAGGAATAGCTAGAGAAGATGGTGAGTTTTGGACATGGGATGTTAGCGGTCGATTGTATTTCACCGGGTTCAAAGCCGGTCAGTCTGAGCTGAGTGCTTCTTTGGAAAAACCTTTACGTATTAAAAATGACACAACAACACTATCGGTAGAAGCAGAATTAAACTCCTTGGTTCCTGATTATTTTCAAGATAACTTTACCTCGAACCATTACATCTGGCAAAATCGTTTCAATAATACAAATGAAATGAGAATTAGGAGTAAAATCACTTCTCAGCGGGCTCGAATGTCACTAGGATTTAACTATGCACTTATTGATAACTACATTTATAACAATGAAGAGGCAACTCCGGAACAATTAGGCGGAGAGCTTTTAATATTGTCTGCATATTTAAATAAAGATATTGTATCAAAGCACTGGTTTGTTCGAACTCAATTGCAATGGCAGAGCAGTAATCGAAGTGCATTGCATCTACCCACATTTTCAGGATTGCTAAGAGTAGATTGGAAATTTACATTAGCTAAGGTGCTTCATAATCGAATTGGTTTCGATGTGAGATACAACACTGCCTATTATGCTGATGCCTATAATCCGGCTACCGGTCAGTTTTACCTGCAAAATGAACAGAAAATCGGTAATTATCCGGTAACGAATCTACACTATAATTTTAAACTGAAACGTGCACGTTTCTTTTTTCAACTCATGAATGTAACAAGCGGGCTGCTAGATGGTAACTATTGGGCTGCACCGAATTACCCACTCTACAGAAGATCATTTAGATTTGGTGTGGCATGGTCTTTTTATGATTAATAACTGTGCGTATGAAAAAGAAAACAACAGCTATCATTACAATAATTGTTGCCATCTTGATTGTGGCAGCTTTGTTGAAGTTAAGGTCTATGTCTTTTGATTATGATTATAGTCAGATGAAAAAAGAGCAGCATGTAGAAACATTGCTCGATAAGATAAAAAGGGAGGGGAAAATACGTGTGGCAGTAGTGAATAATTCTATCGATTATTTCTCCTATAAAGGACGCATGATGGGCTTCCAATATGAAATACTCCAGCAGCTTTGCAAAGATCTTGGCGTACAAATGGATTTATATGTTCAAGATAATATGCAAAGTATTTTGACGGGGCTTAATCAAGATGTATATGATCTTGTAGCACAAGATATAACCATTACGAATAAACGACGAAAACTTGTTGATTTCACAGTTCCGCTAGCTAGTTCGGAACAGGTGTTGATTCAGCGTCGTCCTAAACAATGGTATCAATTGCCAACCGACCAACTAGATTCTATGATGGTGCGTGAGCAGCTTCAGTTAGCAGATAAGAAACTTGTAGTCCCTCTGAATTCAAGTTATGTTACTAGATTGAAATCTCTTTCTGATGAAATTGGTGGTACAATACATGTGATTCAAGATTCGATAACAACGGTAGAGGAGTTGATTGCTGATGTGTCAACCGGTGCTATCGATTACACTGTTGCACATAGAGATATTGCAGAGGTTAATAAAGGTTATTATGGAAATATCGATATTGAACTTCCCATAAGTTTTAAACAAAATTCAGCTTGGGTAGTGAGAAAAGGGAATAAAGAACTTTTATACTATTTAAATGATTGGCTGCAGAGCTATATGCAAACAACGGCCTACCGAAATTTATATACAAAGTATTACTTAAAGCGTCGGGCATATATTTCACCGGCGAATATGTACACGAATCTACAAGGAGGAAAGCTTTCTCCCTATGATGACTTAATTAAAACGAAAAGCGAAAAGTATGGTATGGATTGGCGATTAGTAGCTGCCATTATATATAATGAATCGAACTTTGATGCTAGTGCTACTTCTTGGGTTGGGGCTCAAGGTTTAATGCAAATTATGCCTGATGCAGCGAAGACATTTAATATAGAGGATTATACGAATCCCAATGGAAATATTGAAGTAGGATTACGTTTATTAACTTGGTTAGATGAGGTATTTGTGGAAGATATTCCAAATCCGGAGGAGCGGATCAAGTTTGTGTTGGCATCCTACAATGTAGGATTGGGGCATGTGAGAGATGCTCAGCGTTTAGCTGAAAGATATGGGAAAATTAGTATTGTATGGGAGAATAATGTAGATTACTATCTACGATATAAATCAAAGGCGGAGTATGTGAATGATCCGGAAGTGAAATATGGAAGTTGTAGAGGTGAAGAGCCATATCAATATGTAACGAAAGTATTAGATACCTATCATCACTATTGTAATTTAATACCCGGTGAAAGCTGATTACTGTTTTAAAAGCTCCATTAGTTCACTCAGAATCATGGCTGTAGCGCCCCATATAATATTATAATCAGATACATATGCCGGAACATCTAAATATTCATTGCCAACCTTTACCTTTGTTTGAGTAACCTTATTATCATTCAGAAAATCATGTATGGGGAATCTAATGATACGATTTATTTCGTCAGGACTAGTTATGATGAAGTTTTTTTGTTCAGTCCAAGCGACAAACGGATGTATTATAAACTTGCTTGCAGGAACATATATAGGGCTAAGATCTCGAATGACCACGCTCTGATTTTTTTTTAATCCTATTTCTTCTTCACTTTCCCTGATAGCTGCACTTATAATATCTTCATGTTCTTCTATAGCCCCTCCGGGAAATCCTATTTCTCCCGGATGATGTTTCATATTTGTGGAGCGTTCTATCAAATAGGTATAAAGCTGATTATTCTCGCTATAAAGTAGTATAAGGACAGCACTATGCTTGGCATTTGCCTTTTCATTATTACTAACCTTAATGCTTCGATGTTTGGGAAGCATCTTTTTATGAGCAATTTCGCCTAATAGTGTTTGATTGAGCTTTTTCCTGATAGTTTCTAGAGTAAAGACGCCTGAATTATTCAAACCTGATCGTTTTTTCCGGTGATATCTTTCCAATGATGAATGATGGAAGCAATAACATGATGACAATAATGATAAAAGTGTTCAAGTTGAGCAATAGAATGGTACTAAGGCTTAAATGGATGGGAACGGCATCAATGAAGTATGAGTCAGGGTTCAAGGGAATAATTTGAAAAACTTTCTGAATCAGGCAAAGACCAATGCCAATAAGATTCCCCCAAAACAATCCTTTAGTAATTAAAAGACCCGACAAGTATAAGAAAACCTTGCGGATATTGAGAGTTGAGGCTCCCATTGATTTTAAGATGCCAATCATCTGCGTTCGTTCGATGATGATTACTAGTAATCCGGAAATCATATTAAAACCGGCAACTAAAATCATAAGTACTTGGATTAGAATAGAATTCATATCAAGTAAGCTTAACCAATCGAATATGCCGGGATATTTTTGCTTTATATCGATAACTTGTAATAGGCTTTCGTCATCATTAATATGCTTGACGAGCTGACCGGTAATTTTTCCTAATGTAGTAGAAAGATTATCTAAATTATCTACAAAAACTTCATAACCGCTTATTTGATTAGAGCTCCAATCGTTTAGGCTTTGAATATGTCGTATGTCAACTAGCATAAACATTTTATCGAACTCTGCAAGACCTGTGCCATATATGCCACATAAAGTAAATTGCCGCATGCGAGGAACTTGTTCTCCCTCGTTTAGAAAGTACATTAGAAATTTATCATTGAGCTTCAACTTTAATAAATTAGCCAGTTCCTGAGACATCCATGCTTGATTACTTCGCTTACCTGACAACGGTATGGTCTCGCCTGCCACTTTATTTTTCTCGAAAAATGACCAATCAAAATTTGGTGAAACACCTTTGGCTATCACACCTTGAATCTCATCGTCAACTTTGACGATGCCGGGCTTCGTGGCAAAAGCTTGAACATGGCGTACATTCGAAATGCTTTCCAATTGTTTTACTAAACTTGTATCCACAGCGATAGGAGAGGTTTCGTAGCTGTTGTTGCTATCATAGTTTACAACCTGAGCATGAGCTGCGAAACCATCAACTTTGGCTTCGATCTCGTTTTGAAACCCTGTAACAATAGATACTGCTAAAATAATAATAGCAATGCCTAGCCCGATAGCAAGAACTGCTAAATTAACAACGTTCTTGCTAAGATGAGATTTATTTTCCTTGGAAAGAAATATTTTGTGTGCTATGTATAACTCGGTATTCACTAAACTTTGATTGAATTAGTATTTTTCTTGTTTACAATAGGAAGGAGCAATACAGAAATTAATCCTACGATAATAATCATAGCATTCATGGAGCCATGGGTGAGGAACGCAAAAATTAAACCATCTTCTTTGGGTATTCCATATATGATTAATCCTTGAATAACCATGAAATGCCACGCTCCAATGCCACCTTGAACCGGGGCTACCATGCCATATGTTCCGAATACAAAAACAGTTAAGCCAACAAGCCAAGAAAGATGACTGGTAAAGTCAAAAGCAAAAAACATGACATACATCATTAAGAAATACATTGCCCAAATAAACAATGAATGCAAAATAAAAAGCCATTTATTTTTCATAGCTCCGATTGTTTTTAGTCCTTCAATAAAGTTGATAATTACGGTTTTCACTTTTTGACCAAGTTTTCCGTTACGAAGTCTGATGCAGAGCCAAATAATGAGAATAACAATGCTGAATATGATGCCTATTACAAGAGGAGAAAATGAAAAGTTATTTATTTTTTCATGCAATTCCGGGTTGTTATCTAATAGCTGAAGCACTTGTTTGAACTGTGCTAAAATGACAAAAGCAGTAAAAAGCAGCATGATAATGACATCAATCGTTCGTTCGATGACAACAGTACCAACCAACTTAGTAAACGAGATGCCTTCATATCTGGAAAGAGCCGTACATCGTGATATTTCCCCCATTCTAGGTAAGGCTAAGTTCATGAGATATCCAACCATGACAGATAGAAAGCTATTAATAAAGCGAGGTCTTTTTCCTAAAGGTTCGATGAGCATAATCCAGCGTATGGATCGGCTGATATGACTAAGCAAGCCTAGCACTAACGAAAACCAAACCCATTTGTAGTTTACATCATTTGCTAATACAGATTTCATTTGGTCAATATCTTGACCTCTATATACCAGCCAAAATAAAAAACAGCTCAAAGCCAGAAAGAAGACTACCTTAAGTGTTTGTTTAATCGAATTTTTCAAAATCTCAAAATATTTATTCCATATACATGTGCCAAAATTCAAAGAAAAATCTTTCGTTAGAATTGGTTTACAGAGCACAAAATTGACGCAAAGGTAATTTATTTGTTCCAATATGCTCTGAGTATTCGTAAAATCAGCTCTGATTATATCAATCCTCAAGTGAGTATAACGTGAGAAATAGTTGATTCCTGCCATTCTTAATAGAGGAAGCAGGCAGTTAGAAGAAATTTGTGTATTAATTGCTTGATAATTAACTGATAGATGTCTTTTTGGTCTATTTATTAAGATATAATTAAGAGGAAAATAGATGCAATGTCCTGATTTTAAGTATTTTTGCATCGAAATATAAAAATATAAATGAGTTTAGTACGCGCAAAGAAAAATTTAGGTCAACATTTTTTGATCGACCTGAACATAGCAAAAAAGATTGTTGACAGTTTAGAAAATAAAGAAGGCTGTGAGGTTCTGGAAATTGGTCCGGGAATGGGCGTTCTAACGCAATACTTGTTAGAGAGGCCTGAGTTTGTTACTAGTGTAGTTGAAATTGATACCGAATCAGTGGCTTATCTGCAAGAACATTATCCGGCGTTGTCACCACGTATTATAAGTAAAGATTTTTTACGTTTACGTTTAGAGGAGTATTTCCCTGAAAAGTTCTGCATCATAGGTAATTTTCCTTATAATATATCATCGCAGATATTTTTTAAGGTGTTGGACTACCGAGACCGAGTGCCGGAAGTAGTAGGCATGATTCAGAAGGAAGTGGCGGAGCGATTGGCAACGGGTCCCGGTTCAAAAGCTTACGGCATTTTGAGTGTAATCCTACAGGCATTTTATGACATTGAATACCTTTTTACAGTGCACGAGAATGTATTTAATCCGCCACCAAGGGTCAAATCGGCAGTTATTCGCTTAAAGCGAAATGATAGGGAGAAACTAGCTTGCGATGAAAAATTATTTATTCAAGTGGTAAAAATGGCATTTAATCAACGCCGAAAAACAATGCGTAATTCTTTGCGACAATTCATCACTACAGAAGAAATGAAAACCATGGATGTTTTCAATCTGCGTCCGGAACAGATGAGCGTGTCAGCCTTTGAGGAACTAACCTTAATGATCCAGTCTAATCAAAACAATTAAACCTTTTCGAATAAATCTTGTCTTTATTAAGTTACTAAATGAGAAAAGAATTTATTATGAGAAAAAGATTATTTATTTTAATTGGATTGTCAGTCTTGGCTTGTAGTGCTCAGGCTCAATCGTGGAAAGATGTATTGAAAGGTTTAACATCAACCTCAGAAACAGAAACAAGTTCAACAGAAGATAATTCGGATTTATCGGGATTAAATCTTTCAGACCTCACGCAATCAACTGCTAGTCGTGGTTTAAAAGAAGCTTTGGTAAAAGGTGTTTCAAAAGGTGTTACCGAGTTATCTGCAACCGATGGCTTCTTGGGGAATAGCTTAGTGAAAATTGGATTTCCCGAAGAAATACAAATGGTGGAAAAAGCTTTGCGTAAAGCCGGGCTTGGTTCGGTGGCAGATAAAGGTGTAGAATTGCTGAATCGGGCAGCTGAAGATGCTGCTTCATCGGCTGCCGATATATTTACGAGTGCCATTACGGAAATGACAATTCAAGATGCTGTTTCCATTGTAGCGGGCGATGATGATGCCGGAACAGAATATCTAAAGAAACATACTACGGCTGAATTAACAGAAAACTTTAGTCCGATTATCGAAGAGTCTTTGGGAAAGGTTAATGCCCCGGCATATTGGGAAACGATAATAGGCAAGTATAATTCACTACCTTTTGTGCAAAAACAAATAGAACCCGATTTAACCAAATATGTCACAGAAAAAGCAGTTGACGGTATGTTTCTAAAAATTGCTGAGGAAGAGCAATTAATTCGAGAAGATCCCATTGAGCGAACAAGTGATATATTAGAACAAGTGTTTAACTAACTTTGTGTTGCTACACGTTGTGAAAAGAGATGCATTTACCAATGAATGCATCTCTTTTTTTTGAATAAATAGATAGTGTGTTAAACCTTTTTTGTAGATTAGAGTCGAAGAAAAACAGGAAGTTCGAGTAACTTATGGAGGAAGAAAAAGAAATCATACGACAACTGAAACACGGCAAAGAGAAGCAACGAGCTTTCCGAGCCTTGGTAGGGCTTTACAAGGAACGACTGTATTGGCACGTTCGTCGTATGGTGCTTTGCCATGATGATACTGATGATGTGTTGCAAAATACGTTCATTAAGGTGTGGAATGGGATAGCCGGATTTCGAGAAGATTCAAGTCTATACACTTGGTTGTATAGAATAGCTACTAATGAAGCATTAAGTTTTATTGAGCAACGAAAGAAAAAAAGTTTTGGGGGAGATGAAGAATCTTCGAACCATTTATTAAGAAGTATGCAGGCTGACAGTTTTTTTGACGGCGACGAAATACAACTGAAGTTACAAGAAGCTATTGCTTCTTTGCCGGAGAAACAGCGTTTAGTGTTTAATATGCGTTATTATGAAGATATGAAATATCAGGATATGGAGAAAATATTAGATACAAGTGAAGGAGCTCTTAAGGCATCATATCACCATGCAGTCAAGAAGATAAGTGAATATATGAAGAATAGCGATATTATTGATTTCGATTAAACCATTAAGTGAAAAAATAGTCAAACAAAAACTATGACAGATTTCAAGAATATAAAAAAGATTAGAAAGATTTCGGATATTGACTCGGGCTTTAAAATGCCTGATGATTATTTTGAAACCCTAGAAGATAGGTTGGAAATGCGCATTCAAGCTTTTGAGGCAGAAGAAAAACCACACGCTAAATTCATTCGTATAGTTAAGCCAATATTAGCTTTGGCAGCTTGTTTTATATTGGTGCTTTTATTGTTTAAATACCCGGCCCAGCAAATTTCTCAAAATTTGATTAATGCCGGTAAAGCGCAAAGCGCATATGATATGGCAGAGTTCGAGGCCGGTATGTATTTGGGTGATGCGAGTTTGGCTGATTTAATTATGCTAGATAATTTAGAATCTACAGATGAGTCTGATACAAAAGATTCAGATGCTATTTTGAGTGAATTAACTTGCTATGTGAGTGATTTAGATGTAATTTCAGGAATGATGAATGAATAATTTGAGATGAAGAAAATTGTAATACTTTTAGTAATAATGTTGACCGGAACGATAGTTTCGGCACAGCGTAAACCTACGCCGGAACAGATTGAACAATTCAAGTCCCAAAAGGTGTCTTATATGACCGATAAATTAAGTTTAACTCCGGAAGAGGCTCAGCGATTTTGGCCGATATATAACGAATTTGATGAGGCTAGATGGAAAATGCATGAGCAAAGGAGAAAAATGGAGCAGCAACTGAGAGATGATTATGCTAAAATGACAGAAAAAGACTTTCAGCATATTAATACGGAAATGAATGATTTAGCCCAGAAAGATCTTGATTTGAATTTAAAATACAATGCTAAGTTTTTGCAAGTTCTTCCGGCAAAAAAAGTAGTGCTTATTGCTCCGGTTGAGAATGATTTCCGTTTCCGAATGATTAAAGATTTTCGTAGAGGTCCTCGAGATGATAATGACTAGATGAATAAGAAAAATAAGGCGTAAAGCTGTTTTATGACCTTGCATATGATTAAAAAAGGACTATCTTTGTTCTCCCTTTTTGGGGGCGATTGGTTTTGACTGTAGGTAGAAGAGGTATGTAAGCATGTCGAGCTTTGTTTGTTGGCTCGTTAATCCTAATGTTCAAACTTTTTTAATTGGCGAAAATAACTACGCTCTTGCTGCGTAATCGAAGTTTAGTAGATTAATTGCTTAATTGCGGTACTAGGTACTGCAACAAGACACTGCCCGAAGCTATTGTTTAGAGGCTACTCGGTTCGGCAGTGCAAGAAATCTGAACTAGTTGTTGTTTTGCTCTGATGCAACAATGAAACTTAAGAGCTAAGGTAATAGTCGGTGGCCTTGATCCATCTGTTACACGAAAAATAAGTCGGGGCTAAACATGTAGAAAGCGTATTGCTTCCTTATTAGGACCCGGGTTCGACTCCCGGCGCCTCCACTCCACAGAAAGATTAACATCGGTTGCAAATTATGCAACCGGTGCTTTTTTTGCGAAATGTTGAGAACTATTTTGCAGCAAAGAGAAGACAATAAGGTAATATAGGCTCGTTACTCACTTAATAGAGTAAGAAGCTGCAATACGAGTATGTGCTTCTTTGCTTCCGATTGGTGACAATAATGTGATTAGATAATATTATAATGATACTAATATAGATAGGAATGGTTTAAAGATAATCGAGAAATAAATGATGTCGATTGCAAGAGAATGCAATCGACATTTTTATATTTACATAAGACATCTGGTTGTTAAAGAATTATATGCGGATAATTTTAAACAATGTTTTATCCCCAATTGAACGTAATATATTAAGCTTAACCTCCGGTCTTGCCTAAGCGAGTATAGCCTCAGAAAATTATCCTGCTTTCTACATTGAATGATTATTAACAAATTAGTCCTTCTTGTATTTAATAAATTTAAGTAATTAAATGCGATTAATATATAAGTAAACAAACTGTTATATAGTTTTTGTGTAATTATTGAAATTACTCTTGTCAGATTTTTTTGCTTAAACCATTCTTTTTTCTACATTTGTATAGTTTTTTTTATCATTATGAAATTTGATTTTTCATCATCCTTTAGGAATGAAATCAAATTTATAGTTTAAGTTGACTTTACTTATAATTAGAAAGATAAAATTTCAATATTTGAAAATATTGACAGAATATTGTTGTTAAATGTATTTGTATCGATTTTTCGGATAAAAAAATGTGATTGTATGCTAACTTGTAAAATATTATTTAATATCCGTGGTGAAATTAACCGTTAATAATAATTGATTGATAATAATATTAAATTCTTGATTGGAGCTTAAAATACTAAGTAAAGGCCTTTAATCATAATAAAAATAGGAGTGTAGTGAAAGAGAGATTAACCATGTTACAAAAAAGTGCAATTAATTTAGCAGTTCCATTAAGAAAGAGTGCCTTGAGCTTCATAATATTAGGACTGTTAATTTTATCAAGCAATGTAGTTTCCGCTCAAGATGGGAAGCCGGTAATTACAGAAAAGACAGTAACCGGTAAGGTGTTTGATGATACGGGACAGACGATACCCGGAGCAATTATTACCTATGCGAATTCAGATGGAAAGCAACGAAGTGCCTTGACGAATATTGAAGGAGAATTTTCTATTCGGACAGAACTTAAAGGGAGCCTGAAAGTTTCTTTTATCGGATTTAAGCCGAAAGAGGTTAATATAGCGAAAGGTCATGTATTCAACATTAAGCTGGAAAAAGAAGTTACAGATATTGATGAAGTAGTTGTGACCGGTATCTTTACACGAAAAACGGAGTCCTATACCGGTTCGAGTAAAACAATAAAGGCTGCCGAATTACAGTCTTTTGGTACTCGAGATGTACTTACTTCCATTAGAAACGTTGATCCATCGTTTAATATTATAGAAAGTAATGTTTTTGGTTCCGATCCGAACCAAACGACAACAGTCCAAATTCGAGGTAATTCAAGTATTCCTAATGTATCAGATCTACAAGATGAGGTCAGTACTTATTTGAATACACCACTTGTAGTCATTGATGGTTTTGAATCAACCATGCAGACGCTACAAGATATGAATGAAAATGATATTGAAGCAATCACTATTCTTAAAGATGCTTCTGCAACAGCAATTTATGGTTCTCGCGGAGCAAATGGAGTTGTTGTTGTTACAACAAAACAACCAAAATCCGGAGATATGCGTATTACTTGGAGAAGTGATGTAAATATTGAGGTTCCCGACTTATCTCAGTATAGCATATTGAATGCTCGAGATAAACTGGAATTGGAAAGAAAGGTTGGCTTGTATGATAGTGACAATGCAGAGCAAGATTTAGAATTGAAAAAGTATTATAATTCAGTTCTTCAAGATGTAAATAGTGGAGTGGATACTTATTGGCTATCAAAACCCTTGCAGACGGGAGTCGGACAGAAACATAGTCTACGCTTAGAAGGTGGAGATGGTCAATTCCGATATTCGGGAGCGCTACAGTATAATGATATTTCGGGTGCGATGATTGGTTCAAATAGACGAACCTTTAATGGTTCTGTTAAATTGGTATTTGACAGGAAAAACTTCAAATTCCAAAATAACCTTCTGATCGGGCAAGTAAATACAGAAGATAGCCCATATGGCTCTTTTTCTGATTATGTGAAACTAAATCCATATTGGTCAGGTTATGATGAAGATGGAAATATTGTGAAAACTTTTGGTGATATAGATGGAGTAAATTCGAGCTTACGTTGGAGTACTTATCCTGTCAATCCGATGTATAATGCAACATTGAATACATTTGATAAATCAGCAAGTACAACAATAACCAACAATACTTCTGCAGATTGGACTATTGCTAAGGGACTAATCCTTAGAACTCAATTAGGTATAACAAAAGCAAGTAATACAAGTGATGTATTTAAACCGGCAGAACATACTGATTTTGCAGGAAGTGATTATTCAGGAGAGAATTACTTCCGTAGAGGTTCTTACTCATATGGCTCCGGAGGTTCTTTTTCTTATGACGCCAGCGCAAACTTGAGCTATAATAAGCTGTTTAAGGAGAAACATTTCTTTTTTGCAGGGTTGAACTACAACATAAGAGAAAATAGGAGTAATATGTACACCTTTAAAGCGGAAGGTTTCATGAATGAAGATATTGACTATTTGGGTTCAGCGTTGCAATATGCCGAAGGAGGATCTCCATCGGGAACTGAAAGCTTATCTCGTTCAATTGGTTTAACTTCGAATATCAACTATATGTATGATGAGAAGTACTTGGCGGATTTTTCATTCCGCATGGATGGGTCGTCTCAATTTGGGGCAGATAAACGATTTGCACCGTTTTGGTCTTTGGGTCTAGGGTGGAATATGCATGAAGAGAATTTCATGAAGGGCTCTTTTGTTAATCGATTGAAACTTAGAGGATCTATTGGTACAACAGGATCGCAAAACTTTAGCTCATATCAAGCACTGTCAACCTATAAATATTATGATGATGATCGCTATTATGGATGGAGTGGTGCAGCATTAATGGCATTGGGTAACACCGATTTACAATGGCAGTTGAAGAGAAATAAGAATATTGGATTAGATGCCGAGTTTTGGAAAGGTCGAGTTACGGCAACTGTTGATTTGTATAAAGATAAGACAGAGGGAATGATTTCGTCAGTTTATTTGCCTCCTTCAAATGGGTTTGACAGTTATATCGATAATATTGGAGAAGTACATAATACCGGATTTGAGTTTAACTTCATAGGATACATGATACGCGATTATAAAAAAGGGATATCATGGAGCTTGGGGCTCTCCGGAATTCATAATGTAAATAAAATTGCCGAACTTTCGGACGCCTTAAAAGAAGCTCAAGAAGAATTAGAAAGCAGTGATAATAATAAGGTGGATCCAAATCGACTATATCGAGAAGGTTATTCAATGAATACAATCTGGGTAGTACGCTCTTTAGGTATTGATCCGAGTACAGGTAAAGAAGTATTTTTGAAGAAAGATGGGACAACCACTTATGAATGGGATTCTGACGATTTGATAGATGGGGGAGAAACAACGCCTAAATTGGAAGGTAATATAAATTCAGCATTTCGACGTAAAAATCTTTCGGTAACATTATCAATAGGGTACCGTTTAGGAGGACAGCTATACAATAATACCTTGATTAATAAAGTAGAGAATGCTGATTATAACTATAATGTGGATAGTCGTGTGTATGATGATCGTTGGCAGAAGCCTGGAGATCAAGCAGCTTTCAAAGGACTTTTGAATACCAACACTACCTATAAATCAACACGTTTTGTGCAAACCGAAAATACGTTAACACTTCAAAATATAAATGTAAAATACGATTTAAAGCCAATACTTAAATGTTTTAAAGATTCATTCTTTGAAAGCTTTGTAGTTACGGCAAATGCATCGAATCTATTTTATATATCTACAGTGAGGCAAGAAAGAGGTACATCATACCCGTTTGCTCGAACCTTTTCATTCGGTTTGAATGTAATATTTTAAATATGCAAGCTCACTATGAGTTTAAGAAAATGAGCGAGGAAAAACGGTCGAATAAAATCTGAAAAAGTGAAAATGAAAAGAATAATATTAAACATGATGAGCTTATTGATTGTAGCATTAAGCTTTTCATCGTGCAACGAATGGTTGAAGGTAAATCCGGAAGGTCAGCTACCTGAAGATGATATGTTTGAAAAAGAGTCTGGTTTTGAAGCTGCGCTAAACGGTGTGTATATTGAAATGAAGTCGGCGACTACTTATGGCGAGAATTTAAGTATGACTGCAATAGAATACTTAGTATCTTCTTGGACAGTAAAGAGTGAATCAACAGCAGAGTATTTAGGTGAATTTAGTTATGGAAACTCAGATGTTAAATCTCTGATGGAAGGAATATTTCAACAGCAGTACTACGAAATTGCAGAATTGAATGAAATATTGGCAAATGTTGATGAACGCAAGGATGTATTTAAAACAGAAGGAATGTATGAGCAAATCAAAGGAGAATGTTTAGGACTTCGCGCTTATATCCATTTTGATATATTACGAATGTTCGGACCAGTTCCCGGAACAGAAACAGATGAGCTAATTCTGCCATATGTTACAACGGTATCAAAAGACTATAATAAGTATAGTAACTATGCTGATTTTAAATCGGCTTTTGAAACTGATATAGAGGAAGCCGAAGCTTTGTTAACTATTGCTGAGGAAGCTGGTAATTATGCAGACTATACTTCAATTCGCATGAATGCAGAAGCTACTCGTGCTTTACAAGCTAGGGCTGCTTTGTGGTATGGAGAAACTACTAAAGCTTTTGATTTAGCGGAAGGTATAATCAACTCAACTTCCACGAGATTGGGTACAGCTGCAGATTTTCAGTTGGGAGATTATAACTTGATTAATGAGCAGATTTTAGGTTTACATGTATATAATCTGAGCTTGACTTTTGATAAATACTATTCAGGACAAATACTATATAAAGGAAGTGATGATGTGACAGTAAATACGGATTTATTTGGAAATTCAGGTACCGACATTCGCGAAACAAACTTGTGGAATTTATTTACAGGAAATAGTTCGCAGTCAGTGGTCACATATTCAATTTTGAAATATGATGTATCTGAAGATGAAGCTAGCAAATTTTCATTAGATTATCGCCGTATTCCGTTAATTCGATTGAGCGAAATGTACTTGATAGCTGCTGAAACAGCATCTAGTTCAGATTTAGCAAATACCTACTGGAATACTTTCAGAGCATCGCGAAATTTATCAGAATTAGATTTGCCTGATGGAGAAACTAGAAAGAATGAGATTGCAGCAGAATATAGACGTGAGTTTTTTGCTGAGGGGCAAGCATTTTATGCTTATAAGCGTTTGAATATAGATGAAGATCACTTTTTGTGGCTTCCGGCAGATGCTGCCTTGAATTATGTAATACCACTTCCGGATTCAGAAGTTGTACAGTAAAGGATGATACATTTTAATATTTCAAAAAGGTTTAAATAAAATGAATAATAAACATATCATAAAATTAATTGCACTTAGTATTCTTAGTGCAGGAATCTTTGTATCATGTGAAAAAGATTATCAGTTATACGAAGGTAATCAATATATACAGTTTGGACCATCATATGACTATGTCTATAATGAATCAAGTGTATACGAAGATTCATTAGTAGAGTTTACCTTTGCTTACTCTGATATGGATGTGGTTCAAGATACAGTGTATTGCAACATTTATGCGGTGGGAGGTGCAGCTGATATTGACCGCCCGATAAGCATACATCAAGTGGAAGTACCGGGTATTTTGAACTGTGAACCCGGAGTTCATTATGTTGATTTTAATGATGAGTCGGTAAAATCAAATTACATTCTCGAGGCAGGTGAAGTGTATAAAGAGATTCCAATAATAGTACTTCGAGATACATCATTGTTGACTAATGCATATATGCTGAAAATTGAATTAGAAACAAATGATTACTTTGAACTTGGTGACTCTACTTTAACATGGAGAAAAATATCAGTAAGCGATGTTCTGGTTAAACCTTCATCATGGAATTATACTGAATATTATTTTGGGGAATATAGTCAAGTTAAACATAGATTTCTTATTGAAACAACAGGAGAGAAGTGGGATGATGCATTCTTGGAATACATTCGTTCTGATTTTGGAATGATAACCTATTACTCTTCAAAAGCAAAGGCTGATTTGGCAGCTTACAACGCTGAGCATCCCGACGATCCGCTTCGAGATGAGAATGGAAAATTAGTTTCGTTTGGTAAAAGCTAATCATTATGTACCTATTTAATATATGAAATAATAGAAAAGTTAGAGTAAATGAAAAAAATAATATTACCACTAATTGCAGTACCGATATTTCTTAATTCATGTTATCGAGATCTAGGAAACTATGATTATTCAGATAAAGAAGAGATTTCAATTCAGGGTATAGAAAGTAGTTATAACGTGATTTCTTTGGTAGATACATTAGTCATAACGCCGGAGGTTACATCAAACAAGAATAGCGAATTTGAGTATTTTTGGTATGTGTATAGCCAAGCTACTCCATTAGAAACAGATACAATTTCTCATGACAAAAACTTAAAATACTTTGTGGAAAAAGAAGGCGGTGCATGGACTCTAGTTTATGGAGTAATTAACACGTTAACAGGTTATACAAAATTGACAGATGTTGAGATGAACGTAGGAACAACCTATACAAGAGGTTGGTATGTGTTAAAAGATGATGGAGAATATGCTGATATAGACCAGTTTCTTACGCCGGATACCATTGTGCCTACAGATTTGGTTGCAAATATACATAGTTCAGTGAATGGGGAAAAACTTTTAGGTAAAGGTAAAATGATTAGCTACTATACAACTTATAGATCTTTTATTGCCGATAGTTCGAGTGCTCAATACACAAAAACATTAGCTTTGATAACGGATAATGATTTGGCTCTAGATTATGTTAATACGATGCAAAAAATTCATGGATTTGACGACTTCTCATATGCTGTACCAGAGAAAAGAAATCCCGGGTTTATTGGCTATTCCAAAAATTCTAGAAGTTTCTTCCTAGAAAATGCCGGTTACTTGCATTCAGTTAATAACAGCACACTTAATGCCGGATTATTCGGATATCAAGCGTCAAGGAATTCAGCAAATGATGATTATGACCTATCAGATTATATTGTTGTTGGAATGTATAAAAATCTTTTTTTTGACGATATGAGTTCATGCTTTCTAGCCTATCAAGCTTCTACGAATTCTTTTACTAATGCAGCTACCAATGTTTCTGGTGAGATAAAGGCTACTGATAATAATTTGGAGATGATTTATATGGGACTTATTCAAGATGCCGAATCCGCTCCAATTATAGCTTATGCAAAGAATAAAACAGATGAAACGGAGAGATATATTATGCAAATAACAGGAAGTGCAACGAGTGGACTTAAAATTGACGCAGACACAATAACATCAGAAAAAAAGATATTTAATGCAACAAAGTTAACTTGTAGTCAAGATGAGCGAGTAATATATTTTGTTCTAGATAATGAAGTGTGGACATATAACCTGTCTAGTAAAGTGGAAAAACTGCAATTCACGGCACCGGCAGGCGAAACAATTACATTACTCCGTCAAAGAAAGTTTTCATCACCTAATGATATTAAGTTTGCTCTAAACTATGTTTGTGTAGGAACTTCAGATGGCTCAAAATACACGGTAAACT
Source organism: Mangrovibacterium sp. (assembly GCA_047975205.1). Taxonomy (GTDB): domain Bacteria; phylum Bacteroidota; class Bacteroidia; order Bacteroidales; family Prolixibacteraceae; genus JBKEDC01. Next base: position 18,941 of record JBKEDC010000043.1, on the reverse strand, counting down.
TCTTCACTAGAAATGCAGGGAATCTTAGTGCAGATCCGGATTTTAAGGTTGAAGGAGACGGTTATCCCAGAGATATTATTTATGTTTCACCGGAGATGGCAGATGCGAGTAATCTGCAAGGATATTAATCCTGTGTTTATATAATATCTGAAATAGGAAGCATTAAAGAGTCAGCAATCATAATCTTATTATTTGTATGATATAAGTTATTGAGTTGAACTATGTTGTGTTTTTTTTGTTTTGAGGATACATAAACCAATAATAATGAATTATATGCGTAAGATTAATCAACTCATAATTATGTTGCTCGTTGCAGCTACACTTTGTGTGGCATGCAACACGCCTATAAATAAGGCTAAAGAGAAAGAAGCTGAGATTGTAGCTATTCCAACGATTAACTATGATGCTCTTGCAGAAGCTCTTCAAACAGCTTTTCAAACAAAAGATACTGCATTAATTACGCCATTTTTATCCCCAAACTTTACGGTATCAACACAGAGTTGGCCGGCTTCGGCATTTATGTTGCAGCAGATCGTGTTGCATTCTAACTTAGATTGCAAAGTAGAATTTCCTAAAAAAGAGTTAGTAAAAGCAGATGTTGAAGATGGCTTATTTAACCTGCCTGTTAACTATGTTTTTAAGGATACAACTCAGACTAGCAATATCGTTTTTACAGCCGATGGAAAGATTCTATATCTAGATTTTTTTGATCAACGTTACGGATTGTTTCGCAACCGAGAGTCAAAATTGGTAGATAAAATTCCTTTTGAGTTTAAGGAGGGGAAAATTATTGTAAAGCTACGACTAAATGATAATTCTAAAGAACTTAACTTTTTATTTGATACAGGAGCCGATGGTATGGCTATCCCGGCTTCGTTGGCAAAAGAAGTAGGCTTGAAAGTTACTCGTCGGCAATCAACTTCGGTGGTTGGAGCTCACGTAGATGTGCAAATTTCTTCGGGAAATACGGTGCACTTGGGTAAAGTATCTATTCCCAATCGAAATATTGCTATATTTAACTCAGAACGAGATAATACCGATGGAATTATCGGAATTACTTTGGCGAATAATTATATTGTGAAAGTGAACTTCGATGAATCTGTTATTTATTTGTATTCCTTGGGGAATTTGGAGCATAACGAGAGTGAGAAAAAGGTTTCTGTTATTGTACCTAGAGGTTTAGCTATTGTGCATGCAGGAATTAATCTTGTAGGTAATGAAGAAGTTCCGGGTAACTTTATTTTTGATACGGGAGCCAATTATAATCTCGTATGCTTCAACAACTATGTGCGCAAACATAAAATGCTTGTTAGTGGCTTTAAGTATGATGATGTGGCTAGTATGGTTAGCATGGGGCAAAGTACTGTTGTGTATAATGGTAGAGCAAAACAATTTTATTTAGGGAATAAAGATATCGTGGTGGATGATATGCCGGTTACCTTGCAGGCCTCATCCGGAAATTCTTCTTGGAATCCATCCGGAAACGGTTCTTTAGGAATCCGTTTTATGAAGGACTATAATTTTACCTTAGATTTGACAAAACGTGCTATCTATTTTGATAAGCGTGGGGGTAACTAAAGAGTTATACTGATAAAATAAAAAAGAAAATAGCATTTAAAATTTTAAGAAATGAATAGAGTAAGAGTATTCCTTTACCTATGTGTGTTTAGTGTTGGAGCACTGTTATCAGCATGTGGAAATCAATCGGAACAGAGTAATGATGGATTAGCCAAAGTTAATGGTAAATGGATGCGTAAATGGGACAAAAAAATTGAATTTTTTGAGATTGTGGATGGAAGGACTAAACCTTTGGCAGCTTCATCTATTCAAGAAGATGGTAGTTTTGGTCTTGCCGTACCAATTAAAAAAGAGGGCTTTTATACTGTAGGGGCAGAGGATGTGAAAGGTCGAATGCAGTTTAATCGTCATCAGTTTATTTTTTATTTTAAGCCAGGTGATCAGTTAAATATAGAAGTGAATGATTCTACATACTATTTGGTGGGTAAGAACACAAAAGAGAACTTAGAAATTGAAAGATGGCATAAAGTAATGAATACTTTGGATAAGGTTTATTTCAAACCTTTCCATGGAAGTAAATTGCAATCTACTTATGTGGATTTTTTTCCTAAAGTAATGGAAGTAGATAAGGAAGTGAAAGCCTATAAGGAGAAGAAAACGAAAAATCCGATATTTGACATAGAATTTCCAGATATGCGTAAAATAGATTATGCTTACATGATAATGTTATTCCATTTTCAGCCAAGAATGGCACATGCTCAAGCCGAAGATTATCCTCAGCCTTATCATGAGATTGATGTAAAAGATTTGACTAAGACTACAAAACTATTAAAGTATCCTTTGGGAGCAGTTATGATTAATCACCTGATGATGATGCATCAAACCCTCAATAATCAAAAGTTCAATCCTGAGGCATATAAAGAGTTACTACAAAACGATACGATAATAGGAGAGTATTTGATTCAGGATCTTCGAAGACAAACGTCATATTCAACATTTCTGAATTTTTATGATAAGAACAAAAAATATTTTCTTTCGGCTGATCAAAAGAAACGTATAGAAGAAAAGCGCGCTTATTTGCAGGAAAACAGTAGTGAAGGAAGTCCGATTGTTGATTTTACTTATCCTGATGTGAATGGAAAGATGCATTCCATTTCTGATTTTAAAGGGAAATTGGTATATATTGATTGTTGGGCTACATGGTGTTCACCATGTAAACAACAACTTCCTCATTTGGCAAAGATTGAGGAAGAATATCAAGGTAAGAATATCGCTTTTGTAGCGGTTTCTTTTGATAACGACAAGGATATAGAGAAATGGAAATCTTTTGTGAAAGATAATAAACTGGGAGGTGTTCAGCTTCATGCAAAAGGAGCTTTTCAAAGTGATTTGGCAAAAGCCTACGGTATCAATGCTATTCCTAGGTTTTTGTTAGTAGGTAAAGATGGTAATGTTATTTCAACAAATGCACCTCGACCTTCTTCTGCAGATGAACTAAAGAAATTAATTAATGCTCATTTGTAGCCGTTAGTTGCTTTCGGCTCTTATTATGAGGATAGTATAGATAATTATGTAGAGCCATAATTGATATTGTTAGAGTTAAAAAAGTTATTTGTAATTTTAAGAAATGAGTAGAATAAAAATATTTTTCAGCCTGTTTGCCTTGGCCTTTTCGGTATTGTTAGCAGCATGCAACAATCAATCAGGGCAAAATAATGATGGTTTAGCTAAAGTTAATGGCAAATGGACACGCAAGTGGGATAATAAGATTGAGTTCTTCGAGATTGTAGATGGAAGAATTGAACCTTTAGCAGCTTCGTCTATTCAGGAGGATGGTAGCTTTGCTCTTGCAGTGCCAATTAAAAAAGAGGGTTTCTATGCTGTGGGAGCTGCAGAAGTGAAGAATCGGATGCAGTTTAATCGCCATCAGTTTGTTTTTTATTTCAAACCGGGCGACCAGTTAAATATAGAAGTTAATGATTCTACCTATAATTTAATGGGTAAGAATACAAAAGAGAATTTAGAAGTTGAAAGATGGCATGAAGTAATGAACACTCTAGATAAAGTTTATTATAAACCTTATCCTGGAAGTAAAATGAAGTCTACCTATGTGGACTTTTTTCCCAAAGTAATAGAAGTAGATAAGGAGGTAAAAGCCTATAAGGAAAAGAAAACAAAGAATCCTTTGTTTGATAAAGAATTTCCGAATATACGCAAGTTAGATTATGCTCGTATGCTTATGCTTTTCCATTTCCAACCAAGAATGGCACATGCACAGGCAGGAGACTTTCCTCAACCTTATCATGAAATAGATGTGAAAAGCCTAACTAAGAACACAAGTTTGTTGAAATATCCGTTTGGAGTATCAATGATAAATGAGCTTTTGATGATGCATCAAATGATGAATAACAAAGAAATGAATCCTGATGTATATAAAGAGCTAATTCAGAATGATACTATCATTGGAGAATATTTATTGCAAAGCCTCAGAAGGCAAACTTCATATTCAACATTTCTGAATTTTTATGATGAGAACAAAAAATATATTCTTTCAACCGATCAGAAAAAACGTGTAGAAGAAAAGCGTGCATATTTACAAGCTAACAACAGTGAGGGGAGTCCGATTGTTGATTTTACTTATCCTGATGTAAATGGAAAGATGTATTCCATTTCTGATTTTAAAGGGAAATTGATATATATTGATTGCTGGGCTACTTGGTGCTCGCCATGTAAGCAACAACTTCCTCATTTAGCAAAGATTGAAAAAGAATATCATGGTAAGAATATTGCTTTTGTAACTGTTTCTTTTGATAACGACAAGGATATAGAAAAATGGAAATCTTTTGTGAAAAATCATAACTTGGGAGGTGTTCAACTTCATGCAAAAGAAGCTTTTCAAAGTGATTTGGCAAAGGCTTACGGTATCAATGCTATCCCTAGATTTTTGTTAGTAGGTAAAGATGGTAATGTTATTTCAACGAATGCACCTCGACCTTCTTCTGCAGATGAACTAAAGAAGTTAATTAATGCTCATCTGTAATAGTTGCTATGTGAAATAGTATTGATTATAAATATCCTTTATATTTTTAATCTTTCCTTTTGCAAACTATATCAAGGAACTTGTGGAAGGAAAAATTCTTCAATTGAATTCTAGAAATTGCTTTGGGAGAATACATTAATTTAGAAGCTCAGCGAGTTTTATAACAAAAAGCCAATTAACCTAGTTTGATTAATTGGCTTTTTTATTCTTGGGTAAATGGGAAATATTCCCTACGTTAAAAGAATCATTACACCTTTAGCTCCATGAGCTCCTACTACCAAGGCCTGCTCTATGTCTGCTGTTTTGGAAGGCCCGGAAATAAATACACCAAAACCATAATCATTAAACTCAATTTGATTGTAGGCTTCATGCATATTATTAACAATAAGATTTTGGTCTAATAATATCACGAGATATTCGGAAATAAAGTAAACGACTTTCTGTCGGATATTTTGAGGAATCCACACGCATGCATTTTCGGCAACGCCTAATTCACCCCTAACTATTCCCAAATCAGTACCATCTAGTTTATGTGGATCGTCTATATCATCAGGATTTACTGTAGCTATATTTATTTCCGGTATATTGGATGCAATTACTTTTGTATCAGGGTATAATGATTTAATTACCTCATTGACATCTTCTTCCGGTCTAAGTATTCGAGCTTCCCCTCCAACTGCTTTACACATTTGCATAAACTTCTCGAGTTTATCTTCGTATTCTATCCCTGTAATATGGTCAAGGTCGGGCATGTCGTATCGAGTTGAAATATGCCGATTGACGTTATTCAATATATCATTTTTACTACTCATAGTTTTTTATTTTTTAGATTTACTTACGACAGAGACTTACTTTTTATTTTTTTGCACTTTCCCCTTTTTCCACATAGAAGTAAACGATTCTTTGGCAAAGTGCGGTAATTCTCGTCCTTTTCCCCAAGCATTTAATCCATTATATAGCATAAAGCGAGGCATGCTGTTTACAAGCGGAGCCATATTTATGGCAGCCTTATATAAACCGGGATGTGTAAATAAGAATTTCATTCCACCTGACATCATTTTTTTCATTGGATCAGCTTTCCCAATAGCATCTAGACCTTGTCTCCATTTATATATTTGATCGGCAAGATCTATTTTTGCCGGACACACATTGTTACAAGAAAAACACAGAGAGCAAGCTGAAACATTATCAGAATATACTTCCGGATTTTTTAGCATACCGAGATTAATGCCGATAGGACCCGGTATAAAATACGTATAAGAATATCCTCCACTTCGGCGATACACCGGACAAGTATTCATACAAGCTCCACAACGAATACATTTTAGAGATAGCATATGATCCGGACTACTTAAGATGCTACTCCGTCCATTATCAACAATGACTATATGCATTTCGCAGCCTTCACGAGGTTTGCGGAAGTGAGACATATATGCTGTAACCGGTTGTCCTGTTGCTGAACGAGCAAGTAGCCGAGAATAGACACCTAAGGCCTTATGATTCGGAATAATCTTCTCTAATCCCATAGATACAATGTGTACCTTTGGTAGAGATGTTCCCATATCGGCATTACCTTCATTTGTACATACTACAACATCACCGGTTTCCGCAATACCGAAGTTACACCCGGTCATGGCTGCATCAGCTGTCATGAATTCATTCCGAAGATGTTTGCGGGCCGCACGTGTCAGATAGGTTGGGTCACTATTTTCTTTTTCAGTTCCGAGCTTTTCTTCAAAAAGTGCTCCAACTTCCTGACGAGTCATATGTATGGCCGGCATTACAATGTGGCTTGGTGGCTGATTATCAAGCTGAAGAATACGTTCTCCCAAATCGCTCTCAACAACATCTATCCCTTTCTCAATTAAATACGGAGCAAGATGGCATTCTTCTGTAAGCATCGACTTACTTTTGACTAGCTTTTTTGCATTGTGTTCGGCTAGTATATTATGTACGATTTGGTTATGTTCTTTTGCATCTTTTGCCCAATGTACGATTACTCCATTTGCTTCGGCATTTTTTGCAAATTGCTCGGCATACTTATCCAAATGAGTAATGGTATGCATTTTTATTTTACTGGATAATTCTCTCAGATTCTCCCATTCTGGAATGTTTTTGGTTATATTATCTCTTTTCTTTCTTACAAGCCAGAGCGTTTCGTTGTGCCATGTTTCTCTTTCTTTATTTGATATGAAGCGACTTGCAGCTTCTGCATGTTTTGTACTCATAATCCTGCAGCTAAAATTTGAACAACATGAATAAACTTAATTGGTAGTTCCTCGCGGTTAACAACTCCTTGCATATGCATCAAGCATGAATTGTCTGCTCCGGTGATGTATTCAGCCCCGGTATTCATATGATTTTTCACTTTGTCTTGTCCCATACATACAGACACGGCAGGCTCTTCAATGGCAAACATTCCTCCAAAACCACAGCATTCATCTACTTTATCCGGTTCTAGCACTTCTATTCCCTCCACTAAAGATAAGAGAGATTTAATTTTAGAATACTCAGGCTCCATCAACTCGCTTGCTGATGATAAGTGTAATTCTCTTACTCCATGACAGCTATTGTGAACACTCACTTTATGGGGGAACTTGCCGGGAAGCTTATCTACTTTTAATATATCATGCAAGAACTCACAGATGTCATAAATTTTCCCACTCGTTTGACAGAGATGATCTTCTTTATTTAAAATTTTGGGGTAATTTTCTTTCACAAACACTGAGCAGCTTGCCGATGGAGCAACAATATACTCGTACTTGTTAAATAATTTTTCAAATTGCTTGGCTAAAGGAATAGCTCCATCTTCAAATCCTGCATTTGCCATCGGCTGTCCGCAACAAGTTTGGTTAAGCGGATAGTCAACTTCTACTCCCAATGAGTCAAGTAATTTGTAACACGCTACTCCTACTTCCGGAAATACCGCATTTACATAACATGGAATAAATAGTCCGACTTTCATTTCTATATATTATTTTAAACCGTCTTTAATTTGTAAAGACTTGTGCATTCGCTTTTTGAGAGAAAATTTATGGCTTAATCAGCTCATTTTCTCAATCTTGTTGCAAGTAAAGCAATAATTAAATTACTTCAATCATTTTAGATGCGAAATACACCATTAGACCACAAATTATAATGTATGCTAAAGCATAGGGTAATGCCTTTTTCATGATTTCTCCCTCTTTGCCCTGTAATCCGCAAGCAGATGTAGCTATGGCTATACTCTGTGGCGAAATAATTTTTCCACCTGTAGCTCCTGCAGTATTCGCTGCTGCCAACCAACTTGTATCTACTCCTGTGGCTTGCCCTACTGAAGCTTGTAATTTTCCAAATAGTATATTTGAAGAGGTATCGCTACCCGTTAGAAATGTTCCTAAGCAGCCTATCGATGGTGCAAACAACGAATAAAGTGATCCTGTTGTTATAGCCAATGCTAATCCTAACTGAGAGATCATTCCGGAAAAGTCCATTATAGAAGACAATGTAATTAGTGAACAAACAGTCACTATTGTTTTACGTTGCTGCTTTATCACAGTTCCCAAAAGTTTAATGAGCTCACTCATCTTTGCTCCTTGAAGCAATCCTCCTAAAATAGAGCCTAAGAATAGCAATACCCCGGCATCAGTCAGCCATGAAACTTTAATGGTTCGTAAAATGTTAGTTTGCGTTACAACATCAAATACATTTTGGCTAAATAATGTTACTGTTGACAAAGGAGCTAAAATTTCTCTCAAAGGTAGGAGTGGACTTGTCAATATTACTAGAACCAGAATAAAGAAGTAAACACTCCATGCATTCATTATTTCTTTAATGCTCCTTTTCGGAAATTTAGACTTCAACTCTTTATCTTCTTTTGTAGCTGTTAACTTCGCATAAATAATGATTGTTATGATAGAAGCAATACTACCTAAAATAGCGGGCGTTTCTGCTCCTATATATCGGGCTGCCATATACTGAACTGCAAGAGATACTATTCCAACGATTACACTCAGGAGTATATGCTTTGGTAAGGATTTGATTCTTGGGTCGGTCATAAACACTAAAACGAATGGTATAAGAATCATTAAAGGAGACAGCTGTAGCACGACTTGAGTGCTCAGTGTTTGTATATCTGTTACTCCTGCTTGCTCGGCAAGCACTTTCACCGGAGTTCCAACTGCTCCGAATCCGGTTGCAACACTGTTAGCTATGAGGCTTGCTACTGCTGAAAATATGGGCTTAAATCCGAGACTAATTAATATTGCGGCCGGAATAGCCACAGCCGTTCCAAAACCGGCCATACCTTCGAGCAGTCCACCAAATCCCCAAGTAAGCAATAATACTTGAATGCATTTGTCTGAAGATATTGATGAGAACTGCTCTTTCAGAATCTCCATTTTTCCTGTTTTTACCAATACATTATAGCTGAATATAGCCATAACTATGATGATTAAAATAGGGAAGATAGCTTTCAGAACTCCATAAACAAAGGAAAGACCAATATCCGTTATAGGAAAATTAAAAGCAGACAATGCTAATACTGTTGTCGTGACTAAAGTTATCAAGGCACTTTTATCTCCTGCCATTTTAAGGAATCCCATTAGGATTATGAGTAAGAGAACCGGTATTGCAGCAAAGGCTACATGTCCCCATGAGATTTCACTACCGACTAATGCGATATTTAATAAAGGAATATTCAGATTTGTAAGCATGATATATGAGTTTTTAGTTCTGAAAGTTACACTTTTTGTGAGAGAATATCATCAATTTGATTTATTTAATATTGATGAAAATGATTTATTTAGTAATGTACTTTAGAGCTGCATAGGTATACCACACAAAAAAGCCTTTACAAAGATGTTCTTTGTAAAGGCTTTTTTGTGTGACTCAGCTGGGGTTCGAACCCAGGACCCCATCCTTAAAAGGGATGTGCTCTACCAGCTGAGCTAGCGAATCATCATTTGCATACTCTGTATTGCGGTGTGCTTTACTTCTGTATTGCGGGTGCAAAGGTAGGGTTTATTTTTGAATTTGCAATAGCAAGAGCGAAAATTTTCAAAAAAAGTGCAATTATTTTTCTTCCGGCGGTTGATTATCGGCTGGGGAAGGAGGGATGATATCCTCTTCCAGCAAGATAAAACGCTTATAATAAGACAGACAGAGTGTCGTGAGCGGTAGAGCGATGATCAGTCCGATAAATCCCAGTAAAGTTCCCCAGATGGAGAGCGAAAGAAGGATAATGGCCGGATTTAATCCCATCGCCTTTCCCATGATGCGCGGGGTGAGGTATAAATCCTGTATGCACTGCACGATCCCGAGCACCAGCAGACCCAGTCCGAAGATGATCCAGAAGTTTTGCCCCGTCTCCGCCGATTTAAGCAGGCTGAGGATAATCATCGGGATAATGCCGATAGCCTGCAAATAGGGGATCAGGTTCAGAACGCCGATGAACAGCCCCAGCGTAACGGCCAACGGGAACCCTACGATCTTGAAGCCGATAGCCAGCAAGACACCGACACATAAAGCAATCAGCGACTGCCCGCGGAAATAACGGTTCATACTCATCTCCACATCATCGGCCAGCCCTTTCACAAAGGTGCGCTGGCGGGCGGGGATCAGTTCGATCCAGCCGTTGGCGATCTTTTCGTAATCGAGCAGGATAAATATGAAATACAATAATATAACGAAGATGATCGTGATGCTGAACAGGATGGAGAAGGTGTTCGACAGGATGCTCCACACCTTCGGCGCCAGTTGTTTGATCGCATTCTGTATGTTTTCGCGGCTGAGCAGCTCCATCAATTGGTTGATATCGACATTCGTTTCAAGATATTCGATCCACGACTCGGGAATAAGCGGGACATGACCGGCACCCGGGTTATGCGTGCGCATCAGGCTCAGTGTCCTGTCGGCTTCCTGGGCGACGGACGGTACGACCAGGGCAGCAGCCAGACCGATCACCAGCGAAGCGGAAATGATAACCGCAATGATCGCCAGGATACGGCTTTTCAGTTTGAGCTTGTATTGGAAAAACTTTACGAAAGGTTGCATCATATAGGCCAGCAGCCAGGCGATCAGGAAAGGAAGCAGCGCATTCCGTAAGACTGTGACCAGATAGAGCAATCCACCGATGATCACTATGCTGAAAACAATACGGGCCACCCGGTCGAATGTAAATGGTCGTTGAAACAATGAGTTCATATTATAATTTTTATCTTTGCCTGCAACAAAGATAGAATAAAGTAGAATAGGATAACAAGATGATAAAGAAAATATTATGTACCGCCCTGATACTGTGCTGTTCTTACCTGCCACAGGCACAGGCGCAAACACAGACTCCCCAGCCTGTAAAGCAGTTGCTGAATGCCCCTTACATGAAAGGGGCCACTTTTTCGATCGTGGTAAAAGACCTGCAGGATGGAAAGACCTTGTATAGTTACGACACAGACCGCCTGGTGTCGCCCGCTTCGGTACTGAAGACGGTGGCAACTGCAACGGCTCTGGAAATACTGGGCGAAGATTATCGTTTTGAGACGACGCTGGAGTATGACGGAACGATCAGGGAAGGGGTGTTGAATGGTAACCTTTATATAAAAGGCAGCGGCGACCCGTCGCTGGGCTCGTCCCACTTCGCACCTGACAGGGGTACTTATACGCCGGCAAAGAACAAGTTTATGCCCGAATGGATCGCGGCGCTGAAGAAAGCCGGTATCCGGAAGATAAACGGGGCGGTTGTGTCCGACGAAAGTATTTTCGATACCGAAGGATCGTCTATCAAATGGCTGCGTGAGGATATGGGGAATTATTATGCGCCGGGAAGCTATGGCCTTTCGGTGTTCGACAATATGTATAAACTCTCCCTGAAAACGGGTGTTCCCGGTAGCCGTCCGGTAGTAAAGGGGACTGATCCCGCCTTGCCATCCGTCCGTTTTATCAATTATCTGGAAACGGCTCCGGTGGCTTCCGACAGTGCTTATATTATCGGTGCGCCGTTGGCCGGCGAGCGTTATTTATACGGTGTCCTTCCTGCCAACCGCGACGGGTATATACTGAAAGGGGATATTCCCGATCCGGCCTTGTTCCTGGCTGCTTACGTGACTACAGGGCTGGAACGCGCAGGTATCGAGGTGACGGGAGAACCGACCTGCTACCGGATCGAGTCGGAAGCGGGTAGATGGAAGGAGGGTAACAGGAAAACGGTCGTCACCACCTATTCTCCTACTTTGAAGGAGATTGCGAGCGTCACCAACCATGTCAGCCATAACTTGTTTGCGGATGCATTGGTTAAGACCGTTGGATTGCAATATCAGCCACGGAAGAATGAAGTGATCTCTTCTTTCGGACGGGGCGTGAAAGTGGTTGCAGGCCATTGGAAGAAGAAAGGGCTGGATATCTTCCCGCTGCGGATGAATGACGGTAGCGGACTGGCTCCGGCTGATAAGGTTTCGGCCGGCTTTATTGCCGATATGCTGGTTTATATGGCTACGAAGTCGGATGCATCGGATGCTTTTATCGCTTCATTACCGCAGGCAGGCGTCGAAGGTTCGGTACGCAACCTATTGAAAGGAAGCAAGCTTCAGGGAAAGGCCCGTCTGAAAAGCGGTGGCATCACCGGGGTGAGAAGTTATGCCGGATATATAACAAAAGACGGCAAGCAGTATGCCGTTGCCGTTTTCTCCAACAACTATTTCTGTAGCATGGGCGAAATGACGAAAGGGCTCGAAAAGTTGTTGTTGCAGCTTTTCTAGTTGACAGTTGTCTACTGCCCCTTGTCAACTTCTTAGGGCAGTAATGCCCTTTGTGCCAGGAACTCCATGAACTTCTGTTTGTAGTTGTCGGAGATCGGGATATATTCTTTGCCGAATACGATGCGGTTGCGTTCGATCACTTTGATCTTTTCGGGTTGCACGATGAAGGAGCGGTGCACACGGATGAAACGGTCGGTCGGCAGCATATCTTCCAGGCTTTTCATGCTCATCAGTGAAAGGATCGGGCGGGGCTCGTCTTCCACATATATTTTGACGTAATCCTTCAATCCTTCGATATATAAGATCTTACGGAGTTCGATCTGCATCAGTTTGTATTCTGTTTTGATGAAGATGCTTTCGATTGTGTGGGCAGTTCGCGAACTGCTCACACCCGGGTCGGTTGTCTCCGGATGGGATTGGCCTTCGCGCAGCAGTTCGTACCATTGCAGGGCTTTGTTGGCCGATTTCAGGAAATCGGGATAGCTGATCGGTTTCAGCAGGTAGTCGAGTGCATTCACTTTGTAGCTGTCGAGCGCGTACTGGCTGAAAGCGGTGGTAAAGATAATACGTGTGTCACCTTCGAGGATACGGGAGAACTCCATCCCGTTGAGCTCCGGCATCTGGATGTCGAGGAAAAGCAGGTCGACGGGCTCTTTGCTGAGAATGGGGAGCGCGTTGACGGCACTGTTGTATTTTCCCGCCAGACTGAGGAACGGCGTCTTATTCACATAACTTTCCAGCAGGCTGATAGCCAGCGGTTCGTCGTCGATGATGGCACATGTCAGTTTCATACGCTTTCGTCTTTTGGTTCGTTTCCGAGTTGTAACTCCAACATACAGTAATAGCTGTCGCCGTCTACTCCGCACGAGAAAATATGCCGGTTGGGATAGAGCAGGGCCAAGCGTTTCTTCAGGTTGCGGATGCCGATGCCCGAGCCGCTTTTGTCCTGTTCTGCATCTTTCGGGAAATAGCTGTTGCGCAGGTAGCAGACAACCAGGTCGCCGTTCTGGTGGATATCCAGATGGATGTATGACGGTTTGTTGTTGCTTACCCCGTGCTTGAAGGCATTCTCGATAAGCGAAATGAACAGGAGCGGGGCGATTTCCGCATCCGGTCTGAGGGATGATATCTCGGTTTTCAGTTCTACATTTTCCGGCAGGCGGATGCGCATCAGTTCCACATAATTGCGGATAAAGTCGAGTTCCTTTTCCAGAAGAACAAGTTGCTGGCTGCTTTCGTAAAGCACGTAACGGAGCAGGCGACTCAGGTCGTGCACGGCTTCCTGTGCCCGTTCGGGACTGAAGGCAATCAAGCTGTAGATGTTATTCAGCGTGTTGAACAGGAAGTGCGGATTCAGCTGGCTTTTCAGGTTTTGCAATTCGGCTTCGGCGCGGCTTTTTTCCAGTTCGCGGCGTTCCGACTCCACCTGATACCAGCCGCTCGTCATTTTGATGGCTACGCTAAGACCTGCTACCAGTCCGTAAAGCATGGCATTGCCGAAGAAAAATCCGATGATCTCTTTCAATTCCTTCTCCTGACGCGGGTGATGGAACTCTGGAGGGGGCAACATATGCATCAGGAGGTGTACCAACACGATTGTCGCTGCGATCAGTAGTACATTGCTGAGAAAGAACTTCCAACCGTGCTTGGAAAACAGGAATTGTTTCACCAGAAGGAAGTAGTTCACATAGAACACCAGCATGAAGGAGAGCGGAACGATAACGAACCGTATATAACTCTGAACAGTAACTTCCTGCGTCTCCCTTCCCGTAAAGAAAAAGGGCAGGCCGATCAGGATCCCCCAGGCAGCCATATGGATGATGCTGCCCATTCCTTTTATCGGGGGGGATACATGTGTCTGTGTTATTCCTTCTGTATTCATATTTACAAAGATATTAATTTATTCGTAACGTATCGCTTCGATCGGGTCGAGCTGTGCCGCTTTCTTAGCCGGATACCATCCGAAGAATACTCCCGTGACGGTACAGACGGCGAACGACAACATCACGCTCCACGGTTGTATGTAGATCGGGAAGTGGGCTACCACATTCACGATCAGGGCGGCTCCTACGCCCAGCACCACTCCTATCAGTCCGCCCGTTACGCTGATCAGGATAGACTCGATCAGGAACTGCGCCAGGATGTCGATCCCTTTGGCGCCGATACTCATACGGAGACCGATCTCGCGGGTACGTTCCGTAACGCTGACGTACATGATGTTCATAATACCGATACCACCAACGAGTAACGAAATACCGGCCACAGCCGCCAACAGCACGGTCATCATGTCCGTAGTGCTTGTCAACATCGTGCTCAACTCCTGCTGACTACGGATGGTAAAATCATCATCGTCACTTTCCTTCAACTTATGGTTGCGGCGCAGTATTTCTGTTATCTCATCAATGGCCTGGTCGGTGTATTCCTCTTTGAGGGCCGAACAGGTAATGCCTTGCAGATGGGTGATGGCCAGGACTTTTTTCTGAATAGTTGTGTATGGAGCTAAGATTAGGTCGTCCTGGTCCATTCCCATGCTGTTGTATCCTTTGCTTTCCAGCACGCCTACGATGCGGAAAGGTAATTTCTGAAAACGTATGACTTTTCCTACGGGGCTTTCGCCGCCTGTGAAAAGGTTGTCGACTACGGTTTTACCGACTACGCATACTTTGGCGGCGGTCTGGATGTCCTGTTCGGTGAACATTTCACCATCGCCCACTTTGTAGCGGCGTATTTCCAGATAGTCGGGGCTGATACCGTAGACCGTTGTCGGTGTGTTGTTGGCGCCATAGATCGCCTGTCCGCTGCTGTTCACCGAAGGGGAGACGGCAGAGACATAGCGCGTTTCGTCGACAATGTTCTGATAGTCTTCCAGCTTCAGTGTTTCCATGGCGGATGCATCCTGACGTACGCCACCTCGCGTATCGGCGCCGGGGTGTATCATGATCATGTTGGAACCCATCTCGCTGATCTGGGCTTGTATGCTCCGCTTCGATCCCTGTCCGATGGCCAGCATCGTGATCACCGAAGCTACGCCGATGATGATGCCTAGCATGGTCAGGAAACCGCGCAACTTGTTGTTGGCGAGGGCGCGGAGAGCTATTTTTATGAGGTTTGTTCCGTTCATTGTTAGTCGTCGTTTTTCGGCAGTTTGGCTAACGCCTCTGCCGCATTCTGTATGTTGGTATTCACCGTATCCGATGTCACATGGCCGTCGCGCAGGGTGATGTTGCGGCTGCTGTATTGGGCGATCTCCGGATTATGGGTCACGAAGATGATCGTACGTCCTTCGGCATGGAGCTTCTGGAAAAGTACCAGGATCTCGAACGAGGTGCGCGTATCCAGGTTACCGGTCGCTTCGTCGGCCAGGATCACGGCCGGGTCGTTCACCAGGGCGCGGGCGATGGCTACACGTTGCATCTGTCCGCCCGACATCTGGTTGCTTTTGTGCATCAGGCGGTCGCCCAGCCCTACGGCGATGAGTGCCTGTACGGCTTTCTCGTGGCGGGCCGAGGCGCTGTAGTTGGGGT
Source organism: Mangrovibacterium sp. (assembly GCA_047975205.1). Taxonomy (GTDB): domain Bacteria; phylum Bacteroidota; class Bacteroidia; order Bacteroidales; family Prolixibacteraceae; genus JBKEDC01. Next base: position 3,129 of record JBKEDC010000043.1, on the reverse strand, counting down.
TATACATCAGCGGGAGTTCCACGTTCTCAACGGCTGTTGTCTTGGGTAACAGGTTGTAGCTCTGGAACACGAAGCCGATCTTACGGTTGCGCAGCGTGGCACGGGCGTTCTTTCCCATCGTACGGACGGATACGCCGTCGAGGTAATACTCGCCTTTGGTCGGTGTGTCGAGACATCCCAACGTATTCAGCAGCGTACTTTTCCCCGAGCCGGAGGTTCCCATGATGGTGACGAATTCGCCTTCGTATATCGTGAAGCTTACGCCACGCAAGGCATGGACGGTTTCGTCGCCGACCTGGAAATCGCGCTTGATATTATCTAGTTTGATGATCTCTTTCATTGTTCTGCTTATTTAACTGTCAACTGTCACTTGTCAACTGTTTTTATTTCTTCTTGTTTCCTCCCGGAGGGCCTGGCATGAACGGGCTCTTTTCCGTAGCGGCGGCTACCGGGGCTGCTCCGTTGGAAGCCATATCCACTGCGATCTCTTCGCCTTCGGTCAGTCCGTCGGTTACTTCGATCATGTTGCCGCTGGTGGAACCTACGGTGATCACTTTCGGAAGCAGTTGCTGTCCTTGTTTTACCCAGATAAGGCGTTTGCCGGCGGGTGCTTCCTGTGCGCTGTTTTCAGCCGTGAGTCCGGTTCCCATCAGTAATTCTTCTTCCGGGACGAAGCGGAGTGATTTGGTCGGTACGGTCAGCACATTATCGCGTTCGAGCGTGTAGATCGTCACGTTGGCCGTCAGACGCGGTTTCAATTTCAGATCGGGATTGTCGGCAGTGATAACCACTTCGTACGTCACGACGGTGGAAGTAGAGGTAGATGAACTGCTGCTGCTGCTACTGCTGTCGCCCAGGCGTATCTGCTTGACTGTCCCTTCGAACACATCGTTCGGGTAAGCATCTACGGTGAAGCTGACGCGCTGTCCGTCTTCTACATTACCTATATCGGCTTCATCCACATCGGCAATCACCTGCATCTTTGTCAGGTCGGCGGCGATGGTGAACAGGGTCGGGGTTTCGAAGCCGGCGGCTACCGTCTGTCCTTCTTCAACGGCACGGTTGATGACAACGCCGTCGATCGGGCTGGTGATGGTGGCGTATTCCAGGTTGCGGTTTACCTTCACCATCGAGGCCTGGCTCTGTTCGTAAGCGGCTTTCGACTTTTCATAATTGTAAGTCGCCGTTTCGTAATCGGAGTCGCTTATCAGTTTCTTGTCGAAAAGAACTTTGCTGCGTGCATAATTCTTTTGCTGGTATTCGTATTCACTCTTGCTGCTGGCCAGTTGTGCCTGGGCGGAAGCGAGTTCGGCTTTCAGGTTCACTTTATCCATTTCTGCAATCAGTTGTCCTGCTTTCACCACATCGTTGTAGTCGGCATACAGCTTGTCGATGATGCCGGATACCTGGGTACCGACTTCGACTTCCGTTACCGGCTCGACCGTTCCGGTTGCCGTCACTGTGTTGGAGATGGAGCTGCGGCCTACTTTGGCAGTTTCGAGCCGGATGCCACCTTTAGCCGATTTGCCTGTGAAGAACCAGACGCCTCCGGCTACGAGCACAACGGCTGCTATTCCGATAATAACTTTCTTGTTCATATGTTTTCCTGTTTTATTTTTTCTTTACTGGTGACTTAGAGCAGATTGATTTCTTCTCCCTGATAGAAGCGCAGCAGGCCGGCATTGAGTATGGCTGTGTATTTGGCCTGAAGCGTTTCCTGCTGTGCGCTCAACAGGTTGTTCTTTTCGGTGAGCAGTTCTACGGTATTCTTCATACCCAGGTTGAACTGTTCGCTGACGAGGGCGTAGCTGGCCTGTGTACTTTTCAGCTTTTGGGTGGCGGCTACGTATTGCTGTTGGGCGCTGTTGGCACTCAGCCAGAGGCTTTCGATGGTTTTGTAGAGCGTTTTCTGCTCGTCCATCAGATCCAGTTGGCTGGTTTGCATCTGTAGCTTGGCCTTGTTGATTGTGCTTTTGGTCTGCCGTTTGTCGAAGATGGGAATGCTCAGGGTCAATCCTATCGAGTTGTTCCAGTTCTGTTTGACCTGTTCGCTGAAGCTGAAGTCGTTGCCGTTGGCATTCGTCGTTCCGATCCCTGCGCTCAGGCTTAAGGTCGGGATGTAACCGGCACGGGCTATCTTGATGTTCATATCCGAAGCTTCGATATTCAATTTCCCGGACTCGATTTCGGGACGCAGGTTGAGGGCGGTCTGATAAACGTCGTCTTTGGTAGGGAGCGGGATCAGTACGCTGCTGTCGTCCAGTTGCGGCAGGAAAAGATCCATTTCGAAATCGCCGTCCAGTTCGAGGAGTTGCTTCAGTTGCAACTTGTAGTTCTGGAGGGTGGTTTGTGCAGTGACCAGTTGGTAGTTGTCGTTGCTTACTTGTGCTTCCAGTTGGGCCAGGTCGCTTGAGGCGATGCTTCCGGCGTCGAACAGTTGTTGTCCGCGTTCGAACTCTTTGCGGCTGACTTCCAGTGTCGACTCGTTCACCTTCACGGCTTCGGCCGAGTAGAGTATTTGTACGTACAACTGGGTGATGTTTTCCTCGATGGAGTTTTCGCTCTGGTCGACGGTGAGTTCAGCCATGCGGCTGTTCAGCTGTTGCTGTTTGACGGTGTTCACGCGCTTGCTTCCGTTGTAGACAGTCCAACTGGCGTCGATGCCGTAGCTGCCGTTGTACGATGTCTTGCTTTCACTGGTGGTGATGTTGTCGCCGCTGATGATGGTTCCGCTGGTGTTGTTCGGACGGTTTACGATACGCTGGCTGATATTACCGCTCAGTGAGGGGAGGAAATCGGCTTTTGCCGTCTTTACATCTTCCTGGGTGCTTTCGACGCCGATACGGTTGCGCCGGATAGTGATATTATGCTCCAGTGCATAATCGATACAATTACGAAGCGTCCATTGCTTCGGCATGTCGTCCTCTGCTTTCATTCCGGCAGGCAGAAGAAGCAGGCAGGAGAGGATTATTAGAGATACTTGTTTCATAATGCTTTCGTTTTGCGACCTAAACAATCTTTTTACCTTGTTACGGAAGCAAAACTACTTTACATTAAAAAACTGTACAATCAGAATAGAAATAGAGCGAAGGTTCGTCGACCAATAGAGGGATTTTGCCGATAAACAGG
>JBKEDC010000012.1:0-251728 GCA_047975205.1 Mangrovibacterium sp. | reverse complement strand
AGTCTTGGTGAAAAGTCATACAATATAGACTACATAGGAAGATACACATCTTTGGATTTAGGAGATTGTGAGTTCTCTAGAGGATTGGAAAAAACAGAAAGAAGCAACATTGCAGTAAAAGGAAATGTAAGAAATGCTCCTTCAAAATTAAGAGTCAATATAGATGCAAGCTATGGCAATGTAAACCTAGATTATTAGATTAATTGACACTGTTTCACAAAAGAGTGTAAGTTAAGAATTTAATTTAGCTATAATCTCACTCTATAAGGTTGATTTAGGTTTCAAAATCTTTTCTGATATATTCATCTGACTAATTTTTATTGTTATTAATTATAATATTTATCAGATTAAATGTTGACTACCACAGCCTTTTACTTAATGGTAGAAAATATCTCAAAGAAGAGGATGCAACCGGTGGAAAATTGGGGCTTAGCAGCCTAGCAGTTAGCTACAAGATTTGAAAATAGATTTGAATTATAACTATAAGAAACAATAGCTAAAAAGCAAAAAATAGTTATTTTCCGTACTGTACAAGGATGTATAAACGACCTGCTGCAGGTGCACACAGGCCGCCCTTGTACAACACAAAAAAATGCCAAAATCAGCTTTTAGAAATTGGTTCCAAAAATAGATGTATATTCGGAAATCATTAGAAAAACAACTGGACAGATTCAGGTTACATTCCCGAATTAAATAGTAGACTTTTTACTGCCTGCATAAGTTTCATATTTTCTGAAACTACATTCCAATGATCCATTAAGTAGATTTACTTTTTTAGATGGTTTTAGACCTATCCATTTCAAACATTGCTTAGTACTGATAATCCATGCTGTACATCCTTCGAAATCATGTTTAAATTTTTCTCCTATTACACCATACAGCTCTTGATCTCCTGATTCTATACGTTCTCCATATGGAGGATTGAATATAAAAGCATTCACATTTTTCGGACAGTCTAAGTTTGCAATGTCTTTTTGTTTGAATCGAACAATGTCGTCAACCCCAGCTTTTTCGGCATGAATGAAACACATTTGGATATTTCTTCTACTAATGTCAGAACCATAAATACTGAAGTCTATATCTTCATCGATATTTATCTCATCTTTGATTTTATTGTATAAGATAATATTAAAATCTTTCCAATTCATAAAAGCATAATCGCGACCTATATCTCCCGGACGGATATTCTTAGCTATCATCGCAGCTTCTATGACAATAGTGCCAGAACCACACATAGGATCTGCAATAGGACTTTGTTTATCCCAGCCTGAAAGTAGAATCATTCCGGCAGCAAGAGCCTCTGATATTGGAGCTTCATGGTGTTCGGTTCTATACTTTCGTTTATAAAGGGGGTCGCCACTTGAATCTAAAGAAATAATTGCATTATCTCCGGCAACATGAACATGGATAATAACTTGAGGATATTTTGTATCAACCGATGGACGTTTATCGGCAAATTTGCGAAAACGATCAACTACGGCATCTTTCACTTTCAATCCTGTGAACATGGAGTTGCGGAATAAATCAGAATTAAAAGCCAAAGCTTGAACAGAAAAAGAGGTATCACTCTCAAAAATATCTTCCCATTTTATATCAAAAGCTTGACGGTATAGATCGTCTACTTTTTTTATCTTGAACTCTTTCAGATTGATTAAAACTTTTAAGGCTGTACGCAATGAATAATTGGCACGATATACCATTTCTAAATCTCCTGAGAAATAAACGGCACGACGACCAACTTGCACATCATTGGCTTGGAGGTTGATTAGTTCCTCTGCCAACACATTTTCAAGTCCTGCGTAAGTTGTGGCAACAAGTTTCATATATTTTTGATGTAAAATGGAGGAATAAATTCCTATGATTAAAAATTTGAATGCAAAAGTAGGCTCTAATTTGGAATAGACAACCTTGTTACTAATAATAAGCTACTTTTTTATATCCCGGCACCATCGATAAAGCTCAGTTCTTTGGCTTTTTTCTGTAAAATACGAGAGTTTGGAGCAACGTGATTGGTTACCCACACATTACCGCCGATAATTGAATTGGCACCTATAGTCACTCGTCCTAAGATAGTAGCTTGAGCATAAATAATAACGTTATCTTCCACAATTGGATGGCGAGGAATACCTTTTATGGGATTACCATCAGTATTTAAAGGGAAACTTTTGGCTCCGAGAGTAACTCCTTGATATAATTTTACATTATCACCAATGATGCAAGTTGAACCGATAACTACACCTGTTCCGTGATCAATGGTGAATGATTTACCGATTTGGGCACGGGGATGAATATCAATTCCAGTTTCAGAATGTGCCATCTCTGCTATAATACGAGGAATTAGAGGTACTCCTAAATTCAATAAAGCATGAGCTATACGATAGTTTGAGATAGCTCGAATAGCAGGATAACAGAAAATAACCTCACCATAGCTTTTTGATGCCGGATCTCCATTATAAGTAGCCACGACATCAGTCATTAAGGTGCTTCGTATGACGGGAAGCATAGCGATGAATGCTGTTGCTATCTTTTGGGATTTTTCTTTAGCCTCAGCTAAGTTTATTTGATTATCATCGAAACACAAACCTGCATAAATCTCCTTATGAAGCAAGTGAAACAACTCATTAACATAAACACCCATATAGTGAGGAATGGAATGACGACGCATAGGTGCATCGGCAAAGAAACCCGGAAATAAAACTTCGCGGGTTAAGTTTACAATTCGTTCCAATTGCTCAATAGAAGGTTGAGGTTCTCCTAAACGATGAACTTTGCATAACATTTCACTGGAGCAAGGATTTGAGAGCTCTTCTATGGCTGAATTTATGGTTGATAACAACTCGTTTTCTGATGTCATGGCAACTAATTCGATTGGGTTAATTATTAAAAAGAAATCCCACATACTCCGATAAACGCAGTATGTGGGGGTGATATATTACTGCCGATTCTATCTACTTGCAGTCTAAACAAGCATGATAAAGACCTTCAAAAAGCTTTTTACTTTGTTTAGCAGGCATGGCGGAGAATGCAACTCGAATGATGTTGTTCAAGTTGATTACCCCAATACTGTATTTTTCAATAAGATGTTTCCTGATAAGTTCACCATTTAACCCATCGGCTAGTTGTACGCACATGAAGTAACCCGAATTATATGGAAGAGCTTTGAAATATTCGGCATATTTTTCATCCTTGAGAGCTTCCTTAACCGATTGATAACGCTCTGATAATATGTTGAATTTTTCCAGTTTTTCTTGCTGATATTCTGAATTTCTGAAAGCGTCGACTAGCAAAGATTGCGATAGGTTAGGGGCATTAGAGATGTTGCCGCGAACAGCACCGGCTGTTTTATTTTCAAGTGCAGTGAATAAATCGGCATCTGCACCCTTAATACCATAGGTTATAAATCCAACACGAAACCCCCATACGTAGTCTTCTTTAGTAGCTCCATCAATCTTAACAGCGAGGATATTCTCATGCAAATCGGCCAAGTAGCTGAAAATGGATTGTTTTTCTATCCCTTCTTCATATACTAAACCGAAATAAGCATCATCGCAAATAGCTAAAATTTGATTACCATTATCGGCAGCTTCCTTCAATATGTTGGCTATTTCTTGCGCTTCATCAATGCGTGGAGAGTAACCGGTCGGATTATTAGGGAAATTCAGCATGACAATCTTTTTGCCGACACCTCCTTCATTAACTGCTGCTTTAAAAGCAGCGAGATCAAGTTGATTATCTGCAAATTGATTATATGTTTTCACTTGGGCTCCATAAGCATTAGATAAAGCTAAATTATAGTTTCCCCAAAATAATTGAGGCAAAATAATCTCATCTCCTTCGTTGATAAACAAGTAACCAATCATGCTTACTGCATGAGTAAGTGCACAAGTTACGATTGGCAGACTGATAAGAGTCCCGTCAAGACTTGGGTTCTTATCAATTAACATCTGTTGCCATTGAGCGCGCAGGTCAGGACGACCAAAACTGGGAGCATATGGAAAAATAGCAGATGCATCCATGTCAACTTTACTGCTAATGCTTCTGAGACTCATTGGAGAACCATCATCTTCAACAGCAGTACCTATAGTAGCATTAATCTCAGTGCCCTTGGCATCAGCACTTTGTCCGAGTATGCCTAATTTTGGAAAGAAGATGTTTTTGCCCTTTTCCGATAACAGATTAAGTATCGTAGGACTTTTAACAGCAATAATATCGTTTAATGCTTTAGCTTGTGGATTCATTATTTTTTTATTCGTGTATAACTAGATTAATATTCATTGCTCACATCAGTAAGGACTTCATGTCCGTTGGGTGTGACTAAAATGGTGTGCTCGAATTGGGCAGATAATTTTCCATCGGCAGTTCTAGCAGTCCAGCCATCGTGTTTATCGACCTTACATTTAGGTTTTCCTTGATTAATCATGGGTTCGATAGTGAAAATCATTCCCGGTTCCATAACAGCACCCGTGCCTTTGCGCGATGCGTGGTCAATTTGAGGTTCCTCATGAAAGTCTAAACCTACACCATGACCGCAAAATTCCCACACAACACCATATCTTTTGGCTTTTGCGTAGCGACTAATGGCGAATCCAATATTTCCAATTTGATTGCCGGGCTGCACCTGTCGGATACCAAGATCGATACAATGTTTGGTGTCGGCAATGAGCTTTTGAGCTGCTTCACTTACATTTCCAACGGTGTACATTTTATTAGTATCTCCATAATAACCATTTAATATGGTGGTTACATCAATATTTAGAATATCGCCATCCTTTAAGATTGTTTCTTTGCTAGGGATACCGTGACACACTACATCATTTAATGAAATACAAGTATATTTAGGGTAGCCACCATAGTCTTTACAAGCAGAAATTGCTCCATTGTCTAAGATGAACTCATTAATAATATCGTCGAGATATTCAGTGCTGACACCTTCTTTAATATATCCTTCAATCATTTGAAGGCATTTGCCTGCTAATTGGCTGCTTTTGCGAATACCTTCAATTTGCTCGGTATTCTTTATAATTATTCCGGTCATTTTAAATAGATTTACTACAAAAGTCGATAATATACCCCTTAATTCAAAGCGTTAGCGTACATTTGTAGTTAAAATTTATGATATGTTACTGGAAAAGTACACAGAAGAAACTATTATATACTCCTACCAAACGAATCAGCATGGAGATGCAAAAGTATCGGCATTATTTAATATTATGCTTGAAGCAGCTTGGACACATGCCAATCAAATGGATTGGGGATATGATGATTTAAAAGATAATCAGATGTTTTGGGTGCTATCTAGAATTCGAATAGAAATTAAGCGTTTACCTCAATGGCAAGATAAGATTTATTTGGAAACTTGGCCTGCCGGTAATGATCGAATGTTTGCTTATCGGGAATTTAGAATGAGGGATGAAGCCGGAAATGAGTTCTTACGCTCTAATTCGGCTTGGTTGATACTTAATCTAGCTACACACAAAATTATTTCGTTTAATAAACAAGGAGATTTACCTTCAATAAACGATGAAAATTCATGCATACAACCTAAACGCTTGCGTTATAAAGAAAACGATATAAATTTGAATTTCCAACCTATATTATATAGCGATATTGATGTGAATAAACATTTCAATAGCGTTCGGGCTTTCGAGCGAGTGGTTGATGCACATGAAGCCGGCTTCCAAAAAAACTATCGACCGAAGCTCATCGAAATAAATTATCTTAAAGAAGGATTTGAGGGGCAACAAGTAGGCGTGAAAAAAACGGCTAAAGACAATTTGCTTTTTCAATCGGCATTAATTCGTCGAGAGAATAATGAACCTCTGAGTTTATATGAAATACAATGGACTGAAATAGACTAAACACTCGCTATTATGAAACTATAATTTTTAATGAAAGTTATATTTACCGCTTTTCTCAGTAAAGTAAAGAGATAAAAAGAAGTGTTTCAGTGCAATCTTAAATACAAAAATGTAAAATTAGCGTAGTTTTACTCAATTTCTTCTCGAGAAATTGAGTAAAAATATTCATTTTTTCGCGTATGTAAAAAATATTCGTATGAAAAATAATCCGTTAAGAGCTGATAAACAGCAGTATAAGTATAAAATGACAGATTGGCTTCCCACAACAATGAAAGAGGTAAAAGCTAGAGGATGGGAGGAATTAGATGTTATTCTTTTCACAGGAGATGCTTATGTTGATCATCCTTCATTTGGGGCTGCAGTCATTGGTCGGGTATTAGAGGCAGAAGGGTTGAAAGTTGCCATTGTGCCACAACCTAATTGGCAAGACGATTTACGTGATTTTAGAAAATTGGGTCGCCCGCGTTTATTCTTTGGCGTTACAGCCGGGAATATGGATTCTATGGTAAACCATTACACTGCCAATAAGCGCAAACGCTCTAACGATGCTTATACTGCAGGAGGGGAGGCTAGTAAACGTCCGGATTATCCTTCCATTGTTTATAGTAACATTCTGAAGGATATCTACCCTGACGTGCCCATTATACTTGGTGGAATAGAGGCTTCTTTACGTCGATTGACGCACTATGATTATTGGAAAGATATGCTGATGCCTTCCATTCTTATCGATTCGAAAGCCGATTTGCTTTTCTACGGTATGGCAGAAAAATCATTGCGTGAATATGTTCATTTTTTAAAAAGAGATATCCCCACAGAACGTTTGACAAACTTACCCCAAGTAGCCTTTACTGTTTCTGTGGAAAGTAAATATGCTACCCAAAAAGAATGGGAACATATTGTGTTAAATTCACATGAAGACTGTTTACAAGATAAACGAAAGTTTGCAAGTAACTTTAAACATATCGAAGAAGAATCAAACAGGGTGCATGGCGCAAAAATTAGCCAGCAAGTAGGAAACAAGTTAGTTGTAGTAAATCCGGCATGGGGAACGATGAGTAATCAGGAAATAGATGAGGTTTATGATTTGCCATATACACGCTTACCTCACCCAAAATACCAAAAGAAATCGGCTATCCCGGCTTATGAAATGATTAAACATTCTATCAATTTGCATCGGGGGTGTTTCGGTGGATGCTCGTTTTGCACCATATCAGCACATCAAGGGAAATTTGTGGCCAGTCGTTCAGTTCAATCGGTGCTGAAAGAGGTGGATCAAGTGACTGATATGGCAGATTTCAAAGGCTACATATCCGATTTAGGAGGACCATCAGCAAACATGTATCAAATAAGCGGCGTAGATGAAACCATTTGCGCTAAGTGCAAACGACCATCGTGCATTTTTCCAACGATATGTAATAATTTAGACAATAATCATGAGCCGCTTGCACAGCTATATCGAAAGGTTAGGAAGCATCCGAAAGTGAAGAAAGCATTTATAGGCAGTGGTATTCGTTATGATATGTTGTTGCATCGAGGTAAAAATGATAAGACAAACCAAGCCAATTTAAGTTATCTGAGAGAAGTAATTAAACACCATGTGTCGGGCAGGCTGAAAGTGGCACCTGAACATACTTCCGATAATGTATTGAAATTAATGCGCAAACCTAGTTTTAAATTGTTTTATGAAATGACACGGATTTTTGATGAAGTAAATAGGAAAGAAGGTATGAAACAGCAGTTAATACCATATTTTATTTCTAGCCATCCGGGGTGCACCAATGAAGATATGGCTAATTTAGCTGCAGAAACCAAAAAGTTAAATTTTCAGTTGGAGCAAGTGCAAGATCTCACTCCAACACCGATGACACTTTCAACGGTTATTTACTATTCAGGCTATAATCCATATACATTAGAAAAAGTATATACGGCAAAAACAAAGACTGAAAAACTGGCACAACGCAAATTCTTCTTTTGGTATAAGAAAGAATATCAACGAGAGATACGAAATGAATTAATAAAAATGAATAGGAAAGATTTGTTGAATAAAATTCTACACTAATAGTCTTTCTATAACTAATAAATATATAGTCATGCAATATAGAATAGGTGATAAAGTAAAATTTTTAAATGATGTAGGTGGAGGTACTGTTACTAAATTAGTTGGTAAAAACATGGTGCATGTAGAAAATGAAGATGGTTTTGAAATACCTACACTAACTAATGAAATAGTTTTGGTTGGTGAACAACAGGGGAGCTTAGACAATGTGAAGAAAACAGAACCCAAGCAACCAACTACCACCGATTTTGTGAGACAAGGGATGCAAGAAATATCGGTGAGAGAAGAAGTTAAAAAGAAAACGATTCAAATAACCGGTAATGATGAACCTAATTTTCAGTTGGCATTTGTTCCGGAGAATAGTCATAATCCGCTCGAGGGCGTGACTAAAATGTATATTGTGAATGATAGTAATCAGACCTTAGTTTACAATTACATGCATTACGATGGTTTTCAATATGAGGCACAACAAACCGGAGAGGTAAATCCAAATACAAAGCAAATCATCAATAATCTGTCGTCGGCCGATATTGCCAAGTTGCCCACATTTGTTTTTCAACTTTTGTTCTACAAAGATGAAGCATCGATACTACATCAACCGATTTTAAAAACTATTGATGTCAATTCTGTAAGGTTCTATAAAGCCGGTAGTTTTAAAAAGAATGTCTATTTTTCAACTCCTGCCATGTTATTCAAATTAAATGAAAATGAATTTGACAAAGCTGTAGAAGAATTAAAAGTAGTTGTGAATAAAGTTGATGTGGAGCCGGCGCGTATTAACCCTACTCCTAAGAAAGAGGAATGGCTGGAACTTACGGAAGTTGATTTGCATTTGCACGAATTGGTAGATTCCGAAACAGGTATGACACCTAAAGATATGTTAGATTTGCAAATGAAGACTTTTAATGAGAAGATGGAGGGTGCCATAAAGTCGAACAAAGTGAAAAAGATTGTTTTTATACACGGCATTGGAGAAGGACGATTGAAAAATGAGGTTCGTCGAGAGCTTAATCGTAAATATAAGAAGTATGACTATCAAGATGCCAGCTTTCAAGAGTATGGTTATGGAGCTACGATGGTGATTCTCAAAAGAAAATAAAAGGTAATAAAACAATTAACGATAAAAATGAGTATTGCCGAAAATATAACTTCAATAAAAGCCCAAATACCACAAAATGTTTGTTTGGTTGCGGTATCTAAATATAAACCTAAAGAAGACATTCTGGCGGCTTATGATGCCGGACAACGCATGTTTGGTGAAAATAAAGTGCAGGAAATAGTTGCTAAACATGAATGCTTGCCTCAAGATATTGAGTGGCATTTTATCGGACATTTGCAAACCAATAAAGTAAAATATATTGCTCCTTTTATCAGTTTGATACATGGTGTTGATTCATGGAAACTTTTAAAACAGATTGATAAAGAGGCTCAAAAAAATAATCGAATAATTAATTGTTTATTGCAATTTCATATAGCTGAGGAGGAAACTAAATTTGGCTTAAATCTTGTTGAGGTCAAAGAAATGCTAGATTCTGATGAATTTAAAAAATTGACTCATATTCAGCTTTGTGGAATTATGGGAATGGCTAGCCATACAGATAATAGAAAACAAATTGAGGAAGAATTTTCTAACTTAAAAAATATTTTCATAAGTTTACGGAACGAATATTTCAATGATGATGTAAGCTTCAAAGAAATATCGATGGGCATGTCGGGTGATTATCATTTGGCAATAGAGCAAGGAAGCACTATGGTTCGTGTGGGTAGTGCAATTTTTGGAGTAAGAAATTAATAGAAATACGTCTAAACGGACTATTATGAAGCTAAATACAAAATACATGGGCTTGAACTTAAAAAGCCCGATTATTGTTGCAAGTTCAGGGCTTACAAGCTCTGCTTCTAACATTAAAGAATTAGAGAATGCCGGTGCAGGAGCCGTTATTCTAAAATCTTTATTTGAAGAACAAATAACAGGAGAGGTTAGTCATTTGCTGACTAAAAGTAATTTATACCCGGAAGCTGAAGAGTATATAAAAGCATATACCCGCCAGCATAGCCTAACACAGCATATTGATTTGTTGCGAGAAGCTAAATCTACGGTTTCCATACCTGTTATAGCGAGCATTAGCTGCATATCAGCTAATGAATGGGTTAGTTTTGCCAAAGAATTAGAAAACGCCGGTGCCGATGCCTTGGAATTAAATGTGTTTTATGTGCCGACAGGGAAAGATATATTGAATCATGATATAGAGCAAAGCTATGTAACATTGCTTCAAGAAGTGTGCAAAGAAGTTTCTATTCCGGTTGCTATGAAAATAGGTTGTAATTTCACTAATATCGTTGCTTTTGTTGAGAAGCTATTGGCGGCAGGAGCTTCTGCGGTAACGATGTTTAATCGTTTTTATGAACCGGATATCAATATCAACACACTTGAAATGATATCGGGAGAGATTTTTAGTAATCCTAGTGATATTCGCCGTTCGTTGCGATGGATTGGCATCACTAGCACGGCTGTTCCCGAATTGGAAATAGCAGCATCAACCGGTATTCATGACGGAGAAGCAGCTATTAAACAACTTTTAGCTGGGGCGCAAGTTGTGCAAGTGTGTTCCTCTGTGTATATTAACGGCAATCAGGTTATAGCCGGAATGCTTCAGGAGTTAAGAGATTTTATGCAAAAATGGAATTTTAAAAGTATCGCTGATTTTAGAGGCAGACTTTCTTATAAAGGAGTAAATCCTCAAATGTATGAGCGAGCTCAATTTATGCGCTATTTTTCTGAATACTAACCATGTTATCATTAAAAAAGATGCAGATGTAAATAATCTGCATCTTTTTTATAGGCTAAACTCGAATGAGTTTCATATTGTCGATGAATTGCCCTTTCTTGGTTATGTATCGTTGACATTGCTGCATGCAATCATATCCTAACATGATACCAAGCATAAAATCTTCTTCTGCCGTAAGATCTGATAAGGATTTGTGGGTAAATTCATTGGCGATATTTACACATTCTCTTTTTCCGAAGAAAATATTGAATTTTCTTTCGCTGACTTTTTGCACACAAAAATTGATATGCTGTCTAGCCAATTTTTGCTTTGCCGATTCAATCTTGTCGCTGCATATCGTATGTAATACTAGATTTCTCAATCCTTTTTTGTACTCATATATATGGTGATTCAGAACCTCCATAATATTTTACTTAAAAAACAGACGAAATCTGTGTTACCCATGCTTGTACTCGAGCCTCAGTTTTATCACTCTGATTGTCTTCATCTAGGACTAAACCAACAAATTTTCCATTAACTTCAGCTTTTGATTCTTCATATTCATAGCCGTCAGTAGCCGTTTCACCAACAATGATACATCCTTTATCTTTTATGGTATCATATAGTATTCCCATACCATCAACGAAGCTATCCGGATAGCCGTCAGCATCTCCTAAACCAAAAAGAGCAATTGTTTTTCCATTTAAATCGGCGTTTACCAAAGTGTCGAGAAAACAATCCCAATCGTCTTGCAAATCGCCGATTCCTAAGGTTGAAGTACCTAGAATAAGTTTATCGCAGGCGTTCAGCTCAGCAATTGAGGCAGCTGATACATCATAGGTTTCAGCCTTTAATTCTTTTGCTAAAGTTTCAGCAATTGTTTCTGTATTTCTGGTTGAAGAACCGTAAAAAATTCCGATTTTACTCATAATATTGAATTTTGATTGTTATTTCCTTAAGGACTTCTACAAAGTAAAATCAATCTAAATAGCAATACAATCCCTATATGTAGGGAAATTTAAAACGTTTAATCTAGAATATTCCCTCTTTATTGGGAGAAGTAATTGGTTGATGTTGAGAGCTAAAGTCACAAATGTATCTATGGAAATTTTGTAGATATAAGCAATGAACTTACTAGATATCTTATTTTTATGCGGTATAAATAGCATGTTTTTTGGTTTTTTGATACCTACAGATAGCAAAATCAATCTCTTATTGCATACATTTGCTGGCAATTGTAAAAATAAAATGGAAAACCTCAGAGAAATACACGATTTATTAGTTGAAGGCCATCAAACTAAGCTTCAAAGATGTTTGATGGAAACAATTGACTGGTCGAAACGGCTAATCTGTATAAAAGGATTTCGTGGAGTGGGAAAGTCTGATTTTCTTGTTGAATTGGTTTGTGAAAAGTTTAAACATGACAATTCTTGTCTGTATGTTGATTTAAATAGTTTTTACTTTACAAAACGGAAGATTTATAATTTTGCAGATGATTTTTACAAAAGAGGAGGAAAGATACTCGTACTTGATCAGATTCATAAATACCCATATTGGATAGAGGAGTTGATCCGTTGCTATCATGATTTTCCGGAGTTGCGAATTGTTTTTTCTGCTTCACCGGTTCTTCGAGTATGGGAAGCCGATGCTCGTTTGAAAGAAATTGTAGCCATATATCATTTAAAAGGGCTATCATTTAGAGAATTTTTGAATTACAAAACGAATTCTCAGTTTAAGAGTTATACTTTCGATGATATTGTGAAAAATCATGAGAAAATAGCTAAAGAAATAACTGATCAAGTTATGCCATTGGCTTATTTTGATCAGTATATGGTTAATGGATATTATCCTTATTCAACCGATTTGCAGCTTAATGATTGCAATCGATTGCTTAAACATATTAATCTTGCCTTAGAGATTGACATTACTTCATTAAATCAAATAGAACTTAAATACTTACCTAAGCTTCGTAAGCTGCTTCGACTAATTTGTAATCAAACTCCGTTTACACCCAATATTAGCAAGCTGAGTTCGGAAATTGAAACCTCTCGTGCCACTGTTATTAATTATTTAAGATATTTAAAAAATGCTCGATTAATTAATTTAATATATGCTGATGGGGATGAGGATTCGCAAAAGAAACCGGAATGTGTGTATGCACACAATACAAATATTCTTTATGCTGTTTCTCCTGAAAATTTCGGAATCGATACTATTCGTAAAACATTTTTCTGTAATCAAGTGTCTTCTACTGATGTAATTAATTCTTCATCAACGGGTGATTTTTTAATAAACGGCACTTATGATTTCACGGTAGGAGGTAAGTATCATGAGGCAACAAGCATGGATGCCTATGCTGCCGTAGGTAGAATAGAGGTAGGCAGAGAAAATAAGATTCCATTGTGGTTATTTGGATTCTTATATTAGAAGATAATAAAATAGAATATAATAAATAGGTTAAATTAAATCTGATAAAATGGCAAAAGAAAAAAAGTTCATTACATGTGATGGTAACTACGCTGCTGCGTATATGAGTTACATGTTCAGTGAGGTTGCTTGTATTTATCCAATCACACCATCTTCAACTATGGCTGAATATGTGGATGAATGGGCAGCTAAAGGACAAAAAAACCTCTTCGGACGTCCGGTTCGTTTGGCTGAGATGCAATCTGAAGCAGGTGCTGCAGGTGCCGTTCACGGTGCTTTGCAATCGGGAGCTATGACATCAACTTATACAGCCTCTCAAGGTTTATTGTTGATGATTCCTAATATGTACAAAATCGCAGGAGAGCTGTTGCCAACAGTATTTCATGTGAGTGCACGTGCGCTTGCCGGTCACGCACTATCAATTTTCGGCGATCACTCTGATGTTTATGCAACTCGTCAAACCGGATTTGCTATGTTAGCAGCAGGTTCAGTGCAAGAAGAAATGGACTTAGCAGGCGTTTCTCATTTAGCAACGCTGAAATCTAGAGTTCCATTTTTATCATTCTTCGACGGATTCCGTACATCTCATGAAATTCAAAAGATTGAATCTATTGATATGGAAGCTATTCGTCCATTGGTGGATATGGAAGCATTGCAAGATTTTCGCGACAGGGCTCTGAATCCGGAGCATCCTGTGACTCGTGGTACTGCACAAAATCCGGACATCTTCTTCCAAGCAAAAGAAGCTTCGAATCCATTCTATGATGCTGTTCCTGATATTGTAGAAGGATACATGAAAGAAATTACTAAGATTACAGGTCGCGAGTATCACCCATTTGATTATTATGGTGCTGCTGATGCTGAAAACATCGTAGTCGCAATGGGATCTGTAACTGAAACAATCAAAGAAACTATTGATTATTTGGCTACTCAAGGTCAAAAAATAGGATTGATGTCAGTCCACTTATATCGCCCGTTTAGTGCTAAATATTTCATAAATGCACTGCCAAAGTCGGTTAAACGTATTTGTGTATTAGATCGAACTAAAGAGCCAGGAGCAAATGGCGAACCTCTTTATTTAGATGTTTGTGAGTTGTTTAATGGAAAATCCAATGCACCACTTATCATTGGAGGTCGTTACGGACTAGGTTCTAAAGATACTACACCATCTCAAATCTTAGCGGTTTATGAAAACTTGGCAATGAATGAACCTAAAGGAGGTTTTACTTTAGGTATTGTAGATGATGTTACGTTTAAATCTCTTCCACTTAAAGAAGAAATTAAAATTTCTCCTGAAGATATTTACGAGGCTAAGTTTTATGGTTTAGGTTCTGATGGTACTGTAGGCGCCAACAAAAACTCTATTAAAATCATTGGTGGAGCAACCGATAAAACTTGTCAAGGATATTTCGAATACGATTCTAAGAAATCAGGTGGTTTCACTTGTTCTCACTTACGTTTCGGAGATAGCCCGATTCGTTCTACTTATTTAGTGACTACACCTAACTTTGTTGCTTGTCATGTTCCTGCATACATCAATCTTTATGATGTATTGAAAGGATTGAAAAAAGGAGGTTCTTTCTTGCTTAACTCTATTTGGAGTGCAGAAGAAACAAAAAAACGTCTTCCTAATAATATGAAGCGTTATTTAGCTGAAAACGAAATCAAATTTTATATCATCAATGGTACTAAATTAGGTGAAGAACTAGGGCTAGGAACACGTACAAATACTATTATGCAAGCTGCTTTCTTCAAAATTACAGGCGTAATTCCTTACGAGCAAGCTGTAGAAGAAATGAAAAAAGCCATCGTAAAATCATATGGTAAAAAAGGAGAGAAAGTAGTAAACATGAACTATGCTGCTGTTGACGCAGGTGGTAAAAATGTGGTTGAAGTTGATATTCCTGCCGAATGGAAAAGCATTGAAGCAGAAGAAACAACTGTAGCTATTGACCGTCCTGAATATATCAGTCAGTTTGTTGATGTTATCAATGCACAAAAGGGAAATAGTCTTCCGGTATCTAAATTCGTTGGTTATGAAGATGGTACTTTTGAGCATGGTACTTCTCAATATGAAAAACGAGGTATTGCAGTTCACGTTCCGGAATGGCAATCTGAAAATTGTATTCAGTGTAACCAATGTGCTTATGTTTGTCCTCACGCTGCTATCCGCCCATTCTTGTTAAATGAAAGCGAAGTTGCGGTAGCACCTGAAGGTACTGTTACTATTGATGCAGCTCCTAAGAAACAATTTGAAGGACTTCAATTTCGCATTCAAGTTTCCACTTTAGACTGTACAGGCTGTGGAAACTGTGTCGATGTTTGTCCATCAAAAACAAAAGCACTTCAAATGACATCTACAGATAGCCAACAAGCTGAAGTTGCCCGTTGGGACTATATGGATAAAAATGTAACTTATAAAGAGGTTGTAGATAAATTCAAAACGGTTAAAAATACCCAATTTGCACAACCATTATTTGAATTCTCGGGAGCTTGTGCCGGTTGTGGAGAAACACCGTATGTGAAACTGATTACGCAACTTTATGGCGAACGCATGATGATTGCTAATGCTACCGGTTGTTCTTCAATCTATGGCGGATCGGCTCCTGCATCAACCTACACCAAAAGTAAAGCTAGCGGATGTGGTCCGGCTTGGGCTAACTCGTTGTTTGAGGATAATGCAGAGTTCGGTTTCGGTATGGCAGAGGGTGTTTCGGCTCAGCGCGACCGTATTGAGCAAATCATGAAAGACGCAATAGTCTCAGGTGTTGATGCCTCTGTTGAAGAAGCTTTCAACGAGTGGATTGCAACTAAACAAGATGGTGATAAAACTACTGTAGCATCAGCCAATGTAGTGAAAGCTTTGGAAGGAAGCTCTGCTTCATATGCTAAAGACATACTTTCATTGAAACAATATCTAGCTAAAAAATCAGTTTGGATATTCGGTGGTGACGGATGGGCATATGATATCGGTTATGGTGGTGTTGACCATGTGCTAGCATCGGGTGAAGATGTAAATATCTTGGTAATGGATACGGAAGTTTATTCAAACACCGGTGGTCAAGCTTCGAAATCAACTCCGGTTGGTGCTGTGGCTAAATTTGCTGCTTCAGGTAAAAAAATCCGTAAGAAAGATTTGGGCGTAATGGCTATGTCTTATGGTTATGTTTATGTGGCTCAGATTTCAATGGGAGCTAATCAATCGCAAGTATTGAAAGCTTTGAGAGAAGCTGAAACATATCCGGGACCATCGTTGATTATAGCTTACTCACCATGTATCAACCATGGATTGAGAGCAGGTATGGGTAAATCTCAAGCCGAAGCTAAACAAGCTGTAGAAGCCGGATATTGGTCATTGTTCCGATACAATCCGGAATTAGAAGAGCAAGGTAAAAATCCATTTGTATTAGATTCAAAAGAGCCTCAATGGGATAAATTCCAAGACTTCTTAGCAGGAGAGGTGCGTTATACTTCATTAGTGAAAGCATTCCCTGAAGAAGCTAAAGAATTATTTGCGGCTTCTGAAGAAAATGCCAAATGGCGTTATAACAGTTATAAACGTATGGCAGCGATGGACTATTCTCAAGAATAGGAACAGCATAAAGCTATAACATAAACCCTCGCAACTTTTGTGAAATACATTCACACTTGTTGCGAGGGTTTTTTATTGTACGGCATGATTTAATAATAAATAAGAAGTCATCGTCTTTTTTTGTTTATTTCATGCACATGTTATTATTACTTATTTTCAATCTGCAACAAGCAAGTAATTTAGCTCGTTTATTTTATCTTTGCAGGTAATCAAAAAGAAAATATGTCAGAAGAATTAAACTCAATCATATATTCCAAACAAGTTGTAGAGTTTGTAACTGTTTCAAATGAATACTGTACTTTTATTGAAGAATCAGGTACATTAAGAGCAAAAAAAATGCTCTTAATAGCTCAGAAGATATTACCATTATTGTATCTCAAAACAAGCATGTTACCCGAAGTATCGGAAAGCGAAGAATATACTTTTACAGAAAGTTTTGTTACAGAGGTTGATTATGCTTATTTGCAAGGGAGGATAAGAAACCTTTTAGGTGAACACGATGATTACAAGGAAGTATTTACTGAAGATATGCAGTATTCAGAAGAAGCATTAGCTGAAAGTATATCGGAATCGTTGCTTGACATCTATCAAGATTTAAAAAATTTCATTATGAATTATCGAACAGCTGATGACCATGTAATGCAGGAAGCTCTTGGAGAGTGTGCAGAGCACTTTAGGCATTATTGGGGGCAGAAGTTGGTGAATGTTCAGCGTCCGATTCATGAACTCATATATACTGATATAGATTTTGAACAAGAAGTACGTATCCAATCGGAAGAAGAAAATGGAAAGTCAATACCGAATTGGTTAGCAGGAAAATATGATGTAAGCGGGGAGTAGGTATGAATGGTTTAGCAAAAAGAAAGTCACCATTATATCGAGAAAGCATATCAAAAGAAGAATTGGCAAACATTGATGTGCAAACTTTTGGAGGGACAATTACAGTAGTTGATACCAAAAAGAAAGAACGAGAGGCCATTGAATACTTGAAAGAGTGCCGTATTTTAGGTTTTGACACCGAAACAAAACCATCTTTTAAAAAAGGAGAAAGCAACTCGGTAGCTTTGTTGCAACTTTCTGATGGTAACAAAGTATTTCTTTTTCAGTTGAAGAAAATAGGGCTTTCCAATGAGCTAAAGATGATATTGTCGTCCTCCGACATTATAAAAGCAGGAGTGGCTATTCGTGATGATATTAAAGCTTTGAATAAATTGAATGGATTTATTCCCAAGGGTTTTGTTGAGCTTCAATCTTATGTAAAGAAATTTGGTATTGAGGATATGAGCTTACTCAAGCTTTCAGCCATAATTTTAGGGTTTAAGATTTCTAAATCACAACGATTAAGTAATTGGGAAGCTCCAATCCTTACAGAAGCTCAACAACGCTATGCTGCCACTGATGCTTGGGTAGGTTGTGAAATCTATAAACGTTTGTGTGGAGTTTAGAAGGATTGCTCAGATAAGGGTAAATACTCGCTGAATTCTGTTCGCTGTAAATTACCAAAAAGCATTGTTACAATTAGAGAATATTGCAAATAACGAAATCATGCAAGAAAAAGATAGTATAATATTAGGCATAGAATCATCATGTGATGATACATCGGCAGCTGTACTAAAGAATGGTTTTTTACTATCCAATATAGTAGCAAGTCAAAAAATACATGAGGCTTATGGCGGTGTTGTTCCGGAATTGGCATCGAGAGCTCACCAACAAAATATCGTTCCTGTGGTTGACCAAGCTATTAAGCAGGCGGGTATTAAGCCCGAGGAATTGAGTGCTATTGCTTTTACCAGAGGTCCGGGGTTATTAGGCTCATTATTAGTAGGCACCTCTTTTGCTAAAGGGCTTTCTCAGGGCCTAAATATTCCTATGATAGAAGTCAACCATTTGCAAGGGCATATTTTAGCACATTTTATCAACGAATTTGATGCAGAAAATGATTCGCCAAGATTTCCGCATCTTTGTTTATTGGTTAGTGGAGGAAATTCTCAAATAGTACTTGTGCACGAACATTTAAGAATGGAAGTTATTGGGCAAACTATTGATGATGCAGCCGGTGAGGCATTTGATAAATGTGCTAAAGTTATGGGCTTACCTTATCCCGGCGGCCCGGTAGTCGATAGATTAGCGAAAGAAGGAAATCCGAATGCTTTTGAGTTTGCCAAACCTCGCATACAAGGATTAGACTATTCTTTTAGCGGATTGAAAACAAGTTTTCTTTACTTTTTAAGAGATAGATTGAAAGAAAATCCTGATTTCATTGAAGAAAATAAAAAAGATTTGTGTGCATCATTGCAAAAAACTATTATTGATATCTTGTTGAATAAGCTTATTCGAGCAGCTAAAGAAACAGGGGTGAGAGAAATATCCGTAGCCGGAGGAGTGTCAGCTAATTCCGGATTACAGAATGCTTTACGAAAAGAGGCAAAAAAAAGGGGGTGGAAAATGTTTATTCCTAAATTTGCTTTTACGATGGATAATGCAGCCATGATTGCCATGGTTGGTCACTATAAATATAAAAAAAGAGAGTTCATTGGGCAGGAAGCCGTGCCTTTTGCTAGAATGAATATAATGGAGTAGGGGGAGTCTTTTAAAAATATAATAAGGAAGTGAGTATTTCAATGTTAAAAATACTCACTTTCTTATTTTTTGAATTTATACTGATAAGTAGAAAATGATTCTCGTAGATTTGGGTCGAACCATTTTAAAGATAAAATAGGTTTTGTTTATCTGGAACTATGAATCTTATCGAATCCTAGACCGTAAACTCCCATTACGGTTCCTACAGTAATAAAAGCTTCCGGATCAACTTCTTTTATTACGTTGAACACTTCTTGCATTTCGCGTTTGTTAGAAATTACCATGAGAACTTTTCGCTCATCGCCTGAATAGCCACCTTCTGCATTGAAGATTGTTAGCCCTCGCTCTGCATCATAAATAATAGCATGTTTTAATTCTTCCGGTTTGTTCGAAATAATAAAAAACTGCATGGTTTGTTTATTCCCCGATATAATGAGATCAACAGTATAAGCTAAAATTGCCATGGTCATTAATCCATAAACGACTGTTTCTATTGAAGAGCTCTCTACTAAGAAAAAAGATGATGAAATGATGATTACGTCTATGCTTAAGAGTAAACGACCCAAGCTGATATTTTTATACTTATTAATGATTAAAGCGATGATATCTATTCCTCCAGTGCTTCCTCCATTTATAAAAATAATACCCGATGATGTGCCAATCAGTATACCTCCGATGATGGTGTTCATCATCACTTCTGATACTAAAGGTTCGGTAAATATCTTACTGAATATGCTCAATATACCCGAAAATAAAAGAACGCTATATATCGTTTTAATGCCGAACGATGTTCCTAATATTCTCGTAGCTAGGAGAATCAATAATGTATTTATAATCAAGGTTGTTAGTCCCGGATCCCAACCAAAAGAGAAAAGTAGAATTGTAGCAATACCGGTTAAACCTCCGCCCACAATTCCTGCCGGTATAAGAAAAGCTGTCCAACCTAAACCTCCAATTGCTAAGGCTATAGTTATAATTAAATAGCTTCGAATTTCTTTTAAAAGTTTTTTCTTCCGTTTTTCCATCAGTTTAGATAATTGTTAATTAGTCTGAAAGTTACAAATATACATTTAGATAGGTAGAGGTGAAAATTTAAGAAGTAAGATTTTTAATAGAATACTTTTTTGTAAAGATTAAAATCAAAATAAGAAAGCGTGAAATCTGTTGAGATTTCACGCTTTCTTAATCCGTCAGGAGATATTATTTACATTAAGAAGCTTAATAATATACCTGCAGCAACAGCAGAACCGATAACTCCTGCCACATTTGGACCCATAGCATGCATAAGCAGATAATTAGAACGATCATATTCTAAACCTACTAATTGAGAGACACGTGCAGAATCGGGAACTGCAGATACTCCAGAGTTTCCAATGAGCGGATTAACTTTATTACCTTCTTTTAAAAATAGATTCATGAATTTTACAAACAACACACCAATTGTTGTAGCAATAACAAAAGATAGTGCTCCTAAGAAAAATATACCTAATGACTTCCATGTAAGAAACGTTGTAGCTTGGGTTGATGCACCAACAGTAAGCCCTAACAAAATAGTTACGGTATCAATTAGCGGACCCTTAGCTGTATCAGCTAATCGACGAGTTACACCACTTTCTTTCAGCAGGTTTCCAAAAAACAACATTCCAAGTAAAGGTAGTCCTGATGGTACAATAAAAGTAGTAAGAAGCATTCCTGACAAGGCAAAAATGAGCTTTTCTTTCTTGGATACGGCTCTTGGTGGACGCATACGAATTACGCGTTCTTTTTTCGTGGTTAGCAAACGCATAATAGGAGGTTGAATAACTGGCACTAATGCCATATAAGAGTATGCCGATATAGCAATGGCTCCCATTAAATCGGGTGCAAGCTTAGATGAAATGAAGATAGCCGTAGGACCGTCAGCACCACCAATAATACCGATAGCACCGGCTTCGTTTGGTGTAAATCCTAGTGAAAGCGCAATGCAATAGGCGGCGAATATACCGAATTGTGCTGCTGCTCCGATTAGTATTAACTTAGGATTTGATATCAATGCCGAAAAGTCAGTCATTGCCCCTATACCCAAAAATATAAGTGGAGGATAGATGCCCTGTTGTACTCCGAAATAGAGGTAATTAAGTACTGATCCGGATTCATAAACCCCAATTTTATAACCGGGAGAGAAGGCAATATTACCCACAATCATACCAAATCCAATTGGAATTAGTAGCATGGGTTCAAATTCTTTGGCAATGGCCAAATAAATAAAAAATAGACCAACACATATCATGATAAGATGCCCTACCGTGACATTGGCAAAGGCTGTGAACTGCAAGAACTGTGTAAGATGCTCAGTCACGAAATTAAAAAATGAATTATCCATAGTTAGCCTCCTTTTTATTCAATGGTGAATAGAACATCGCCTTCCATTACGGTAGCTCCTTTGTCTTTTTCTATACTTGCAATTACGCCATCTCTATCTGCCTCGATGTTATTTTCCATCTTCATAGCTTCTAGCAACATAATTACATCTCCGGCTTTAACAGTATCGCCCACTCGTTTATTTATTTCCAACACTATTCCCGGCAGAGGAGAGTTAACTGATTTAGCGCCTTCCGAAGAAGCCGGTTTTTGCGGAGCTATAGTTTGTATAGGTTGAGAGCGAACTAGTTTAGGCGTTTTCGGAGTGGGCTTGATCCTATCGGTTAATTCCACTTGATATTTAGTGCCGTTCACTTCAATTTCAGCAATATTATCTTCAACATTGATAATTTCAGTGTTATAATTGTTACCGTTTATTTTAAATTGAAATTTCTTTTTCATAATCAGGTTTTTATTTGCGGTTAGGAAATCTATTCAATAGTTGCAGTTTAGAGTTCCATGGAGAGTATGGTTTTACAGCTTGATTAATGGTCAATACCGTTGTTTCATAATCATGAATTTCGTTTTGATATTGATAGATAGTTAGCGCAATAGCTGCATTAATTTCTCCTGAAAGTACGATTTTGTTAGTTTTTACATTTTCGCCTTCTTCATCTGTTTTAGCAACTACAACCTTACGTGTAAATATACGTCCTATAAGTAAGTAAAATAAGGTAAGAATGGCAAGTACACTAAAAACAACGGTCATGGCGATAACCACCATGCCCAGTCCGGTTGGATCATGTTCTATGAATTTTTCTCCGGAAGAAGCTCTCCTGCTATGGTCATTATTAGCCATAGGAGTAGGATGCTCCGATAAGTTCCACGTGCTCGAATCGATTCCTGATCGAGAATAAGCAATATCATTCGGAATGTGAGTAGGAATTACCAATTCATCAATAATGTCCTTTCCATTGCCATTGACAAGATATATAGTTTCTCCTTCGTGGAAATTGAAGTTTAGATGATAAATACTTTTAGAAGATTGACTACTTCCAAAAAATAAGACAAAACCACGAGGGGGAATTAGGGTAGAAGGGGAATCGTTAGGTATCCAATATTTGGTTAAATTATTTCTATCGTTTGATAAATAACATCCGGCAATGTTTATGTTGCTGTATGATGTATTTACCAATTCAACCCATGGGCAACGATTACCGTAGCTATCAACGTAGTTTGAATTGTTGTGAATCAGAATCTCATTAAACCTAAAATCGGTAGCCCCTTGGGCACAGACTGTCCCTCCGGAGGCTACCAATAATAGACTCAAGATTCCGATAACTGAAAGATATCTGAATCTCATTAGCATAAGTTTGTTAGTTTAAAGTTATTCTATAATGGAATATTTGAGTGTTTTTTCGCTGGTAAAGTATCTTTTTTAGTTGCCAAAGCTTCTAATGCACGGATGATACGGAAACGTGTGTTTCTTGGTTCAATGATATCATCAATGAAACCATATTGTGCTGCATTATATGGGTTAGCAAACTTGTCTTTATACTCTTGAATTTTTTCTTGACGAACAACTTCAGGGTTTTCTGATGCTGCAATCTCTTTGCTAAAGATAACATTGGCTGCACCTTCAGGTCCCATAACTGCAATTTCAGCAGTCGGCCAAGCATAGTTAATATCGCCGCGAAGATGCTTAGGACTCATTACACAATAAGCACCGCCATAAGCTTTACGCATTACCACAGTTACTTTAGGAACAGTAGCTTCACCATAAGCAAATAATAATTTAGCACCATGAGTAATAGCACCACCATATTCTTGAGCAGTACCCGGCATAAATCCGGGAACATCAACAAGCGTTACCAATGGGATGTTAAAGCTATCGCAGAAGCGAACAAAACGAGCTGCTTTACGTGAAGAGTTAATATCAAGTACTCCTGCCATATATTTAGGCTGGTTGGCCACAATACCCACAGATTGACCATTGAAGCGAGCAAAACCTACAACAATATTTTGAGCAAAATTACGGTGCACTTCCAAAAATTCGCCATTGTCAACAATACCATGAATAATATCATTAACATCGTAAGGCTTGTTTGGGTTATCGGGGATAATGTTGTTCAGCTCATCATCAAGACGATCGATAGGATCATCACATGGTTGAAGTGGTGTGTTCTCCATGTTATTTTGAGGCATGTAGCTAATCATTTTTCTAATTAGAGCAATACCTTCTTGTTCATCTTCGGCTATGAATTGAGAAACTCCGGTTTTACTACCGTGAACGGCTGCACCACCCAATTGAGCATCAGTTACTTTTTCTCCGGTAACTGTTTCAACAACTTTAGGTCCGGTAAGGAACATGTATGACTTTTCTTTTGTCATCAAAATGAAGTCAGTTAATGCAGGTGAATACACAGCTCCACCGGCACAAGGACCAAAAATAGCTGAGATTTGAGGAATAACTCCCGAAGCTAAAATATTACGCTTGAAAATTTCAGTATAACCTGAAAGAGCAGTTACACCTTCTTGAATACGTGCACCACCTGAATCGTTAACACCAATCACCGGAGCTCCCATTTGCATGGCCATATCCATAATCTTACAGATTTTTTCTGACATGGTTTGAGATAGAGAACCTCCAATCACGGTAAAGTCTTGTGCATAAACAAATACAATACGACCATCGATAGTACCGCGACCGGTAACAATACCATCGCCTAAGAACTTTTTATTCTCCATGCCAAAATTGGCGCAACGATGAGTTACGAACATATCAAACTCTTCAAAACTGCTTTCATCAAGAAGCAAATCGATACGTTCACGAGCTGTTAATTTACCTTTAGCATGTTGTTTATCTATACCTTTTTGACCACCGCCAAGCTTAGCTTGTTCTCTTAGTTCAATTAATTTTTGAACTTTTTCCAAATTACTCATTTCTGTAATGTTGTTTTTTCGTACTTAGATTAATTATTCGCAACAAAACTCAGTTAAAACACCAAGAGTTGATTTTGGGTGAAGGAAACCGATATTCAAATTTTCAGCTCCTTTTCTTGATTTTTTATCGATAAGCCTAATACCTTTTGATTCTGCATCAGCCAAGGCTTCGTCAGTGTTATCGACAGCAAAAGCCAAGTGGTGAATGCCGGGACCTTTTTTCTCTACAAATTTACCAATAGGACCTTCCGGATCAGTAGACTCCAATAACTCGATTTTAGCATCGCCAACTTTGAAGAATGCCGTTTTTACCTTTTGATCGGCAACTTCTTCAACTTTATAGCATTTCAAACCTAATACTTCCTCGTAGTAGGGAATTGCTTCGTCCAAACTCTTTACAGCGATGCCAATGTGCTCGATATGTGATACTTTCATAATAGATGAAATTTTAAAATAATGTATTATATAAAAATTATACTCTAAACTGTACAAACACAATCGTAGGAACGACTGTGTTTACATTAAAAATGCAATATTATTTTTTTACAAAACGATAATGAGAACCATAACGTTCAAATGCCGCTTTTTCCAAATTTTCTCTATGATCAGGATGTGCAATTGAAGTCAAAAGTTTAGCACGTTCTTGTAATGTTTTTCCGTATAAGTTTACGCGTCCGTATTCTGTAACAATCCAATGCACATTCGAACGAGTGCTAACAACTCCTGAACCTTCAAGAAGTGTGTTGCTGATTTTAGAAATACCTTTGGCAGTTACTGATGGCATTGCAATAATTGGTTTGCCACCTTTGGAATAGCCGGCACCTCTAATAAAATCAATCTGACCTCCAACGCCAGAATAATGCTTAGGTCCAATGGAATCGGCACATACCTGACCTGTTAAGTCTATAGCTAAAGCAGAATTGATGGCTGTAAGTTTATCTAATTGACGCATAACACTAACGGAATTTGTGTAACCCACATCTTTCATGGCAACCATAGGATTATCATCTATGAAGTCATATACTTTTTGTGTTCCCATTAAGAAAGAGGCTACCATTAAGCCACGATCAATATTTTTACATTTTCCATTTACCACTCCTTTTTCCACCAATGGCAAAATACCGTCAGAAAACATTTCTGTGTGTACACCTAGATTTTTATGATTGCCTAATTGAGCTAATACCGCATTTGGAATACCACCAATACCCATTTGCAAACAAGCGCCGTCTTCCACCAATTCGGCTACATTTTTACCGATTTGAATTTCAGTTGCAGAGAGATCAGCACTATCGTGAGCGTAAAGAGGAGTTTTGTCCTCTACAAATAAGTCAATCTCATCGATATTGATCATAGCATCTCCCCATGCACGTGGTACATTAGGATTTACGGCAGCAATTACGCAGTCTGCTTGTTCCATTGCAGCAAGTGTGGCATCAACAGAAGTTCCTAAAGAAACATAACCATGCTTATCTGGTGTTGAACACATGATAAGCACTACATTCACTTTTAGATACCCTTCACGGATAAGTTTCTGAGTTTCGTTTAAGAAAACAGGAATATAATCGGCATAACCCGATTGAGTTTGTTTTCTTAAGTTAGCTCCAACAAAGAACTGCTCAGATGCAAAAATACCTTCGAATTCAGGGTTTGCAAAGTCAACTTGTCCTTCAATGTGAATGTGTTGAACTTTAACGTCGGTAAATTCTTTGTTACGTCCGCGCTCTATCATAGGTTTGATAAGAGCATGTGGTGTAACAGCAACACTACTAAGATGAACCCGATCTCCGGATTTTATAACCTTTACAGCTTCCTCAGCTGAAACGTATTTAATTTGTTTCATAAAAAATTATGTAATTGAAAAATGATTTCTAGTAAATGACGTAAATATAGAGATTTAAATAGCACTAATTATTCCAATTTGCATTATTTGAAATAATTCTTTCTGTTAGATACGTTTTTCTGAAGTTAATGTTAATAAAAAAAATACTTTACTTATTGTATCTTGTTACGATAATATTTGCCTTTGGTTGAAAGTCACTATCAGATGTTGTTTTTTTACAGTAGCAATACGGCGTAAGTTTTTATGACTATTTTGACTAGAATACTCCACATTAATTTAAGTGAACGCAATTACTTCCCGTAATCGATAAAATGCTTCCAAAGCGGTATATTTTAGACTTAAAAAACACTATTTAATTATACAATGATGCTACAAAGCATTAAAGTCATATCTTTGACAGCCATATGAAACGAACATTAAAAGACTATAGTCTGATAAGTCTGAAAGGCATAGCTATGGGTGCCGCTGATGTTGTTCCGGGAGTTTCAGGCGGTACAATTGCCTTTATAACCGGAATATACGAAGAACTGTTAGGAGCTGTTAAAGCCGTTAATTTACCCAACCTAAAATTATTACTCAAAGGTAATTTTAAATTATTTTGGGGTGCTGTAAATGGTAATTTTTTACTTTCATTATTTGCCGGCATTGCCGTTAGCTTTTTGACTTTGGCTAAATTAGTGACTTATTTGCTAGACAATCATTCCGTTTTAGTGTGGTCCTTTTTCTTTGGACTAGTTGTGGCATCTGCTATCTATGTGATGAAAGATGTCGAAGATTGGAATTTGATCAAAGTAATTAGTCTGTTAGTTGGGGTTGCAGTGGCTTATGCTATCACAACAATTGCTCCA
This sequence comes from Mangrovibacterium sp., assembly GCA_047975205.1. GTDB lineage: Bacteria > Bacteroidota > Bacteroidia > Bacteroidales > Prolixibacteraceae > JBKEDC01. Next base: position 224,476 of record JBKEDC010000012.1, on the reverse strand, counting down.
GCAGAACCTAATACTCATTATTGGTTTATTTTTATATCGGGTGCTATAGCTATTTGCGCTATGATTCTTCCGGGTGTATCCGGTAGCTTTATTTTATTGTTATTAGGTATGTATAAGTATATTATGCAATCGTTGTCAGAATTAAACTTAGTTGTGATAGCTACATTTGTAGTAGGAGCCGGAGTAGGGATAATTACCTTTTCAAATGTATTTTCATGGCTGCTCAAAAAATATTATCATGCTACGATAGCTCTTTTGTCAGGATTTATGATTGGTTCATTAAACAAAATTTGGCCTTGGAAGGAAGTCGTAGAAACTTATATAGATCGACATGGAGAAGCGAGGCCTCTTATTGAACAAAATATATTGCCTTGGCAGCATCAGGACCCACAATTCATGTGGGCGGTTATTCTAATCATAATTGGTTTTGCTTTGATTTTTGTTATTGAAAGCTTAAGTAGTAAGCATAAAACAAAAGTATAATTGATATGAATACTTATGGACTCATTGGTTATCGTTTAGGACACTCTTTTTCCAAGAAATACTTTACAAACAAGTTTTCTTTAGAAAATATAAGCGAATGCATATATGAAAACTTTGAATTAGATGCAATCGTAGACTTTCCGGCGTTAATATCTAATAATTTATCAATAAAAGGCTTGAATTGTACGATACCTTACAAGCAAGATATTATGACTTATTTAGATGAAATTGATGCAGAAGCTAAACAAATAGGAGCAGTAAATACAATCAAAATTATTCGCACGCATGACAAAGTAAGGCTGAAAGGATTTAATACCGATTGCTATGGTTTTGAAATGTCATTAAAACCATTGTTGTCTAACTACCATAAAAAAGCATTGGTGTTAGGAACGGGTGGAGCGTCTAAGTCAGTTCATTTTGTGCTGAACGAATTAAATATAGAAGCCATTTCTGTTAGTAGAACAGCTAATCCAAAATTGAATATACTTAGCTATGAGCAACTTAATGAAAATATTATTTCAGAGCATAAGCTAATTATAAATGCAACACCTTTGGGCACTTTTCCTAAAGTAGATGAATGTCCTAATATACCGTATAAATATATTACTAAGAAGCACTACTTATATGATTTGGTATATAATCCGGCATGTACATTATTCCTAGAAAAAGGAAAAGAAATGGGAAGTATAATAAAGAATGGCGATGAAATGCTCCGGCTGCAGGCTGAACGAGCTTGGGAAATATGGAATAACAATAATCTAAAATAAATATCTGATGAATCATAAGCAATTAGTTGGTGAGGCAGCATGTGAGTATATAAAAGATGGCATGACTGTGGGCTTAGGTACCGGTTCTACGGCCTACTACACAATTATGAAAGTGGGAGAGATGGTGAGAAATGGTTTGAACATAAAAGCTGTACCTACCTCTGAATCTACAGAAAAATTAGCTAGAGAGCAAAACATTCCCCTGATAGATATAGCAGAGGTTATGCGTATTGATGTGGGAATTGACGGAGCTGATGAATTTGATAAAAACAAACAATTGATAAAAGGAGGAGGAGGAGCACTTCTTCGCGAAAAAATTGTAGCATCATTATGCGAAACTTACGTTGTTATTGCGGATTGCAGTAAGAAGTCGGAATTTCTAGGTAGTTTTGCACTTCCTGTTGAAGTTACTCCATTTGCCAAAGAAGTAACTCAACGACAATTGTCGGAATTAGGGTGTGATTGCGCCCTGAGAAGAATAAATGAAGTGCTTTTTATTACAGATAATGGTAACTATATCATCGATTGTAAATTTAAAAAGATTGAAGACCCGACGGCGTTAAGTACGCTGTTGAATACAATACCGGGAGTAGTGGAAAACGGTTTATTTGTCAATACGGCAACTTACATTGTTTGCACAGATACTGACGGTAATTTACAAATAATAAAGTAGCTTGTATAGTTAAACAAGCTGCTAAATATAGAATTATATTTGACTGAAAATAAATTTTAATTGAATGCAAGAAAAAATTCTTATCCTTGATTTTGGTTCGCAATACACGCAACTAATTGGGCGTAGAGTTCGAGAGTTGAACATTTATTGCGAGATTCATCCGTATAATAATCATCCGGCTATTGATGATTCTGTAAAAGGTGTTATTTTAAGCGGTAGCCCTTCTTCTGTACGTGATGAGAAGGCTCCTCATCCGGATTTATCTGATATAAAAGGTAAATTACCGTTGCTGGGAGTTTGCTACGGAGCACAATACTTAGCACATTTCTTTGGTGGTGAAGTAAAACCATCAAATAGCAGAGAGTATGGTAGAGCAAATTTATCGACTATTAACACGAAAGACTGTTTGCTAAAAGGAATGACAAAAGGATCTCAAGTGTGGATGTCACATGGAGATACTATTGAGAGCCTACCGGAAAACTATAATGTCATTGCGTCAACCAATGATGTCACGAATGCTGCTTATAAAATTGAAGGAGAAAACACATGGGCTATTCAATTTCATCCTGAAGTCTATCATTCAACAGAAGGAGCAACATTACTTAAAAATTTTGCTGTAAATATTTGTGGTTGTTCACAAGATTGGACTCCGGCTTCTTTCATAGAAACCACAGTTGCAGAGTTGCAGGCAAAGTTAGGCAATGACAAGGTAGTACTTGGTCTTTCAGGAGGGGTTGATTCTACAGTTGCAGGTGTGTTGCTGCATAAAGCAATCGGTAAAAATCTTACTTGTATATTTGTGGACAATGGCTTGCTTCGAAAAAACGAATTCGATGGAGTTTTAGATTCTTATAAACATCTTGGATTGAACGTTATTGGTGTTGATGCTAAAACTAAATTTTGGAACGATCTTGCAGGGGTAACAGATCCGGAGCAAAAGCGTAAAGTTATTGGTCGTGATTTTATCGAAGTATTTGATGAAGAAGCACAAAAACTTCAGAATGTTAAATGGTTAGGGCAAGGTACTATCTATCCGGATATTATTGAGTCTGTTTCTGTGAACGGACCATCTGCAACAATTAAATCGCACCACAATGTAGGGGGATTACCTGAGAAAATGAATCTTAAGGTAGTTGAACCTTTAAACTTGTTATTTAAGGATGAAGTTCGCCGAGTAGGTAAAGAGCTTGGACTTAACGACGAATTACTTGGTCGTCATCCTTTCCCCGGTCCCGGTTTAGGCATCCGAATTTTGAGTGACGTAACTCCCGAGAAAGTAAGTATTCTTCAAGAGGCTGACCACATCTTTATTCAAGGCTTGAAAGATGCCGGCTTATACAATGATGTTTGGCAAGCCGGAGTTATGTTGTTGCCTGTACAATCAGTTGGAGTAATGGGAGATGAGCGAACTTATGAAAATGTAGTAGCTCTTCGTGCGGTTATGAGTACAGACGGAATGACTGCTGATTGGGTGCATTTACCTTACGAGTTTTTAGCTAAGGTTTCCAACGATATTATTAATAAAGTGCGTGGCATCAATCGCGTAGTTTATGATATTAGTTCTAAACCGCCTGCAACCATAGAATGGGAATAAACGTGTATTTTTCTTAAAACACATACTTGAAAAACGACCTTGTCAAACTTTTGGCAAGGTCGTTTGTTTTTTTCTTCGCTTTTTCGGTAGTTTGTCTAAGTCTAAGTAAGATTTTTAATATTTATATGATACTCTAAGTTATATAAATATTATTGATGAGTGTTTTTTGAAATTACTATTGTTAGTTTTCGTGTTATACAACATGATTTTGTACTTTTGCAAAGTGAAGGTTACAATCAATGCAATCTGTATATTATAATAATTTAAACAACTAAATAAACAAACATTCAAATGGAAACAAATGGTTTCAAAGGTACTAAGTGGACTGAAAGAATTGATCTACGCGACTTTGTATCGTCAAACATTACAACTTACACAGGAGATGACAGTTTTTTATGCGGACCCACAGAATATACCCGTGAATTGTGGGAAATATGCAAACTAAAACTAAAAGAAGAAAGAGAAAAGAATGGTCTTTTAGATGTTGATACAGAAAGAGTTTCAAACATGACCTCCTTTCCTGCCGGCTATATTGCAAAAGAAAAAGAATCAATTGTTGGTTTACAAACTGATGCTCCACTTAAAAGAGCTATGAAACCATTTGGTGGATATAAGGTTGTTGCAAAAGCTTTAACGGAACATGGCTACAAACCATCAGATATTGTTGCTGAAGTATTTACAAAATATGCAAAAACACATAATGATGGTGTGTTTGACGCTTATACCGATGAAATTCGCAAGTTCCGTTCATTGGGATTCTTGACTGGTTTACCTGACAACTATGCACGTGGTCGCATCATTGGTGATTATCGTCGTGTTGCTCTTTACGGTATTGATTTCCTTATTGAAGAGAAAAAGAAAGATTTGGCGGGCATTCATGGTCCGATGACCGATGCAACAATTCGTTTGCGCGAAGAAGTAACCGAGCAAATTAAGGCGTTGTATGAAATGATTGAAATGGGAAAAATATATGGTTTCGATCTTTCTCAGCCGGCTAGAAATGCAAAAGAAGCTGTTCAATGGACTTACATGGCATACCTAGCTGCAGTTAAAGAACAAGATGGTGCAGCTATGTCTTTGGGTTCTGTGTCTTCATTTCTAGATATTTATATTGAACGCGATTTAAATCGTGGAATGATTACAGAATTACAAGCACAAGAATATGTTGACCAATTCGTAATGAAGCTACGTTTAGTTCGCCACCTTCGTATGAGTGCTTACGATGAAATTTTCGCAGGAGACCCTACTTGGGTAACTGAATCAATAGGAGGTATGTTAGTTGACGGTCGAAGTAAAGTTACAAAAACAGCTTTCCGTTTTTTAAATACATTATACAATTTAGGACCATCGCCTGAGCCTAACATCACTATTCTTTGGGCGCAAAATCTGCCGGAAAACTTCAAACGCTACTGCGCTAAAGTTTCAATCGACACCTCATCTATTCAATATGAAAATGATGATTTGATGCGAACAAATAACTGTACCGATGATTATGGTATTGCTTGTTGTGTATCGTTCCAAGACTTAGGTCGCCACATTCAATTCTTCGGAGCTCGTTGCAATTTAGCAAAAACTTTATTGTTGGCAATTAATGCGGGTAGATGTGAAAATACAGGTACAGAGGTTATACAAGGTATTCCGGCTTTAAAGGGTGATGTATTAGATTTTGATGAGGTTATGGATAACTTCAAAAAAACCATGAAAGAAATGGCTCGCGTGTACAATGAATCTATGAATATTATTCATTTCATGCATGATAAATACTACTATGAAAAAGCCCAAATGGCCCTAATCGATACTAACCCTAAAATTAACTTAGCTTATGGTATTGCAGGTCTATCAATTGTAGCCGATTCATTGTCAGCCATTAAATATGCTAAAGTGAAACCAATTCGAAATGAAGAAGGTCTTACAATAGATTTTGAAATTGAAGGTGATTTTCCTAAATATGGAAACGATGATGATAAAGTAGACCAATTAGCCAAAAATGTGGTATCTCGATTCAGCAATGAGTTGAAAGTATTACCTGTTTATAAAGATGCTAATCCTACGTTATCGGTACTTACTATTACTTCTAATGTGGTATATGGTAAGAAAACAGGTGCAACTCCCGATGGTCGTAAAAAAGGTGTAGCTTTTGCTCCGGGAGCAAACCCTATGCATGGTCGCGACACACATGGAGCCATTGCTTCATTGAACTCTGTGGCTAAAATTGACTATAAAGATTCGCAAGATGGTATCTCGAACACATTCTCAATGGTTCCTAACTCATTGGGTAAGGGGAAAAGCGAACGCATTACAAACTTAGTTGCTATTCTTGATGGTTATTTCGCTCAAAATGCACAACACTTGAATGTAAATGTACTCGACAGAAGCTTGCTTCAGGATGCAATGGAACGTCCGGAAGAATATCCTCAGTTGACTATTCGCGTATCAGGCTATGCTGTTAACTTCACTCGTTTATCGCGTGAACAGCAGATGGAAGTGATTACGCGTTCTTTTCATGACTCTATGTAATATTATATTTATAATACGAGATTAAGGAAACGCAGCTAAACAAGCTGCGTTTCTTTTTATATACACTAATTTGGCACTATGACTACACTTAAAATACACTCAATAGAATCGTTTGGAGCACATGATGGACCGGGAATACGTTTAGTTGTCTTCCTACAAGGATGTAACTTGAAATGCCTCTATTGCCAAAATGCCGATACAATAACTAAACAAGGCGGAGAAAAAATCGATATTCAAGAAATTGTGAGACGGGCCAAAAACATGCGGCCGTATTTTAAAAATGGGGGTGGAGTTACTGTATCAGGAGGAGAACCCTGTTTGCAGAGTAAGGAAGTCATCGAATTATTTAAATTGCTTAGCAAGGAGGGAATACATACTAATGTAGATACTAATGCAACAGTAAAAACTCCGGATGCAAAAGAATTAATTACTCATTATGCAGATTTGGTTATGTTTGATATTAAACATACCTCTGCAGAAGGGTTTAAAGAACTGACAAACGTGTTGGGTTTATCTGCTGCATTAGAAATGATTAAGCTCCGGAATAATGCTCGGAAACCTTTTTGGCTACGTTATGTGATGGTTCCAACCTATAATAATCAAACGGAGAATATCAGTTGGATTATTAATCATTTTTCTAAAATGGAATATTTAGAACGATTAGAGCTAATTCCTTTTCATCAACTTGGAGAGCATAAATGGAAAATGTTGGGAGAAGAATATAAACTTTCAGATTTACGTCTGAACACGGAAGAAGAGTTAGCTGAAGCTGAACAACTTTTAAAACCGCATTTCAAGGAGGTAGCACGGAAATAACAAACATTTATGAAAAACATCGACACCTCGAGCATAAGCTCAAATAAATATGATTCTATTATTGCAACCTGCAGGCATTGCCATAATACCTATAAAAAAACGGAATTAAAGAGAGATTGTGGGAACTGCTTTGTCTGTTTCTCTTGTGAATCTTATGTTTGTCTGAATTGTGGTCGTTCCATCGTTGTTAAACCTATTTCAAAACGGAAATGACAATTCTCTTTTATAATTGAAAATCAGATAATTATATTGATTTGCAGATGTTTTCTAAGTGAGAATAAATGAAAATTCACATTTCATTAGGTATCTTTTTATCATAACTCGTTGCCCGATATAAAATAGCCCCAATCTGCAATAAGAATTGAGGCTATTTTATATCATATTAACATTCCAGCATGAAGAATACAATAAGCTAGGTCTGATTATGGCTTTCTTACACTAAGAAAAGACCTTAAACAGGAATCTTACTCACAATAATGAGCTATTGTTTTTTCAATAATTTTCGTACATATCGGGCAATACCCCTTGGCTTCATTTGTTTTCATTCTGCAATCTTGAGTCGGACTGTAAACTCCTTTTGCAGCATAACCACCACCTTCAAAAACGCCTAAAGTATTTTCATATTCTAAAGTTCTTGGGGTAGGAATCGGAGTGCCTCGTTTAAGCATGTCTTGCCATTTAATTTTAAAATTTATAAGCGTAGTAATATTAGGTTCCCATGGTTCGATAGTTAAATCATACATATTTTCGAGTGCGTCATTCGGGTTATAATATTCATCGGCTAGCCCGGCAAAACCATGACAAAATTCATGCACAAATACCTCCGGCGATTTAGCATGCCCAACAGAAGTCAGATTTAAATAATTATAAAATCCGCCGCCGCCGTAAGTATCCGTGTTAACTAGCACGTAAATTTGGTCGAATGGAACTGATTCTGCGGCATCGTAAACCGATTTTAAATCTCTGGTTGTTAAATATCGAGGTGAATCAAAGGTGTAAAAAGAGGTATTAAACGCTGTATTTTTGTAAATGTGCTTACCCGGAATATCGGTTCCCGATTCATCAGAAGGCACAAAAACAGCATAAAAATTAAAATCCGATGTATGTTTATCGAAAGGAGGTGTGCTGAATAAATAATCAGTTAGGCGTTTAATGTCTGATTCAAATTTACCCATTTCATCGGCAGTATAACCTTCCGGTAAAAATGCAATGTCTAAATGACGAGCTGCCAATCCATTATTAAGTATCTGTTTTGTCTTGTAATTTTTAGGATTTTCTTGATTAATAAAGTAATCATCAGGTTTAATATCATACGATATCAGTTGATGATATTTGCCATCTTTGGTGCGCTGTTCCAATTTAAAAATCACTTCGCGTAAAGGGAAAGGCATAATCACACAATGATAGTAACTTCTAGTCATTTTTTCAGCTTCAGGGGTTGACTGCCATTCTCGAAAAAGAGAATTAAATCCTTTTGAAAATAGTAAGGAATCGGTTTTTTTATCATACAATGTATATCTATAATCGCCATACATTTTAGTGTCTATTAAATGCTTTTGCGAATCAGAGTAAGTTTTTAATTTCCTCAACTGTTCAATATGGGCTTTAGTTTCAGAGCTACTACCGGCTAGCGTAAAATCTATCCGTAGAGCGTTGTCTGTAAAGTAATCATCATAAAATTGCTGTGCATAAATATTGAGTATTACACAGTTTAATAGGAAATAGGTGAGCAATAGTTTTTTAAAGATTTTCATAATTTATATTTTTACAGCCCGAATTTAATCAGAATTTCTAATAGTTACACCGATGAGACTAATTTATGAGTGGTTATTTAGCATTGCCAATGAAATACAGTTAAATGAGAGTTGGGCTAAAATATTTGCAACAATAACAAGTTTGTTTGTACTTGGTTTTTTTATGATTTTAATCCATTCCGCCACGGTTAAAATTCTTAGAGCTACTGTAATTAAACTTTTGGAGAAATCAAAAATAAAATGGGATGACTTCTTAATTTCTAGAGGGGTGTTTAAGGCACTGGCTCATTTTCCTACAGCACTGGTATTAAGTTATTCGTGTAATTTTTCAGATATTTCATTTGTGAGTTCTGTATTGGATAAAGCATCGCAACTATATTATATCTTCTTGTTTACTTTGGCAACATCACGCGTGGCAAATGCATGTAATGACATGTATCAGACAACAAGATATGCACAAAGTCGCTCTATTAAAGGATATATTCAATTGTTCCAAATATTTTTATTTTTCATAACAGCTATACTTACTATAAGCATATTGAGTAATAAAAATATTACCGGAATTTTAACCGGATTAAGTGCTATGGCTGCGGTACTGATGCTAGTATTTAAAGACTCTATTTTAGGTTTTGTAGCATCTATTCAACTTTCGGCCAATAACATGCTCAAACCGGGTGATTGGATAGCTATGCCAAGCCATGGGGCAGATGGAACAGTTATTGACATCAGTTTAAATACAGTGAAAATCCAAAATTGGGATAAGACAATCACGACCATCCCCACTTATGCCTTAGTTTCAGATTCTTTTAGTAATTGGGTAGGTATGGAAGAGTCGGGAGGCAGGAGAATTAAGCGTTCTATAAATATTGATATGACAAGCGTCAGGTTTTGTGATGATGAAATGTTGGAGAAATTTAAAAAGTTTCATTTATTAAAAGATTATTTGACTCAACGAGAGCAAGAAATAGCAAATTTCAATGCAAAATTAAATTTAGATAAATCAGATGTGTATAATGGTCGCAAACAAACTAATCTAGGCATTTTTCGTCATTATTTAGATGCCTACTTAAAACAGCATCCTAAGATTCATGATGATATGACTTTTCTAGTTCGTCATCTACAACCTACTGAAAGAGGAATTCCCATTGAAATTTATGTATTCAGTAATGATCAAGAATGGGCAAACTATGAGGCTATTCAAGCTGATATATTTGATCATACGTTAGCTATACTTCCGGAATTTGATCTCCGTGTGTTTCAAAATCCATCAGGTCATGATTTCATGAATTTATATAAAAAATAAAACTGATTGTGTCGGAAAATCTAATGCTACAGCTTTAAATTAATGAAATATGAATACTTAATAGACATATTTGTTTTATAATTATAATTTGTTCTTAAATTAGCGGTTCGAAATATAATATCAATAGATAAAGATGGCAGAATTAAGGAAAGAAATCCCTCATCTAGATGAATTAGATAAGAAGATTTTAAATATGATTATGAGAAACGCTCGTACTCCTTTTTTAGAAGTAGCTCGAGAGTGTGGCGTTTCCGGAGCTGCAATTCATCAACGAGTAGCTCGTTTAACAAATCTAGGAGTAATATCCGGTAGTCAATTCGTCGTTGATCCGGAAGTATTAGGATTTGACACTTGTGCTTATATGGGTATATATTTAGAGAAAGCTCAGAACCTTAAGAGTGTTGCTGAAGCTTTGAAAAATATTCCGGAGGTTATTGAATGTCATTATACAACTGGTCAATGGGCAATCTTTATTAAGATTAGGACGAAAACAAATAAAGATCTTAAACGATTAATTGATAGCGATTTGCAAATTGAAGGAATTGCTCGAACCGAAACACTTATTTCTTTAGAAGAAGGGTTTATTCGTCAAGTGCCGGTAGACTTGTAATTAAAAAATACAAATAAATTAATAGGGGAGCTATTCGTAGAGTAGCTCCTTTCTTATCACAGTACATACACTAATGGGAAAGCCACTCATACTTATCAGCAACGATGATGGTATCAATGCTAAAGGAATTAACGAATTAGTTCAATTAATGAAAGAACATGGAGACATTGTTGTTGTTGCTCCTGATTCGGCAATGTCGGGAATGTCCAGTGCATTAACAAGCGAGAAACCATTACGAGCTACCTTAGTAAAGGAAGAGAAAGGATGCAAGATGTATGCTTGTAGCGGTACTCCGGTTGATTGTGTAAAATTAGCCTTCAATGAGCTGTTAGATAAAAAGCCGGATTACGTACTTGCAGGTATTAACCACGGAGCTAATACCTCTGTGAGTGTTCTTTACAGTGGAACAATGGGAGCTGCTCTTGAGGGGTGTGTTCACGAGGTTCCATCCATTGCGTTGTCTTTATGCGACCATGATGTTAATGCTGATTTCTCATATGCTATACCTTGGGTGAATCGCATATTCAACCAAGTTATACAAAACGGATTGCCCAAATATACTTGCTTAAATGTGAACTTTCCTAAAGGAGAAGTAAATGGTGTTGAAGTTTGTCGCCAAGCAGAAGGTAAATGGGAAAACGAAATGGATCATAGGGTAGATACTCGCGGAAGATCTTATTTTTGGTTAACCGGGCAATTTTATAATATGGAACCTTCTTCTAAAGATACAGATTTGCACGTTGTGGGTAAACGATGTGTTAGCGTTGTACCTATTAAGATTGACATGACTGACTATACCTTTTACAATGAGCTTAGAAGCTGGGATTTTTAAACGTGAACAAAATAAACAATAGAGATAAATTGAGCCTCGGTTTAACGATTGGATTTTGTATTCCTTTGTTTGTACTTATAATGGTTTACTTAAGTTCTAATTCTGAAGTAAGCTTTCTTGACTACATCCAAGCGACATGGGAACTAGGTATCTTAATGCCGATACTGTCCATGTGTGTATTATCAAATCTACTTTTTTTTGCTCTGTTTAATAAGTTGAAATATAATTTAGTTATGCGCGGAATCTTGATGGCTACCATCGTTTACGCGTTACTTATGCTTGTTGCCAAATTTATTTAATGTGGAATAAGTGTCTTATTTGAGTTCCGTTTTAGCAAGGTATTCATATAATTCTTAGCTTGTTGTGTGTATTTGGTATTTAATGATTTTTCAATCCAAGTTAAGGATTCATCTATTTTACCTAACATTTCGCTGGCTAATGCTAAATTAAATTCGGCTTTACTCTTTACGGATGATTTCTTACTTTGTTCAAAGGGAAGCCAATATTCATACAATTTTAACCACTCTTGTTGATTAGCTAGATCAATAACCTTATTACCACTGGAATCATCTTTATCTAAAGTAAAAAAAATCCTATTCTCGCGTTTCCATTGAGGCGAGATTCGAGCATCTATATCTAAGGCAGACTGAATGCCAGTTTGAATTACACAATTAGTAATGCTAGGTAAATTTAGAAATATTTTCTTTGTTGAAGAACCGCTCTGCTGCCAGGTAATCGTATCTGATGCAACAACCTGTTGAGTTATTTCTCGAGTTGAAGGATTATAGATATTGGCAACAACATTGTATGCAGAATTGATTGTTGCAGCTCCATATTCGCCATCATAGGACTCGAAGCTAGTAAAAATCTTATTATAATATCGTTCTACTGAAAGGACTGCATCTGTATTATAATCGGAGCAAATCCTATTTACTTCATCCCAACTCAATGAAGCAGGCATCTCATAAAACTTCTTATCATGAGAATAAAATCGTTCTTCCGGGATTACAACATCATAAGCTCCAGAGTCATACAATAGTTGTCCTAAAACTTTGAGTGTTGTGTCTGTAGCTAAGCTATCTAACATAAGAGCATTTGTGTTAAAATTATTATCAAAGAAATACTGTTGTGTTTTCTTTTCATCGTATGTATTGAAATCAGCTGTTGTGGCTCTATCAATAAGAGTTAAACTTTTAATATCATTAGAGAGCATTTGAGCCGATGGATGCGATGTTTCGATCACAATATTTCTAAATGAGCTTGTGCACGAACTTAATGTAATTAGTACAAATGATATACTCAGAAGTTTATTAAAATTCATATGATGATGGTTTAGCTGTTTTCTAGATAAATTCCCTAGAAACTCATTATTAATCTCAGTAACGTTAGTAAAGATATAATTAAAACCTGAACTTGCATTATCATAAAGAATTAGATTTTGTATTATTTAATGATGTATATCTATTGTATATCGAGAGTATCATTCTTCGTAAAAGAAAAAAGCAGGTAAACTCACATTTACCTGCTCTAATATTATAACCCGAAAAAATTATTTTTTTAATAATTTCTTAGCGGTTGAGATTTCCATGAATGTAGATCCACCACCTATACCAAAGCTACCGCCGATATAAACAATCTGATCATTCTCTTTGATTACACCTTTATTAGTTAATCCTTTTAACGCATTTGAAACCATAGTTGAGCGATCTTCATCTGGAGTAAATACATCAGCATATACACCATATGAAAGAGATAGCTGACGAGCAGTAGTTGCATCATAACATTGTGCATATACTTTTTTCTCACCACGGAAAGCAGCTAAATAACGAGCGGTTCTACCTGTATTTGTGTTAGTAACAATTGCCTTAACGTCTTCTAGTTGCTTAGATGCCTCATAAGCTGATTCAGCTAGGAATGCAGCAGGTTCTCCGTCAACAGCAGGAGCTGCAATGTTATTTTTAGCTTCTTTTGTTTTCTCAACCTCTAAAGCAATTTTATTCATGATTTTAACAGCCTCAATCGGATATGCACCGTAAGTTGTTTCACCAGAAAGCATAATAGCATCTGTGTTTGAATAGATTGCATTTGCAATATCACTAACTTCAGCACGAGTCGGACGCGGATTGTCGATCATGGTGTGCAACATTTGAGTAGCGACAATAACCGGCTTTTTACGCTCAACACATCTTTCAATTAAGTGACGTTGATAACCCGGAATTTTCTCTGCAGGTACTTCGATACCTAAATCACCGCGTGCAACCATTACACCATAAGCATGATCTAAGATTTCATCAACCTTTTCAACACCTTCAAGATTCTCAATCTTTGCAATAATCTTGATTGAGCTATTGTGTTTGTCTAAAATCTTTTGAACGTCAATAACATCTTGCGCATTACGAACGAAAGAGTGTGCAATAAAGTCAACACCTGCTTCAGCTGCAAATTCAATAAATTTGTGATCTTTCTCTGAAATAGAAGGTAAATTCACAGTAAAACCCGGAGTATTGATACTCTTGTTCTTTTTGATTTTACCATCATTTTCTACTTGACAGAGAACAAAATCACTGTGTTTCTCAACAACTGTCAATTCAGTCTCACCATCATCAACCAGCACTTTGGTTCCTACCGGAATTTCTACATGAAACTTGTCGTAAGAAATACCGAACCCTTTACGACCTTCAGTGATAGTTCTGTCTAAATTGCCAGATAGTTCTAACAAATCGCCAACTTTTACAAGGATTCCGTCTTCTTCTTTTACACGAGTTCTGATTTCAGGACCCTTAGTATCTACTAGGATAGCTAACTTATCAGAAACTTTGCGCACGTTTTCAATAAGAGGTATTGCAGACTCAGGAGTCATGTGAGCAGTGTTCAAACGAACCACGTTCATTCCTTGTTCGTAAAGTGACTTAAGGAAATCAGGTTCACATCTGATATCCGAAATTGTAGCTACAATTTTTGTATTTTTCATCTCGAAAGGTATATAAAATATGTATTAAAAGTATCCAACAAATATATATGTTTGGCAAAATTTAGTTGCGGATTTACCAAATTCGAGCATACGATTTTATTATTTGTTAATCTTAGAGGAAACTCTCAATAGCAAGTCTATAGGAATCTAGTCCAAACCCCATAATACTTCCTTTACAAACCGGTCCGATTAAAGATTCATGTCGAAATGATTCTCTAGTTAAGATGTTTGATATATGGACTTCGATACATGGGGATGTTACACCTGAAATTGCATCACGAAGAGCCACAGAGGTATGAGTATATGCTCCTGCATTTATAATAATGCCATCATATTTGAAACCTACCTCATGTATTTTATTTATAAGCTCGCCTTCTACATTTGATTGATAGTAGTTTAAACTAAGCGAATGAAAACGTTTTTGTAAACTTTCGTAATATTCTTCAAAACTCATATCTCCGTATACATTCTTCTCCCTTTTGCCAAGTAAGTTTAAATTTGGACCATTAATAATGAGTAATTGCATAGTAATATTGTTTTATGTTATTTTATATCAGTATTTTACTATTCTATTGAACCAATATACAATATTTTCTGTTTAGTCGAAACAGGATTGAGGGAAATGGCACTAAATAATGATTTAAATTATGCATAAATTAATGTAATATGAACTGGACCGCTGCTAAACAAAAATTTGAAGAGTATTTAAAGTTAGAACGAACATTGTCTAAAAATTCAGTGTCTGCCTATATGAGTGACCTTAATAAATTTATTGATTTCATAAACAATAACTACAATAATATTGGAGTAGATAAGGTTACCTATAAACATATGCAACACTTTATTGAAGAACTAAGCAAAAAAGGAGTAAGCATACGCACTCAGGCCCGTACGATATCGGGAATTAAATCTTTTTTCAGTTGCTTGAGAATGGATGACATTATATCTATTGATCCTACTGAAGATATTAACGTTGGGAATATAGAGAAAAATATACCGGAGGTGCTCACTGTTGGTGAGATAGATGCAATTATTGATGCGGTTGATTTAGAAAAGCCTGAAGGTGAGCGTAATATGGCTATGATCGAAACATTATATAGTTGCGGACTTCGGGTATCAGAATTAATAAACTTAAAAATTACCGACTTATTTTTTAATCAAGGATTTATTGAAGTTGTAGGTAAAGGTGAAAAGAAGCGTTTAGTTCCCATAAGCGATACTTGCAAAACGAAAATAAATCAATACCTAAACAATTCTCGTAAGGATATTAAGATAAAGCCGGAGTATGGAAATTATGTGTTCTTAAATAGGAGAGGGGCTATGCTAAGCCGAGTAATGATATTTACTATAGTGAAAAAACTGGCCCAGAAAGTAGGTGTAAAAAAGAAAGTTAGTCCACACACTTTTCGCCATTCATTTGCAACACACTTAATTGCAGGAGGAGCTGATTTAAGGGTTGTTCAAGATATGTTGGGGCACGAGTCTATATTAACCACAGAAATTTACTTGCAAATAGACCCACAACAGTTGCGAGAATCTGTGAGCCTATATCATCCTCAATCGTAAAATTATTAATCATACACTATGTGTAGTTTTATTTTTTTAATAAACGGCACTTAATAGGATAGTGATCGGATAATTCAGCATCTTCAGTTTGAAAGTTGAAAGATTTAAAATTAGAATCATGAAAAATATAATCAATTCGAAAAGAAGGAAGCTTGCCATTATATGTACTTCCTAAGCCGTTCCCTGATTCCACAAAGGCATCAAACAAATTTTCCCCGATAACCGTGTGATAAGTATATGATACCGGAGTGTCATTAAAATCACCACACACAATAACCGGATAAGGGCTGTCGTCAATAGATTTACGTAGCGTCCCTACTTGTTCAGCCCTTTTTATAAAGCCTTTACTTAGTTTATTGATATAAAGTTGAGCATCTTTGACCAAAGCAGATTTATTCGTCATGCTTATGGAGTCTAGCAAACCAATATCACGACTTGTGAAAGCATAACTTTGTAGATGACAATTATACACGCGGACAGTATCTTTCGATATTACAATATCGGCATATATAAAATTATTTCCACTATTCTTAAAGCCTTGTTTTTTGCTGTTTATAATGGGAAAGTTAGACATGATGACTTGTCCTCCCTTATTTATGACATACGTTGGTAGCTTAAGTGTATTAAAGTCTTTTTTCCATTCATTATAAATTTTGCCGACATGGGTGGCTTCTTGTAAGCAAATAATATCTGATTTTTGTTGTTCTAAATATTTTGCAACAGTACTAACTCGATGCTTTGTATCACCTTCAGAACTTCGCCAAAACCCTTGAACATTATAGCTGAGCACTTCTAAACCATTTTTCTCGGTTTCTGATTTAACAAATTGAAAATAATCATTCGTGTGGCTGTATCCTGCAATAATAACCGATAAGGAAAGTAAAGAATAGATTGGATTGAAAAATAGCCAACCGAGTATAAACAAAATGTTTGCAAAGAGTATATATGGGTATGCTAATCCGAAAAAAGCAGGATAGCAAAACACAGCAGGACTTATCTTTACAGAAAGATATGCCGTAATTAAAGCTAAAACCGTTATGATGTTTAATGTTATAAATATTTTTTTAAAAAAAGTCCCCACAATCACAATAATATTTGTTTGGAAACCAAAGGTAATAAATTAGACAAATAAAAAATGAATGCTGTTCACCGATGTAAAATTATTTTATCCTCTAATTATCGTTCTAATTTAATTTTTCGTACATTTCTAACTCCTATTATTGAAGCTCATTTGAGATAAAAATAAGTAGGCTTTGTTCTGATTATATCAATTATGAATTCATAATCATTGCATCCGGTTGTACTTACTCAAAATTATCTCGCAAGGATTAATAGATCCACACCTAATTACTTCCTTTCTTGATGAGTAAAAGGGGAATTAGAGTAAACTTATCGGATTCTTACATAGGCATTGGGACGCTAAGGGCTAATTGTCTGCATAATCATACAAAACAAAGTCTATTTCAACTTAATCTCATCTATAATTAATTGACAAACAACCATTTACTTCATTGTATTACTTCTTGACATTGAAAAAGAATTGAATCTTTTCATTTGAAAAATTGAAGCTAGTTATTTGCTATAAAGAGCAGAGGAGATATATAAATTATAGTGAAGCCTTAATCATACGATTTTTTTTAAATACATCTTGTCTTAATTCGGTACTAGAAAATCCTTTCTCTTTTAACATGGTTAAAGTTTCGGGTGCATATGATTCGTTTATTTCGAAATATAAACTTCCGGTTTTATTAAGGTATAAACATGCAAAATCGGCTATAGCTTCATAAAAAATAAGTGCTTTATCATCATCTACAAATAAGGCAAGATGGGGTTCATAGTCCAATACATTTTTGCTCATTTCTAATTTTTCAGAATTAAGTACATATGGAGGGTTGCTAATAATAATGTCATATTTAGCATGTGGTGTAAATGATTGATGATTTAGCATATCAATACAATGAAAGCCGATATTTACTTTGTTGCTATGTGCATTCAGTTGAGCAAGATGTAAAGCCCCATCTGATATATCGCAAGCCGAAACTTTAGCCTGATGTAAATATTTCGCTAAACTAATTGCAATGCAACCCGAACCCGTACAGGCATCAAACACGTTTAGATTTTTTTGATGTTGAAAATCATTTAAAGCCCATCTTACCAACTCTTCCGTTTCAGGGCGAGGAATTAACACATTTGAATCAACATGAAAAATTAAATCACAAAATTCAGTTTGTCCGAGTATATATTGAATAGGAACATATTTTTTTAGTTTGAATATGATGTTTCTTAAGCTTTTAATGTCATTTTCTGACAATTGTTTATCTTCATTTAATATCATATCTGCGAGCGAATAGTTCTTTAAATGATAGAATATCAATTGAATAAAACCTTGAATTTCTTCCTTGCTATAATAAGATTCTAACTCTTTGCGTATATTAGTTAAGCTTTGCTGCATATTTTGTATTTTTGACAAAGTTAAAACTTATATAGTGAATACCGACGAAAAATATATATATCGATGTATCGAACTGGCCAAACTTGGGGTAGGAAATGTTGCTCCCAATCCGATGGTAGGAGCGGTAGTTGTTCATGATAATTGCATAATAGGTGAAGGATATCATAAACAATATGGAGAATCTCACGCTGAAGTAAATGCAATTGCTTCCGTAAAGAATAAAGATTTACTGAGAGAAGCTACTATATATGTTAGTTTGGAGCCTTGTGCGCACTATGGGAAGACACCACCTTGTGCAGAACTAATTATTAAAAGCGGCATACCAAGAGTAGTTATCGGTTCGATTGATCCTTTTGCTCAAGTGGCAGGGAAAGGAATAGAGATGTTACGAAAACAACATATAGATGTAGTTGTTGGGGTGCTAAAAGAGGATTGTGATAGACTGAACAAAACATTTTTTACTTATCACCGAAAGAAACGACCTTATGTTTATTTAAAATGGGCGCAAACTATTGATAGCTATATTGATATAGATAGAAGTAAACCGGAATTAGGTCAGCCTACTTGGATCAGTAATGAATATGCCCGAATAGCTGTGCATAAACAACGAACAGAGGTTGATGCTATACTAATTGGAACAAACACGGCTTTTAAAGATAATCCATCATTAACAGTTAGAGATTGGGCAGGAAAACAACCTCTTCGAATGGTGGTTGACAGAAATAATCGTTTATCTCCAAATTTAAATATTAAAGATAATGCCTGTAATACTGTTGTGTTTACAGAATTAGATGTAGAAAGTACGACATATATAAACTATGTACAACTTAACTTTAATGACAATATTATCCCTCAAATGCTTGATTGGATGTATGAAAATAACATACAATCAGTAGTAGTAGAAGGAGGCAAGTTACTTTTAAACTCCTTTATTGAGAGTAAGCTTTGGGATGAAGCCCATGTTTACATCGGGAACACTTGGTTTGGAGCAGGTGTGAAGGCTCCTCAGCTAAACGCTGTATTGAAACATACCGAATTAATTCAAGATACACTACTCAAAATATTTGAAAATTAATCTATACCCTTTAACTCATGATTGTTCTTGAAATAAATTTACCCGATAACTTCCTATGGATTGCAAATATGGCTTACATTGCGCTAATTATAGGCTTAATAATTTTAATTATCTTTGAAAAGCGAACTCCGTTAAAAACAATCAGCTGGATAATGGTGGTTGCGCTTGTACCTGTAGTCGGAGCTTTATTTTATATCTTTTTCGGGCAGTTGTATCGTAAAAGGAAAATGTTTTCCAGAAAGGGCTTAAAAGGACTAGAAAAGATTAGACAGCTTACCTTAGAACAACTCAAACTTATTAAAGAGGAAGCGAGTGATATTGAGACAGCGGAAGTGTTTAATAATAAACACGTCGTGCAGCTATTATTATCTAATTCACTTTCTCCGGTTACGTCTGACAATAAATTGGAAATATTGAGGAATGGCCATCAAAAGTTCAAAAGTCTATTCGAGGCTATCGAATCGGCATCTAAACATATTCACCTAGAATATTACATCATTGATGATGACACTATAGGTAATCAGTTCCGGAATCTGTTGATTAGGAAGGCAAAAGAAGGAGTGGAGGTACGTTTAATTTATGATGATGTGGGCTGCTGGTCACTTCCAAATAGTTATCTGTGTTCTCTAAAAGAAGCGGGGGTTAAATTGCATTGTTTTATGCGTGTGAGATTACCGCAATTTACTTCCAAAGTAAACTATCGAAATCATAGAAAAATAGCCGTGATTGATGGAGATACAGCTTTCGTTGGAGGAATAAATATTGCTGATAGGTATATTCAAGGAATATCCAAGCTAGGGGAATGGAGAGATACGCATTTAAAAATTATCGGAGGAGCTGCTACCATGTTGCAAGTTCAGTTTATGGCAGATTGGTATTTTGTGTCGAAAGAAATATTATCAATAAAAAATTATTTTAAACCATTATCGAGACGAAGAGATAGACAGGCTGTTCAAATATTGGCCGGAGGTCCGGACTCTGATTGGGATACTATTAATCAGTTTTATTTTGCAGCCATTTCAGCAGCTCGAGAGCATATTTACATTGCAACACCATATTTAATTCCCACTGTTGAAGTGGCAACGGCTTTAAAAATTGCGGCTTTAGCTAAAGTTGATGTACGTATATTGCTGCCGGAAACAGGAGATGCTATCATTCCTAAATGGAGCACATTTTCATATATTGATGAATTGCTGGAAGCCGGTGTTAAAATTTATCTATATCAACCGGGATTTGTACACAGCAAATTAATCATGGTCGACAGTAAGCTTTCATCGGTTGGTACAGCTAATTTTGATTTCCGTAGTTTGGAAACAAATTTTGAAATAAATGCTGTTATCCATGATGAGGAGTGTACTTTAGAATTAGAGCGGCAGTTCCTTGACGATCTTTCCAAGAGTGAAAAGCTTAGTTTACAAGAATGGGAGAAACGTCCAAAGTCTTATAAAGTAAAAGAATCGCTGTCTCGAATATTTAGTCCACTTCTATAATTAATATTCGTTTTTTTACTCTAAATCCCTTTTCATAAAAAATTAAGAATTGCTTTCTAGGAAAGCATATTTCGAGTAATTTGGCTTAAAATGTTTATAATTCAACGTGTTTTTCCTATAAAAATAGGCAAATGCACCCATTAATAATATTCCAAACAAGGCTAAAGCAACCGCGAGGCATAGTTGCATTGTATTCGATAAACTAAAGAAATGCCATGTTTGAATTATTGCATTATATTCGATATACAACAATACAATTAAATTATTGATAGCATGTCCTAAAATACAAGCTAATAAGTTGTTTGTAATAATCATGAGCCAACCCAAAACGCATCCTAAACAAAAAGTAGCCGGAAATTGCCAAGGATTTAAATGAAATAATCCGAATAATAGTCCTGATAGCAAAATAGCCGGAAGTTTAGGGTAGTTTCTCATGAGCCCATACATAATAACCCCCCTGAATATCGATTCTTCAATAATCGGAGCAATGACAGCTACTCGTAGCAATACACCCCAAAAACCATATTTGTTTTCAAATATATTATCGAATAGTTCTAAAAACCAAGATGGTGGAGCCATGAACTTATCGAGAGCAATATTTACCGGAGCGATATAGATTTGTTGTGCCAACAAAATTAAAGCCACCGGAAATAAAACAAGTGGATTGAACCTCTTCATTGGGAATAGTTCTTTGAATGTGGCATTAGAGCGTTTGTAAGCATAGATTAATATGAAGAGTATGGACCCAACACTTAATACTATTCGCTTAATCGGATTTGAAATATAGGTTGTGCCGTGAAAATAATCCCATAAAGCAAATGGAAAATCAATGATTGTTTGAAAGAAAGTATAAAGCACAATCAGATGTATAGCACCTAAAATAGTAGGATAGGGCTTAATATATTCGTTTTTCATAAATTGATTTTACCATTTTTAATGCTACAAATCTATAAAAAGGTGAGTCTAAACTAGGCATATTTAATACTTTTTGTATTTTTGTACGAGATAGCGTTGTGCAAAGAAAAGATTAAGGTAGTAAATTGTGTGAAACAAATGTCTTCAATAGATGCTAATTGAAAATATTTGAAATTTATTGCCTAACTATTTGAATCTTTCAAAGAAAAGTCTTTATTTTGCAAACTGTTTGAAAAACGTGTGATTCTGTAATAACAAAAAAAGACAATGGCTAAAATTTGTCAAATAACTGGAAAGAAGGCGATGGTTGGGAACAATGTTTCTCACTCTCATAGAAAGACTAAGCGTCGTTTTAGCCCAAACTTATTCAAGAAGAAATTTTATCTTCCTGAAGAAGATCGTTGGGTGACATTAATTGTTTCTGCTCATGGTTTGCGTACAATCAATAAAAAAGGATTGGCTGTAGCAATAAAAGATGCAAAAGCAAAAGGTTATATTAATTTAATCTAATAATCTAACGAAATGGCTAAAAAAGGAAATAGAGTACAGGTTATTTTGGAATGTACGGAACAAAAGGAAACAGGTGTTCCCGGGACTTCTCGTTACATTACCATGAAAAACCGTAAAAATACTACAGAACGTTTGGAGTTGAAAAAATACAATCCAAACTTGAAAAAAGTAACCCTTCACAGAGAAATTAAATAATTTGAATTATGGCTAAGAAAGCAGTAGCATCTTTGCAAAAAGGAGCCGGTAAAGGTTATGCAAAAGTAATCAAAGTAACTAAGTCTGATAAAACTGGTGCATACACTTTCAAAGAAGGTGTTGTTCCTAACGAAATGGTAAACGATTACTTCAAAAAGTAATTAACACTATACGATATAAAAGGCCTCCTTATTGTGGGAGGCTTTTTTTATATTCTAATATTTATATTTTTGTTCATCGTTGTACGATAGGTAAGATAATGAATATTTTGCTTATATTAGACCACAGAAAATACTACTTTTTATGGGACTATTTGACTTTTTCTCGAAATCTAAAAAGGAAGACCTAGACAAAGGTTTATCTAAAACTAAAGAAAACGTATTTCAAAAACTGAATCGAGCAGTAGCCGGAAAAACTACGGTCGATGATGAAGTATTGGATGACTTGGAGGAAGTGTTAATAACCTCTGACGTGGGGGTAGATACCACCATAAAAATTATTCGACGAATAGAGGAGCGTGTTAAACGAGATAAATACGTTAGCACATCAGAACTTAATGAAATATTAAGAGAAGAAATAGCTGAGTTGTTAGCAGAAAATAATTCGGCTGATGTTTCTGATTTTGACTTGCCAAAAGGTGATGATCCTTATGTTATAATGGTTGTGGGTGTTAACGGTGTTGGCAAAACAACAACAATAGGAAAATTAGCTTATAATTTTAAGCAGGCCGGGAAAAAAGTAGTACTTGGTGCTGCCGATACATTTCGAGCCGCAGCTATTGATCAACTAAACGTTTGGGCAGAACGTGTTGATGTTCCCATTGTTAAGCAAAATATGGGTTCAGACCCTGCATCAGTAGCTTTTGATGCCTTAAATTCAGCTAAAGCCCAAGGTGCAGATGTTGTTATTATTGATACTGCCGGTCGTTTGCACAATAAAGTGAATTTAATGAATGAGCTTTCAAAGATTAAAAAAGTAATGCAAAAAGTTGTGCCTAATTCTCCACATGAAGTCTTATTAGTGTTAGATGGCTCAACCGGACAAAATGCTTTTGAGCAAGCTAAGCAGTTTACTTTAGCTACGGAAGTCACAGCTTTAGCATTAACTAAGCTCGATGGTACAGCTAAAGGTGGGGTAGTAATCGGAATTAGCGACCAATTCAAAATTCCGGTAAAATATATTGGTATCGGTGAAAAAATAGGTGATTTACAAATATTCAATCGTACAGAATTTGTAAACTCTCTATTCTCATAGATAAAATTAGAAAAATATTTTTTATAGAGGCGCGCTAAAATGCGCCTCGTTTTGCATATAGCTTAGGTATGAATAAATCGAAAATAAATATTATTACTTTAGGTTGTTCTAAGAACTTAGTAGATTCAGAAATGCTTTTAAATCAACTCAATCTTAATGGTTATGAGGTTGTGCATGATTCTACTGATGATGATGCAAATATTGTAATACTAAACACTTGTGGTTTTATTGCTGATGCTAAAGAAGAGTCGATAAACACAATTTTGAACTTTGTTGATGCTCGTAGAAATGGAGATTTAGATAAACTTTTAGTTATGGGCTGTTTATCGGGTCGTTACAAAGAAGAGATGCAAGCTGAAATGCCGGAAGTTGATAAATATTACGGTAAATTTGACTTTAAAGCTATATTGAATGATTTGAATGCTGAATTTTATGATGATAAGTTTTATCATCGTATAAAGACTACTCCATCTCATTTTGCTTATTTAAAAATCAGCGAGGGCTGTAATCGCAAATGTTCATTTTGTGCTATTCCTCAATTCACAGGAAAGCATGTATCCAGAAGTATGGAGAGCTTATTGGCTGAGGCTGAACGTTTAGTCAGTAGCGGCGTGAAAGAGCTTTTGGTTATTGCTCAAGATTTATCATACTACGGTATTGATTTATACGGAGAAAGTAAATTAGCTGAGTTAGTTGAAAATCTAGCCGGAATTGATGGTTTGGAATGGATTCGCCTGCATTATACGCACCCTGCAAGATTCCCAATGGACTTATTACGTGTAATACGAGAAAATGATAATGTGGCTAACTATTTAGATATTCCACTGCAGCATGCCACAACTTCAATGCTTAAGACCATGCATCGTGGTATTAATAGGGAGCAAACGATTGAACTTATTGATACTATTCGGAAAGAAGTTCCGGGTATTGTTTTACGAACGACTTATTTAGTAGGACACCCGGGAGAAACTGAAGAAGATTATTTGGAATTAAAGAGATTCATTCAAGAATATCCGATGGAACGTATGGGCGTTTTTGCTTATTCTAATGAAGATGATACCTATGCTGCAAGGCATTATGAGGATGATATACCCCAAGAAATTAAAGATGCTCGCGCTGAAGAATTAATGGAAATTCAACAAGAAATATCAGCGAAATTTAATTATAGTTTGATTGGAAAAACACTTCGTGTATTAGTTGATCGAGAAGATGAAGATTTTTTTATAGCAAGAACAGAATACGATTCTCCGGAAGTTGATTGTGAAGTACTTTTAGAGAAAGATAATCAGATTAAAGTAGGAGACTTTCAGGTTGTTGAAATTGTTGATGCTATAGACTTTGATTTATTTGCAAGGCTGGTATAAATCATAAGCATTGCTAAAAACAAATCTTTGTTTCGGTTTTAGATATCCCATCTTTATTTTTCTCGAAAGCAAAGAAAGTATTTGATTTTTTGAGAAAAAACATCTCCAAATTCGCATTTGGCTCTGGAATCTATGCAATAGAGTATTAAAGCTCGTATCTCTCATATGTCAATAATATTCTTAACTTAGCCCATCAAATTAGAAGTGCAAGAATGAAATATTTTTTTATTGCAGGCGAAGCTTCAGGTGATTTGCATGCATCTAACCTTATAAAAGAACTATTGCTAAGAGACAGTAGTGCCCAAATAGAAGGTTTAGGTGGTGAACTGATGGAGTCTGCCGGGATGAAACTTCTCCGTCATTATCGAGAAATGGCATTCATGGGATTTATTCCCGTGCTTATGAATCTAGGCAAAGTAAAGAATAACTTTGATTTGTGTAAAAAGAGCATTAAAGAGTTTATGCCGGATGTCTTGATTTTAATAGATTATCCGAGTTTCAATTTAAAAATGGCTGAATATGCTAAGACGTTGGGGATAAAAGTATATTATTATATTTCGCCTAAGGTATGGGTATGGAAAAAGGGTAGAATCAAAAAAATGAGAATCTTAATAGATGAATTGTTTACGATATTTCCCTTTGAAACTGACTTCTTTGCCAACTATAATATGAATGTCAATTATGTTGGTAATCCGGTGATGGATGCAGTATTTGCAAAAAAAATAAAGTTAAGTTTAGTAGATTTTCAACAACAGAATCATTTAGATAACAGAGCTATACTGGCTATAGTCCCGGGCAGCAGGTTGCAGGAGATAAGATCATTATTACCTAAAATGCTAGAAGCTACACAATCGATAGATACACATCAACTGTTAGTTACAACGGCGCCAAATATTGACGAGGATATTTACACCTCATTAATCAAAGGATATAAAGTAACTCTTATCAGAGAACAGACTTATGAAACTTTACAAATGGCTGATTTAGCAGTAGTTGCATCAGGTACTGTAACTCTGGAAACTGCTATATTAAAGTGTCCTCAAGTGGTTTGTTATCGTATGGGAGGCGGTATGCCTTTATATTATGTCGGGAAATGGCTATTGGGTATTCAATTCGTGTCACTTGTTAATATCGTCCTAAAGCGTATGGCTGTTCCAGAGTTACTTCAGCATTTTTGTACGAGTAGTAATATTCATGAGCAGCTTAATAGAATTATCACAGACATCCCTTATCGGACTAAAATGATGAATGCTTATGAAGAACTATCAGACATATTGGGTGGAGGCGGAGCCTCTGCAAAGGCAGCTCAACTGATCGTTCAAAAATTAAAAGCATAAGCTCCGAATATAAATTAGACTTCGAATGAAAAGAATTTTCTTTTTAATTATATTGTTGTGCTTTTCGCATGTTGCTTTTTCTCAATATTTTACTACCGGTTCCGATCCAAGTAACATAAAGTGGCGGCAAATTAATGAGAAAGATTTTCAAGTGATATATCCGGAAGATTATGAAGTTCAGGCAAAGCGTTTTGCAGCCATGTTAAAACAGACGTATAATTTAGGTTATCAATCATTGGGAACTGCTCCGAAAAAAATCTCAATTGTATTGCATTCTCATACTGTAAACTCAAATGGCATGGTGGCTACAGCTCCTAATCGAATGGAAATTTATCCTACGCCTCACCAAGATATGTATGCCCAAGAGTGGTTGAGTCAGTTGGCTGTACACGAATATCGACATGTTGTCCAGATAAGTAAAATTCAACAA
Source organism: Mangrovibacterium sp. (assembly GCA_047975205.1). Taxonomy (GTDB): domain Bacteria; phylum Bacteroidota; class Bacteroidia; order Bacteroidales; family Prolixibacteraceae; genus JBKEDC01. Next base: position 197,568 of record JBKEDC010000012.1, on the reverse strand, counting down.
GAACTCCCATTCATTATAAAGTTTCTGTTTGGGGAGCAAGGAACAGCCTTGGTCATGGGGGCCTATTTACCTTTCTGGTTTATGGAAGGAGATGCAGTTGTAACAGAAACTGCACTCACAGAATCCGGACGTGGTAGGAATCCGTCTTTTCTCATGGAGAATAAAGCTCAACTTTTAGAACAAGGAGCTGCAAGTTATGATAAAATTACAATGGGATCGTATAAAGATTACATACCCAATCGTTATGCTTTCGGTTGGTGGTTTACAGGAGGTGTTCGAGCCAAATATGGAGCTGACGTGTGGGAAAAAGTACTCCATAATATAGCAAAAAGACCTTACTATATATCTCCGATGAATAAGGTTATGAAAAGTATTACCGGACAAACGAAAGAAAAAATTTATACGCAACTTTGGGCTGAATATGAAAAAGAATGGCAAGCCGAGATAGACAGTTTAAAGCTTACTCCATATGAGAAATACAAGCTATCAGATTTAAACTCATATACTAATTATCGATACATTGACCATCTAGGAGATGGAAGCGTAGTTGCTGTACGTAAAAGCAGAGGAGATATTACTCGAATAGTTCGATTATCAGATAGTCGAGAAGAAATATTATATACTCCGGGAAGCATTGTCACCGGATCTTTTTCCGCCCAAGGGAATTTATTAATTTGGAATGAATCTCGTCCTAATATTCGATGGACTCATGCTGATCATACTAAAACAATTATTTACAATACAGAAACTAGAGAGAAGAGAGTATTTTCATCTGAAGATAACCTATCAAGTCCGGCGGTAAGTTTTAGTGGCAATAAGTTTCTAGCTGTGGCAGCTTCTCAACAAGGTAAATATGAAATTCAAATATTTAATACCACCAACGGAAGGCTAGTTAAGAAAATACAGCTACCTCATAATGATTATATTATTTCACCTGTATGGGACGCTTCCGATGACAAAATCTACTTTATAGGTTTAGGTGTAGGTGGAAAATATATTGCATCATTCAATCTAAAAGACAATCAGATACAGTATCTAACAGATATTGTCCATTATGATATGAGAAATTTATCATATGGTCAGAACAGTCTAATATTTACATCTGCGAAGAGCGGAATTGATAATATTTATGAACTTAACTTGCCATCAAATAGCATTCATCAGTTAACAGAAGCTAAATTTGGAGCTGACTATGGAAGCAAAGTGGATAATCATCTTGATTATGCAAATTACACTTCGGATGGATATAAATTAGTTAAAGCTGTTAATAACGAATTAGCATATAAACAGGTAGGTAATGCTAAACAAAAAGTAGTATCTAATGCACTTGCTGATTGTTTAGCCAATCAAGAGAAAAGCTTAGTTGACTTTTCTAAATTAGATACAACAAGGATGAAAAGTAAACCTTATCGGAAATTTCCGCATGCTATAAATATTCATAGCTGGGCTCCTGCTGCTACTGATATTGAAAACTACAGCGTGACGTTACCCGGCATATCATTTCAGTCTCAAAACAAATTAGGTACAGCTCTTACTGATTTTGGTTACTTATATAATTTAAGTGAAGATAGAGGAAAAGCATACTTAAACTACCAATATATCGGATGGTTTCCTACTATTAAACTAAGAGCAAGTTATGGTGGAAGAAATCTAAAGTACGCTATATCCGATGATGATTTAAGGTCTGAATATACGAGTGCGCAATGGAACGAGTTGAAGCTATCTTCCTCAATCGGGTTTCCCTTAAAATTTAATACCGGAAAATACAGTCAATCCATCCAGCCAAGTATAAGCTATAGTTTATCAAAAGCTTTCAACCCATCAGAAAGTTCTCCTATTATATGTAATAATAACGCGTTGACTTATCAGTTGTATTTGTCAAATGTATTACGTAAATCAGAATTAGACTTGCAAAACAAATGGGGACAGGTTCTACAGTTTAACTTTGTAAATAGCTTTAAAAACTTAGATGATTTTGGTAGGCAGTTTTCTGTGGCATCTGATTTTTACTTCCCCGGCTTATTTCATTACGACGGATTTAAACTCTTTTCTGGCTATCAATGGAGGGATAAAGAGCGTTTGAATATGTTTAATGACTTCATTCCAATAGCTAGAGGATATAACTCGATTAATACGAAAGAGCTAGCCACTATCAGAGTGAATTATGCATTTCCACTATGCTATCCGGATTGGAGTATGGGAAAGCTATTTTATTTTCAACGTGTGAGGGCAAATGCTTTTTTTGACTATTCACGATATAATTCTGAGGTTTTAGCTGAAAGCTTTCCTACTCAAACCATTAAGATTTCTGATAACTTAAAATCATACGGTTTGGAAGTGTATACTGATGGCTATTTTCTCAGATTGCCTACACCTATAACCATGGGGTTAAGAACAATGTATTTACCTAATATGCATTCTTTTAAATTTGAGTTTATCCTTTCTGTTGATGTATATGGCATTTAAATCTCTACAAAATATCAGATAGTAATAAAATTTTCATCCTTTATCAATATTGATACTTAACATTATTTCTTTTTTCGCAAGGTTATTAATGTAATTTCCGGAGGCATATTTATGCGTCCCGGAAAGCCAACGCAACCAAATCCACGGTTAACATATAACTTTTGCTCTCCGGCTTCATATAACCCATTCCAAAGATGCTCTATAAAATACATCGGACTTAAAGTTATACCTGCAAAACTAATCCCAAGCTGTCCGCCATGAGTATGCCCGGATAAGGTTAGCGACACATTTGTGTGAGACACGATTTCATGTTCCCAATGAGCAGGATCGTGAGTAAGTAATATTTTAAATGCATTAGTTGGAGAGATATTCCCACTTGCTTTAGTGAAGTCTGCATATTTTGGAAAGGGTTCATTCCCCCAGTTTTGGACTCCGATAAGGTATAAACAAGTATCTTTAATTTGGATTTTCACGTTATCATTATCTAATAATGTAAATCCGGCATTTACAATATTATTACCGATTTGAATAAAATTCTGTTTCCTGTCTTTAAGTGTATTCCAATTAGAATAGTCTCCGTAATCATGATTACCATATATTGCATACTTTCCATGTTTAGCATTCATGTGCTTTAGTGGTTCCTCTAAACCGTTCATCTCACTAGCAAAATTATTCACCATATCTCCAGTAAACACAAGTATATCCGCATTTAAATTGTTGATTATCTTGGCGCATCTATTTAGGGTTGCCGTACTATTAAAAGACCCTAAATGAAAATCTGAAATATGGATTATGGTTGTGCCGTCTAATTGTGTGGGTAGATTTTCAAAACTTATATCAACTTTCTCCGTGGTAATGGTTCGTTTTCCTATGAATATTCCGTAGATTATAGTCAAAGCTAACCCTGCTGATAAAATAAAAGAAACGTTTATAATAACTTTAGAAGCATATTTCTGTCTGAATTTTAAAAGCAATTGAGCTATCAAGAAACCTATACACACCAAACTTTTAGAAAACAGATTAAGTGTTGTATAGGCTGTTACAACGTAAAATAGGCCGTAATTTTGCGCATTGCGTATAGCTGATGGACGAGCCATAGTGAAAAACCATAATCCGATATACACCGCAAATAACAGGAAGTAAATAAACGTAAACCTGTTTCTATTTGAATGTTTCTTGAAAAGGCTGAGGTTTTTAATCATAGCAAAATAAGCAAGTATGTCGATTACTATGATTAGCCCAGTGATTAGGCAAGCAGTACTTTCAGATAATCCTCTCATATTTTATTCTATCAATAAGTGATAATTTAATTCATACATAAATATATAGAATATTTGTAATCAAAAATGATGATTTACTATGGTTTGATGGAAAATTCGAATAAGAGAGCGAATAATAATATTATAATTAAGTAGAAAATCAAAAGCTGAAGCAATTATCGCATTACAAATAAGCTAAAACAGGTCGGGGAAGAGAATTACAATGTCATAATTGAGAGAAAAATTAATTAGCGATGCAATTATGACATTGTAATGATGATAAAAACCTAAAATTAGGAGTGATTATAATATATAATTTATTGTATATCAATTGACAATAGTCTTTAGTATTAAAAATAGAGGGCTGAAACAGTACTTAAAACGATTAATATTAAACAAGTCATGAGAAAAATGAATATGTAATATAATATTGTAAATTTTAAAATTATAAAATTACATTTGTACTCATAAAATAGTGTATTATTAATTTTAGTAATTACAAATAAATACAATACAAATCTAATCAAACAGCTATTAATAGATCTATCATTTGATGAGAATTACATATCTATCTAATCATATTATCATTTCATTTCTATTAGTTAAATTTACATATAGCACACTTAATCAGATATTTAATTCAGTTTATTAAAGTATTTATCTGAACTCTTGTAAAAACAATAATAATATCTCTCTATAATAATATAGTATTACATGAAAATAATTGATAATCAGACTAATACTAGTTTTTGTAAAACTAAAATACGAAGTTATAATCTTAGATATAAGCACATAAAGTGTATAATTGACAGAACACGGTACATTTGTATATTTCATGAAATTACATATGTATTTTACAAATCAACAAAATAAATGTATATTTGTGTAATGTAAAAATCACATATATGAATTCTAGAATACGGTTAATATTAGACTATAAAGGAATTACAGCAACTGAATTTGCAAATGCAATTGGAGTACAACCTTCTAATGTGAGTCATGTGTTGAATGGAAGGAATAATCCGAGTCAACCCTTTATTGAGAAAATACTAAACTATTATCCTGAAATAAATGCACGATGGCTATTGTTAGGTAAAGGAACCATGCTAGACTCTGAATATCAAAAAGAGGAGGACAACGTACGAATACAAAACAGTTTATTTGATGTTCCACAAGAGTCTAAACCTACAGAATTGATAGAAAAATCGAGTATTTACAAATGTAAATCATCTGATACACAACAAGAATTATTAAATAACGAAAGTAAATCTCCGGAGAGTATCCAAACGCGACACATTATACGTATAGTCACGTTTTATTCTGATCAAACATTTGAAGAATATTATCCTAGAAATTAAGTAAAAGATTATCTTTGCATACAAACAAATAGTAATGTATGAAAAAGGTTATTCGAGAACTACTCTTAGTTGAGAATACTCAGTTGAATCACGACAACTTTGAATTGATATTAGAATCTGATTGTCATCTACCACATATAAAACCGGGACAATTTGCTAATGTAGAAATTAAAAAATCTACAGAAACTTTTTTGAGACGCCCATTTTCCATTTTAGATGCAGATTATGATACTAATCGGATTTCATTCCTAATTAAAATATTAGGACGAGCCTCTAAGGTGATAACCTCTTATGAAAAGGGTGAAAAAATAAGTGTAATATTCCCTTTGGGTAATGGATTCACTCTTCCTAATCCCAATGATAGAATACTTCTCATTGGAGGAGGGAGCGGCGTTGCTCCTATGTTGAATCTAGCCAAGAATTGTAGGCTCCCTAAAGAACAAGTTCACTTATTACTTGGAGCTCGTTCTATCGCAGATCATATCGATTCTTCGCTTTATGAACAATTTGGACTTATACATAAAACCTCAGAAGATGGAAGCATAGGGGAGAAGGGATATGTTACTAACCACAGCATATATACAGAAAATTTTTCTCGTTTTGATAAAATATACACTTGTGGCCCTGAAGTAATGATGCGAGCTATTGCAGCCAGTGCTTATGAGAAACAAGTTTTTTGTGAGGTTTCATTAGAAAACATGATGGCTTGTGGATTTGGAGCTTGTTTATGCTGTGTAGAAAAAACTAAGAAAGGGAATCAATGTGTATGCTCCGAAGGACCCGTGTTTAACATAAATGATTTAGAATGGTAGATTTATCAGTTAATATAAAAGACCTAAAATTTAAGAATCCTGTGCTTACAGCTTCCGGCACCTGTGGTTTTGGAGAAGAGATAGCCGATTTTATAAACTTGGCAGAATTGGGTGGCGTTATCATGAAAGGCACAACTTTAAAGCCTAGAGAGGGTAACAACTATCCGAGAATGGCTGAAACCCCATCGGGGATGCTTAATGCCGTGGGGCTTCAAAATAAAGGAATAAATAATTTCATCAAGAATATTTACCCGAATATCAAAGATGTTGATTCCAATTTTATTGTAAACGTAAACGGATCTTCAATTGAAGAATATGTATCTCTCACTGAACAGGTAAATAATTTAGATAAAATTCCGGCTATAGAACTAAATATTAGCTGTCCGAATGTAAAAGAAGGAGGAATGGCCTTTGGAGTGAACTGTCAATCGGCAGCCAATGTAGTAAAAGCTGTTCGCCGAGCTTATGATAAGCCACTTATCGTGAAACTTTCTCCAAACGTTACTAATATAGCAGAGATAGCTAGAGCTGTTGAAGCAGAGGGTGCTGATTCCGTATCGCTAGTTAATACTTTTTTGGGAATGGCTGTCGATGTGAACAAACGTCGCCCAAAATTATCAACGGTTACAGGAGGATTATCCGGTCCGGCAATTAAACCAATAGCTCTGCGAATGGTTTGGCAAGTTGCTCAAGCTGTAAATATTCCAGTTATAGGACTTGGAGGCATTACTACTGCTGAAGACGCTTTAGAATTTTTACTTGCGGGAGCAACAGCCATACAGGTGGGAACTTCGATTTTTCTAGATCCACAAAATCCAATTAAAATAGCAAATGGAATTGAGGCATATCTAGAAAAAAATAATTTTTCCTCAGTGAATGATATTATTGGAGCACTCGAAAGGTAAATAACACGTGAAAAATAGAAAGCAAAAAGTTATAATATCATTTTTCGTACTGTTTGCATTAGTTATTATAAACGTGTATTCTTGCAATCATATTGCTACTCCTATATATAAGATAGAACAGCAGGGATTAAATGATCGAATTACGAATGATTTATCAGATTTTAGCAAATCAGCTTATATAATGAAAGAAGTAACACGCTTCTTAAAAAAATGGAATTTAAAGGGAGCTTCAATAGCAGTTGTTAAAGATGAAAGATTAGTATATGCTCACGGATTTGGCATTGCAGATAAAGAATATAATGAAGTGCAGCCCGGCTCTTTATTCCGAGTTGCAAGTGTTTCTAAGCTTATCACAGCGATAGGGATAATGCATCTTGTAGAAGAAGGAAAAATAAACTTAGATGACAAAGTATTCGGTCCTGATGCAATTTTGAATAATCCGGTGTTTAATGAGGTTCGAGACAAACGTCTTTACAAAATAACAGTTCGAGAGCTTTTATCCCATTCAGCCGGATGGTCTCAACGATTCGGCGATCCGGCATTTATCCCGTTAAAGATTGCAGAACTGGTACAAGATGAGGCTCCTGCAACAATGTATAGTTATTATAAATTTGTTGCAAATAGGCGTTTGTCGTATTATCCGGGCACAAGATATGCTTACTCCAACATGGGTTACATGTTTCTGGCGGATATTATATCTTCAGTGAGTGGAGAAAGTTATGAGAGCTATATTAAAGAGAATATTTTTATCCCTAATGGGATTTTTGATATGCATATTGGTTCATCTTTTCAAAACCATAAACGATTCAATGAAGTTAATTATTGGGTTGGAGAAGAGAATGACACCGTTCCTTGTTTTGATGGTTCCGGAGTTTTTGTTTCGAAAGCTAATGGTGGAAATTCCATAGAATTATTAGGCTCTGCAGGAGGATGGATTTGCTCTGCTGTAGAATTAGCAAAACTTATTACTCTTGTTGATGGCCAGAGTTCAGTCCCTGATATTTTGACTCCTGAGAGTATTAATGAAATGACAAGCAATATATCCACTCAGGGACCCCTTGGGTGGCGTTCGATTTACAACAATGGCGATTGGGTACGCACAGGAAGTATGGCCGGAACAATAGCTACAATTAAAAGAATGAAAAACGGTTATACTTGGATTTTTCTTTCTAATTCCAGTAATTGGAAAGGGAATAAATTAGAACGAAATATAAATTACTTGATGACTACAATCATAAAGAAAACGAAATCATGGCCGGATCAAGATTTATTTAATTATTTTATGACCGAAGAAGTGTCTTTAGCTAATATTGAAAGCAATGTATTTAATTTCAACACTTAGATTAAACTTATATGCGGATGCTTTTAATCTCATTATATAATACTCATAATTTATATTATGATAAATAGAAGATATAATCATTAGTTTTAATTTCAATTTCTTGTAAACAAAAAAATCTTGTCTTATGTTTGTACTCACCATGATGAGAATGATACTTGATTACCAAAATAAAATCTTCTACAGTCTATCTACGCTATCGTATAACATGTCGATGCGATAGCCTTCAAGCTGTATGCTTTTGTAATTTACAGTCTGAAGGCCTTCCTCATTATAATAAATCTCATTTTTCTTCTTTCTTGATCTCATTAAAATCTGAATTGTCATGTCTAATACTGTCATTCATCTAAATGAAAATAGTTTAAATAGTGAACTTACGCTTCGTAATCTAACACGTTTGTCTAATTCCGAAAATCACATTATAGTTGTAGCTGCCTCTAAGAATATATTAAGTTCAGTTTTCTCTGTTGCCCATATCTTAGTAGATAATCGAGCTGATTCCAATCTTATAATAAATGCCGTTAAATCGGATATTTCCAATTTAATTGATTCCTATAATATTGAGAAAACAGATGAAATTAATAATTTGATTAAATGTATAGAAACGCTCCTTAAAGGTGTGAATTACACGGGAAGCCTCTCTCCTATGCTTCTAGATAAAATGCTTTCATATATAGATAAAATGTCAGCTCTTATTTTCAGTGAGTACATAAAAACAAATGGTATTGCAAACAAATATATTACTCCCGAGGAATTGAGACTAATGGTTACAGAAGAGTATAGTAATGCAACTATTTTATTGCAGAATGATTTACAAAATCTAAACGTATCAATATTAGAAAATATAAATATTGTTCCGGGATCTCATGGTATTAGTAAGTCAGGCAGAACAGTGCGAACGGGATTTCAAGCAGCAGATTACACTGCTTCTGCTCTTGCCTCTCTGCTCAATGCTGAAAGATTAGAATTATGGAATATCGATACTCCTTTTAGAACTGCAGATCCTCGAATCATACCCGATGCTAAGCTAATTGATGAGCTTAGTTATGCAGAAGCCTCCGAATTGGCATATTTTGATTCTTGTCTTAATATTCATCCTCGTATTGTAGATCCATTGTTATATAATAATATTCCAATAGAGGTGTATCATATCGATATTAATGGTCGAAATTTAGCTACTAAAATATCTTCAACTGAAAAAATTAATTTGGAAGTTGTAAAAAGTATTGCATATACCAATGATATTGCCATAGTTAAGCTTAATGGTTCAGGAGTTGGAGTTAAATCAGGGATATTAGCAAAAATTACTACTTCATTGCATCATAATGATATTAATATTCGATCAGTCATTACTGCTCAAACAAGTATTAATTTCATTATTGAAAAACAAGATATCCAACTAGCTGAAAAGATAATAGCTGATTTAGACTTATTATCAATTTGTGAATTCGAAGTTAAAGATAATGTGACCTTAATTGCTATTATTGGACATGGAATGCAAAACATACACGGCATTTCTTCCAATCTTTTCACAGCTATGGCTAATATCCAAACAAATGTACTCTTAAGTGGATCCGGAGCTTCTGATTTAGTAAGCTATATTATCGTAAATGAAAATGATGAAGAAAAAGCAATAAAAGAGATTCATAAAACATTTTTTAAATAAAGTAGTCGATCAATTTTACACGTATCATTATGACAAAAAATATGAAATTTGAGACCTTACAATTACATGCAGGTCAAGAACCTGATCCTACAACAGGGTCAGCGGCAGTACCTATTTACCAAACTAGTTCGTATAAATTTAACAGTCCTGAGCATGCGGCTAACTTATTTGCTCTAAAAGAGTTTGGGAATATATACACTCGATTACAAAACCCGACAACAGATGTGTTTGAGAAACGAATAGCAGCTCTTGAAAGCGGTGTTGCGGCGTTGGCTGCCAGCTCCGGGCATTCAGCTCAATTTTTAACTATTGCTACACTTCTAGAAAGTGGACAAAATATTATCAGTTCACCTTATTTGTATGGGGGAACTTATAGCCAATTTAGTGTTACATTTAAAGGGTTTGGTATCCAAACAAAATTTACGACTGATTTAGAACCAAAATCATTTGAGGAACTAATTGATGAAAACACACGAGCTATTTATTTAGAAACGATTGGTAACCCCGGATTTATAATTCCGGATTTTGATGCTATTGCGGCTATTGCTCAAAAGTATGATATTCCTTTTATTGTTGATAATACATTTGCCGGAGGAGGTTATTTATTCAGACCGTTGGAACACGGTGCAAATATTGTTGTTGAATCTGCGACTAAGTGGATTGGCGGTCATGGAACTTCTTTAGGTGGGGTAATTATTGATGGAGGCAACTATAATTGGGGAAATGGAAAATTTCCAAAACTATCGGAACCAAATGAAGCCTATCATGGACTAAACTTTTGGGAAACTTTTGGAAATATTGCATTCATCATCAATGCTAGGACTGTTGCTTTGCGTGATTTTGGTCCTGCTCAAAGTCCTTTTAATTCATTTTTACTATTACAAGGGATTGAAACATTATCATTGCGTTTAGAGCGGCATGTAGAGAATGCTGCTAAACTAGCCGAGTGGTTAGAGAAGCATCCTAAGGTTGAATCAGTGAATTATCCGGGTTTAAAAAGTAGTCCATCATATGAACTAGCCCGAAAATATCTTACTAGAGGTGCCGGTGGAATGTTATCATTCATAGTTAAAGGAGGTGTTGAAGAAGCTAAGAAACTAGTGGAAAACTTAGAAATTGCAATTCATTTAGCTAATGTTGGAGATGCTAAAACCTTAATAATACAACCTGCAGCAACTACACATCAACAATTATCTTCGGAGTCTCAAAAAGCAGCAGGAGTCTATCCAGCCTTATTAAGAGTATCTGTTGGTATTGAACACATTGATGACATTATTGCAGATTTTGAGCAAGCGTTAGCTAAAATATAGTTTAAACATATAAAGTTTAATCTTTAGAATATAGACACATTAAATAAAGATTTCATGCCTTTAAATATTCCAGATAAATTGCCGGCTATTGAATTGCTCCAAAAAGAGAATATATTTGTCATCGATGAATCTAGAGCGAATAGCCAAGATATTCGTCCACTGAAAATTGCTATTCTAAACTTAATGCCATTAAAGATTGCTACGGAAACAGATTTATTAAGAGTGCTTTCAAATACACCTCTTCAAATTAAAATTGACTTCATAAAAATAAAAAATCATACACATAGTAATACTTCAGCAGAACATATTACTGCATTCTATAAGACATTTGATGAAATTAAACATGAAAAGTATGATGGATTAATCATCACCGGTGCACCTGTAGAACATTTAGAGTTTGAAGAAGTGTCTTATTGGAATGAATTAAAAGAGATTATGAATTGGTCAACTACCAATGCCATGTCTTCTCTATTTATTTGTTGGGCATCTCAAGCTGCATTGCATCATTTCTATAAAATACCAAAGTATCCGCTAGATAAGAAAATATTCGGTGTATATTCTTGTGAGATAAAGGATAATCGTATTCCTATATTTCGAGGGTTTGATGATTTTTATCAGGTTCCGCACTCTCGCCATACTGAAGTTAGAAGGTGTGATATTGAACAAATTGAATCTTTAGAAATTGTATCTATATCAGATACTGCAGGAGTAAATCTAGTTATGAGTAAGGATGGTCGTCAGTTTTTCGCATCCGGACATTCAGAATATTCCCGACGAACATTAGACACAGAATATAAACGGGATCTGGCTAAAGGACTTTCTATTCAGTTACCTGATAATTATTATCCGAACAATAATCCGAATGAGGAGCCGGTGCTAAGTTGGCGTTCGGGTTCTAACTTATTATTCACCAATTGGTTGAATTACTACGTATATCAGAAGACGCCATTTGACATACGGAATATCAAATAATTTTTATTGTAAAAGGTTGTATATTTCAAAATATGCAGCCCTTTTATAGGAACATCTAATCTCGATTTATCCTACCTCTCTCCTCTCTACTTTTGTCGATTATCAGCCCGACTGCCATGATAATACTTGAACTCAAGATAACAATTAGCAGGGCCCCGCTTCCGGGGAAGTCTGTTGTATGAAAATTTTCAGGTATAGCATAAAACAGTAAAATTGATATTAATCCTCTAGGAGCCAAAAATACTTGCGGTATCATATCTTTCCTGTCAAATACACTAAAACTTAGAACTCTAATCAAGAACATTACAAGAATAAAGGCTCCACTCATTACCCATACAGAGAGATTTGATAAGGAGTCAAGAGATAGACTGATGCCAAATACTACGAAAAAAAACGTCCTTACTAAAAATGATGTCTCTATGGTAATCATATTAAAATTATCAAACACATTATCGATAGCATCATCTTTCAGCCACTTTCTGAACTTACCGAAAGTGAGTAATTTATAATTACTTAATAATAGCCCGAACATCAGAATAATAAGTAGGGATGATAAATGGAACATCTTTGCTACAGCGTACATTAGAACTAATACAGATAAAAACAAAAAGAATTTAGCTTGCCCCTTTATGTTTTGAATGATTAATAGCAATCCATAACTAAGTAATATTGCCAGAATAGTTGTAAGGAATATATTACTTCCCAATTTTATCATCATATGTCCTACACTATCTAACTCATAATTATCTATTAAAAAGTAGAAAAGCATAATACCTAAGATATCAGAAAATGTGCTCTCATATATCATGAACTCACGCTTATATTTGCTTAAATTTCCTACACTTGGAATAATAATGGCTGAGCTCATTATAGAAAATGGTATAGCATGGATTAGAGCCGGCAAGAATCCTATATTCTGAACGAATAATTGGATAATCCATGTTATTAATATAGAAGTTGCCGCTAGTGAAAAGAAAGCAATTGTGAATGACTTCCAAATAATGGGCCATTTGTCTTTACTGAGTTTTAAATCAAGAGCAGCTTCCAGAACTATCATAATAAGTCCGACTATACCGAGTATCTCAAGAGTATCAAAATATTCGGGTTCAATCCCAAAATAGCTAAGTAATACCTTTATGCCCATGCCTAGGAGAATGAGCATTAATACACTTGGAATATTAGTTTTTTTCGCCAGTTGATTAAATAGAAAGGACACTATTATAACAATGCATAGTGACGTTACAAATATATAGGGACTCATCATCTTATTTTTATTGCTATTTTATTGCAAAATAAAAAATCCGATGCAAATACATCGGATTTTTTGAAAATATTATGAAAGAAAGTTTTGATTAATTTCTTTCAGATACAATTTTTTGTGTGTCTAATGCAATCATCAATTCTTCATCAGTCGGTACTACTAACACATCAACTTTTGATGCGTCAGAGCTAATAACACCTTCCGTACCATAAATTGATTTATTTTTTGAAAGATCAATATCTATTCCTAGATACTCCATCTCTTTACAAACATCCTCTCGAATGTACTCTGCAAATTCGCCTATACCTCCGGTAAATAACACAATATCTACACCACCCATTGCTGCAATATACGAACCAATATACTTTTTGATTTTATAGCAGTAAACTTCTAATGCCTGAATAGCTCTGTCATTTCCGTCTAAAGCTGCCTGGCGGACTTCTCGCATATCAGATGAGATTCCTGTAAGTCCGAGCATTCCGGAATGTTTATTTAGCAAAGTATCTAGTGATTTTTTACCAATCTGTTCTTTTTCCATGATAAAAGTTGCTGCACCAACATCAAGATCACCTGAGCGAGTTCCCATTATTAATCCTTCAAGAGGTGTAAATCCCATTGACGTATCAACAGATTTACCATTCTTAACGGCAGCAATAGATGCCCCATTTCCCAGATGACAGCAGATAACTTTTGAATTTTCGTAGTCTTTGCTCACCATTTCGCAAGCACGACGAGAAACATAACGATGACTCGTCCCATGAAAACCATATCGACGGATGCCATATTTTTCATATAACGATCTAGGAATACCATAGATATAAGCCTTAGGTTCCATTGTTTGATGAAAAGCTGTATCGAATACTCCTACTTGAGGAATTCCGGGTATCAGTTCTTCAATAGCTTCAATTCCTTTAATGTTGGGTGGATTATGTAGCGGAGCTAAGCTTGTACATTGTACTAAGGCATCAATCACTTCATCAGTAATGAATTCTGAAGAACTGAAAAATTCACCTCCGTGAACAACACGATGTCCTACTGCATCAATTTCGTCAAAGGATTTAATACAACCATACTTATTGCTACTTAATACGCCAAGAATATACTCAATACCTGCCTTATGATCTAGAATCTCTCCTTCAAATAAGATTGATCGACCATCTTCCGTTTTATGTTTTAGAAAAGAACCTTTCATTCCAATCTTTTCAATACCTCCCTTAGCAATAACATGTTGGTCGGTCATATTGAAAAGTTGATATTTTATAGAACTGCTGCCGCAGTTTAATACTAGTACCTTCATTTTAAATTTCGTCTATAGGTTTAACGATGTTACTGTCTTCATCATAAATATAAAATCCTTTACCGGTACACATTCCTAGTTGTTTAGCACGAACCAATCTTTTAATGTAAGGTGACGGTTTATATTTTACATCTCCAAATTCATTGTATAAATTATCCATCCAACGGACAACCTTATCCAATCCCATATGATCGGCTAATTCAAAAGGGCTTATACGCATGCCAAAACCGATATGCATACTTTCATCAATATTTTTAATTGAGCTCACTCCTTCCATGAGCATTTCACAAGCTTCATTTAATGAAACTATAAACATGCGGACAATGATTAGACCGGCTGATTCTGCAACAGGAATAGGTTTACGATTAATCATATTTACAAAAGTGCAAACTCGATCGTAGGTTAAATCGGAAGTATATAATCCTTTAACTACTTCAACCATTTTTGCATCACGCGATGAAGTCAGATAATGTAAGCTTACGCATCTCTCTTTATGTTCCAAGTCGGCAGATAACTCAGTTATCACTATGGTTGTAGAATTAGTAGCAATAATACACTCCGGAGAAACTACAGCTTCAATCTTTTTAAAAATTGCCTTGCGTTGTTCTAATCTTCCTCCACGATCTACTGCTCGAATTGCTTCAATTACAAAGTCGCAACCTTTTAGTTTGGTGTATTCTGTTGTTCCATCTATTCTTGATAAAATAGCTCTTTTTTCTCCGGTTGTAATACCCCATCCTGCAATTCTCTCATCGAGAACTTTTTCGATTCCAGCAAATGATTCTTTAATGCGCTCTTCCGATACTTCAATAAAGACTACTTCGATGCCATAGGTACTGGCTACACGAGCGATGCTTTGTCCTACAGCACCACAACCAACAACTCCAATTTTAGAGAAAAGGCTTTGAGACTTACCCTTCTTTACCAAGCCAAATTCCTCAATGGCTTCAATTATTTCTTTAGACATAAAATTTAACTAATTTATTCGTTCTTTGCTGCAGCTTGATTAGTTGTAATAGCAACCAAATTTACAATGTCGGTTACAGAACAACCGCGAGATAAGTCATTTATCGGAGCTGCCATACCTTGAAGAATTGGTCCTATAGCTTCAGCTCCGGCTAGGCGTTGCACAAGTTTATAACCTATATTTGCAGCCTCCAATCCGGGGAATACCAAGATGTTGGCATGACCGGCGACTTCACTTTCAGGAGCTTTTAATTTGGCCACCTCCGGAATTATAGCTGCATCTAATTGTAGTTCTCCATCAACTTTCAATGAAGGATCCATTTCACGAGCAATTTGGGTTGCACTCGACATTTTATCTACTAAAGGATGTGATGCAGATCCTTTGGTTGAGAAACTTAACATGGCTACACGTGGATCCATACCCACAATAGCTTTCGCTGTTTTTGCTGTTGTAACAGCAATCTCGGCTAGCTGTTTTTCATTAGGATCAGGCATCACGGCACAATCAGCAAATATAAGGATGCCATCATGTCCGTAATGAGGATCGTTTACAAACATTAAAAATGCACCGGAAACAACACTTACTCCGGGCAATGTTTTTACAAATTGAAATGCCGGACGAAGCACATCCCCCGTAGCGTTGATTGCCCCGGCTACTTCTCCGTCGGCATCTCCGCATTTAATCATCATCGGAGCAAAAACTAAGGGGTCATTAAGCATCGATAGTGCTTTTTCTTTTGCTAATCCCTTACTTTTGCGAATTTCACACATCGTATCAGCGTAAGTTTCGCGACGTTCATCGGTAGCAGGGTCAACGATAACCGCACCTTTTATATTAACACCTATTTCTTCAGCTACTTGGTTAATTTCACCCGGGTTACCTAATAAGATTACGCGAGCGATACCTTCCTTTAAAATAATCTCAGTAGCTCTAAGCGTGCGTGGTTCAGAACCTTCAGGTAGCACAATTCGTTTTTGATACTCTTGTGCATTTTTGATAATTTGTTCTAGTAACTTCATCTTTATATTATCTTAATTTTAATATCTATATTATGATTCAAATGCCTGAAACCACAAAATTATGGAATGCATTCATGAGGTAAATATTACATGATTCGAAGTTGCAAAGTAAGCATAAATACGGTAATGATAGACAACAACATTACATTTTTATTGAATATTACAAAACAAACATGCTTAATTCAGCATTGAAAGTTATTGAGCGAAAACTTATACTTTTTCGCTTAATTCCAACCAACGTAATTCTTTTTTATCTAATTCCTCTTTAAGTGAGGCATAAGATGTAGATTTTTCTAAAAGCTCTTGAGAACTTAATTCTCCCGAATTCATAAGATTCTCCAACTTTTCTTTTTCTTCTTCCAAGTCAATAATATCTAATTCTAATTGTTCTAATTCTCGTTTCTCTTTGAACGTTAGTTTTATAACATTTTTTTTCTTTGGTTTTTCAACCGAAACTTTAGATTTCTCAGAAACGGAGGTTTTTCCTTTTCTTAGTTCCTCTTGTTCATCGGCCCAATTTCGATATATAGAATAATTGCCCGGAAAATCTTTAATTTGTCCGTTGCCGTCGAACACAAAAAGATGATCAACAATTTTATCCATAAAATAACGATCATGAGATACCACCACTACGCACCCACCAAATGCCGACAAGTAATCTTCAAGCACGTTAAGCGTCATAATATCTAGGTCATTAGTTGGCTCGTCTAAGATTAAAAAATTAGGATTTTGCATTAAAATCGTGCATAGATAAAGTCTTCGTTTTTCGCCTCCACTTAACTTCTCTATTAGACTATGCTGAGTTTCCGGCGGAAACAAAAATCGAGTAAGCAACTGACTGGCCGTCATTCTTGAACCGTCGGCAAAGGTTATTACTTCTGCTATTTCTTTCACCACTTCGATTAATGTATCTGCAGGAGAAAAATCAATACCTGTTTGCTTATAATAGCCAATATTAATAGTTTGCCCCCAATCTACATTGCCGGTATCAGCAGCAATCTGATTGGTAATCACATTGAGAAAGGTTGATTTACCTGTCCCATTTTTCCCTACAATGCCTATCTTTTCAAATTTTTGAAATTTGTAGGTGAAGTTATTAATCAGATTGAGATCACCATAAGATTTAGAAATATTCTCAAGCTCTAATATCTTACTTCCCATGCGAGCTGATGATATCCCCAACTCCAATTTATCTTCTTGAATTCTAAAACCGGCTTTTTTCTTTAAATCATGGAACTGATCAATACGATATTTTGCCTTATGACTACGGGCTTTTGGCATTCTGCGCATCCATTCTAACTCGGTGCGGTACAAGTTCTGTGCCTTTTCTGTACTAGCCTGAAGTTGAGCTATTCGTTCCTCTCGTTTTCCCAAATAATAGCTATAATTTCCTTTATAGGAATACACCTGATTATCATCTATTTCTATGATTTCATTACAAACCCTATCTAAAAAATAACGATCGTGTGTAATCATGAACAGTGTGCACTTCGATTTTGCCAAATATTGCTCTAACCATTCAATCATTTCTAAATCTAAATGGTTGGTAGGCTCATCCAACATGAGTAAATCAGGCTCATTAAGTAGAACATTAGCCAAAGCCACTCTTTTCTGTTGTCCTCCGGAAAGTTCTCCAACTTTTTGATTAAAATTTTCAATCTTTAGTTGCGACAGAATTTGTTTTACGCGTACCTCAAAATCCCATGCCTGATGCTCTTCCATGAGCACGGTTAATCGTTCAATTTCCGATTGATTATTCTGTTTTATAGCTTGTTCAAATTCTTGAACTACCTCTAATGCCGGATTATTAGAGAGTAGAGCCTGTTCCAGCACTGTAATATTCGGATTTACATCAGGATGCTGACGCAAATAGCCTATCTTTACACCATTTGTAATTGTTAATTGTCCGGAATCAGATACATCATTCCCTGCCAAAATTTCCATAAGAGTACTCTTCCCTGCCCCATTCTTAGCTATTAAAGCTATTTTTTGGTCTTTAAATATGGTAAACGATATATCTTGAAATAGATAGTTCTCAGCAAAACGTTTTGATAATTGTTCTACCTGTAGATATGGTAATTGGCTCATTATTATTGTTTTTGAATACGCAGTACTGTTAATACTGTTTAGCAAAGATAAACAATAGAATGAGCAATGAAAAACTAAATCCGATTTTGAAACCTAAACTCAGCGACAAAGTCTTCTATACTGCTTTCAATTATTTTGGACGCAAAGTCATGATATATTATTACAAATTCTCAGAATATCTGAGTTCTTCAACATCATGGTCGATCGAAAAAGCAAACTGTTCTCTGTGGAAATCTTTTACTTGTTCTATTCTAAATTTCATTAAATTCGGATATTAGGAGACCTCATTTACGAAGTCCATCTATTGCGTAATTGATAGGTACCATTATCATATGTATTAGTTTGGTGAAAGGGAATAAGATGCAAATAAAGAATCCATTCACTATGTGTAATTTATAAACTAGGTCAGCATCAATTATGTGTTGCCATGAATCAGGTTTGAATATTACCAAACCTTGCGCCCAATGTTCCATTGCAATATAATCTTCAAGTGGAGATTGGGAGGTTATATATGTTCCCCACAACCCGAGAGCTATTTGTATTAGAATCAGCGATACTATTAGATAATCCTGTAGTTTCCCGGCAGCCTTAACTTTTTTGTTTGTAAAGCGTCTGTAAGTTAACATCGCAACCCCAATTAATGCCACGCCGCCCGACAATCCACCCATGACGATTGCCAACATTCGTTTTGTTTCATTAGTCATTAACCAGCGGTACATCCATTCGGGAGCAAGCAAGCCGAAAATATGTCCGAAGAAAACCATGATAATGGCATAATGAAACAAGGTGCTTCCCCAGAAAATTGTCTTATCCTTGCTTATAAACTGCGAGGAGGTTACTTGTATGGTATTGTTACGATGATATATGCGATATAGCAAGCCTGCAACAAACACACCGAGTGATATATAAGGAAGATATCCTAAGAAAAAATTGTTTAAGTAATCGGAAGTTGTCATAGTTTGAGATTTTTAACGTTAGATGCTAGACCAACAGCCTATTACTGTCTTAGCATTCTTTAATATTATATCTTCTAGTGTTTAATCAACATCTCTAACAAATGATAGTAAGTAGCATTTTTCTTTTCAAGTGCTTCTTTCATGTTATTGATGATGTGTGATACTTCACTCAGTAGTTTCTCCACCCCTTCCTTATCTGATAACAATGACAAATACTCAAGAAAAAGCGGAAGATAATCGGGCAATTCGTCCGAACTCGGCTCAAAACCCGATTTTGTGTACATCTCTGTGAGGTCAACCATTGCCTGACCGCGTTCTCTGGAATCTCCATACACATGGTCGAAAAGATAAAGATTGTTATGCGATGAGAAATCAAACATCTGTACATATTGCATTTGCCACTCTGATAACGATAGGGCTTGTGCATAATTTACAAACTCTTGAACTCCCTCTTTCTGCGCTTCATTCAGGTAATTATCTTCATCAATAATCTGCATGATATTAGACAAATTATCTTTCAGTTCCTTATCGGGATAATCTAAAAGCAAGGATAATATTTTATACGTGTTTTGCATATCTTACTTTCCTCCAAACAAATTACGTTTTTTGTTTTCCTTTCCGGGATATTCGAAGCCCAAACCCGCACGCAGGGCAAACAAATCAACATCCTCATTCTTCGTGGGTGCTGTGGGAATTACAAAGCGGTTGTCATAATCGGCTATTGCCAAATATCTGTACATCTCTTCGTAGTCCTCTGCTCTAAGACCGATGTTCTCAGGAATGTTTGGATTATCATTTTTCTCAACCGTACGCTCTCTCATGTAGTTGCGCATTACAAGCAAACGAGCCAGAGCCTCCTTAACCGGAGCTTCATCTCCCGCTGTCATCATCTTTGCTATATAACTTACAGGAATACGCATATTCTCAACCGTGTTGAAGAAATTTGATTGTGCATCAACCTGCTGAACAATCGGCGACAATGGCGGAGTGTACCACACCATCGGCATCGTGCGATATTCGGGATGTAGCGGAAAAGCAACTTTCCATTGTTTCATCATTTTATATACCGGCGATGCTTGTGCCGACTTTATAAACTCGTGTGTTATTCCTTGTTTCTCAGCCTGAGCAATAACTTCCGGGGCGTGTGGGTCGAGTATCAAGTCGAGCTGTTTTTCGTATAGAGCAGCCTCGTCCTTTGTGCCTGCATATTCATCGATACGGTCTGCATCATACAATAGCACGCCCATATATCTGATACGTCCCACACATGATTCGGAGCAAACAGTTGGCTTTCCATTCTCTAAGAGTGGATAACAGAAAGTACATTTCTCTGATTTTTTTCTATTCCAGTTAAAATAAATTTTCTTGTAGGGACAAGCACTTACACATTCGCGCCACCCTCTACAAGCATCTTGATTGATAAGCACAACACCGTCTTCTTTACGTTTGTATATAGCTCCCGAAGGACACGAAGCCGCACATGCAGGATTCAAGCAATGTTCACACAAACGAGGCACATAAAACATAAACGATTTCTCAAACTCATCGTAGCCCTCTATGTCAACATCCTTTAGATTTGGGTCTTTCTTGCGAGTTTCAAATTCTCCGCCAAGATTATCCTCCCAGTTTGGTCCGTATTCAATCTTTTCCATGCGTTCACCTGTTATTAAAGAATACGGGCGGGCACTAGGCGGAGTGTGGAATCGCTTATTACTCGTAAGTTTTGAAAAATTGAAAGTATAAGGTTCATAATAATCCTCAAGACTAGGCATATCAGGATTGGCAAATATTTTGGAAAGTATTCCCAAGCTGCTGCCCTGATTAAGTTTCAACTTTTCTTTATCAAGCTTCCAACCTCCATTATATTTTTTCTGATTCTCCCATTCAACAGGATAACCTGTACCGGGCTTGGTTTCTACATTATTGAACCAAGCATATTCAACCCCTTTGCGACTAGTCCACACATTCTTGCAAGTAACCGAACAAGTATGGCAACCTATACATTTGTCGAGGTTCAAAACCATTGCTATTTGTGATTGTATTTTCATATTTATAGATGCTAGATTTTAGATTTCAGACATTGGACTAACAGCCAACTCCTAATTCCTAATTATTCATCTTCTCCCCATTCTACATTATTGCACTTGCGTATGACTACAAATTCGTCTCGGTTTGCACCGATTGTTCCGTAATAATTCAATCCGTATGACAATTGTCCGTATCCGCCAATCATATGTGTGGGTTTCGGACACAAGCGAGATATCGAATTATGAATACCTCCGCGATTTTCGGTGATATCACTCAAAGGCACATTTACCGTTCGCTCCTGATTGTGATACATGATTAACGCACCTTCGGGTATTCGTTGAGATACGACAGCTCGACAACTCGCAGTTCCATTGTCATTAAACACCTCAACCCAGTCGTTATCCTTAATTCCTATTTTCGATGCATCAGCTTCACTAATCCAAATAACCGGACCACCGCGACCTAATGTCAGCATAAGTAAATTATCGCTCCAAGACGAGTGAATAGTCCACTTATTATGTGGAGTTATAAGATTCAGCACCAAGGTTTCATCAACTATTTGCAGACGCTCCTTCACATTGTTTATTTCTTGCTTAGAGATTGGCGGTTTATAGCAAACTAAGTTCTCGCCAAATGCCGCCATCCAAGGGTGGTCTTGATATAATGACTGCCTTCCGGTTATAGTTCGCCAAGGAATAAGCTCATGCACATTAGTATAATTCGAAGTGTAATTAACATCGTGCGATTCGATACCGCTCCATATCGGAGAGTTTAGAACCCGACGTGGTTGCTCAATCAAATCTTTATATCTAAGCTGAGTATCTCCACCCTCTTCCGTAAGATGCTCAAGATTCAGTCCTGTAGGTTTCTCCAGAGCCTTCCATGCTTTCTTTGATGTTATTCCGTTGCTCTCGGGAGCCAATGAAAGAATAGATTCAATAGCGTGAATATCTTTTTCCAAAGCAGGTAATCCGTCGGTACTTCCTCCGTCATTAATTACTCCATTAAGTTTTTTTAGTTGCTCATATTCTTCGTTAGATTTCCATGTAATACCTTTTCCCGATATTCCTGCTTTCTCCAACAAAGGTCCCAATGATGTAAATCGTTTGTATGTTTCCGGATAGTTACGCTCAACGATAAGAAGCTTACCCATGTTATGACCCGGAACCGGTTTATTGCCTGTTTCTTTCCAGTCTTCAACAAATATAGGTTCGGATATTTCTCCCGGCGAATCGTGCATAAGCGGTTGCATAACTATATCCTTTTCAATACCCAAGTGTCCTTTACACAACTCCGAGAACTTTTCTGCCAAACCTT
Organism: Mangrovibacterium sp.; assembly: GCA_047975205.1. Classification (GTDB taxonomy): domain Bacteria; phylum Bacteroidota; class Bacteroidia; order Bacteroidales; family Prolixibacteraceae; genus JBKEDC01. Next base: position 174,548 of record JBKEDC010000012.1, on the reverse strand, counting down.
TAAAAGCATCCCAATCGGTACGCGATTCCCAAACAGGGTCTATCGCTTTAGAGAAAGGGTGAATAAAAGGGTGCATATCTGTGCTGCTGATGTCATTTTTTTCATACCAAGTAGCAGCAGGCAACACAATATCAGAATGCAAAGACGAAGAAGTCATGCGGTAATCCAAAGTAACAACCAAATCTAATTTTCCTGTTGCTCCTTTATCATGCCAGTTCTGATATTTCGGCAGATTATCGCCCAACTCTTTCAGGTCATTTCCAAACACGCTGTTTTGCGCTCCCAATAAGTGTTTCATGAAATACTCCACTCCTTTTGCACTACTTCCTATGAGGTTTGCTCTCCATATAAATAGATTTTTGGGACTGTTGCCATTTTTATCCAAGTTTTCAGAAGCAAGGTTTATCTCTCCCGAATGCAGTTTGTCGGTTACATAATCTGCTATCTCAACATTATTTGCTTCTGCTTCCTTACATATTTGCAGTGGATTCTTATCAAACTCAGGCGAGGAAGGCAACCATCCCATACGCTGAGATTTTATATTGCAATCGAGCAGAGTAAGCTCGCTCCACTTGTCTTTTTTGTGCAATGGTGAAATTAGGCTATTAACCTTCACTTTTTCATATCGCCATTGGTCGCTATGCATATAAAAATAACTTGTTGTGTTCATATGTCTTGGTGGGCGTATCCAGTCTGAAGCAAAAGCTAATGTTGCCCAACCTGATTGCGGACGTACTTTCTCCTGCCCCACATAATGAGCCCATCCGCCACCCGACTGACCAATGGTTCCGCAAAGTATCAATAAATTCATTGCAGCACGGTAAGTCATATCGGTATTATACCATTGATTAACTCCCGCCCCGATAATTATCATGCTTTTACCTTCGGTCTTAGCTGCAGTTTCGGCAAACTGACGAGCAACAACCGCCACTCTATCCGCCGGAACTCCTGTTATTTGCTCTTGCCATTTCGGAGTGTATGGGATATTGTCATCATAGTTTTTTGCTGTATTTGGGTCATTAAGTCCTCGTTCTACTCCATAATGAGCAAGCATAATATCATAAACCGTAGCGCACAACACTTCTCCCTCTTCGGTTTGCATTTTCATTACAGGCAGTTTACGCACTTGCACTCCTTCATGCTCCGAATTGTTGAAATGTGGATTTTTATATTCTTCACCGCCGAAGTATGGGAAGGAGACATCAACCACATCTTCCTTATCATCCATTACAGATAGAAGCGGAGTATATTTTTTTCCTGTTCTAAGGTCTTCATTTTTAAGATTCCATTTGCCTTCATTATTCCAACGTGAACCAATACAACCATTGGGAATAACTTTCTCTCCGGATTTCTCATCAATCAAAACCGGATACCATTCAGCCTTTTCGTCTATATCTAGATTATCCTTGAAATCAGAGGCTCTCAGCATCATTCCCGCTCTATATCCACCTTCGTATGCTTCCAGTTTTACCAAAAATGGAAGATCTGAGTATTTTTTTACGTATGAATCGAAATACGGAGTTGTTTTGTCAACAAAGAACTCTTTTAGTATGACATGCCCCATCGCCATTCCCAGTGCAGAGTCCGTTCCTTGCTTTGGATTCAGCCATATGTCGGCAAACTTAGTTGCATCACTGTAATCTGATGCTATGGTTACCACTTTTGTCCCTTTATACCTCACTTGCGTAAGAAAAGGGGAATCGGGTGTGCGAGTTACCGGAACATTCGAACCCCAAAGCATAATAAATGATGAGTTATACCAATCTGCACTCTCCGGCACATCTGTTTGCTCGCCCCATGTTTGTGGTGATGCCGGAGGAAGATCGCAGTAAAAATCATAAAAACTGAGCATTGTTCCCCCTATCAGGCTCAAATACCGAGAACCCGAAGCATAAGACACCATTGAGAATGCAGGTATGGGAGTAAATCCTGCCAAACGATCGGGACCGTATTCTTTGATTGTGTAGATATTGGCCGCTGCTATAATTTCCTGAGCCAAATTCCAATCCAATCGTACGAAGCCACCCAAACCTCTACGAGATTTATAGCTATATGATGTTTCTTTATCCTGCATCACAGCTTCCCATGCCAATACCGGATCGTGCAGCTTTTCTTTTTGTTGTTGGTATGCTTCGAGCAACTCATGGCGCACCATAGGATGCTTTACTCGCCCCGAATTATATAGGTACCAAGAGTAGCTTGCCCCACGAGGACACCCTCGAGGTTCGTGATTTGGTTGATCAGGACGGTTCTGCGGATAATCAGTCTGCTGAATCTCCCATGTAACAATGCCTTTTTTAACAAATATCTTCCAAGAACAAGAACCTGTACAGTTCACTCCGTGAGTAGAGCGCACTTCTTTGTCGTGTTGCCAACGATTACGATAGAAGCTCTCCCATTCTCGTTGTTTCTTATCCTCTGTGCCCGAGAAATATCTTCTTTTTTTTAAAAGTGATTTCATATCTTCTATTTATTTCTATCGCGGACAACAAAGCCAAGATATGTAATTAAGATAACGCTTATGCTTAGAATAGTAAACATCAAGAAACCTCGGTAGTATCCCGTAACACCCATTATACCGACTATTCGCCCTAATATTATGGGAAATACAAATCCTCCGAAGGCTCCAAGTCCGCCTACCCAACCTGATGCTCCGCCTACTGACTTAGGAACGTACACAGGAACAAGTTTCATTATAGCTGCATTATTGAATCCGAAGGCAAGAGCAATCAGCAATGTGCATATTCCGGATATAACAGCACTTTCCGAGAAAGACATTATCAGAGATGAAACTCCCAATATAGATAAAGCAAGTAAACTAACCTTCACTCCTCCTATTTTGTCTGATAATTTTCCGCCGGGAATACGTAATCCTGATGAGGCACAAGCATATATAGCTGTAAGCATTCCTGCCTGAGTAACAGAAAACTCATGTGTTTTTTGCCAGTAAGTTGGCAACCATGCGGTTACTGCAATGAAACCACCAAAGCTAAGGAAGTATGAAATCACAAGTATCCACGTTTCCTGAATTTTGGCAGAGCTTATCAAACTTTGTTTCAAACTCCCTGTCGGAAATAGTTCCTGACCGGCATTAATTGCCATTTGCTTACTTTTCTCTTTTCCGTAGCCTTTTTGCCGGAATTGAAAATAAGGAGCATTGCAACTAATAAATAAATAGAGAAGTGTTCCTATCGTTAAGCATATAGTCCATACGTAATACGCCGGAATGAAGCCCAATGAATCTAACATCACAGGAAGTAAATAAGCAAAAACCCCTGCACCCATAGTTCCTAATCCACCGAAAACACCCATAGAGAATCCTTGCTTTTGCTTGGGATACCAATATGAAGATTGTCCGGCACCTACGGAGAAGGTTGCCACACCACAGCCGCTTAAACAACCCAACAACAGAATAATTCCATACGTTCCCTCCATATTATCAGGATAATGAGTAGCCAACAACACACTCAAACCTGCTAAGCCTATAATAGATAAAGTCATTAAAAGTAAAAATGGTTTTCGTCCTCCATTTTCATCAACAGATGCACCAAAAGGTATTCTCAATAATGAACCCGATAGCGTAGGTATTGCGACTAATAACCCGAGCATCGACGGAGATAAATTCATTACTTCATCAAGCTTTGTTGCGGTCGGTCCGAAGAGAGATATTGCTGCCGAACCAAAGAAGAATCCTAAAGTTGCAGCCCATAATCCCCTCGACGGAGAACCTTTAATTTTAAATGATTCCATTCTTTTTGTTTTTTTATTAATAGATATACGATTGAATGACTTTTGTATCCATTGTCTAATAAATATCCTCTTGTTTGTTGATATTGGAAAAATGGAATTTCCACTCCTCCGGAATATTTATAGTTCTAGCATAATCCTTATCAAATAACTGCTTTATTTTATATTGACCGTTATTAATGTATTGCTGCAAATCAAATATTATTTCTTTTGATATTAATATTGGAAAACCCCCTATATGTATATCACTACCCCATCCTATTACCTTTTCGTCTTTAATATCAGCAAGCATATAATCAATAACTTCACCGGCCAGATTAGGCATATCACATGTGGAAACCAATATCCAAGAGGTTTTGCTGTAATTCAATGCTGTGTAAATTCCTCCTAAAGGTCCAATATTTATAATGTCATCTTTTAAAATAAGAACTTTTAAACGTTTATATTCAGGATAAAATCCAGAAATAACAACTTCTTTTGTGTAAGGTCTCAATAGTTCAACAGCACACTGAATATAAGTCTTATTCCCCTTAACATTGAGAGCTTTATTTGAACCAAAGCGCAAACTTTTTCCTCCTGCCAATACAACTCCTGTTATTTGTTCGGATCTTATCATCTACTAAAAGGGAATTAGGATATTTAGCAGAACTGTCATTAAAAATAAAGGAAATGCCAGACGATTAGACCATGATCTAAAACTAACACTGAGAGGTATATATTTTACTGCATAAGCGGCTCCCACCAACATTAATCCCTGAGCAAATGAACGCCACCCCCATTGCAAAAACAGTCCTACATCATAGGCTTTGTGCACACTTGGATTATATGTAATGAAAGCATCCATAAATATTTGCCAACCTCTGAAAAGGCAAATTGATGCAAAGACCATAGCAGCGGCAATCATTACATTCATCGGTCTAGCAATAGTTACTTTCCTGATATACATACAGAAAGCCCATGTAACAAAACCCTCTAGGAATATAGCTACTGCAGGATTTGTTATATGAAACACCGGGACTGTAGGTTGCATAAACAGATTTACCAATTTGACTAATGCAGCAACTGCTGAAACTTTTATTGTTGCCGAAACCTTACCGGTTTGTTTGGTTGCCATCATCATACACAATAATCCAATTGGATATAGTATCATTACCTCGCCTCTAAAATGCATTAAATGCAAAAGCCAACCTAAGGTTGCCTCAAAAACACCCCATACAGCACCCCAAAAAATTATAGTTTTAACGTTTAATTTTCCCATTGTTTTTGTGTATTACATGCAGTCAAGTCTAAATGAAATTACCGCATCGTTAATTTCTCGTTAAATTTACATGTTTTTATTGTAAAAAAATACTATTAAATCTTTTTTTATGAAGAAAAGTGCACTAAATCTAGTGGTATTTCTAAAAAAGAAATTAAAATCTCACCTCCTTAAACCTGTATGCAGGGTTTTGAAACAGGAGGTCTGATTTCCCACTCCGGCAAGATCTACTATGTGCGAGTAAGTATTTAACTTGGGTATGTGTTCTCTTTTCCGCAAAACGTATTTTTCTATTTAAATGGCTTTTGCAGATTGCGCAAAGGCTATTTAAATAGAAAAATACTGTTTACAATAATTGCGAAATGCTTTTCTACAAAAGAATCAGAAATAGTGTTTTATTCTGATATGGCATAAAATTTACCTTCCGTCTATTTCAACGGACTATTTGTGATGTACTCTATACAGGTGATGTGGTCGTGATAACGTGTCTGCTATTCGAAATCAGGATTGATTTTGGGATTTTAGAGGCACAATGCATTGTGCCTCTACCACATTTTATTCTCCATACTGTTTGCATTCCACTTCACCTTTCAAGGCAGATAATGTAATGCGCATAAGGGCTTCCATTTCGTCTTCTCCGGGATATACCGTAACCGGGGCTATAAATTCAACCATTTCACGAATGTAGTTTACCATAATTTCATTGTAGGCTATACCTCCTGTCAATATTATTCCGTCAACTTCGCCTTTAAGTACTGCTGCTCCTGAACCTATTTCTTTGGCTACCTGATAGCACATGGCTTCCATAATTAATTTAGCATGTGTATCGCCTGAAGTTGCTCTTTGCACAACCTCCATAGCTTGATTTGTTCCTAAATGAGCTACAAATCCACCACTCCCCACTACTTTCTTCATCATTTCCTCTTGGGTGTATTTCCCACTAAAGCAGGCTTCAATGACTTCTCCTGCGGGTAAAGTTCCGGAACGTTCCGGCGAAAAAGGACCAAATCCTGTAATTGCCTGATTAACGTCAATTACTTTTCCCTTGCGATGTGTTCCTACGGAAACTCCTCCTCCCATATGCGCTATAATGAGATTTAGTTCGGCATACTTTCGTCCTTGAGTTTTCGCAAATAAACGTCCCACAGCTTTTTGATTTAAAGCATGAAAAATGGAACGACGGGGCATTTCGGGCAAACCACTTATGCGCGCTACTTCTTCCAGCTCATCAACCACAACCGGATCGGCAATATATGCTTTACATCCATTATTTAAATTTCGAGCAATATCATCGGCAATTAAGCCCCCAAGATTACTTGCATGCTCTCCTTGAATTCCTAATTTCAGATCGGTTTTCAGTGCTTCATTCACCTCATAAATTCCCGATTCAATCGGTTTAACCAGTCCTCCTCTACCAATAACTGCCGATATCTTATCCATTTCAATATCGGCTGCTGCCAGTTCTGAAAAGATTACATCGCGACGAAAAGGATATTGTTCAGCAATCGAGCTAAATGGGGCTAGCTCTTCGTTGGAATGTTTAATATTTTTTAGAAAGATAGACTTCTGTTGGTCGTAAACAGCAATTTTTGTTGATGTTGACCCGGGGTTTATAGCAAGTATTCTATACATATGTTGTTTTGGTTTAGTTTATCCTAGAGCGGCTAATAAAATGCTGTAGTATTTAGAATCTTCTGAATCACTTCTCGATGTAAGCACAATTGGAGCTGCAGCGCCTAATATAACAGAAGCTGCATGAGCTTTAGCAAAGAATACCAATGATTTATAGAGCACATTTCCCACTTCAATATCAGGCATTACCAATATATCGGTATCTCCTGCTACTTTGCTTTTTATATTTTTATGCTTGGCACTTTCCGAGCTTATAGCATTATCGAAAGCCAATGGACCGTCAATGACACAGTTTTTAATTTGATCTCGTTCTTGCATTTTAGAAAGTAATGCTGCATCGAGAGTGGCTTGCATATTTTCATTTACCATCTCGATGGCTCCCAACACGGCCACTTTGGGTTCTGGCACACCTATTTTATTTAAGAAAGCTACTGAGTTATTCACAATCTGTATCTTATCTTGTAAATTTGGGGCAATATTCATTGCTACATCGGTAATCCCTATCAACTTATGATAGTTTTCAACCTCAAAATAAGCCAAATGAGAGAGTAATCTTCCGGTTCGCAACCCCCACTCCTTGTTTAATACGCCTTTTAATAAATATGGTGTAGCTACTTTTCCTTTCATTAAGAATTGAGCTTTACCGCTACTCACAAGCGTGACGGCAATTCTTACGGCTTCATTATCTTCATGTTCGTCGATAAACCTTACTTCATTTCCAAACTTAAGTCCAAGTTCTTTAATGTATTCTTTGGTCTTTAGCTCATCGCCCACAAATATGGGTATTATAAAATTTTGCTGATAGGCTCTGGCTATGGCGCCCAATGAATGTTTATCGTGCGAAACGGCTAAGGCTAAAGTTTTACGTTCGCCACTATGCTTAATGGCTTTTTCTAAGTCGGATAGTTTTTGAAACATATGGTTTTAGATTATTTTTATCGGCTAATATACAATTTGTAATAGCTATCCCCTAAACAAGAGAGAAATAATTTTGTTTCACGACTTTACGAAAATAAAAAAGGCACAATTTACTGTGCCTTTTTTCAAATAATGAAAATTAAATCTTACTTAAAATCTTCATTCATATTAAATAAAGTAAATGCCCATATGTTGGCATATTCTTCTATAGTTTTTGATTTTGGTTTTCCGGCTCCGTGTCCGGCATCTTTTGAAATCATAATTAATAATGGATTTTCATGACTCGCTTTTTCTTGCAATGTAGCTGCAAATTTAAAAGAATGAGCCGGAACTACTCGATCATCATGATCGGCGGTAGTTATTAAGGTTGCCGGATAAACCTGCTCTTCTTTAACGTTGTGCAACGGAGAATATGCATATAAGTAATCAAACATTTCTTTTGAATCTTCACTGGTTCCATAATCGGTTGCCCAGTATCTCCCTATGGTAAAATATTGATATCTCAACATATCTAACACCCCCACGGCGGGTAATGCTACGGCATAAAGATCAGGACGCTGAGTTAAGCAAGCTCCTATAAGTAATCCCCCATTAGAACCACCTTGTATAGCTGTCTTAGCCGGACAAGTATATTTCTTTTTCTGCAAATATTCGGCTGCAGCAATGAAATCATCAAACACATTCTGTTTTTGCATTTTTGTTCCGGACTTATGCCATGTTTCGCCATATTCTCCGCCTCCTCTAATGTTTGGCACAGCTAATATTCCACCGTTTTCTAGCCATGGAATTCTAGTCACGCTAAAACTTGGCAATATAGAAATACCAAATCCTCCGTAAGCATATATCAACGTCGGATTTTCTCCATTCAGCTCCAAACCTTTTTTATAGGTAATAAACATTGGTATTTTAGTGCCATCTTTGCTTGTATAAAATACTTGTTTTGTTTCGAATTGAGAACCATCGAATTTAATAGGCGATTTTTTAAATAAGCTGGACTTTCCTGTTGGAATATCATATTTATACACATCAGAAGGAGTTGTGAAAGAAGTCAGCGTATAGAAAGTCGATGTTGCTTCTTCGTCTCCGGAGAATCCATGTACGCTGCCGATATCTGTTTTAACATCTTGCTCAAATTTTCCTTCTGCATCATAAACTTTCACTAAAGATTTGGCATCTTTTAGATAAAAACAAAATAGTTTCGTTCCTGTAAATTTTACATTCTCCAATGTTTCTTTGCTTTCAGAAATAAGTACTTTTGCGCTTTTTAAATTAGGTTCTTGTGCGTCTAGCTCTAAAAGTTGATAGGTAGGAGCTTTCCAGTTTGTCAATACAAAAAGTTTGTTTTGATATTCGCCAATGACTCTCCATTCGTTATCGAAATTGTCAACTATTTCTTGCGGATTTATTCGTTTTGCATTCGGTGTAAATAGGGCTAAACGTGTACCTGATGAAGATTCTGTGGTATATAGATACGCATAGTTTTCGTTGTCACTCACATGGACTGAAAATCCCCAATTCGGGTTGTTTTTATCTTCATATATTAAAACATCATCTTTTTGTGAATCGCCCAAATGATGATAAAATATCTGCGAATTCTTATTTTCACCTTTTAAAGCATTGCCTTCGGCAGGTTTTGGATAACGATTATAATAGAATCCATTTTTATACCATGAAATGTTGGTGAACTTAGCCCACTCAATATGATCGGGTAAGAGTTGCTTAGTTGCAATATCCATTACGTATATTTCACGCCAATCAGATCCTGATCTTGAAATAGCATAAGCTAAATATTTACTATCTTTTGAAATGGCGTAATCGCTCAACGCAACAGTTCCATCTTTTGAGAAAGTGTTTGGATCTAATAATATGTTTGCATCTTCTTGTAAGGAAGTTCTGTAATACAGTACACTTTGATTTTGCTTCCCATTATTACGAAACTCCAACCAATAATTATGATGTTTAAATGGAGCTGATTCTGATGCATAATCCCACACCTCCGTCAATCGTTTTTGAATAGCATCTCGGAACGAAATGTTATTTAGGTAAGCAAAAGTTGTTTTGTTTTCAGCTTCCACCCATTGTTTTGTCTCCTCGCTATTGTCATCTTCCAACCAGCGATAAGGGTCGGAAACTGTTGTGCCAAAATAATTATCGGTTGTATTATCCTTTTTCATTTTTGGATAGTTAATATTTCGATTCATTGAAACTCGTTTAGCATCAGCTTGTTTCGATGTTGAAGTGCAAGCCGATTGTGTTGCTAAGGCAAGTAGAGCTACACCTACAATCCCGAGTCTTGATTTTATTTTCCTGTTTATCATCATGTTTTTTTAATATTCTTAATGAGATGTAAATATACAAAGAAGCCGAGAATACACAAGCTATTCATTATAAATCAACATTATAGAGTATTCTTAGCAGCAAACAACATATCTAAGTATGATACGATAGCTATTTTTATTCTAATACTACTCTGAGAATTGATTAAAATATAAGGTTTATTAACTTTTAGCTTTGATAATTACAGTTGCATTGTGATTTATTTACTCATGCTAATGTGAGAATTCCATAAATCCATATATTTTATATAAAATATGAATCAGAATCCGTGTAGCTAGAAGCTATTCTTGCAAGCTTTACGTCATGAAACTAATTGATATTTATTAACTGTTAATATTCAAATAAAAAGGCCGATTATATAATCATACAGGCTTGTAATTATATAATCGGCTTTTCATCCGCAATTTGTAGGCAATTAGTTTTTCTTTACGTATTGAGTCAAAATAACAATTTGCTGCCCATTAACCTTACCTTCAATATGTTCCGGATTATCAGCAACTAAAGAAATATTACGCACGGCAGTACCCCGCTTAGCGGTGAATCCTCCTCCTTTTACCACCAAATCTTTTATCAATACCACAGAATCTCCGGCACTTAAAACGACTCCATTTGAATCTATATGTTTAACAGCATCATCGGCTGTTAAGCCTTGTTCAGCCCATTTCAGATTTTCTTCATCAAGATAGATCATATCTTTCAAATCATGAGCCCATCCTTCAGTATTCAATCGACTTAACATGCGGTAAACCACAACCTGCACCGCCGGAACTTCACTCCATGCTGAATCATTTAAGCATCTCCAGTGATTAACATCTAAATTATCACCACCTATTTCTTTATCACATTTTGCACAAATCAAAATGCATTTATCGCTATGATTTTCTTCCACCGGAGGTATGGCATATACAGTTAGCCCATCAGATGCTCCACATAGTTCACAAACTGAACCACTGCGCTCTTTTAAAGTACTTTCAATACTCATTTATTTTTTATTTGATGATTGATATTTTCAATTTATTTTCGACAAATATACTTATTATTGATGAAGTGAGCTTAATATTGAGCTAAACTTACTCCAATACAAAGATAGAATCGTAATACACATCTTTACTCTGTGTTTCTTGACTTTATTATCAGATAAATGCCGTAAACTATGAAAGGTATGCTTAGCAGTTGCCCCATATTCAATAGCATATTGGTTTCAAAAGGACTTTGATTGTTTTTAATGAACTCAATGAGAAAACGTGCAGAAAATACCATAACTGCGAATAAGCCGGTTAAATATCCTTGTCTCTGGTAAACTTTTCGGTAAAAATATAAATAGTAAAGCAAAGCAAAAATGGCAAAATAACACAATGCTTCATAGAGCTGAGTGGGGTGTTTTGGGATACTTTCTCCATTGCGTTCAAATATAAATCCCCATGGTAATGACGTTTGGATGCCGTAAATTTCTGAGTTCATCAAATTCCCCAATCTGATTAATCCGGCTAATAATGCCGCACAAACTGACACCTTGTCTAATATCCATAGAAAAGGTCGATGAACAACATATCTACTCCATATATACAAGGCACACATCACACCTACCACTCCACCATGACTAGCTAATCCACCATGCCAAGTTTTAAAAATTTCCTCCGGGTGATTTCTAAAAAATGCCCAGTCGTAACAAAAAACATGAACCAAACGAGCTCCTAATATACCTGATATGAATATGATGATGAACAAAGTATCTACCCAGTCTAATTTTTCACCCTCCTGTTTAAACATCCTTTTGCCTAGAAGGTAGCCTGCCAAGAATCCGATAGGGAACATTAGTCCATACCATCTTATCTCAGCATTCCCTATTTGGAAGGCTATCGGATTAACTCGCCAAGAGATGAAATCCAGATTCATTTTACTTTTTTGCGGTAGTGCTATACTCTACTTCAGGACGCTTCAATGCTCGCCACATCATGTAGGCTCCGAATAATACAAAGGGAATGCTCAACCATTGCCCCATGTTCAGTTTCATGGTAGCCTCGAAAGCTTCTTGATCTTCTTTGATAAATTCGATAAAAAAACGAGCAATGAAAACTAAAACGAAGAATAATCCAAATAAGAACCCTTCTCGCTTACGAAGTGAAGTTTTGAAATAGCAATACATCATTATTCCGAATGTAGCCAAATAACTTAATGATTCATAGATTTGTGTAGGGTGTTTAGGGATAGTTTCTCCGTTACGTTCGAATATAAATCCCCATGGTAACGATGTCTGAACACCGTAAATCTCAGAGTTCATCAAATTTCCAAACCGTATCATTGCTGCAACTAATGCCGTTGGAACCACCACTCTATCCAGTATCCAAAATACGGATCGATGAGATACTCGCTTACTCCAAATTACCAAAGCAATAAAAATACCTATAGCTCCGCCATGGCTGGCTAATCCGCCATGCCAAACCTTAAGAATTTCTTCGGGATGTACTTTGTAATAATCCCATGCATAAAAGAAGACATGCCCTAATCTGGCTCCCACAATCGTTGCAACTAGCATATACATAAATATACTATCCAACCATTTTAAATCATCACCATCTTTTCTGAACATGCGTTCTACAATATTGTACCCAATAAGAAAACCTATGGCAAACATCAGCCCATACCAACGGACTGATATACCTCCGATATGAAAAATCTCCGGATTAACGTTCCAGTGTATAAATAAAGTCTCCATAACTGTGTTTTACAAATAAAAAAAGGAATTAAGAATCACAGAAAACCCGGATTCTCAATTCCCTATTTGATTAATTAGTATTTATTATTCTGCCAAGCCTTTACCATGACAAGATTTAAATTTCTTACCACTTCCACAAGGACAAGGCTCGTTTCTACCCACTCTTTTTTCTACTCGAATAGGTTGTGCTTTTGGTTTCTGGGGAGCTTGTCCTCCTTGCATTGTACCATCTCTTCCCAACTCATTTTTTCGGGTTTGCATTCTACTCATATCCGTTCTTCGTTGTTCATCTGCTTCACGAACTTGATTAGGATCTTGCATAGGAATATGAGCTTTCATCAATGATGATACAATATCTTCATTCACATTATTGAGCATAAGCTTGAATAAATCAAACGACTCAAACTTGTAAATTAATAACGGATCTTTTTGTTCGTAGGTAGCATTCTGAACAGATTGTTTTAAGTCATCCATTTCACGAAGCTGTTCTTTCCAAGCCTCATCAATAGTAACCAATACAATTTGTTTTTGGAATGATTTTACCAGCTCCTTAGCCTCATTACGATATGCTTTTTCTAAATTGGTAACTACCTGAAAAATTCGTTTTCCTTCCGAAATAGGCACTACAATATTCTTATATTGATGACCTCGATTTTCTTGAACATCTTTAATAACCGGCCAAGCCTGTTTTGCTATAGCTTCAACCTTACGAGTGTATGAATCAATCATGGACTGGTAAAGCACTTCTACTATTTGCTCCGGTTTTTGTTGTCTAAAATCTTCTTCCGATATTGGGGACTCGATAGAACATATGCGAATTAATTCCAGCTTAAATTCGTCAAAGTCGGCTCCGTAATGATTATTTACAATAGCATCAACGGAATCATACATCATATTGAGCAAATCTACCTCCAAACGCTCGCCATAAAGAGCATGACGACGTTTTTTGTAAATCACTTCTCGCTGAGAATTCATAACATCATCGTATTCCAATAAACGTTTACGAATTCCAAAGTTATTTTCTTCCACTTTGCGTTGTGCCCTCTCGATCGATTTGGTAATCATAGAATGTTGAATCACTTCGCCTTCTTCCAAACCAATTCGATCCATAATACTTGTTATACGTTCTGAGTTGAACAATCGCATCAAATTATCTTCCAATGAAACAAAGAACTGAGATGACCCCGGATCCCCTTGACGACCGGCACGTCCTCGCAATTGACGGTCAACCCTTCGTGAATCATGACGTTCAGTACCCACTATAGCTAATCCTCCGGCAGCCTTCACTTCATCGCTTAATTTGATATCAGTACCACGACCTGCCATATTGGTAGCAATAGTAACCATACCTTCTCTACCAGCTTCTGCAACGATATCAGCCTCTCGAGCATGAAGCTTTGCATTCAATACATTATGTTTAACCCCACGCATTTTCAACATCCGACTAAGTAACTCTGAAATGTCTACTGACGTTGTTCCTACAAGTACAGGGCGACCAGCTTGATGCATTTCTATTACTTCTTCAATAACTGCATTGTATTTTTCGCGCTTTGTTTTATATACTTTATCTTCTCGGTCATCTCTTTGAATCGGACGATTTGTAGGAATAACTACAACATCTAATTCATATATATCCCAAAATTCACCGGCTTCAGTTTCCGCAGTACCAGTCATGCCTGACAGCTTATTATACATACGGAAATAATTTTGTAGGGTAACAGTTGCAAAAGTTTGCGTAGCAGCTTCTACCTTTACACGCTCTTTGGCCTCAATAGCCTGATGTAATCCATCGGAATAGCGACGACCTTCCATTATACGACCGGTTTGTTCATCAACAATCTTTACTTTATTCTCAATGACCACATATTCTTGATCTTTTTCAAACATGGCATATGCCTTAAGCAATTGATTAATCGTATGAACACGCTCTGATTTCACAGCATAAGTTTGTAAAAGCTCATCTTTCTTTTCTAGTCGATCTTGTGCTGAGATACTTTCATCTTTTTCCAGTTCGGCAATTTCAGACCCAACGTCCGGAAGAACAAAAAATAAAGGATCATCAACATCACTAGATATTAAGTCAATACCTCTATCCGTAAGTTCAACTGAATTTTGCTTCTCTTCTATGACAAAGAATAATTCGTCGGTTACTTTATGCATCTGACGATTATTATCTTGCATATAGAAGTTTTCTGTTTTTTGCATAGCAGCTTTAATCCCCTCTTCACTCAGAAACTTAATCAATCCTTTAGTCTTCGGCAAACCTTTATGTGCTTGCAGCAATTTAAAAGATCCTTCCTCTTTTTCATCCTTTGATGCGCCATCTTTGTTGAGAAGTTTTTTTGCTTCTGTTAACCGCTGAGTTACCAATGCCCTTTGAGCTTGAACTAAACGCTCTACTTTAGGCATTAGTTCTTCAAACTTTTGATTATCCCCTTTAGGAACTGGACCTGAAATGATAAGAGGAGTACGGGCATCATCTATTAGTACAGAGTCAACCTCATCCACAATAGCATAATGATGTTTGCGCTGTACTAAATCTTGAGGATTAATTGCCATATTGTCTCGAAGATAGTCAAAACCAAACTCATTATTAGTACCGTAAGTAATATCTGCATTATATGCTTTCCTGCGATCATCAGAATTTGGTTGATGTTTATCAATGCAGTCTACACTTAATCCATGAAACTCAAAGATAGGTCCCATCCATTCCGAGTCACGTTTAGCTAAGTAGTCATTCACAGTTACCACATGTACTCCTCGACCTGCTAGTGCATTTAGAAAAACGGGTAAAGTAGATACCAAAGTTTTACCCTCACCTGTAGCCATTTCAGCAATCTTTCCTGAATGCAATACAATCCCACCTATAAGCTGAACATCATAATGAATCATATTCCATTTAACTTCATTTCCGCCGGCATTCCAAGAATTAAACCAAATAGCTTTATCTCCATCAATCTCCACATTATCTTTTCTTGCAGCAATATTTCGATCAAAATCACTTGCTAATACAATGACCTCTTCATTTTCGGAAAAACGCTGAGCTGTTACTTTTACAATAGCAAATGCTGTGGGCAATATTTCATTCAAGACTTCCTCTATCTTAGTTTTAATAGATTCCTCCAATTTATCTACTTGCTCATAGATTTTCTCGCTTTCTTGAATATCAGATTCTTCGGCATGAGCTTTCAGCGAAGTAATATCATCTTGTTCAGCTTTAATGTAATCGCGAATCTTTTGTTTTAAAGATTCAGTTTCTAGACGTAAATCATCATTCGAGAGTGAAGCAATGCGTTCAAACTCTTTCTTTACATCATTCAAAATTGGGGTAACTTCCTTTAAATCCCTATCAGATTTACTACCAAGGAAAGCTCCAAGAATTTTGTCAATAAAACTCATCGTTATATCTTGTTATTATACGTTTTCTTATTTCGCTTATTGCAAATGTAATCAATATAGCTTATATACGGTTAGCTGTTGTAGTTTTTTAGCAAGTTAACCATATTAACATGAAAAGCCTCGCCGACACACGACGAGGCTCAATGTTGTATTCCACCTGAACTGAATTACTAGTTTTTTACTTTATCAACAATTGCTTTAAAAGCTTGAGGTTGATAAACTGCTAAGTCTGCAAGAACCTTGCGGTTGATATCGATGTTGTTCTTTTTCAACAAACCAATAAATTGCGAATAGCTAAGTCCCTCTAAACGAACTGCAGCATTAATACGCTGAATCCATAATGAGCGGAAATTACGTTTTTTGGTTTTACGGTCACGGTAGGCGTATTGCAAACCTTTTTCATAAGTGTTTTTTGCTACCGTCCACACGTTTTTACGTGCACCCCAGTTACCTCTTGTTTCCTTAAGGATTCTCTTTCTACGTGCTCTAGAAGCCACGTGGTTGACTGATCTTGGCATAATTTTCTTTTTTTAAGTGGATAGCGTCTTGCATTGAGCAAGTACTTTTGGGCTATTCCACCATTAAACATTTGATTGTCTTAAAACTCTTCAAATTGAAAAGTTGCTTACTTCATAGCAAGCAGTTTCTTAACATTACTCTCATCGGCTTTGTGCACCAAACCCGAGTGAGTTAAGTTTCGTTTTTGCTTTTTAGTTTTCTTAGTCAAAATGTGACTTTTGAAAGCATGCTTTCTTTTCAATTTTCCTGTACCTGTCGTTTTGAAACGTTTTTTGGCACCGGAATTGGTTTTCATTTTTGGCATCTGTCCTAATTTTATATTCGAAGAATTACTTCTTCTTTTTAGGTGAAATAAACATTGTCATTCTTTTACCTTCTAATTTTGGCATTTGCTCTACCTTTCCCCATTCTTCTAAAGCTTGGGCAAATTTAAGCAGTAAGATTTCTCCCTGCTCCTTAAATAAGATAGAGCGCCCCTTGAAGAATACAAAAGCTTTAACTTTAGCACCTTCTTGAAGGAATTTCTCAGCGTGACGAAGCTTGAACTGAAAATCATGTTCGTCTGTTTGAGGACCGAATCTGATTTCCTTGATTACAACCTTCACAGCTTTCGCTTTCATTTCCTTTTGCTTTTTCTTTTGCTGATAAAGGAATTTATTGTAGTCAATAATCTTACACACAGGAGGTTCTGCATTTGGAGAAATTTCCACCAAATCCAACCCCTGCTCTTCAGCCATTGCCAGAGCTTCTCTCAAAGGATATACCCCTTGATTTTCAATATTCTCTCCAACAAGTCGCACTTCTTTAGCACGAATTTTGTCATTTAACTTATGCTGAGGCTCTGTCTCTACACGATAGCCTCTGCGTCTTGGCCTATTTACTGCGATAGCTTTAACTTTTTTAGTTATAAAATGCTGATAATTGTTCTCTTACTTCATCATTCAAGAATTGAGCAAATTCTTCAATCTTCATTACCCCTTTGTCTCCTTCTCCTTGTTTCCTTACAGAAAGTTTTCCGGATTCAGCTTCTTTTTCGCCCACAATCAGTAGGTAAGGTATGCGTTTTAGCTCGTTATCTCGAATTTTTCGACCAATCTTCTCATTACGGTCGTCAACTTGGGCGCGAATATCGGAATTATTTAGAATATTTGAAACTTTTTCTGCGTATTCATTGAATTTTTCACTAATTGGCAACACTACACATTGTTCAGGAGTCAACCATAACGGAAATTTTCCGGCTGTATGCTCAATTAATACAGCAACAAAACGTTCCATAGATCCGAATGGTGCTCGATGAATCATAATCGGACGATGAGGTTTATCATCAGCTCCCGTGTATTTTAAATCGAAGCGTTCGGGTAAGTTATAATCAACTTGGATTGTACCTAACTGCCAACTTCTACCCAAAGCATCTTTTACCATAAAATCTAGCTTCGGACCATAAAATGCAGCCTCTCCCAATTCGGTTACTGTGTCTAATCCTTTTTCCTCGCAGGCTTCAATGATAGCAGCTTCTGCTTTATCCCAATTTTCGGATGATCCAATATACTTTTCAGCATTGTTTGGATCTCGCAGCGAGATTTGAGCTGTATAATTACTTAATCCCAAGCTATTGAAAATAATAAATACAATGTCAATAACTTTCTTAAACTCATCTTTTAACTGGTCGGCACGACAAAATAAATGTGCATCATCTTGAGTAAAACCACGAACACGTGTCAAGCCATGTAACTCACCACTTTGCTCATAACGGTAAACAGTACCAAACTCAGCCAAGCGAATAGGTAAATCCTTATATGAATGTGGCTTACTTGCAAAAATCTCGCAATGGTGTGGGCAGTTCATCGGTTTCAATAAGTATTCCTCTCCTTCTTGCGGAGTTTTTATTGGCTGGAACGAATCTGCACCATATTTCTGATAGTGTCCTGATGTTTTATACAATTCAATATTACCAATGTGAGGTGTCATTACCTGTTGGTAATCAAAACGACGCTGTACCTTTTTCAAAAAGTCTTCCAATTGCAAGCGAAGTTGTGTACCTTTAGGAAGCCATAAAGGGAGTCCCTGCCCTACTCTTTGCGAGAAAGTAAATAATTCCATCTCTTTACCAATCTTACGATGGTCTCGTTTTTTTGCCTCTTCCAATAACACTAAATACTCGTCAAGCATTTTTTGTTTTGGAAATGTTACGCCGTAAACACGAGTCAACATCTTATTCTTTTCATTGCCTCTCCAATAAGCTCCGGCAATTGATGTTAGCTTAACGGCTTTGATAAGGGATGTATTCGGCAAATGAGGTCCACGACATAAATCAGTAAAAGCTCCTTGATTGTAGAGTGTAATAGTACCATCTTCCAGCTCGCTTATTAATTCAGTCTTATATTCATCATTTTTATCGGCAAACATTTTCAAAGCTTCGGCTTTTGAAACACTGCTTCGCACAATATCATTCTTCAATCGAGCAAGCTCGATCATTTTTTTCTCTATTCTCGTAAGGTCTTTTTCTGTAAGCTGTTCGTTATTTGGAAGCTCAATATCATAGTAGAATCCAGTGTCTACCGTAGGACCAATACCGAACTTTGTGCCCGGATATAAGGTCTCAATAGCTTCGGCCATCAAGTGGGCAGAAGAATGCCAAAAGGTTTCCTGGCCTTTTCGATCCTCCCACTTAAATAATTTTACAGAAGCACTTTCTTCAATTTTACGATTTAAATCCCAAACAGCTCCATTTACTGAAATAGATAATACTTCTTTTGCTAATCGGCTGCTAATTGAATTTGCAATCTCAAAACCTGTTATTCCCGACTCATACTCACGAATGCTGCCATCGGGGAATGTAATATTTATCATACTACTTTAATTATTATTTTAGGCTATAAACGTATAGCTCATTAGTTTTAAAAGCACAAAGGTAGTTATTCAGCATTACATTTTCACAAAAGTAACCGGGAATATTTTTTCGTTGCCTATAAATTAATCTCAAAAGTATTTTCCGGGGAAAACGACTTTCATAAAATAAGCACTTTCAGCAAGTCTTTATTCATTTATGTAATGAGAAAAGCTTGAAAAACCTATAATTTATTCAATAATGAGTGAGTTATCACTAGTAGAATACGACATCACTTTAATTCTAAAGTGAGAATTGATTGCAAAAGTTAAAATTTAGGCCATCTGTAATTCATGACGGTAAGATAAAATACTTTTTGCTTCATTTCTTACTGAGAAATGAAGCAAAAAAAATACTCAACAGTCTAGTTTTCAATTTCTAAATACTATTCCACCATAATAGATGCAAGATGTTTATTGTAATTACAATTGGAAAATAAAGCATTTATTCAAACCGACAGCTTAAAAAAAACTGTTTACTTTGCATACTTGGTTTCTGCGAGAAATCTGCTATAATATAACGTTAAGCACTTAATATATAGCACCCAAAGGACTGTTTAAGATGGAAAAACGATTATTCATATTACTTCTTTTCATTAATTTCTTTGCTTCAAGCGAGGCACAAGAACGGTTTACGGTAGTTATTGATCCCGGACATGGCGGTTTCGACCCGGGCACTTCAAACAAAAACATTGAAGAGAAAGACCTAGTTTTAAACTATGTCTTCGAGATTGGAAAGATAATCAATCAATCTGATCCATCTATACAAGTGATCTATACGCGTACAAAAGATAATTTCATTCCATTACATGAACGAGCTGCTATTGCTAATAAAAATCATGCTCGGTTATTTGTGTCAATCCACGCAAACTCCTACCCTAAAGCTTATGTTAGGGGCTTAGAAACTTTCATCGTAGGTATGCATGATTCTGACGATAATTTTAATATTGCAAAGAAAGAAAATGCGGTCATTTTGAATGAGGACAATTATAAAGCGTATTATGAGGACTTCGATCCTAATTCTTCAGAATCATACATCATATTCGATATGGTTCAAGAAGAACATTTAATGGAAAGTGCCGATTTTTCTATTTTAGTTCAAAATAACATCACTAAATATACATCAAGAAAGAACCGAGGCATTAAACAAGCCGGTTTTCTTGTTTTAAAAGAGGTAAATATGCCCGGTGTATTAATAGAATTGGGGTATTTAACAAACATCGAAGAATTGAATTACCTTTTGTCTAACAAAGGGAAAGAAAATATAGCCCAAGCCATCGCTCAAGCTATCATAGAATACAAAAATAAATATACAAAGTAACGCCACCAATAGATGAACACAAGATAATGATGCTCAGGTCTATCAGATCTTACTTTTTGTTGTACGGCGATTAAAAAATGAATTATGAAGAATAGTAAATATATTAAACTCGGAGCTCTTATTGTCTGCTGCATAACGATTCTGGTTTGGGGGATTAATTATCTGAAGGGTATTGATATTTTCAAATCAAGCACAACTTACTACGTTAAATACAATCGAGTAGATGGACTTGTAAAATCAAGTTCTATATTTATTAACGGATTTCAGGTGGGACTGGTGCAAGATGTTAGTTTTTCTGATGCAAACGATGGTAGTTTTTTGGTCGAGTTATCTATTGAGGGTGATTTTAAGATTCCCAAGGGGTCGAGTGCCGTATTAACCTCTAGTGATTTACTTGGAACCAAATCGGTTAAACTAATTATTAATCCCAATAAAGAATATTATGCAGAGGGCGACACACTATCATCCTCCATTGACGATGATATGTTAGAATTATTAGGTAATGAAGTTATGCCTTTAAAGGAGAAAGCAGAGCGACTTATCATGTCTCTCGATTCAACAACTTCTACTTTAAATACCATATTAGATGCAAAGACTCAAGAAAATTTAAAACAAAGTGTTTCCCATTTCAATACAACTATGCGAAATATGGAAGAAGTGTCATATCAGTTCAACCACATTCTTAAATCTCGAAACATAAACAATATCATAAACAATGTCGATACGATTACTAATGCCTTAGCATCTAGTTCTAGTGATTTTAATAAAATCTCATCAAATTTATCATCAATATCAGATAGTCTGGCTGCAAGCAGTTTAAAAACTACGGCTGATAAGCTGACCTCCATTTTATCTAAGATTGAAAATGGAGACGGTTCCTTAGGTTCTTTGGTTAACAATAAGGATCTATACAACAATCTTGATGAACTGACAACCTCATTAAATCAGACACTTATTGATTTCCGGAATAATCCTTCAAAATATTTAAAATTCACCGGTGTAGATTTCGGGAAGGATATTTATATTTCCTCTAATGATTTAAAAAATAACGACGGCAAATATTCTTTCCGAATACATTTGATCGATTCCAACAAACCAATTAGCCTTGATGATTCCAGGTTTAATAATTTAGAGGTTGAAGAACTGATTCATGAAAGAATTTACAGCTATTTTACCAAAGAACAAGGAGACTTTCCCAATTTGGAAAGACAATTTACATATACTAAGAGAAGCTTCCCGAATGCGGAAATAGTTGCTTATAAGAATGGAAAGTTTATCAAACTAAATAAAGCTATTAAAGAGCTCTCTAAGTAGATAAAATCTACCTATTTTATAACTTACATCATATAAACAACTTAAATAAAAACAATAATCTATATCACTATAAATCAATCTCTTATATAAAAATAAATATTTTCTCATTCTATAAGTTGTTGAGTTATAAACAGGTTAGTGTTAATATTGAAAAATCAAGGGTAAAGTCATTTTTTTTTCAAGTTTTTTTTCATGAGATTTGTCACCGGAATAGAGAAACATCCATTTAATTTTACCGCATATAGTTTAATCGAGATATCGCTAAATCATGACAAGTACTCATCAAGAAATATGGAATAATTGCCTTGGAATAATTCGTGACATTATACCTCCTGTAAGTTATAAAACTTGGTTTGAACCAATTCTTCCTATAAAATTTGAAGAACAAACCTTGACTATTCAGGTTCCAAGTCCATTCTTTTATGAGTATTTAGAGGAACAGTATATCGATTTATTGCGAAAAACTTTATACAAAATAATTGGAGAACAAGCTAAGTTAGAATACTCTATTGTAATGAGTAAGCAATCTAACGAACCTTACACTATTAACTACCCTACGAGCAACACCAATCAGCTTCACAATAAACCGATGAGTGTGCCTGTAACCACATCTCCCGAGAAAACTATTAAAAACCCTTTCGTAATTCCGGGAATACAAAAATTACGTGTGGATCCACAACTTAAAGCTGATAACAGCTTTGAGAGTTATGTAGAAGGTGAATGTAACAGTTTGGCCCGCGCTGCCGGTTTTGCAGTTGCCCAAAATCCCGGAGGAACAGCGTTCAATCCATTAATGATATTCGGCAAATCGGGTTTGGGAAAAACACATTTAGCTCATGCTATCGGTATTGAAGCTAAGCAAAATTCGCCTGAAAAAACGGTATTATATGTCACCGCCAACCGCTTCATGAATCAATTCACAGAAGCATCGAAAAATGGAAATATCAATGACTTTATGTATTTCTATCAGATGATTGATGTTCTCATACTTGATGATGTGCAGGAATTAGCAGGGAAAACAAAAACGCAATTAACCTTCTTCCATATATTTAATCATCTTCATCAGAGCGGAAAACAATTAATTCTTACTTCCGATAAAGCTCCTATTGATCTTGGCGGAATGGAAGAACGATTACTTTCTCGCTTCAAATGGGGTTTGTCGGCCGAGATTGAAATGCCTGACTTTAATACTCGAATGAGCATATTAAAGCAAAAAGCCTATAAAGACGGTATGGACATTTCTGATGAGGTATTGGAATACGTTGCTTCTCATATTACCAATAATGTTAGAGAACTTGAAGGAGCTCTTGTTTCTTTGCTAGCACAAGCAACCCTTAATAAAAAAGATATTACGCTTGATTTGGCAAGTGATCTCATCAATAAGTTGGTAAAAAGTACTAAGGTGGAATTATCGGTTAACTACATATCTAAAGTAGTCTGCGATAACTTAAATTTAGAAATTGAAGATATTCAATCGAAAACACGTAAACGAGAGATTGTTCAAGCCCGACAATTAGCCATGTACTTTTCTAAAGAAATGACGAAACAATCACTTTCGGCAATCGGAGCCCAAATAGGCAAAAAAGATCATGCCACGGTACTGCATGCTTGTAAGACTGTGAAAAACTTAATTGAAACAGATAAAAGTTTTAGAACGACATTCCAGAAAATAGAACAAAAGTTAAAGCTTTAATTATACCATAGGCAATCTTCACAGATTGCCTATTTTTGAATAATATGAATGATTCTTTTTTAACCATATCATCACCGTCAGAAGCTCTGTTCAAAGACAAAGGGAGTAAGTTTATAGCTTATGCCTACCCTGTTGAAACAGAAGAAGAAATAAAAGAATATATTCAAGCATTAAAAAAAGAGCATTATGCCGCTCGGCATCATTGCTATGCTTGGCGATTGGGAGCTGATTTAAAAAATTTCCGTGCAAATGATGACGGAGAACCATCTTCAACGGCAGGAAAACCAATATTAGGTCAGATTCAAAAAGCAGAATTAACGAACATACTTATCGTTGTAGTCAGATATTTCGGAGGTGTTCTACTTGGAACGGGCGGTCTGATTAATGCTTATCGAAATGCCGCAGCTTTAGCTATTGACAACGCTAAAATTGAAGAACAACTCGTGTTTGTTAACTTTTGGGTAGAATTTGAATACTTATCCATGAATGATGTAATGAAAGTATTCAAAAATGAAAAGATAGAACAGAAAAAAAATAACTTTGACTTGCAGTGTAAAATTCTCACCGGTGTGAGGGAAAGTGATAGCACACGCATCATAAATCAATTTAAGGATATTAGTGGAGTAAGGATAAACATACTTTAGAAACATGAAAAAGGATTTAATTTCTATTACTGATTTTAGCAAAGATGAGTACCTCCGTATTATGGAGTTAGCATCTGATTTTGAACAAAATCCAAACCAACGTTTATTAGAAGGCAAAGTAGTAGCATCGCTATTTTTTGAACCATCTACTCGAACTCGATTGAGTTTCGAAACGGCAATTAACAGATTAGGTGGAAGAATCATAGGGTTTAGTGATTCTAATTCATCAAGCGTTACTAAAGGAGAAACGTTACATGATACCATAAAAATGGTTTCAAATTATGCTGATTTAATCGTTATGCGACATCCTTTAGAAGGAGCTGCAAGATATGCTGCCGAAATATCTCCGATTCCCATTATCAATGCCGGGGACGGAGCCAACCAACACCCTACTCAAACACTGCTTGATATGTATTCTATTCTTAAAACCCAAGGGCGTTTAGATGATATTAATTTATTTATGGTGGGCGATCTTAAATATGGAAGAACAGTACACTCGCTTATAATGGCAATGTCTGAATTTAGCAATCCAATTTTCAACTTTATAGCTCCCGAAGAATTAGCTATGCCCAATGAATACAAAAGTTACCTTTTCGATAGAAATATTAAGTACTATGAACACCAAGAGTTTAATGACATTATTTCAGAAGCCGATATTATGTATATGACCAGAGTGCAAAAAGAACGTTTTTCAGACCCGATTGAATACGAAAAAGTAAAGAATGTATATATCTTAAAAAATGAGATGCTACATAATACAAAAGACAACTTGCGGATTCTACATCCACTTCCTCGTGTTAACGAGATAGATACTGATGTAGATTCAAATCCTAAGGCTTACTATTTCGAACAAGCATTAAACGGTTTGTATACGCGAGAAGCCATCATTTCATACGCCTTAAATCTTAAATAGCATGCTTTCAACAGACAAAAGAACTAAAAGATTAAAACTTAAAGTAAGTGCACTTGAGAACGGAACTGTAATCGATCATATCCCATCGGAAAGCCTGTTTAAGGTTATATCGATTCTAGGCCTTAACAAGACAAGTAACATGATTACTTTCGGGGCAAATTTAGATAGTAATACGCAAGGCAATAAAGCTATCATTAAAGTTGCCAATCAATATTTTGAATCCAATGAAATAGATAAAATTGCATTAATAGCTAGGAATGCTAAAATTAATGTAATTAAAGACTATGAAGTAGTGGAAAAGAAGGTTGTAGAAATACCTGATTCTATATCCGGAATTGTGAAATGTTTTAATCCTAAATGTATTACTAATAATGAACCGATTCAAACATCATTTGAAGTAACAAGCAAGACACCAACTCACCTTAAGTGTAAATATTGCGAGAAGATTACTTATGAGAATCAAATTGTAATTAAATAATATGAACACCTCTTTCGAAGAACACCTTGTTTTTATTAGGCAAATGATAGCCGAAAGCAAACCAAATCTACTGTTTAATATTTGTGTATTCCTTAAAGAAAAGATATATCATTATGATTGGGTTGGTTTCTATATTCTACGAAACGAAGAATTAGTGCTCGGCGATTTTGTCGGGAAACCGACACAACATACTAATATTGCTATCGGTAAAGGTGTTTGTGGACAAGTTGCTGCTTGCAAAACAAGCATGATAGTGCAAGATGTCAGCCAAATTGAAAATTACATTTCTTGTGGGCTTGATGTACAGTCTGAAATTGTGGTCCCAATTTTAAAAGACGGTCACTTTGTCGCTGAACTGGATATCGACAGCCACTCTCCTGCTCCATTTAGCGAAAAGGATAAGAAATTTCTTGAGGATATTTGTTGTTTATTAAGTACATACCCTTTTTAATAATTATAACATCTGTTCTTATTTAAAGCTTTGGTTTATCCTGTTTTTAGTAGACTAAATTTACCAATATAAAATAGCACAGTGAATTAAAGCTTTATGATTTACAGTTCTTGCGATGAAATTACTTATTAACTAACCGTTATTTTGGTCGAAAACTACGCATTTATATCCATGATAACTACAAAAGTTACTATTACCTTTGCGACTATTAAAAAAAAGAAATGACAATCGAAGCCTATTTCGTTATTATTATTATCGTACTCGCTATTGTAGCACTTATCTACGACCTTATGCGTCCGGGTATGGTGTTTTTTTCTGCGTTAATAGTATTAATGATATCAGGAGTCATTGATTCAGAACAAGCTTTATCTGGATTCTCTAATAAAGGAATGCTGACTATTGCCGTCCTTTTCCTAGTTAGTGCAGGCGTTCGCTATTCCGGAGCTCTTAATTTGATTGCTCGAAATTTTTTACCAAAACGCAGAGGAAAGTACTCTATTACGCTAACCAAAATACTTCTTCCGGTAGCTTCTATCTCCGCATTCCTTAATAATACACCTGTTGTAATTATATTTGCACCTATCATTAAAAATTGGGCTGAAAAAATGAATTTATCGCCCCAAAAATTTCTGATTCCACTGTCATATGTCACTATCTTCGGAGGTATGTGTACACTTATTGGCACTTCAACCAACTTGGTCGTGCATGGCTTAATGCAGGAAAATGGCATGTCGGGTTTGGGTATGTTTGAGACCGGCAAAGTGGGTATAATTATTGCCATCGTTGGGTTCATATATTTAATTACAATAGGGAATAGACTTCTCCCCGGTAAAAAAGATAGTGTTCGCAGAAGTTCTACCGATTACAAAAGATATTTTTTAGATGCTAACTTAACCAAACAAAGTGCTTTAATTGGTAGTGAAGTTGTAAATGGCAGAAGCCCCATTATGCGCCATATCAGAATACAAACTATTGTACGCAACGGAGAAGAGTTAGACACTTCAAGTGAAAAGCATATTTTAGAGCAAGATGATAAATTGGTTATTCGAGTTAAATCTGACCAACTTCTTACTTTACTAGATAATAAACACATTGAGTTAGAGGCTGCACTTCGTTTCAAAGAGGCTATTAAATCCACAGGTATGGAGCAAATTGAGGTTGTGATATCACCTCGATTCCCGGGCATAAATCAAACCATCGAAGAATTTGATTTTATCAGCCATTATCAGACCGAAGTTATTGCTGTATATCGAAATGGGGAGACTATTTCCACCAATGTAGGTTCATTTAAAATGAAAAAAGGTGATAGTTTAGTGATGCTTGCCAGCAAAAGCTTTATCAAAAACTGGGGCGACTCTCAAATCTTTTATTTGACATCTAGTATCGGAGAACTTCCTCCTCCAAGATACAAAGGACAGCGTGCAATTGCCTTGATTTTGGTTTTACTTATGATAATCGGGGCAACTGTTAGCCAAAAACTTCCCAGCCTAAATGGAAATCGCCCCGATATGTTTTATTTTGCTGCTTTTACAGCAGTTATTATGGCTTGGATAAATATTGTGCCCAACAGAAAATACACCAAGTTTATCACGTGGGATGTGCTCATTACTATTGCTTGTGCTTTTGGTATAAGTAAAGCTCTGCACGAATCGGGTGCCGCTGCAGCCATTGCAAATGCAGCTATTAACTTTTCCAAATCATGGGGACCTATCGGGGTATTGATTACTTTATATCTTATCACAAATATTTTTACTGAATTTATTACCAACAATGCGGCAGCAGCTTTAGTTTTTCCTATTGCTTTAGCAGCAGCAGAGCAGTTGCATGTCAGTTCAACGCCTTTTTTAATAGCTATTTGTATTGCAGCGTCAGCGAGCTTTTCAACACCAATCGGATATCAAACAAACCTACTTGTGCAAGGACTTGGAAATTACAAATTTATAGATTACATAAAAGTCGGTTTACCGTTAAACCTTATTGCTTTCATTATATCTATAATCTTTATTCCCATATTTTGGCCATTTTAGTCTAAATTGAATCATGAATAATATAAATATACATCTATTTTAGAGCTGTTCGGTATTAACTATACTAAGAATTGCGATAAAAAGATTTCCTATCGAATAAGAAATTACATACCATGAAAAATTATAATCTTACACATTTACGCGAATTGGAAGCCGAAGCTATACAGATTATCCGCGAAGTAGCAGCAGAATTTGAAAATCCTGTCATGTTGTACTCAATAGGTAAAGATTCAGCAGTGATGGTACGCCTTGCAGAAAAGGCTTTTTATCCGGGGAAAGTACCTTTCCCCCTTATGCATATCGATTCCAAATGGAAGTTTAAAGAAATGATTGAGTTTCGTGATAATTATGCGAAAGAGAAAGGTTGGGACTTAATCACCCACTACAATAAAAAGGGCTTTGAGTCCGGCATCGGGCCATATACACACGGTAGCAAAGTGCATACAGATACCATGAAAACTCAGGCACTATTGGAAGGGCTTAGTAAATATGGCTTTGACGCTGCTTTTGGCGGAGCACGCCGTGACGAGGAGAAGTCACGAGCAAAAGAACGAATCTTCTCATTCCGAGATAAGTTTCATCAATGGGATCCTAAGAATCAACGCCCTGAGCTTTGGGATATTTTTAATGCACGAGTACATAAAGGAGAATCTATCCGAGTATTCCCTATTTCAAATTGGACAGAACTAGATGTATGGCAATATATTCGATTGGAAAATATTCCGATTGTACCTCTTTACTATGCCAAAGAACGACCGGTTGTAAATGTTGACGGTAACTTAATCATGGTTGATGACGATAGAATGCCTAAAGAACTAGCAGATACCGCAGAAATGAAAATGGTTAGATTTAGAACGCTTGGTTGCTATCCCTTAACCGGAGCTGTAGAATCTACAGCAACAACTATTGAGGAAATTATTGAAGAAATGATGACTGTAACCGTTTCTGAGAGAACTACCCGCGTTATTGATTTTGATCAAGAAGCAAGCATGGAGCAGAAAAAGCGTGAAGGCTATTTCTAAAAATAACAAGATTTACAATGTATGTTAGTATTTAGCATACTCTACCAGAAAATTATAGCGAAATGACTGAAAAAAACATAAGCGCCTTTTTAGAGCAAGACGAGAAAAAAGATCTTTTACGATTACTTACTGCCGGCTCCGTAGATGATGGAAAATCAACACTCATCGGGAGATTAATGTTCGATAGCAAGCAACTTTACGAAGACCAACTCGCAGCTTTGGAACGAGATTCTAAACGCATTGGTCATGCCGGAGAAGAAGTAGATTATGCTTTACTGCTTGACGGACTGAAAGCTGAGCGCGAACAGGGAATTACCATCGATGTAGCTTATCGATATTTTTCTACCAATAAACGAAAATTTATCATTGCTGATACACCGGGACATGAACAATACACCAGAAATATGGTAACCGGTGCTTCTACTGCTAATCTAGCCATTATATTAGTTGATGCTTCTAAAGGCGTAATTACGCAGACCAAACGACATACTTTTTTAGTATCATTGCTCGGAATTAAGCATGTTATTCTAGCTGTGAATAAAATGGATCTTATTGACTATAATAAGCATAAATTCGATACTATTCAAAAAGATTATATGGACTTTATTGCTCCGCTTGATATACCTCATGTAACGTGTATTCCTCTTTCTGCTTTAAAAGGTGAAAACGTAGTAGATAAATCAGATAGCATGTCTTGGTATAAAGGAAAATGCATACTAGATTTCTTAGAAAGTGTTCATATTAGTTCCGATAGGAACTTCGAAGACATGCGTTATCCTGTGCAATATGTCCTTAAACCTGATAATGATTTTCGTGGTTTCTCAACCAAGGTTGCCTCCGGAATTATACGTAAAGGAGAAGAAGTAATGGTGCTACCTTCTCAGAAAAAATCAAAAATCAAAGATATTGTGACCTATGACGGTAGTCTTGATGAAGCTTTTCCTCCCCAATCGGTTACCGTTACTCTAGAAGATGAAATTGATATCTCTCGTGGCGATATGTTAGTCTATCCGGACAATCAACCTCATGTTGACCGCCATTTTGAAGCTATGCTCGTATGGATGGATGAAAATCCTATGGATTCTACAACTCATTTTTTCATCAAACAAGCCAACAATACAACCAAAGCACACGTTGACCGAATTCAATATAAAGTTGATGTAAATACAATGGAAAAGTCGAATATTGACTTTTTTAGCCTAAATGAGATCGGCCAAGTTGTACTCACTACAAACAAACCATTATTCTTCGATTCTTATAAAAAGAATAAAGCCACGGGTTCGTTCATACTTATCGATCCTATTACGAACAATACTGTTGCTGTGGGAATGATTGTTGATAAGCTAAGCAACAAATATCTACCTTCCTGTATAACAGACAGCGAACGTCGGCAAATTAATAATGGAAAAGGTTTAATATCTACAGAACAATATCAGAAGCAATATAACCAAAAGGGTGTTACGCTTTGGGTTACCGGTTTATTTGGTTCAGGCAAAAATGAATGTGCATATACTCTAGAAAAACAGTTATTTGAAATGGGAGCTAAAGTTGTTCTTCTTGATGGTGGTACTTTAAGATCCGGTTTATCAAAAGAATTAGATTTTTCGCCTAGTAATAGAACTGAGCATCTTCGTCGTATTGCTGAAATGTGTCGTATATTAAATGATCAAGGAATTATAGCTATTTGTTCTTTTGTTTCTCATGAAGAAAGCGTAAGAAAACAAGTGGAAGACATAATAGGAAAAGAACGTTTCCACACCTTTTATATGAAAGCCGAGTTAGACTATTGTAAACGAAATAAAGCAGAATTCTATAATCAAAAAAATATTAAGTTTGTTCCGGGCATAGATTTACCATTCGATGAACCTACAAATCATGCAATTACACTAACACCTGCTGAAAATAGCAAAAGTGTTGAAAAAATAATCTCTTTCTGTAATGAAAAGGGTATCTTCCCTATTCAATAAAGACAGTAAATCGTATAATTATTGTGCTCCCATTCATTATTTAAATAAATGGGAGCATTTCATTCTTGTCAAAACTTTCCACAAACTCGTATGGGATAATCCTTGTCTTCTTTACTATAATCAAATCTTTAAATCCAATACCTACTAACTTACTTACAAACAACCTAAAAATTAAAGTGTTTAACTATATTTGTAGGCTAAAAAGCTTATTTATGTTAGTATCTACTAGTGTTGGACATTTCAAAAAAGAGAAGCACACAATTGTCCTCAACGGTAAACTTATAGACCTCTCTACCCCCAAGGTAATGGGGATATTAAATGTTGGTCCAGATTCTTTTTATGATGGAGGACTATATTTTAATGAAGAAACAATAGCATCACACGTCCACAAAATGATCAGTGATGGTGTTGATATCATAGATATAGGTGCTGTTTCAACTCGTCCGGAGGCTGAACAAGCCTCTTGTAAAGAGGAGTTAAAGCGTTTACTACCTGCAGTAATATTAGTCCGTAAATTATATCCTGAAATTCCCATTTCTATCGATACTTATCGTTCATGGGTTGCTCAACGCGTAGTTGATGAGATTGGAGAAGTTATCATTAATGACATATCCGGGGGCATGTTTGATGAGAATATGTTTACTACCATAGCTAAATTAGGGGTTCCTTATATCCTAATGCATATTGCCGGTAAGGATAATGAGCATATACATGAAACTCCAAAATATACTGATATAATAAAGGATGTAACAAAATTTTTCTCTGATAAAGTCCGCAAACTACACAAATTAGGAGTAAAGGATGTTATATTAGACCCGGGGTTTGGTTTTGGAAAAACATTAGATGATAATTATAAGCTCTTAAATCAATTAGATGCTTTCAAAGTATTTCAACTTCCTTTGCTAGCCGGAATAAGTAGAAAATCTATGCTTTATAGAATGCTTGATATTACGCCGGAGGAAAGCTTGCCTGCCAGTATATCAGTTAATACATTGGCGTTAATGGGAGGAGTGAAAATTTTGCGTGTTCATGACGTAAAAGAAGCCGTACATTGTGTGAAAATTTTCAACAAATTAAAAACTCTCAAGCAATGACAAGTTTATTCATTACTATTCGCTTCTTTGATATCCTTGATATCTTAATGGTGTCTTGTTTATTATACTATCTATATAAACTGATTAAAGGGACTGTAGCTTTCAATATATTTATTGGGTTATTTTTACTTTGTATGTTTTGGGTAATTATTCGAGCGCTTCATATGGAGCTTATGGAAAATATACTTGGCCAGTTCTTAGGAGTTGGAGTAATTGCTTTAATTATTGTATTTCAACAAGAAATTCGAAGATTTTTACTTCTTATCGGCAGTAATGAACAAATACAACGCCTTTTTAGCACAGACAAATTATTTCGTCACGAAGGTGATGATAAAAAAATGACTACTCGTCAGATTAGACTACTTGTTGATGCTTGTTTGAATATGGGTAAAACAAAAACCGGAGCTTTGATCATTATTGGACAAGGAACCATGCTTGGAGAAATAGTAAAAACCGGAGAAACAATTAATGCTCATATTTCAGACAGTTTGATTGAAACTATATTTTTCAAAAATTCTCCACTGCATGATGGAGCCATGATTATAGTAGGTAACAAGATAATTGCTGCTCGATGTATTTTACCGGTTACTGACAGGCGCAATATAAACCCTAATTTAGGTTTACGTCACAGAGCAGCAATAGGAATTACTGAGGAAAGTGATGCTATTGCAATCATAGTTTCTGAAGAAAGAGGAAAGATTTCATTCTGTCATAATGGGAAACTCAAATTAGATATAAACGGACTTAAGCTCACTACTCTACTTGAAGAACTTATTCACCCAAAACATGAGGAGGAATTGTATGATAAATAGTCAAAATCGTATTTGTTCATTATTCAATATCAAATATCCCATTATACAGGGAGGAATGGTGTGGTGTAGTGGATGGAAATTAGCTTCTGCTGTTAGTAATAATGGTGGACTAGGGCTAATTGGTGCCGGATCGATGCATCCTCAGACTTTGCGGGAACATATTCAAAAAACGAAAAAAGCAACCGGTAATTCATTTGGTGTAAATATACCCCTATTCTACCCTCAGCTTGATGAGATCATGCAGATTATTATTGAGGAAGATGTTCCAATAGTATTTACGTCTGCCGGTAGTCCTAAAGCTTGGACTAAATGGCTTCAAGAAAAAGGGGTTGTGGTGGCTCATGTCGTTTCCAGTTCTTTTTTTGCAAAAAAATGCGAAGAAGCCGGCGTAGATGCTATTGTTGCCGAGGGTTTTGAAGCCGGAGGGCACAATGGTAAAGAAGAAACAACAACAATGGCCTTGATACCATCGGTCAGAAAAATATGTTCATTACCGTTAATGGCAGCCGGAGGTGTTGGTAATGGTGAATCTATGTATGCAAGTATGGCTCTTGGTGCAGATGGTGTTCAAATAGGGTCTCGTTTTGCTATCACTCAGGAATCCTCAGCCCACGAGAATTTCAAAAATCTCGTTATTCGTGTGAAAGAGGGTGATACAAAACTTACTTTAAAGCAATTATCTCCTGTTCGACTTATAAAAAATAATTTTTTCAATCAAGTAAATGAAGCCGAGCTTAAGGGTGCTTCTAAAGATGAGTTACAAGATATATTAGGTAAAAAACGATCTAAATTAGGCATATTTGAAGGAGATCTAAGCGAAGGTGAATTGGAAATAGGACAAAACGCAGCCTATTTTATGGATATTCCCAATGTAAACAAAGTATTCTCTAGACTTATAACCGAATTTGACAAAACACAAGAACGAATGCAATCCATAAAACTTTAATTCGTGTGATATAAGTATACTATTTGAATTTAAATATGATATAAATATATTAGCAGTTATTGACCAAATAAAGAGAACAATTATTTTAATAACTAGCTAATGAGAACAAAAGTTTACGTATTAATTCTTATTTTTTCATGTCTTGCATGTCAAAAATTCAATTCAAGTGTATCTGAACCGGTATCCTTAAACATTCAAATTCAAGAGGTAGGGCTTGATATATCAGAAGATGGGTTCAATTCCAAATCCTTAGATGGACCGGGAGGACAAAGTGTTTCATTATCCGATTTATATATTTATATCGTTGAAAGTGGAGAAACTGATTTTAGTAAAGCACAATGCTTAAGTAAACCTAATTCCGGTTCATTTACTGAAGTCTATTATGGTAAATCTTATGATATCTATGCTACAACCTTACCTTACAGTAATTTCAATATATTAGATAATGATTTTTCTTTCCCGGCACGTGATCCTTCCGGAGAACTTTATCAAGGAAAAATAACAACTGAAGCTCTCACTTCCGGAGAAAATAATATAACTCTTCCCATATCGCTTCAAACATTTTATTTTGATGTAGATTTTGCTGCAAATAACGATGCAATTAATGATATTCTAGGAGTCTATTTCATCTCTTTTAAACAAAATAATAAAGAATACATTTGGTATTACAGTTCCACTAATACTCCTGTATATGGTTTATCTTCTGATGGTAGCATAGAGATTAGTTTATATAAAGGAGGATATACAAAACCGGAGGAAGGCATTCTTGTGAAATCTACACTTATTGAAAATCCGGAAACCGGTAAACGATATGTAATCACAGCAAATGAAAATACTAATACAAGTGGAAACCTAGATTTATCGATTGTATTTGATTGGGATGATTCCGAAACTGCGATTGAGTTTTAACTCAATGTAAATTATAAAGAAATAGCATTATCATAACGAAGATATGATAATGCTATTTTCTATATGTTTCAACTAAAGAATACCTAAAGATTGCATAATTATAACTGCCACAACTGTAGTTAATGCGGATAAACCGATAGCTAGTCCACTCATGGCTCCTTCTGTTTCACCCATTTCCATTGCTTTTGTTGTACCTAAAGCATGAGAACTAGTTCCTATAGCTAAGCCTCGAGCTACCGGATTTGTTATCTTTAATAACTTCATTACCAAGGGAGCAATAGCAGCTCCTATTACTCCTGTTATAATAACTGATATAATGGTTATACCAATATTAGCTGAAAGCATTTGGCTAGTGCTAATTCCAATAGGAGTAGTCACTGAATGTGGGATAAGCGAACGATGTAATGTATCAGTTAATCCGAGCAAATGGCTGAACAAAAATACGGAAGATATAGATGTTATTACTCCGGACAGGATACCACTACAAATAGCTATTTTATATTTTACCAAAAGCTTACGATGACGATATAATGGTAAAGCTAGAATTATAGTTACGGGTCCTAAAAATAAATTTATGATATCAGCCCCTTTTTTGAACTTTTCATAAGGAATATCACTTAGGCTCAAGAAGGCTATAATTAGAATGGTTGAGAATAGCAATGGATTAAACCAATCCCATTTCATTTTCTTTTTGACCCATAAACATACGAAATAAAATAGTACGCATAGGAATAGTCCAAATAAAGGATTATTTAGTATCATCATGTTCAGATTTAGTGTATTTACCTAATAATTGTGTTACCCAAGCAGTAACACACATAACCAACACTGTTGAAGCAATAATTAGCACTAACGTTTGTACGTATTGCCCACGTAATAAAGTATATGAATCCATAACTCCAACACAAGCCGGTATAAAAAAGAAACTCATATGATGAATCATAAAGTCGGCGGTTTCTTTAATATCTTTCTCCTTAACTATTCCGGTAAGTAAGAACACAAGAAGTAAAATCATACCGGTAATACTTCCCGGTATAGGTAAATGAAATAGGGAACTTAGTAAATCGCCTAAGAGACTAATCCCTACTATGATTGCAAGTTGTTTAAAGACTTTCATATTAATGGACGAACATCAATAACAAACATACCCGCTGATCGAGCAGCTTCCATGCCTAATTCACCGTCTTCAAGTACCTCACATTTTGAAGGATGAACTCCCAGTAATTCTGCACAACGTAAAAAAGTCTCAGGATGAGGTTTATGTTGTTTTACATCAGTTGCAGTTACAATAGCATTGAAGCAATCATAAATACCTAGGTTTTTTAGCTGTAATTCTGCACTTTTTTTATTCGCACCGGTACCTACTGCCATAGGGATTTTCCCTAAGTGACTACGCATAAAATTAATTATCTTTTGATGAGGTTGAACTAGATTGCAATTTTCCCAAAAGAAT
Source organism: Mangrovibacterium sp. (assembly GCA_047975205.1). Lineage (GTDB taxonomy): Bacteria > Bacteroidota > Bacteroidia > Bacteroidales > Prolixibacteraceae > JBKEDC01. The sequence continues at coordinate 138,092 of JBKEDC010000012.1, read as the reverse complement.
TCTTGTTTCAACTTTACTAATTTTTCAGCGGATACAATATCTGATTGGTTATCGACAAGCACACGCTCTGCAAAATCAATAGTCGGTCTACCTGTAAGTTCTGCAATCATGTCAACATCAAAATGAAAATTATACCGCTGGCACACTTGTTTCCAAGTAGAAATATGAATCGGTAGTGAGTCTGACAACGTACCATCCATGTCAAAAATTAGAGCCTCAGTTTCGGGGCGTTTCTGAAGTATCATTTTTATATTGTTTTGTACAAATGTACTAAGAGCAAGCATTTATTATCCCGACAAATAGGTTTATTCTGTAAGAAGTAATATTCAGCTAAAACTGAGGAATATCTTAAATAATTATCCCTATTTAATTAAGGTATAGTTCTTATTATGTTTACACTATACTTTCTTGAGATGAAAAATATAGATCATTATAAATCATAAAATAGGGAGAGTTTCGCAAACCACATTAAAAAATCTTATAATAAACAGGCTAATTTTCACAAAATGAAATAATAATCGACAGGATATGAATAGCTAGAAAGCAAAGAACAATCATTTTTCTGTACTGTACAAGAGTATATAAACGACCTGCCTCAGACACAACATAGATCGCCCTTGTACAGTACAGAAAAATACCAAAATCAACTTTTAGAGATTGGTTCTCCAAAAAATGCATACTTGAAAATCATTAGAAAAACAACTGGACAGAGTTCAGGTTATACTCCTCATTATTTGTTTATAGTCATTTCATCCAGCAAGTAACCTGCATTAGCGAATTTGTCTATAGTAAATAACACATAACGGATATCAACCATTATGTTTCGACACATGTTAGGATCAAACATTATATCCGACATTGTTCCTTCCCAACACCTGTCAAAGTTAATTCCAATAAGTTCTCCATTAGCGTTTATGGCCGGACTTCCTGAATTTCCTCCGGTGGTGTGGATCGATGCAATAAACGCTACCGGCAAGTTGCCATCTTTACGAGCATATTGCCCGTAATCTTTTGTTTCATAAAGCTCATGCAAGCGTTGAGGTACATCGTAATCATAGATCTCAGGATTATCTTTTTCTATAATTCCATCAAGTGTAGTATAATATTGGTAATTCACACCGTCGGCAGGCTTATATCCTTCCACCTTTCCGTAAGCCACTCGCATTGTAAGGTTATTTGCATCTGGATACAGCCGTTTTCCATTATTCATTGCCATTATACCTGCCATATATTCCTTCTCTTGAGCTTTTATCTGCAACATAAGATTAGCATATGGAGCTTTTATTTCATTAAAAGCGGATAACAGCTCATTACTTAATTTTAGGAGCGGATCTTTATTAATGTTAGACTTTGAGCTAAGTTTAGCAATCCATTGATTTAGCTCCTTTTGATCGCTCAATATTGACTTACGATATACTTTATTCCGCAAATTCAAATCATCGTATTTATTCATTATAGACATAAAATATGCCGATAAATACTGCGCATCCAGATTATTGTTCAACATATGCATAAGTGCTAAAAATATATCTTCATCAGTAGATTGATCGTAATCCTTAAAGTGGGCTTCTGCAGCTTCTTGTAACTTCTTTTTTACTCCGGTAATATCTTTGGGCGACATGGAGCTTATATTTTTCGTTGATGAGGTTATCGTTCTCGCCAATTTCATAACATCAGTTCCGTAATACCATGTTTCCAGATAGTAATAATAGGCATTCGAAAGTGGTGTTAATTCTTTATAAAGCTTAGATAATTCCGGTAATACATGAGTATATGAGTTTGCATTTTGGCTTGCCCATTGCGAAAAATTATGTTCAAAACTGACTTTCTTTTTTATTGCGTCTAAACGCTTCAAGCCATTAACCTCTCCTTGCCACTTTTTCCAACCGTTAGCTGTCGATGCATATTTTGCCGAATACTTTATGCGAACTGCCACATCTTTATCCATATGCTGTTTCATGATAGCCAGTTTCTTTGTCCGAATACTCACGCGAGTAGGATTTGTTTGATTCATTAACAGACTAACAGCATCTGATGAAAGATATTCATCTGTGCTGCCGGGGAAACCAAATACCATAACAAAATCTTGCGACTGAATCCCTTTCAATGAAATCGGGAAATGAGATTTCGGATGATAAGGCACATTATCTGCTGAATATTCAGCAGGTTTATTGTCTTTATCGGCATACACTCGAAAGACAGAAAAATCGCCGGTATGACGAGGCCACATCCAATTATCGGTATCTCCTCCAAATTTACCGATAGCTGACGGAGGAGTTCCTACTAATCGAACGTCCTTAAACACCTTATACACATAGATAAAATACTGATTTCCTTTAAATAAAGGCTTGATTACAGCATCTGTAAATTGATCTTTTTCTGCATCAGCTTCTAGTTTCTTGATATTTTCTTTAATCTTATCTTCTTTTTCTTTCAATGATAAACTCTCTGTTCCGGCAAACACAGATGTCGATACATCATCCATTCGATCAAGGAAGCGAACTTCAAGGCCGGGATTAGCCAATTCTTCACTATTATTTTTTGCCCAAAAACCGTTAGTCAAATAATCGTGCTCAATTGATGAATGTGCTTGAATCTGCCCGTAACCACAATGATGATTTGTAAGGAGTAGGCCTTGATCGGAAACCATTTCTCCGGTACAGCCGCGACCAAAAAGCACCACGGCATCTTTCATGCTACTATGATTTACATCATACACATCTTCAGCAGTAAGCTTGAATCCCATCTGCTGCATTTCTTCAATGTTATACTTTTTTAATAGACTGGGAATCCACATTCCTTCATTTGCCCAAGTCTGCGAACTTAAAGCAATTAGAAAAATTAAAGTTAAGAGTTTTTTATTCATGTTTGTTTTTGAATTCTATATTAAACGGATATTCTTTATAAGTAATTGGCATAACCACCACGCCATAGGTATAGGCTGCTACTTCGTAAGGATCGAATATAAATTCAACACCTTGATCGGTTATTAAAAATTTAGATAGACTCTCTATACCGGCAATCCCATCATCAACAAAATTTCCGGCTCCTATCTTAGTCTTTAGTTTTTTCTTTACCAATCTCACTAGATCGGTATAATTATCACCTGCTATACTTCGTGTGGAAATAAAATCTTTAGTATTGGTATCGTAGCTAAAAGTATTATTAAATGTCATTCCATGAGCACCTCCCGTAAAATAATAGCATTGAATATTGACTGATATATACCGATTCTGCGTTACAATTTCTTTTTTATTTACAGCCATTTCAAAAGGTCGAAACCATTCCTCATCGAACTGATCTGCAGCTTCCGTTTTACATTGCTTCAAATACTTACCGACACAATTCTTAATTTTATCGTCGAGTTGAGCAATATTATAAACTGGATATTCCGCATCGAAAGTATATTGTTTATTCTCTTCATGAAGAAACTTTGTTTCCGATTTTATTTCAATGTTCTTCCCACATGATGCTAATAATACAATCATTAATAGGGATTTAATAGCATTCCTTTTCATTAGGATATCGAATTAAAATTCTTTCAATGTTTGATACAATTTATGCACCGGTAAACCCATAACATTATAAAATGAACCTTCAATTTTATATATACCGATGAAGCCGATCCATTCCTGAATACCATATGCACCGGCCTTATCCATTGGCTGATATTTGTCGATATAAAAATTTATTTCTTCGTCCGTCAACTCATCAAACCACACTTCGGTAACTGCATGAAAAGAACGCTTTTTCTCTTTTGAAAGTACTGTCACGCCGGTTATAACCTGATGTTGACTTCCAGAAAGAGATTTAAGCATCTGAAAAGCCTCTTCTCTGTTTGCAGGTTTACCCAACACTTCACCCCTTTTCCAAACAATAGTATCTGCCGTAATGATAAGCTCATCAGCAGCCATATCTGAGGATAAGGCTTTTGCTTTCAAATCAGATAAAAACACAGGAATAGCTGTCATGCCCAAGGCATTAGGATACTCTTCAATTACATTTGCCGGACGAATCATAAAGTTCAATCCAAGCTCCGACAGCAACTCTCGTCTACGCGGTGATGCTGAAGCCAGCACCACGCTATATTTTGATAAATTTTCTAACATTATGTTGACCTCCATGTAAATGTATTTTCATTCAGCCAAATACCTTGGGCTCTTAACACCTGCTCTATTATATCACGCACACAACCGCGTCCTCCATCTTTCGGAGATATATAGGATGCAACAGCTTTTACCTCATCAACAGCATCTTTCGGGCAGCAAGGAAAACCTACCATTTCCATTACTTTTAAATCGATTAAATCATCGCCCATGTAAAGTATTTGTTCAAGAGGGACACCCACTTCCGCTACGTATTTTTGAAGCACTTCAACTTTATTCGATGCTTCCATATAAATGTGCTGTACTCCAATCTTTTTACAACGCAAACGCACAGCTTCCGTATTGCCACCGGTAATTACAGCAATATGCATGCCCGTTCCTGCCGCATTTTTAATGGCAAATCCATCTTTAACATTAGTTGTTCGCATCGGAACACCATCAGCTCCCAAAGGACTTGTGTCTTCTGATAATACGCCATCGAAATCAAATATCATGGCTTTTATGTTAAGTAATTTATCTTTTACGAATGTCATATGATTATTTATTTTGGTGCTTATTAAATATTTGTTTCGACACAAAGCTATATAATTCTTTTAACTGTTTCTGCTTATCTAAAAAATCAAGGTGCTTATTCATAACTTGTTCATCATAACGAACAGCCGGACCGGTTTGTGCTTCCCAAGGATTCGTGTGCATTACTTTTTGTGCTGTTTCCATAATTAGCGGTTTAAGAAGATCAAAGTTTAAATCATGCTGTTGCATTAAATCGAATCCCACGTTGTACATATAGTTGACAAAATTACATACGAAGACAGCTGCTAAATGAATACTCTGTCTTTGCATGGAATCAACATCGCGAACATCTGATGATAATAATCGAGCAAGTTGTTTTAATTGTTGTCTGCATTTATCGCTAGACGCCTCAATGCAAAATGGAATAGCCTTAAAATCTACTTTACGTGATTTGGAAAAAGTTTGAAGCGGATAAAAAACCCCGTAATTTGATGAAAAATCTTGCAATATATTCATGTCAATTGAACCTGCCGTATGCACAAGCACCTTATCGAAAAGCGAGCATTGCTGGAGCACTTGCAGCAACGCATCATCTTTAACCGAAAAAATATACAAATCCGCTTGTGGCGTTATTTCTTTTAAATCGACAATTGCTTCTGCCTGAACTTTCTCGGCAAGCAAGTTTGCAGAACTCATAGTTCTACTGTAAACCTGCATGATGATTACTCCATGCTCATGCAAGGCCAAACCTAGCTGCGTAGCTAAATTTCCGGCTCCTATCAAAACTATTTTTTGTATTTTATCCATAAATAGCCTGTATTGATTATACAATAATATTCATATTTCTTATAAAACGTATTGCACTTCTTTGAAATTATATTCCTGTTGAAAATTCGTTTCCCTATGAGTTAGTTTTAGCTGACCAAATTTATTCACACCGTCTATCCTGCCTTCAAAAGTTACGTTCGCTGCTCTGAATAAGTGCCACTCTCCCAACCTATACATATTAGCCAAAAATTCAGCGTTTACACTGTCAATATTCTCTTTTCGCTGCAATAAATCATAATACGCAATAATATTGATTAATATCTCCCCCAACACGTCGTCTAAGTTGAAATCCGCATGCACAATTTGTTTCATAGAAATAGGATTCGGAGCATCAGATACAAAGTGCTCTTGATTTACATTAAGTCCAACCCCTACAATCGAGCTGCTAAGTCTCATTCCCCGAAGCTGATTCTCGATTAAGATGCCGCAAATTTTTTTATTATCTACATAAATATCGTTCGGCCATTTTATTTTCACCCCATCTATTCGGGTTGATAATGTCTTTACAATCCCCAGACAAACAACCTTAGATATGAGATACTGTTGTGGAATTGGTAAAAAGATTGGGCGAAGTATAAGGCTAAATGTAAGATTTTTTCCTGATTCGCTTTCCCAACAATTACCCGGTTGACCTTTACCTTCTGGCTGGTTCTCTGCAAGATAAACCGTGAACTCATCCGGATCGTTCTTCTTCAGCTGTTCAGCAGCATAAACATTCGTGCTCGTTAATTCTTTTTGTTTTATGATATTTACCATGAAGCATTCTGCTTTCTATCGATTTGCGGAATTACAAACCTGTTTATTTTTCAGTTTCGTGCGAAGTTACATTTTTTAGCCAAAGAAGAGAATCGGCAAGACAAATATTAATAAACGATTGAAATACTTCAAAGCATATCATTCATCATGAAAAGATATGATCAAAAATTAAACAAAAAAATAGCTATTCCTTATTTTATAGCATTTCTCTAAACAAACAAGCATAAAAATCATTTTTAGGAGCAATTCTCATTCAGAATGAATGGTCCGTACATTTTTCCGGTCATTTCTCGCTATGTATAATATAAATTAGTTGTTTTTCGCTTTATTATGAGCGAGTAAAGATAGAAAAAGTGATTTTTTATGCTATTTGCAAATAGTACAATCATACGATATCGTTAAAATAACCAGCTTCATCATTACATCAACCAACAAATATTTTACCCCACTAGAAATCAACAAACTACATTAGAATATTTTCATCTTGTCATTTTCTGCATTGTGAATTTCCGATGCTGAAAATAGTATTTCAGACATAAATCGTAATGTAAGTTATACATGATTTATCACACAGAAAATAATTTTATCGGGCTTTATAATATAAAAAATTTATCTTTGTGTATTAAACTATTTTAATGCACACAACAAACGATAATCATAGCACAGCAGCTCTATTAAAAGCCATAGTGGAAGGAATTGAGCGAAAAAAAGGATTGGATATTGTAGAAATAGATCTAAGACCTATTAATCATTCTGAATGCGATTATTTTCTTATTTGTCACGGAAACTCTAGCACTCAAGTAGATGCTATTGCCAATTCTATAGAAGATACCGTATTGGAACTTACAGGAGAACGCGTTTTTAGAAAAGATGGTTACAACAATAAGCTTTGGATTTTGTTAGATTTTTCACATATCATGGTGCATGTGTTTCAGCATGACACACGTAAATTTTACGATATAGAGCACCTTTGGGCTGATGCCAAAATAAAGAATATTAAAACGGACATTGAATAAAAACATATTGATGAATAATACCGATAATAAAGGGAATTTTCCCCCAAACGATGCAAACAAGCAAAAACGCAAGGAAAATAATCGACCAAATTTCAACCCTATGAATGGAGGTAAGGTTCCTAAATTCAATCCGTATTGGATTTATGGTATCATGTTAGTACTCATTTTGAGCCTTGGCATGATGGACTTTGGCGGAGGTCCTGTTACTACCAATAGTAGAGATTTTTATCATATGCTTGAAGCCGGTGATGTAGAGCACATTGTGATGGTGAATAATCGCAATGCAAAAATTTACCTCAAAAAGGAAAGCGTCAGTAAATACGACGATAAACTGAAAAATGCATTTTCAAGCCCTTCAGCAGCAGGCCCACAATTTATCTTAGAAGTAGGCTCTTTAGAAAACTTTGAGAATAATGTGAAGGAAATTCAGCAAGAAGCCAATGTGCCCAAAGATAACCGCATATATGTGGACAGCAAAATCGAAGTTGACTATTTTAGCAACATCATTGGTTGGTTGCTGCCATTTGTGCTTATTATTGCCTTCTGGATGTATATGTTCCGACGTATGAATAAAGGTGCAGGAGGTGGTGGTGCAGGAGGAATATTCAGCGTAGGAAAATCACAGGCTAAAGTATTTGATAAAGGTTCTAAGGTGAATGTCACTTTCAATGAAGTTGCCGGTTTATCAGAAGCAAAACAAGAGATCGAAGAGATTGTTTCATTTCTTAAGAATCCTGACAAATACACCAAGCTAGGCGGTAAAATCCCGAAAGGAGCTTTGCTTGTAGGTCCTCCTGGAACGGGTAAAACTTTGTTGGCAAAAGCTGTTGCCGGCGAAGCTCATGTTCCTTTCTTTTCCATGTCAGGTTCTGATTTTGTAGAAATGTTTGTAGGGGTTGGGGCCTCTCGCGTGCGCGATCTATTTAAGCAAGCCAAAGAAAAATCACCTTGTATTATTTTCATTGATGAAATTGATGCTATTGGTAGAGCTCGAGGTAATCGACCAAGCATGGGCTCTAATGATGAGCGAGAGAATACTTTGAATCAATTACTTACAGAAATGGATGGTTTCGACACCAATTCGGGAATTATCATCTTAGCAGCTACCAACCGTGCTGAGATATTAGATAATGCTTTAATGCGTGCCGGTCGCTTCGATCGTCAAATTCAAGTGGAGTTGCCCGATCTTAATGAACGAGGAGAGATATTCCAAGTACATTTACGCAACCTGAAATTGAACTCCGGGGTTAAAGTGCCTTTTCTAGCTAAACAAACTCCCGGATTTTCCGGTGCCGATATTGCCAATGTATGTAATGAAGCAGCTCTTATTGCGGCTAGAAAAGACCATGAAACGGTTGAAAAACAAGATTTTCTTGATGCTGTTGATCGCATTGTCGGCGGTCTGGAAAAGAAAAATAAAATTATTTCTGTTGACGAGAAAAAGCGTATCGCTTTCCATGAAGCGGGTCATGCTGCTATCAGCTGGCTACTTGAATTTGCTCATCCGTTGGTGAAGGTTACTATTGTTCCGCGTGGTAAGGCATTAGGAGCAGCTTGGTATTTACCTGAAGAACGCTCCATTACAACTAAAGAACAATTGTTAGACGAAATGTGCTCAACTTTAGGAGGTAGAGCTGCTGAAGAATTAGTCTTTGGTAATATTTCATCAGGAGCACAAAACGACTTAGAAAAAGTTACCAAAACAGCTTATGCCATGATTAGTATTTATGGTATGAGTAATAAAGTAGGTAATTTTAGTTATTATGATTCAACAGGTCAATCTGATTACTCTTTCACTAAACCGTATAGCGAAAAAACAGCTATCTTGATTGACGAAGAGGCTAAAGCTATGATTGATGAACAATACAGTCGAGCATTACAGGTATTAAAAGACAACAAGGACAGCCATCGTAAGTTGGCAGAAAAATTGCTTGAAAAAGAAGTTATTTTTGGCGATGACTTGGAAGAAATATTCGGCAAACGACCTTGGCAGCTAGCTGATAAAGGAGCTGAAGAGATAAACCGTGTAGATACTCCGGCTATTGAAGAAACTCCTCCACCGGCAATAGAATCTTAACAAATAACTCGTAAAATCTACGAATGAAGATAACATGAACTAACTACATATTAGAGAGACTGTTAGTTCATGTTATCATAAACGCTAAATAGTAGTATCGCATGGAAAAAGATTTTGAAGCCATCTATTCAACTCCTAATAATTTTGAAGCTGAACTAGTTAGGGGAATGTTAATTGAAAATAACATTCCTTGCGTTATTCTAAAAAAGCAAGATTCACCTCACCTGTTGTTCGGATGTTTCGAATTATATGTGCATCGTTCTCAACTTGAAGAAGCCAAGGATTTACTAAAACAAAATAATGAATAATTTAGTTCAACGTTCACTTACAGCGGTAGTCATCGTGGCTGTTATGCTGATTTGTCTGCTTGTCAATCAATATACTTTTGCTATTCTTTTCCTAGTTATTATGTTGGGTATGTTGCAAGAGTTTTTTACGATTACAGAATCAACGGGTTTTACCCCCCATCGATGGATTATTTCCATGGTATCTGCCTGCATATTTACGGTAAGTTTTTTAGTAGCTTCGGGTGTTGTAAGTCCCATCTGTTTCTTCTTGATTTTCCCTATTCTACTCATCACATTTGTTCATGAGTTATTTGCCAATAAACAATACCCATTGCAAAACATTGCTTTTGGTTTAATTGCTATTGTGTATATCACGATACCAATCAGTTTGACTAATTATATTGTATTTTCAAATCCGCTAAAGCCACTATCTGTCTTAACTAACCAATATACACCCAAATTATTTATCATCATGATGATTATTATTTGGGTGTACGATTCTTGCGCCTATCTTTTTGGTGTGAAATTTGGAAAACGTCGCTTATTTGAGCGTATTTCTCCGAAAAAATCATGGGAGGGTGCTATCGGAGGTATGATATCTGCCACCATTGTAGCTGCAGTTATTTCATTTTATTCTGAAATTAGCTTGTTACATTGGATTATTATTGGAGTTTGCATTGTAATGTCAGCCACCTTAGGAGATTTGACAGAATCCCTTATTAAACGGCAGTTTGGAATCAAAGATAGCGGAACAATATTTCCCGGACATGGAGGATTGCTAGATCGTTTTGACTCTATCTTATTTGCCATTCCGGTATATGTATGTCTTCTTGAACTATTGAATTTGTAGGTATTTTTACTAATTTCGCCCAAATTATTACATTCAACTTTTTATCATGAAATTCCACCCCGCAGGACGAGGAACTATTTTATTTGCTGTAATTCTCTTTGTTACTCTTGTTGCAGTAGCTCATTTTATAACGTGTGTGTATGGCAGTGTATCGGTTAGTTTAATCGGATTTATCATACTCATACTAACTCTTCAGTTTTTTCGTTATCCCCAACGTGAAGTAACTTTAAACGAACAAGCAGTTATCTGTCCGGCTGATGGTAGAGTCTGCGTAATTGAAGAGGCTTTCGAACCTATGCACTTGAAACAACAATGCTTAAAAGTTTCTATCTTTATGTCGCCTTTTAACGTGCACATTAATTGGATTCCCGTTTCCGGTGTAATTACTTTTTCTAAACATATTGAAGGTAAATTTTTGGCAGCCTTTAAAGATAAATCAGCCGAAGAAAATGAGAGATATATAACTGCTATCAAAATGGAGAATGGCATTGAAATAGTGGCGAATCAAGTTGCCGGTGCCATGGCTCGCAGAATATTAAACTTTAAACAAGAAGGCAATGCTGTAAAGCAGGATGATGAACTAGGTTTTATCCGGTTCGGCTCTCGGGTTGATTTATATTTACCGCTAAACACAAAATTGAATGTTAAATTGGGCGACAAAGTTGTCGGCTCTCAAACTATAATTGGAGAATTTGAAAATGAACGATAATAAGCATCCGTATTTATGGTGGATTCCTAACTTTATAACTTCCTTAAATCTCACGTTTGGAAGTTTTGCTGTTTTCCTAGGCATTCAAGGATATATTGGTTATGCAGCAATTTGCATAGGGTTAGCTGCCGTGTTTGATTTTCTGGATGGGATGTCAGCTCGTTTGCTTCACTCTTATTCAGAACTGGGAAAGCAGTTAGATTCACTCTGCGATTTAGTTTCGTTCGGCTTAGCTCCCGCAACTATCGCATTTAGCTTATTACAACTCTCTCTTTTTGGTGATTTATACACCTTTTCTGAAATACAAGCAACATGGTATGAATGGTTGCTTTTAGCTTCTTGCCTATTTATTCCTATTGCAGGAGCATTTCGTTTAGCCAAATTTAATATTGATACTCGACAAGAAACCGGCTTCCTAGGTTTGCCTATCCCCGCCAATGCATTATTTTTTGCCTCTCTTGCCGGAATTGTTGCATGGAGTAACAGCGCAATTGCAATTGATATCGTATTAAATAAATTCAACCTCTTGATATCAATTATTATTTTCTCTTCAATGATGGTTTCAGAGGTGCCTATGTTCTCCTTAAAAATCAAAAACTTTTCTTGGAAAGACAATCAAATCAGATATATTTTTCTTGTCCTATGCCTAATCCTAATGTTATTATTAGGTATTGTAGGATTACCTTTAATCATCATCAGTTATATTGTACTTTCTATCATTACCAGAAACAACTAGGTACTACATTATATAAAGGATTTATTTGAAAGGTTTAATGTACGAATACATTAAATCCCCCGTAAATTATTCTTATATTTGACTTTATGTAAATCACACGACACACAACAACATTTCATGTAAATTTATTAGTCTATGAAGATACTTGTTATTGGGTCAAACGGTCAGCTTGGTTCTGAACTAAAATATCTATCAAACCAAGAAAGCAGCTTTGAATTTCTATTCACAGATGTTCAGGAATTAGATGCAACCGATTTCCAAGCACTCAAACGATATTGCGATAATAATCAACCGGACTTCATTGTTAATTGTGCGGCTTATACAGCTGTAGATATAGCAGAAACCGACGCTGACTTAGCTGAACTCATCAATGTTTCTATTCCAAAATATATCGGCAGCATAGCCAAAATCAGCAAGACTAAGGTTATCCATGTATCAACAGATTACGTTTTTGACGGGACAGCTTGCGTGCCTTACACGGAAGATGATTTGGTTGGCCCTAATTCTGTTTATGGAAAAACAAAACTGAACGGAGAAATTGCATTAATTAAGGAAAATCCGGAAGCAGTTATTATTCGCACGTCCTGGTTATATTCTGCCTTTGGGAAGAATTTTGTAAAAACAATGCTTAAGTTGGGAGAGGAGCGCGAAAAACTTAGCGTTATCAGCGATCAAATAGGAACTCCGACTTATGCCTTAGATCTAGCCCAAACAATTCTTGAAATTATTAAACAAACCGAAGATAATTGGCACCCCGGAATATATCATTATTCAAATGAGGGAGTAGCTAGTTGGTATGATTTTGCAAAACAAATTCATGAAATTGGCAAAATTAGTTGTACAGTATTTCCTATTGAAACCAAAGACTACCCCACCCCTGCTCAGAGACCATCATACAGTGTTTTGAACAAGAGTAAAATTAAAAATACTTATGGAATTGAAATCCCATACTGGCGAGATAGCCTAAAAGCATGCATTAACATCTTAAAAACACAATAACACATAAAATTACGAGATATGTCAGAGAATTTAGACCCTGTAATTAAAAAGGCTCAAACATGGCTAAGCGATGTATATGATGAAACTACACGCAAAGAGGTAAAAAAAATGATCGAATCTGAAGATAAAACAGATCTTATCGATTCATTTTATAAAGACCTTGAATTCGGAACCGGAGGCCTTCGCGGAATCATGGGAGCCGGATCAAATAGAATGAACATTTACACCGTAGGTGCTGCAACTCAAGGACTGAGTAACTACTTAAAAAAGAATTTTGCACACCTTGATGAAATTAAAGTTGCCATAGGGCACGACTGTCGCAATAATAGTCGTTTATTTGCTGAAAAAAGTGCTGATATATTTTCTGCTAACGGAATTAAAGTATATCTCTTCGAAGACCTTCGTCCAACTCCTGAATTATCATATGTAATTCGTGAATTCGGCTGTCAATCAGGTATTATCATAACCGCATCTCACAATCCCAAAGAATACAACGGATATAAAGCATATTGGGATGACGGATCTCAAGTTGTAAGTCCTCACGACGTAAATATCATTGATGAAGTTGCTAAAGTAACAGCTTCAGCTATTAACTTTGAAGGAAACCCGGAGCTTATTGAAATCATTGGAGAAGAAGTTGACGCCAAGTTCCTTGAAGAAGTGAAAAAAGTATCACTTGCTCCTGAGATTGTGGCTAAGCATAAAGATCTTAAAATTATTTACACTCCTATTCATGGAACCGGTGTAAAATTAATTCCGGCAGCTTTCCGTGCTTTCGGATTTGAAAATATTATCAATATCCCTGAGCAAGACGTAGTAAGTGGTGACTTTCCTACCGTAGTTTCTCCTAATCCGGAAGAACCTGCAGCTATGGAAATGGCTATCAAAAAAGCTTACGAAGTTGATGCTGATGTAGTAATGGCTTCAGATCCTGACTCAGACCGTATCGGTGTGGTTGTAAAAAACGATAAAGGAGAATATATCATCGTAAACGGAAACCAAACAGCTTTGTTGTTTATCTACTATATTATTACCCGGATGAAAGAGAAAAACGCTTTCAAGGGCAATGAATTTATTGTAAAAACAATCGTATCGACAGAAAAAATTGCTGATATCGCTCGCGCAAATGGTATTGAATTCTTTGATGTTTATACCGGATTCAAATATATTGCTGAGGTAATTCGTGACAATGAAGGTGTAAAAAAATATATTGGAGGAGGCGAAGAAAGCTTTGGTTTTATGCCATCTGATTACGTTCGTGATAAAGATGCCGTTTCTGCTTGTGCTTTAATGGGTGAAATTGCGGCTTGGGCTAAAGAACAAGGTAAAACACTTTATGAGCTTATCCAAGATATTTACTTGGAATATGGTCACTCTAAAGAAAAGATGAAGTATATTGTTCGTCCGGGAAAAACAGGGGCTGATGAAATCAAACAAATGATGGTTGATTTCCGTCAGACACCTCCGGCAACACTGGGCGGAAGCCGTTTAAAATCAGTTAAAGATTATAGTACATTAGTAGAAAAAAATATGATTACCGGTGAAGAGCTTAAAATCAATCAAAAGACTATTTCAAATGTATTGCAATTTTTTACTGAAGATGGAACTAAAATTTCTGTCCGTCCTTCCGGTACAGAACCCAAAATTAAATTCTACTTTGAGATTGCCGCTCCGATGAACTCAAGAGATGAATTTGATACATTGGAAGCTGCTGCTGAAGAAAAAATAGACAATATCATGCAAGAACTTGGTTTAGTCTAGGCTGACCCAAAATAAGAAACATTATGGTAAAGGATAGGGACGCAAGTCTCTATCTTTTTTATTTTAAAGTTTTCAGGAAAAAGCTGTATTGGTTGAATACTAAGCTTTTGTAAAGATTATCAAAAAAGTCAGGTAACGATTTGGTAACGGTGCTTATTGCTTTGCTTTTCATTTTCAACGTGTTTCCGTTAGCTCATAGCAAATATACAAAATTTTAATTTTTCTTTATCAATATATTTATGCAATCTCTACTTTTCATATATACTTTGAATATTCCTAACAGTTGATTTTAAATCATCAATCAAGCTTTGAGGTTTAAGTACTTTAAGGTTTTCTCCAAAGGATAAGAGTTCCATAAAGAAATCATGTGTAATGAATAGCTTAAGCTGTATTCTCAATTCATCTTCATTATCTATCAGAATTCGTTGAGAATCGTGTAACGGTAATGATTTGATATATTTCCCTTGAAATGCATTGAAAGAAAGTACTACATCTTCTGGCTGATGATCGTTCGGACTGATAATACCAAAGCAGTACCTGTAATGTTCATTTATATCAAAATCTTTTGGAAAGTTGAATTTCTTATTCAAAATTCCCAAATCTGTTAAACGGTCAAGTGCAAAATTCTTTATCTTGTTATCTACTAAATCTTTTGATAAGACATACCATCTGTTTTTGAATTCTTTCAGTGCATACGGTTCTACTAATCTTTCAGTCAATTCGTCTTCCCAATATTTTTGATACACAAATTTTATTTGAATCTGATTTTTAATAGCATGAAGTATTCCATACAAATGTTCTGTACCTTGAGGTTTTCGCTTTTCAAAATGAATATGCTTAGAAAGCCTATCTGTTAAATTTAAAGCATTAAATGTATCGAAAGCTTCCAATATCCTTTCGTTTGCTTCGGGTTGTTCGTCAAAATCTATGTAATAGACTTTTTTAGAAAAGTCAAACAAAATATCAATATTGTACAAAGACCGAATGTCGTCTCTATCTCGTTGAAATGTACGCTTTGAAATATTGAAATTGTAGGCTTGAATTTCTGATTCCAAGGCAAGATATTCTTCAATTTCGGCAAATGTCGCAGGTCGCTTTCTTAATTTTTTTATAATGAGATTATACCTTGCTATTGATTCTCTTTTTGACATAACTTATGATAAATAGATGCGTTAATATACTGAATGTTTTTGTGTTTTTCTATCCCATAGTTGGAATGATTGTGTCCAAATATGTGGTACTTTGGCTCAAACTGAAATACAAAATCACTAATTTCTTTACTGCCAAACCCATTATCTAAAATACCGTGAGGAGGATAATGTAATGCAATGATATCGATTTTATTTTTCGTTTCGATTCCTTTGTAAAAAGGGAAAGCACTTATTCCCATTATGTTTATGTCACTTATTACAATCGATTCGTCATTTAACCATATAATGTTTTTGGGTATCAATTTTTTACCCCATTCTGGTTCTAATTCGAAAGGTAAATCGTGATTTCCATGAATAAATATTTTATGTGGTATTTCTAATTTAACATACCAATCAAAAATTTCATCCATATCTCCTGCATTACAAATATCTCCACAATGAATTACAATCTGAATATTTTTAGGAATATCGATTAAACGATGTTTACCATGCGTATCTGATAACAATAAAATGTTTTGGTCTTTTATTTTAATCGTGTGCATAGCCAAATCCAATTTTAGTTCTATTTATACTGATGGATTCTTCATTACAAAATGACTGTATTTGTTCAAAATTAGTCACAGTGCCATGAACAATTTCCTGTATTTCACTTTTGCGAATAATATTATCTATCTGTCCGCCTGAAAAGTCAAACTTATCTGCGAGCAATTGACAACTCTCATTATCTAAATGTGGTAATTTTGATTTCCATATTTTAGCTCTTACCTCTTTTGTAGGTTTGTTGAAAGGTAATTTGAATAAAAATCTTCGTTCAAAAGCAGTGTCCAAATTATTAGCTAAGTTGGTAGTTGCTATTAAAATACCTTCAAAGTTTTCAAGCTCTTCCAGTATAATATTTTGAATAGCATTTTCAGTTTGAGCTACATTGGAATTACTGTTTTCTTTCCTTTTAGAAATAATGGCATCCGCTTCATTAAAGAATAAAATAGGCGTTAGTTTAGATTCTTTTGCATATGCTCTGTAATCCGTAAAAATACGTTTAATGATTTTTTCACTTTCGCCAAACCACATAGATTTTGACTGGCTGATTTCTACTTTCATTATTTCTCGGTTTGTAGCTTTTGCTAATTGTTTTACAATTTCGGTTTTTCCTGTTCCAGGTGCACCGTGCAATAAAACTGCAATTCCTTGGGGTAGACCTTTATTTGTCAACCTTATCTGTGTTTCATGATATTTAGCTTCCTGAAGTAAATTTTGAAGCGTTTCTAATTGATTCATCTCCTCATTATCAAAAACCAATTTACGATAAACAACTTCCGAAGGAACAATGATATTATCTTTTCTCTTTTTGTTTAGAAAAAGTTTAATGTCACAATCATTCAGAAGTTGAAGAGAAGTATCCGTCAATTTCATTTCGGTATCATTGAAAAATTGAGCTTCTATAATTTCAATCAGATTATTATTGATAAGGATATGATTGCCAGACAACAATTTTTGTATTTCATTTACTCTCTCTGATGAACTATCATAAATACCATCCAAAGCTCTTCCAATATCTGTAGATTCGTTTCCTGACACTGTTTTCCATATCAAGTATAAAAAAAGATAAGTGTCTTCTGTACTTAAACTGAATTGTTTTACTTTTTCTATTAACGGAAAATGCGCATTATCTAAAATCAATTTATCAACTTCCCAAAATAGTTCAAAGGTTGAAATTTTATCATCGTCTCGTTGATCGCCCAATTTGTATAACTGTTCTAACAAATCTATTATACCACTTATTTTATTCTCGTTGATTTTGGGCAAAGGTTTGTTTTGCAAAATGGCTTCTGTGATTTTTTCATGAATAACAAATTGGTCATTAGCTCCTGCTAACTTCACACGGTGTCTCGATTTCTTTTTTTCAAAAATCCCAACTTTGTGTAAGTACTCAAAATCATCGCTGTATTCCAAAATTTTCATTGGATTACATTCAAAATAATCTATTAAATCGTTTAAATCAACAGTGTCCCCTTTGTAGTTTAGAGCAAAAACCATTGCAATAAAAAAGGTTTGATTCTCTGACGTTTTGAAATATTGGGAAAGCGTATGTAGTTCAGATTTTATGCTTTCAAAAAATAAATTTTCAAGCTTACAATTTTTTGATTGTTCGTACACTTTCCCAATGCTTTCCAGAATTTGTTTCTTTGTGATACTTTCCATAAACCTATCTTTTTTGACAAAGGTAAATTGAGAGTAAGACAAAGCATGACGTAGTTGTATTTTCGAAAATGAAAACAGTCCCTGAAAACATTGGGATTGTTTTTTAACTGTACTTATTTAATTTTCTTTACTTGGTCTTCTCTGCTTGGTCTTTGTTGCCAAGCCAATTTACAATATGAATTATCATCAGGGACAAGAATAAATGTAGCACCTTTTAGCAAATTTTCGTCTTTTATTAGTCGTTGTTTCCAATTCGGCATATCTGTAGGAATAATATAATCATCTATAATTTGCTTAAAATTACCTTTATCAATCAATTGGGTAAATAAATCTTTCAAATATTCTCTATGCCAATTTTTACTTTGTGCAAAATATTTCATACCTGTAGGACTATAAAGGTCTCCTTTCCTACATTTAAAACTATATGACCATTGCCACCAACATTTATAATAATCGTTCTTTTTTATAGTTAAAAATACTCTAACAAATAATTCGTATTCGTCATCATTTTCAAAATGGGATTTGATAACATTAAGTGTTTTGTCTAATTTATTTTTATTAAAAGTTGTTAGTTCAGGATTTTCGTCAATATCATAATCAATACAATACAAAGCAAAATCAATTTCTCCTCTACAGAAATTTGTATCTTCTGTATCGTGAATAAGTTGTTTTGCATCAGGATTAGCAATAATTATTTTTGCTTTTTCAATTTCTTCTTTTACTTGATATTCTGCGTGTCCTGCTTTGACTGTATTATTTGAAAGATATTCGTAAATATTGGAACAACCATTAGAAAGCTCGTGAATTAAATTTACTGCTGAAATAAAAGTAGTAGCACTATCAATCGTTGAATTTTCTACAATATTTCGCACTACACGCATCCAATCATTGAAAGAATTTTTATAAATATCAGTATTTAATAAAAATACTGTTTGCGTATAAAAAAGAACTCTACTTTGCCACTTTGTTTTTTTACTTTTAATAATATCTTTAAAAAGTGTTTCTTCACAAAAATTCCATAAATCAACATCCGATTTTAATTCTGAATAATTATCGCGAGAATACAGGTTTAAGCAATTTACCAGATAATTAAATGATTCTTTTGTAGGGAAATCAGATGGGATAATTTCGTCGGGATTATTGAACAAAGTAATCATTCTTCGTTCAACTCTTTCTCGTTTTACAGCATTTTTCGAAATATTTTTTGTTCTACTTTTTTGTTCAAGTTCCTTTCTTATTTTCTCTTCATCATCTTTATCTAACTGTATTTCTAAATATTGAGCATAATAATTGATTGCTATTCCAGTAATAAAATTAGTTAATCTATCGTCTATTTTGTATTCAATAGAGACTTCTCCACTATCATCTATTCGTTTAATTTTTCCTTTATACTGCCAAAACAAATCTGTCCAAACAGTATCTATTTTGTGAGCAAACATTTCTTGCGGATTGGTAATATCTTTTTCCCAGCCGTTATCCTTAATATGCTTCTCAAGACGAGATTTAAAATTCTCAAATGGTGTTAACGCTTTTCCTCGAGCATTCATTTTGATATACAAGTCATCGGAAAGTCCAAAATTCTCCAATTTGATATAAAGAAAAGTAATAGGACATTTATCTTCTTCTGTTTCTGTCAATTCTAGCCACCAATGTGAACTATCTTTGAATTTAGCTTGAATTGCATCAAGCATAATCAGCATTGCGGAAATAGTTGGGTCGTTTTTCCATGAAATAACAAACCAAGAGGCATTTTTTATAGTTTCTGATAATTGATTGTCTGTTGTTATTTTCTTTTCTTCATCAATTGGCAACAGATTTTCATAATTAATACTTTTATAAATCAATTCTTGACAAAACTCTCGGGAGCTTGTGCGGGTTTCATAAGTAAACTTTAATAAGTGTTCTTTTGCTTCCTCTAATGCTCCTTCTTTATTAGCAAGAAACCAATGTAAAAGGAACAAAGTTGTGAGTCTTTGTTGTCCATCTAAAGGTTGTAAAATATTATTTTCTTCACTACCATAGACAAAATCAAGTTCAATAGGATTTCCTATTAATGCATTTTTTAGAGCATCTAAAAAATCATTTCGTACTTTTTCTTTTTTTGCTCTACCTTGTGCATAATCTCGCTGAATTATAGGAATTTCAATACTTCGATTTTTTAATAACTGAAAAAAACTTAATCTTTCAAATTTATACTCGTTCATAATCTAAATCGTTTTGTATTGGTAAATAGTCTTTTAATACTTCTTTGATATTTTGAAAATATGCCGTTCTATCTACATCCGACCAAAAAGTCATCTGTTCTATTTTAGGACTGTAATATTTCATGAAAACATTTCTTGAACATATAGGGATAAAGGTTCCTTTTTTTTCATTTTCAATAATAGTCTTGCGCTTTACAGGAAAAACGGCATTTTTATAACTACGGTTTGTGCTAGCATCCAACAGTGTTAAATTTGACAAATCATTTATATCTTCGTGTATTCCATTTTCACTGAAATGTTTTAATATCTCGTTAAACAATGACTCAAAAGTATCCTTAGAATAATTTTCAATCTTCTCTAATATATCAGCATCTCTTTTATAATCAAGAAATTCTTTCGCCTGTTGTAACCAATCTTTTTGGTGTTGTTCTGTCTTAGGCATCTCAGTTGCAATTGCATGAATATGCTCAATATCCCATTTTTCTTTTTTATATCGATTAAACGGAAAACGAGAATTTTCTCTTGTATTACTCAACATTGTTAGGATATTATGTAACAACAAAATAGGTCTAATTATTCCATTATTATATTCAATATCTCCAAGTTGAACATTTGAAAATCTATTTTTGATTTTTCCGTTAATAAATTCAATAAAATTAGTTTTGCTTTCGCTTTGAGATTTTTCGATAAGTTCCTTAATGTCTTCTCCAATCGTAACTAAAAATCCGATTTTATGATACAATTCTCTGTTATTAAACCAATCTTTCAATGTTTGGAAGTAGCGTTTTATCTGTTTCCAATTTTCATCAATTTCTTTTTCAGATTTACTTTGAAATTTTTCGGAATATTTTCTGAAAGAATAAGTGTCATCTTCTTTACTTATAGGTCTTCCAACAATCAGTTCCAACAGGAATTCAATACGGGTATCTTTTTCATTCTCGTCTTTATTGATAAACCACCAGAATTCTTCACTGTGTAGTGAATATTCAATAAAATCCCATTCGTTTGCTATTTCCAGCTGTTTCAAACGAATTTTTTCGACTAATGCTTTATTTTCATATTCGTTTTTTCTTTCTTTTGGTTTGAAGTTGGAACTATTAAGAAACAATGCTTTGATAAGCTCTGCATTCGTCAATGGAATTTTACCCATATTGATACGTGTAAAAATTTGCACAGCATCTTCCTCATTGGTTTCGTACCAGATTACTTCGGTTTTTTCCAAAAAAGGTGTAATAAATTGAATCTCCGCTTTCTTTTTAAACCACTCTTTAATCGTCTCAAATGCCTTGTAGATATGGAAATAATCAATGTTATCCAATGCCTCATTTTCAGTTTTTTGCTTTACATTATTTAAAAAGTCTTTGCTATTTGATTTTTCTGTATTTCTTGTTTCATACTCTAACTCAAAAGTTTTTCTTTCACTTTCCACAGATTCTTCTAAATTTTTCAGAACAAGAAAGATAGTTGTAAGACGTTGTTGTCCATCAATAACTTCCCATTGCCTATTCTTCATTTTGACCACAATAGGTTGTAGGCAATACCATTCTTCTTTTGTTGGGTCGGATTCTATAAAATCCCAAATATCTTTTAACAGATCAGTTACTTGTTGCTCTGTCCAACGATACCCTCTTTGATATCTAGGAATGAAAAAATTCATTCCCAATAATTCGCTAATTGGTTTTGTTGATATATTGTTATTCATTTTTCCATATGTTTTATACTTTGCAAATGTATCAGAAACAATTCAGCACAGGCTTTAGCATCGCTTAAAGCATCATGATGATTTAATGAAATTTTATAATGATTGCACAATGAAGCTAAATTTTGTCTAAAAAGACGATAGGTACAATGTTTTTCATACTCGGGATTTTCCATATCATAATATTCCAATGTTTTTTCTAAAACTGGAAAATCAAAAGACGAACCATTGTGAGCTACAACAGCTTGTCCTTTGATATAAGGTTCTAATTTATGCCAGACTTTGTCAAAAGTGAGAGCTTCCTTTGTCATGTCTGGAGTAATGCCATGAATGTCAATAAATCTCCCCCAATAATAGTTATCAGGCGGTTGTACTAATAAGTTAATTTCATCAGTGATAATACCATTATTGACACGAACAAGTCCAACCTGACAAATACTCCAACGATAACCTTGTGCAGTTTCAAAGTCTATTGCGGTAAAACATTCCATTTACAAAGCAGGTGCATGTTTTCCTTTGTGTGAGCCATTTGGGTGTCTCATACACGAACCACTTGTTAAGCTTGAAAGAGATGAATACTTTGTCCCGCAATGTTTACAGACATACTGCGATTTTTCACTTCCCTCATATAGTTTGTGTTTTCCTTTATGAGAGCCATTAGGATGTCGCATACACGAACCACTTGTTAGACTTGATACGCTGGAATACTTTGTTCCGCAATACTCACAATAATAATTTGCCATAATCTGTAATGTTTTATATTATGCCTACTCTCAAAGTTTTCAGCTTTCCTTATTTTACATAGCAAAAATACCTAAAGAGTAAGCCAATCCGTGTCTCACTCCAAATTATAAAAAAATAGCACTAAGAATCTGTATATTATCTTCTATGTTTTGGATATTTTTTCTTCTTCATCCTACTAGCAAACTGTTCTTCCTTGTAGTCCTCGCCTTGTGCATCGGGGAATAAGCTAAGCAATCCTAAATCAGAGCTTTGCGAATGTCCATGCGTGATAAACTCAAAAAGGTCTTTTGTCGGTACGCTGTCTATTTCATTTGCTTTAGAAACAGGGTTATTCTGTATCTTCAATTCGGGTTTGTTTCCATTGTTCCACCAATCATTGAACACGTTTGCCGAGAGGTTTTTATCCAATTGCGAACCGTTCCAAACGCTACGGCTTTCGTGGTCAATAAAGGTCATACCGTAAACCCGTCCGCTTTCGTTTCTGCGGACAACCGTATTTATGCCCTGCTCGGTCAATTGGTTTTTAAATTCACTTTCGTTGTTTGTGGTGTGTATAGCCAATTCAATGGTATTTTTTAGTACAGACCTCGCAGGATTGGTTTTCATTTTGTCTTTGGACTGCTCAAAGTGTTCTTGAAGCTGTGCAACGCCTGCATCTTTTCCGAATAGTGATGACTTGAACGGATTGCTTGCCTTGTTTCCTTTCTCGTCCAATGCTACGTACACCAATCCGTTTACAGGTTGACCGTTCCGTTCACCTTTGACTTCTTCGACTGTGATATTGAAAAGTGACAGCAAAGCATTGTAACTGCCCATAGTAGAAAAGCTATAATACTTTGGTAGATGCCGTACTACCGAAGCAATCTGACTTTTGGTGTCACCATTTTTATGATTTATAGGTTTGAAAACTTTATTACCCTGTTTCTTTTCTTGTTCGGTTGCCTTATGCAAATTGTATTTCGTTTCCAAATCACGACAGATTGCCATTGAGCGTGGATGGTCGTAATCATCGGGGATTTTCTTTCCGTCAATACCTACGCAGGTCGAAACGACATGAATATGCGTTCGGTCAATGTCCGTATGCTTGAAAACAATATAAGGTTGACTGCCGTAGCCCATACGCTCCATATACTCCTGAGCCATTTCCGTAAACTGTTCATCGCTGACCTTATCCGCAGGATCTGGGTTCAGCGAAATATGGCGTACCGTCTTTTCCGTTTTGATGTTTACCGATAAATACGGCTCAAAACATTTATTAAAATAGGCTACCGAATACCTGCCGTCCACCGTATCGGGTATCTTATTCAGTAATAAAACCGCTCCGTTTTCCCTGTCCACTTTCTGCTGATTGTACAAAATCGCTCCGTACATATTGCTTCCCTTTCCAATTTTTGCAATCATAACTTTACTCTTTTTTCAGATATTTTTCTTCAAATTCCTGTGTTAAACGGATAACTTCTTTAGTAACTTGTACCAATTCTATCGTTTCTTTTTCCAATTTAAAAAGGTATGTTCCTGCTTTTTTCTCTGAAAAATTGCGGTACAATATCTTCACAATCTGATTGTAATTTGTTCCGATTGATCGGAATTAGCTAAAAAATCGGGTCAACTTTTCGTGATATTCGATAGCATCCATATCAATTTTGACGGTCTTTATCGTCTTCTGAAAGATGCAAGCTGTGATAAAATGAGCAATGACTTTCATTTCTGACTGGTCAAAGAGGGCAAGAAATTTGGCATTGTCCTCTGCATTCAGGTTGATGGAATATCGATTGACCGCAGGGTCAATCTTTGGTTTTCTTCCTGATTTCTTAATCTGTTTTCTGTTTTTCTCTTCCATAATAATCCATTTTAATTTTTAAACAAACGAGCGACTTCGGAGCCGTTTCCAGCCCCCTGCAAGGGCAAGTGCTCTTGAGGTACGGAAATTTATTTCGAGGACCTCAAGAGATAACTTGCTCTGAACAGGAGTTCAGAAAAATCCGTTTTGCAAACGGATTGGAGTTAGCCGAAAAAAGCAGTAGCTTCCATTACAAAATTCCATAAGACTATTTGAATAACAACAACTTACAATCACGTCAAACAAAGCCAATAAACGCCAAATACTGCCATCTCTATGTGGATTGGAATTGCTTTTATTTCATTTGTATCTGGTTAGTTGGCTGACTGGTTATAACCTTAACGATGTAGTCAATCGGCATAAATCCCGACAGCAAATCTGCGTGATTGAATGCAGACGAATTACAGATTTTTGAGTTAATGAACTAGCCAATTAAGGGTATGCAGGTGCATAGGTAGATAGGTTGTTACATAGGTGCAATCGTACATACAACTGACTGCTTAGCTAGCCAAACAACTAATTGGATATAATATTAAAATTTAGAGATATGATACACGAAGAAAACAAAAATCAGCAACCCGAAAAAGAGGATTTTTCTATTGAAAATTTCCTAACTGATGAAAAGAAACAACCTTTGATGGAACAACAAGGAATAACACATCGGGAAGACTTTGCAATACCCGAAGTTGATGAGGAAGCTATTATGCGTGTAATGGCAGGAGAAGAACCCGAGGAAATAGCAACAGAAACGGAACATTCAAAGCCATATGTCAACAATTCTAAAAAAGGCACCTCATAAAACCAAAAAACTTACCAAAGAGGCTTACTGCGGACAGTTCTTTAAAATCCCGAACACAACAGCAAGCAAAGGAAAATCGGTCTATGTACGGCAGGAATACCACGAAGCATTTAACAGGCTTACCAACATTATGGGCATCGACAAACTGACGATTTATGCGTATCTGGACAACATTATCGAGTACCACTTTTAGGAGTTCGGAGAGCTGATTAAGGAAATCTACAACGATAAGCACAAGCCGTTGTTTTGATAACCGTCCTTTGTTCAGGATGCGTAATTCCCTCTCAAAAATTATTTTCAAAACAAAAAACAGAAAAAAAAGAAAGCCATTCAATCAAGGCGGACAGGTGGAAGAACCAAAAGGAAACGGAATAAGTCCCGAAGGGTGGCAGGGCAACACAACAACTCGGCGAAGCCACCTTATTTGCCCTGCCATTATGCCGTAAGCTTTTGGTTGGGTGGTGCGGTGGCTGTCCGCCTTACATTTGCTACCTTTTTGTTCATTTTTTTAATCAATTCTAATCAAAGAAAGTGTACAAAAAATGCGTAAGGGATAAGGATAGGGTGTTTTTGGTATGCTTTCCTTTATCCGTACAAAACTCTTTAAATGTGAAGAAGCTTTGCGAGGAAAATTTAAAGTGTTTTAAGGATTGCTTTCCATTTGTATTGTGCCAACAGAAGCCAAATACTGCCACGTAATGCCAAATTAAAATAATACATTCTCTTGTGTTCTAAATTAGGGGAAATTTTGAACCTATGGCACAAAAAACAATTACCGAAAAAGAGCGTAAAGAAAACGAGCTAACCGAGAAGAAAAAGAACACTCCTTTTATGCAGGTCGATAAGCATAGCGACCCAATTTCCAATTTCATTACCAACTTTAAACGTCAATTCAAAGAAACAAAGAGTTTAGGTCTGGGCAAGCTGTTCGGGGGCAAGCGTGTTGAACAACAAAAACAGACTACCGAACCTGAAAGCATAATAGGTGCAACAAAAACGGTTATGCTTTCGGATTTCAAAAACGGTGAAAAAATTCAGATTGTACAGAAAAATAAAAAGCCTGCTTTGAAGACAGACAACGCAATCAAACCGCAACAAGCTCTCCAGAAAAACAATAAGCCAAAGTTGGGATTGTAGCCGAGTATTTTACATCTGAACGCCAAACGCTACCTCTGACGGCAACATTGGAATGACCTATGTAAATAGCTTTTATTTTCGAGGTTTAAATGATGCAGATATGGAAATAACAGTTTTAGACATTCAGATTTTAAAAGCATTGCATAGGGAAGTTAAGGAAGTTTCCAATCTAATTGCAGAAATGACTGCACCTTACAAAGCATTGCAACAGGCAACAAAATGGCTCGACCAACAGGAAGCTTGCCAATTACTCAACATCAGTAAAAGAACATTGCAGACGTATAGAGCAAAGGGTATTCTTGGGGCAACGCAAATCAATCGGAAAACGTATTTCAGATTATCCGAAGTGGAACTACTTATGCAGGGAGAGCGACCATTAAAAAAGCAAAAGAAATGAAACAGATTGGAAATTCAAATGAAGATATGCTTGCCTTGCTCGAAGCTGTGGTAGGTATCAAAAACGAACTGCTGTATATCAGGGACTATTTCCACCCACTCTTAAAAGGGGAAATCTACCTGTCAGGCGAACAGGTCTGCGAGATGTTGCATATCAGCAAACGGACGTTGCAACAGTACTGAGATGACGGACTGATACCTTTTATCAAGCTCGAACGTAAAATCCTTTTTCGTGAAAGCGATATTATCAAGGTATTGGAAGATAACTATCAGCGTTAGCCGATTGAAAGAATACCTTAAAAAAACAGCCCACTGCTTAAAGCGGTGGGCTGTGGTGTTTTATAAAAGGTCTATATCTCTATTTTCCAAATATCTTTTGAAAGTTCGTATAACAAATTTTGTCTATCAATTATCGTTTCTTTATTCCAATATTCGTAAGACCTTAATTTTAGATTTAACCTTGTAACAGATGAATTTATTCCAATCGTATCTAATCCTGCTATTGATTTGGAAATATAAAATGGCGATTTAGAATATTCAATAACTTTTTTTGAAAAGAAGTCGTTACCAACCACAATATTCATCGTTTTTTCAAGCAAAGTCAAATTTCCTAATCTGATTTTTAAATCATCGTATTCCTCGCCAATTTCATTACGAAGACTTTCTGTTGGATTAAAAGGTAAAATATGCTCAATTTCAACTCCTTTGGTAATATAGTTATCTAAAACTTGTGGAATGTACGAGCCTAATCTTTCTTGGTCTAAATATTGTGCAATTTTTGCTAAAATATATCTAATTCTGTATTGTTGCAGGTTATTCTGACGAGTTTCTGTAAAGTATAATTTGTATTCGTTTTCTTTCGATGCGATTACAGGTTGAATATTTTCTTTTACGAAATTATTCAATTCTTCCCTGCTTTTAATTCTTAATACAGATTTAGCCCATTTTGAAAAGTTTCTTTCAAACTCTCTTGTTGGCTCTTTTGTAATGAAGTAATAAAAAACCAAAGTTTCTATCTGCTTTGCAAAATGATTAAACAAATCTTGTGGTAAATTTCTTCCCGCTAAAAGCAATATCAAATGTTGTTTAAAAGCTCCTCCTCCAAGTTTGGAAATATTGTCTAAATAGACATTTTTACTACCGTCCTTGTTTAGTCCTTTAAAGAAATTAATATAACAAGTTGCATTTTCCAAAAGAAGTTCAACAAACTCAAAAGGCTCTTCTTTATAGCTGCATTGATCAACATTTTCAGGTCTTATAAACCATTTATAAATTTCCTCCTCTCGGATAATTTCTTCTCCTCGCTGATTATTTACCTTATAATTGGACATTATGAAATAACGAAGAAAACGCAAAGGTTTTTCATTATTCTTCTCCAAAAGCTTAATCAGCGTCTTCCATTTATCTTTTAATGAATTGAAATCATTTCTATTAACTTGCCTGAATAAAAGGTTTTTCAATAAATCCATAGGATTTAATCCAACTCCTCTTTCATTAATTGTTTCAAATATTTTTAAAGCGTCGTTTATTTCTGGTGTTTCAATTTGGATAAATTTCAGTTTTCTAAAAATATAAACAAAGAACTTTTTTAGCTGTACTGAGTCTTCATCTTCCTTAAATCTGTTTTTTAGAAATGAGATTACATTTTCATACGCATTATAAAGTCTTTCTGCTGAACCTGTTAAATTTTTAGGTCTTTCTAAATTATTAGCAATTTCTAAAAGAATATTTGAACTGTCTTTATATTGCAGTTCGAGTTTATAGCAATCAACACTATCTCCTAATGAATTGACTGTTTTGTCTTTAATCATCCTCTCAATTGTGTCTGTATCGATTTCTCGTTCTCGATAAATTTTCTTAAAAGCACAAATTATTAAGAAGATAGAAGTTGTTCTTTGTTGTCCGTCAATCAATTCGTAAAAGCCATCATTGTTTTTAAAAACAACTGTACTTCCGATAAAATATTCTTTATTAGGATTAAAATCAAATTCTTCGTAAATGTCATCTAAAAGTTGATTGATTTGTACTTCTGTCCAGACGTACTCTCTTTGATAATCAGGAACGACATAAAAATTTTTAAAACAATTCTCCACATCCAAATAATTAAACTGTATTTGGATATTATTTGTGCTATTACTCATTTTTTATTTAGATTTCAATAGATTGAGGGTTCGTAACATTCATATTTTTGAAAAAGCTAAAGTACAAAAAACCAATACAAAAACGGTATTGGCTTTTTTTTAATCACTTTATTGGCTTTAGAGTTGAGCTACAAAAGATTGCTCCATTTCCTTAAATTTATGTGATACCTTTTGCATATCCTTACCAACTTTCTCGTTGAGAATTTTTGCGTAAATCTGTGTAGTAGCAATGTTTTTATGCCCTAACATTTTGCTCAAACTTTCGAGCGGAACGCCCTCACTCAAAAACAGCGTGGCAAACGTATGGCGTGCCAAGTGAAAGGTTACTTTCTTTTCTTTCAGGCAGTCAATCAGTTGTGATATTCTTTTTAGACTATCATTACAGACTGTATTTGATGGTACAGGAAATACCTTTCCATCTTTTGAAAATCCTACATATTTTTCGATAATCATTTTGGGGATATCCAACAGCATCACGTTTGACGATGTTGCTGTCTTTTTCCTACGTATGATAATCCACTGGTTACCGTCAAAGAAATCCTGAATATTACTGTTTCTAAGCCCTTTCATATCTGAATAGGAAAGACCAGTAAAGCAACTGAAAACAAACAGGTCTTTAACCAATTCGTCTTTCTTTTTCTCGCAGTTGAACGTTACAAGCTGTTCCAACTCGTTCCGCAACAGATAACCTCTGTCTTTGTCCTTTTTGGTATTCTTGTACTCGCTGAACGGATTAAAAGCAAGATGCTTTCTGCTCATTGCCAATCGGCAAAGTGTGGTAAAGCCAATCATATACAGCCAAATCGTGTTATGTGTCAAGCTTTGGTCATCACGTAGGTAGTAATCAAAGTCCTGCACAAAATCAGATGTAAGGTCGTTGAATGATAAGTCAGAATAACCGTATTTTGTAAGTGTAAAATTTCGCAGGTGCTTTAACAGTGTTTTGTACTTACTTCGTGTTCCATTTACCCGAAGTCCACTATTGACCTTTTTCTCATAGTCGGATAAGAACTGTTCATAAAACTTGGAAAAGGTCATTTCTCCGCTTTCCATACCGAGGAAGGCATTTTTAAGTTTAGTACTGACAGCCCCATCGTTCTTCAGAATTTTGGAATAGCATTCCTCAATACCTGAACGGATTTTGTTAAGTTTGCTGTTTGTGTCTTGGGCTTCTCGGCTTTTTCCTAAAACCCTGCCGTACTTCAAATCCCAATTTGTTGCGGAAATATCCAACTTGGCACTGAATGCAGACTGATTACCGTTTACGGTAATTCTACACATGACCGTAACTTTCCCGTTCTTCTTCGGGGCATTCTTTTTAAGGTAGAAAAGAACCTTAAACGTTGATTTTTTTGTCGTTTCCATACTCACAATTCTTAATGATAAAATTAAACCTATGTGAGCTACGGAACAATATGAAAAACTATGCAAAAATCTGAATAACAGCATTTTGAAACGATTGTTTTCGATATTTAAAAGTAACGTTTTAGTAACCGTACTTTTGCCAATCGTTGCTTTTTTCTGCTTTTTACCTCATTACCAAAAAATCATAAAACGGCTGTAAAGCCTTTATTTACAACCGTTTTACCTGTTTTTAATCTTTGATGTATTTTTACTGAAAATTTATTTTAAAGTTTTGGCTTATCTATAAATCAAAATCACACACACAGAAAACACTTGAAGATTTCTTTTCTTACTTTTGGTAAAAATATAAACTCATGAAAGCTGAAATCATAACAATAGGAGACGAAATCCTTATCGGACAGATAGTAGATACCAATTCTGCTTGGATGGGACAAGAACTTAATAATTTAGGAATAGATGTATATCAAATAACATCAGTACATGATAATAGAGAACATATATTAGCAGCTCTGCATAATGCAAAAAACAACGCTGATATTGTTCTCCTCACCGGAGGGCTTGGTCCTACTAAAGATGATATCACAAAACAAGTTCTTTGCGAATTTTTCAATTGCACCATGCATTATGATAATCCAACCATACTTGCCATAGAAAAAAGACTTGCTCAACGGGGGATTCCTATGATTCAACTCAACAAAGATCAAGCTTTAGTCCCAGATGCTTGTACTGTTTTAGCCAATTCCGAAGGAACTGCTCCGGGCATGTGGTTTGAAAAGGATGACACTGTATTTATATCAATGCCAGGTGTTCCATATGAGATGAAAAGTATCATGACAGAACACGTCTTACCTAAACTAGCAACTAAGACTCGGCATGAAGCTATTTATCATCAGACTACCATTGTGTATGGAGTGCCTGAGAGCTTACTATCTGAGAAATTAAACGATTGGGAGAATAATTTGCCTGAAAACCTAAAGCTCGCCTATCTTCCCAATCAGCTCCTAATACGACTTAGGATTAGTAGTTGGGGAAACAATATAGATGAACTGAAGTCTTTGGTTAAAGAAGAAGTTGAAAAGCTAAGGGATATTCTCTCTAATAATATTTTTAGTTTCACCGATGAAAGTATGGGTAAAACCATAGGCAAATTACTAGTGGATAAAAAGCAAACAATAAGTGTAGCTGAAAGTTGTACCGGAGGGAGTTTAGCCTATGCTTTTACTTCAAATCAAGGTGCATCTGCCTATTTTAAAGGAGGAATCGTAGCTTATGAAAACAATATCAAAGAAATAGTGTTAGGTGTAAAACAGAGAACACTTCAACAATATGGGGCAGTGAGCAATGAAACAGCCGTTGAAATGGTAAAAGGCATTATGAAGCTCATGAATACAGATTTTGCTATCGCCACAACCGGAATAGCTGGTCCCGATGGTGGTACTCCTGAGAAACCTGTGGGAACAGTTTGTATTGCAGTTGCACATAAAAATAAAGTTATTGTTGAAAAATATCATTTTAATAGAAAGCGAGAGCATAATATAGAACGTACTATCCAAACTGCCTTATACATGCTTAAATCCATCTTATAATCAAACAAATGTAATACACACACAAATGAAAAAACTTTTAGTAATTATAATAATAGTAATATCTATTATTATCGGGGCAGCCATTGCATTGCCAATAATTTTTAAAGACTCTATTTTAGAGAAGGTAAAGACATTAATAAATAATAATGTGAGTGCTAAAATAGAGTTTACAGACTTCAATTTAAGCTTTTTTCGTTCTTTTCCCAAAGTACAAGCTGAGCTGAGCAATTTTACATTAATTGGATTGAGTGATTTTAAAGGAGATACCATTGCTGCTATCGGTTCATTATCTACAGATATATCATTAAAGGATTTATTTTCTGATGATGGTTTGGAAATATCATTGATTAAGCTAGATAATGCCCAAGTAAATCTAAATGTTAATAAAAATGGAATAGCTAATTGGAACATTATACCTACCTCTAACGAAGAAACAACAACTACTTCTAATGACGCCGAAACATCTATCAATACCAGCATAGCATTGAACTCCGTAGAAATAAACAACTTGAATCTAAAATATTCCGACGAAACGATGCCCATGTTTTTAGAGCTAGACAACATAAACCTTGACATTTCTGGCTCTCTAAAAGAAATGACTACTACTTTTAATATTGATGGTAAAGTATCTGAGCTGCACGTAGACTACGATTCTGTAAGCTACATCTCCAATGTAGCTTTAGCCTTAAATAGTAAACTCATAGCCGATATGGATAAAATGGAGTTCACATTTGGTGAATCTCAATTCCGATTAAATGAATTACCAATAGCTTTGTCCGGAAGTTTTGCTATGCCTTCTGACTCCATGGTTTTTGATGTGAATATGCAGGTACCGGAATCCAACTTCTCTACTTTATTAGCTTTAGTTCCTCCTAACTACAAGCATTATCTTAATGATGTAAAAGCAATTGGAGATGCCGGACTTGATGGTTATATAAAAGGATATATGTATGACGAAGAGTATCCGGCTATGAACTTCAACGTTTACGTGAAAGATGCCAGCATGCAATATGCCAATATGCCTGAGAAAGTAGAGAAGATTAACTTGGCTATGAATGTCAGTCAACCTCAGGGTAAATTAGATAATCTTGTAGTAAATATCTCAAAAGCACATGCTGAAGTAAAAAATAATCCTATTGATGCACAATTACTCCTAAAAACACCAATGATTGATATGTCATTTGATGCCAGAGTGAGTGCTGATCTAGATTTTGCTACATTGAAAAAAGCAATACCGATGGACAGTGTAGACTTAAGAGGTGAAATGGCAGGAAATATTGCTTTAAAAGGAAATATGTCGGCAGTAGAAGACGAAGATTATGAAAAGATAGAAGCCAACGGAAAAATCAATTTCTCTAATTTCATTTTTCAATCATCTGAGCTTACTAAACCAGTTGAACTAACTGCCGGAACAATAGGTATAAGTAGTCATTCTATTGAATTTAAATCTTTTGCAGCCAAAATTAGCCATAGTGATTTTACTCTAAATGGCTATCTATCAAACTATTTAGGTTATTTATTTCAGAAACAAACTATAAAAGGAAAATTCTCACTTAACTCAAATCTAGTAGATTTTAATGAACTAATAACATTGATTCCTAAATCCAATCAGGAAGATGTATCCTCTATTTCAGCAAACGAAATTAACTCTGACAGTATATTAATCTTTCAAGTACCTGAAAAGTTGAATTTAGCCTTTAATTCACAGATTAATAAAGCTGTTTTTGCAGAAATGAACATCAGCGACATCAATGGATTGATAACCGTAGCCGATCAGAAACTGTGGTTGAAAAATTTAAGCATGAATATGCTGGACGGCTCTATGAAAGTTGATGGTAGTTATGCGGCATATAACCCCAAGGAGGCAAACTTTGATTTTAACTTTAATGTAAAACATTTCACAATTCCGGCAGCATATCAATCATTTGAAGCTTTTCGCCACTATGCTCCAATCGCAAAAAACAGCACAGGAGAACTATCTGCCGATTTAAAGTTAGCCGGAAAACTCGATGAGAAATTATCTTTAATCACTAAATCTTTGAATGGTTCAGGTAATCTATCAACCCAAAACGTACAATTAGCAAAAACTGAGACTATAGAAAAACTGAACCTTGTCTTTAAGACGGAAAAACTGAATAATCTTTACATTGATGATTTCTCTGCAAAATTTAAAATAACTGATGGCAACATATTAGTTAAGCCTTTTAAAACAAAAATAGCGGGTCAAGAAGCAAAGGTTGAAGGAGAAATACTCGTAAATCAAACAATGAATTTAAACTTAGATTTCAATATTCACAAAGCCGACTTAAATAACGATATATCAAAAGTACTCAATGTTATTCCGGGAACTAACAAGCTAGACTCTTATCCTATCGGACTGGATATTAAGGGAGAAATAAAAGATCCATCAGTAACTCCTGATTTGACAGAGGCCAAAGATTTAATTGCTACTGAACTTAAAAAATCAGCTAAAGAAAATGCGGGTAAGATTGTAGATGATGTAAGCGATGCCCTAAAAGGATTGTTTGGAAAGTAGCGTTCTAATTAAAATTTTCTGAAAAACCTGCTATTCTTAAAATAAGATAGTGGGTTTTTTCTATTTTTGGCGATATGAATAAAACACAAGCTATCGGCGTATTTGATTCAGGCTACGGAGGATTGACTATTCTGCGCGAATTAGTAAAATATCTGCCGAAACATGACTTTATCTACTTAGGAGATAATGCTCGAACTCCCTACGGCACCCGGTCTTTTGAAATAATATACGAATACACCCTTCAAGCCGTTAAAGAGCTTTTCAATCGAGGATGCACACTTGTGATTCTTGCTTGTAATACGGCATCGGCAAAAGCCCTGCGCACTATTCAGCAAAAGGATTTACCTCTAATTGATCCAAAAAAAAGGGTTTTAGGTGTTATCCGTCCAAGTATTGAGTTTATTTCCAAAGAATCAGTTAGCGGCCATATTG
The DNA here is from genome assembly GCA_047975205.1 of Mangrovibacterium sp. Lineage (GTDB taxonomy): Bacteria > Bacteroidota > Bacteroidia > Bacteroidales > Prolixibacteraceae > JBKEDC01. Next base: position 103,222 of record JBKEDC010000012.1, on the reverse strand, counting down.
GTATTTTGGCAACATCCGGTACCGTTTCCTCTGAATCCTACCCTATCGAATTTAATAAATGGAGCAATGGGCGCATCAAAAGCTGTGTGCAACAAGCTTGTCCGATGTGGGTGCCGATCATAGAAAATAATGAAATAGATACTCCTGGAGCTAACTATTTTATTGCTCGAGATATTCAAAGATTACTTGAAAAAGATAGTGAAATCGATCATATTATTTTAGGTTGTACACACTACCCTCTTTTAATTAATATCATTCGAAAGGAACTTATCGGCAAGCCTATTAAAGTTGTAGAACAGGGAATTGTTGTTGCCTTAAGTTTGGTAGATTATTTACAAAGACATCCTGAAATAAACGAACAGATATCAAAACATAGTAATCTAAAATTTTACACTACAGAACAGTCATCTTTATTTGAGAACAGAGCCAAAAATTTCATGGGACAAGAAATAAAAGCAGAAACAATTCATCTGTAATTTTAGCTAAAATAGGTCTTTGTTACAAACAAATCAGGAAAAAGCAAACCAAAATCTATCACCTAACTCCAAATTTAAAAATACACCGAGTGGCGTGATGTAAAATGTAGGAGGTGTCCTTTTGGGACACCTCCTACATTTTACAGTAGTAAATACGCCTTTACTTGATCATCTCAATTGATCTTCTAACAAACTTATTTAGGTCTGCACCTTTAAGTAATCCGTTAGCCAAAAGAGCCAAATCTACTAACTGTTTTGCTAATTTATTTTCTTTACCAAAAGCTTCTAACTTTTCACGTTTAGCCACTTCCAATTCAGAAATCTTTTTGGTAATACCCTCCAATTTTTCTTTGTCAGCTGAGGATATCTCCTCTTCCTTTTTATCTTCTTTGGCTTTCTCTAAGTCAGCTTTTTCTGCATTTAAAGTTAAGATTGCCTTATTCGAAGTCTCCAAATCAGCACCCAGTTTCTCATCTTTACTTTCGATTATCGATTTTACTAATGGGTGATCTGAGTTAACCGTTAAATTTAAACTATCCGGCATATCTCCATAAAAGCTCATTTGTCCACCACCTAGCGCACTCATATCCTTCATTCTTCGCATAAACTCATTACGCGTAATAATCATCGGTTGAGCATTTTCTCCCATAGCTTTAAAATCAACTACGTAATTAATCTTTTCATCAACCGGACAAACTGCTTGAAAGATTGGAGCCATTTGGTCGCGCAAATCAGCACTTATTTCAGCCACTTGCTCTTCTTTAGGAATTAAGTTATCTACCACGTCAGAGTCAATGCGAACAAAGCGCTTATCCGTATATTTTTGCTCGAATTTATTAATCAGATGAGCAGAAAGGGCATCATCCATTACAATAATATCATACCCTTTATCTTTAGCATCTTGGATAAATGTGTATTGTTCGTCTGTGTTACTGGCATACAAATAAACTTGTTTATTGTCTTTGTCTGTCTGATTATCTTTAATCAGATTCTCATACTCTTCCCATGTGAAATATTTGCCGTCTGTATTCTTGAATAAAAAGAACTTCATAGCTTTCTCCTCAAACTTCTCTTCTGAAAGAATACCATACTCGATAAAGATTTTTAAGTCATCCCACTTCTTTTCAAAATCATCACGATCATCTTTAAATAGCTGTTGCAATCTATCTGCAACTTTTTTTGTGATGTGAGAACTAATTTTGCGCACGTTTGAATCACCTTGCAAGTAAGAACGAGAAACATTCAGAGGAATATCCGGAGAATCTATCACACCATGTAAGAGCGTCAAGAAGTCAGGAACAATACCCTCCACTTGATCTGTTACAAAAACTTGGTTGCAGTATAATTGAATTTTATTTTTCTGCACTTCAACCGAGTTCTTAAGCCTAGGAAAATAAAGAATACCGGTAAGATTAAACGGATAATCAACATTTAAATGGATATTAAATAACGGGTCCTCATTAAATGCCATTGGATATAGCTGGCGATAAAACGAAGTGTAATCTTCATCTTTAAGATCAGCAGGCTTTTTAGTCCATGCCGGATTACAATCATTGATTTGATTATCTTCTGCTGTTTCAACTTCTTTACCATCTTTCCATTCTGTTTTCTTTCCAAACACTATCGGAATAGGCAAAAACTTACAGTATTTATTTAAGATGTCATTCAATTTTGCTTTATCAAGAAATTCTTCTGATTCTTCATTTACATGCATGATAATATCAGTTCCTACTGATTCCCGTGTGGCTTCTTCTAAAGAATATTCCGGAGATCCATCACATATCCAACGAACAGCTTGCGATCCATCTTTATATGATTTAGTTAACACTTCAACTTTATGCGAAACCATAAAAGATGAATAGAACCCTAATCCGAAATGTCCTATAATTGCATTTGAATCATCTTTATATTTATCTAGAAATTCAGAGGCTCCGGAGAATGCAATTTGATTAATATATTTCTCCACCTCGTCGGCGGTCATACCAATTCCTTGATCAGATATCGTAATTGTTTTTGCATCTTTATTGAATGATACATTCACCTTTGCATTATCTGCGGAAATATTTGCCTCTCCTCTTGCGATAAGCGTTTTTAGTTTTTGCGTAGCATCAACTGCATTCGATACAATTTCTCTTAAAAAGATATCATGTTCTGAATATAAAAATTTTTTAATGATTGGAAATAAATTATCACTAGATACTCCAATTTTACCTGTTGTCATCTTATTTTATTTTTTGTAGTTAAATTCATTTGACTTACGTAATACATCTTCCAAATTTTGTTCCATCAAACGTATCCATCAATTCTGAGTGTCATAATGTCTAACCATAAGTTATTCTGTCAGTACTCTTTTTGTAAATAATACATTGTCAACATCATTTCACAGAAACAAAAAGCCCTGCATGATGCAGGGCTTTTATATCTTTACTCACTTCGTAAGATTAATATTCATCTTCATTGAAGAAGAAATCATCTTTACTTGGGTAATCAGGCCAAATATCTTCAATACTCTCATATACGTCTCCTTCGTCTTCTATCTCTTGAAGATTCTCAATCACCTCCATTGGAGCTCCTGAACGGATTGCATAATCAATTAACTCATCCTTTGATGCAGGCCATGGTGCATCTTCCAATTTAGATGCAAGTTCTAACGTCCAATACATAGTAGTTAAAATTAAATTTATTTACTTCTCAATTTTCTGCGAAAGTATATAAAATCAATTTACAATACAAGTATTTATTTTTTATTTGGTTTCCAAAATACTTCCGAGTAATCTTCTTGAACATTTAATTTTCGAGACAATACAAATAGATAATCCGATAGTCGATTAATGTACTTAACCAGCTGTTTATCAACTTCAATCATTTCAGCCATTTCTACAATTCTCCGTTCTGCTCTTCTACATATTGCTCTTGCCAGATGGGCATATGCTGCTGCCGGACAGCCACCGGGCAATATAAAATGCCTAAGTGGTGGAAGTTCTGTTGTTATAACATCTATTTCATTTTCCAGAAGTTCTATATCAGACTCTTCACACGGCAACTGTGTTTTTAACTCTTGTGCAGATTCATCGGTTGCTAAATGAGAGCCGATAACAAAAAGCAAATTTTGAATGTTTCTAATAACTTTCAAATCATGATCGTCTAATAAATAAGCTGCTATAACACCAATAGCACTATTCAACTCATCAATTGTTCCATAAGCCTCCAGTCTATTATTAAACTTTTTTACTCGAGAACCGCCAATCAATCCAGTAGTTCCATCATCTCCTGTTTTTGTGTATACTTTGGTCATAGTTTAAGGTTTATATTTTTAATTAAACAGATATTTCTATTCATCAAGCATCACCGATACAGTATGACAAGCTGCCAAGGCTGCTGTTTCAGTTCTTAACCTTGATTTCCCTAAGGAAACCGACAAAAATTCATTAGTCAAAGCCTGCTGCACTTCATCCTCTGTAAAATCTCCTTCGGGTCCTATAAGTATAAGATTTTTCTCTTTATCTAAAGATTGTTTGAAGAGCCTTTTTTCACCATCATAACAATGTGCTATAAATTTTCCGCCATCAAAATCGGTTGCCAATAAATCTTTAAGTGGCATCAATGGATTGAGTTTGGGTAGAAATGCTTTGTACGATTGTTTCATAGCTGAAACAATAATTTTCTCTAAACGGTCTGTTTTTATAACTTTTCGCTCAGAATGAGCACATAATATGGGTGTAATTTCATCAATACCAATTTCTGTTGCTTTCTCTAAAAACCACTCCATTCTATCTATATTTTTCGTCGGGGCTACGGCTATGTGTAAGTAATTATTGCGTTGGGAAAAATTCTCTATTTTATGCTCCACTTGAATTTGACATCGTTTCTGATTAGCTTCTAATATAGATGCTTCATAAAATCCTCCTATACCGTCGATTAGTCGTAACTTATCTCCTTCTTGCATACGAAGAACTCGAATTGCATGTTTTGATTCCTCTTCCGGAAGCACATATACTGTGCCTGTAATATTTGGTGTATAAAATAAATGCATAGTTAAAAATTTACTTGAGGTACCAAATGTAAAAGTAATTTCCCGATTCTAGCTTCTACATCTTTCCAAGATACCACATCAAATTGTATTACTGCGGTGGCACATGTAGGTGTATCCTTATTAAATTCAACACACATATTATGAGTCAAATAATGAATAGTCGGATTATGCCCGACAATATAAATACAACCAAACTTATCCGATGTTTCATATACTTTTTCTAGTAGGTTATGCGTTGTTGCTCCGCGATAAAATGCCTCCCAAGGTTCAATTTTTGATTCTTCAAATGCTAATTTTTCGGCGTATATAGCAGCTGTTTTCCACGCCCTATCTGCCGGACTGGCAATTATTCGATTAGGAATGATGCGTAGGGTTTGAAGCCTAGCTCCTATTGCTGCTGCATCTAATTCACCTTTAGGCTGAAGCTTTCTGTTAAAATCATTCTCATATCCCCCCGATTCCGCCTTAGCATGACGAATCATTACTATTGTTTTCATGTGCGTTAAGTTAGCCTTTTTATCAATACTTACAAAAAGAGAGTCTGAATAATATGATTCAATCATAACTATTCAGACTTATCAAATAATTCTTTCGCTATCTATTTTACGGCTATCGTTTCAATTTCTACCAAAACACCTAATGGTAGTTCTCTAACGGCAAATGCTGCTCGTGTTGGCGGGTTAACAGCATAACGAGAACCATACACTTCGTTCATGGCTGCAAAATTTGTCATATCACTCAATAAGCAAGTTGATTTTACTACGTCGGCAAATGCATAACCAGCTTCAGTCAATATTGCTTCAATATTTTTCATTACCTGTTCTGTCTGTTCTTTAATTCCCCCTTCAACTATTTTATTGGTAGCCGGATTAACCGGTATCTGACCAGAGATATAAAGAGTTCCATTAACTTCAATAGCTTGACAATAAGGACCGATTGCTGCCGGTGCATTGGGAGTTGAAATTATTCTTTTCATGATTTATTTTTTATGATTTAATATTGCTTGTCCATATTTTTCAAAAAATACAACTTCTTCTATTGATTTACGTTTTTTTTCGCTCACTGATGCTGATGCGGGATAGCCGATAGGTAACAAAGCTATAGGTTCTACATTCTTTGGTAACTGCAATAATTCGCTTACTTGTTTCGGATCGAAAGCACACACCCAACAGGTACCTACACCAATCTCAGTAGCGCGAAGCGTCATATGATCGATAGCAATGGCTACATCAATATCTAAGAAATCTTTGTTGTCAAAAGTAGAGCGATTCCACGATTCTTCGTGCTCGCCACAAACAACAATTACCTGGGGTGCACCAGAGAACCAATCTCTTGAATAAGATTGATATAACTTCTCTAAATTTTCCTCCTCGGAAACTACAATAAACTTCCAAGGTTGCTTGTTGCAGGCTGAAGGAGCTAATCTACCTGCCTCTAAAATTTGATAAAGCTCTTCTGTAGTAATCTTCTTTGATTTATACATTCGCTCAGAGTAGCGGTCACGAATTGCTGTTATTACATCCATTTGAATATATTTTGTGGTACAATATTACGAAAAAACGCCGTAAGCAAAGCCTACGACGTTTTTAATTGGTATTTATTTTATCAAAGTTATACTAATCCACTAAAACCCATGAAAGCCATGGCCAAAATACCTGCTGTAATTAATGCAGCCGGTGTTCCTTTCAATCCTTCCGGCAAGTCAATCATTTCCAATTGTTCGCGCAAACCGGCAAAAATAATTAATGCCAAACCAAATCCAAGTGCATTACCGATAGCCGATACTACACCTTTCATTAAAGTCATGTCCGGATCAGAAGCTACTAAAATAGCAACTCCCAACACAGCACAGTTTGTAGTGATAAGCGGAAGGAATACACCTAACGCTTGATATAAAGAAGGACTTACTTTCTTCAAGATGATTTCCACCATTTGCACTAAAGAGGCAATGACCAAAATAAAAGAGATGGTTTGGAGATATTCTAATGAGAATGGTTCTAATACATACTTTTGAATTAAGTAAGTAACGATTGTTGCCAATGTCATTACAAAAGCAACCGCTCCGGTCATTCCTATAGCTGTTTCAACTTTCTTTGATACACCGAGAAAAGGACAAATACCCAAAAATTGCGACAGTACAATGTTCTGAACAAAGACAGCCGAAATAATAATTAATACATATTCCATTTTTTATCCTCCTTATTTTTTAAGCTTATTGATAATAGCAATAAGATATCCCAATGCTATAAATGCTCCCGGAGCTAACACGAATACCAACATGCCATATTGTCCGGGGTAAACTGATTGACTGAACAAAGTGCCCGCTCCTAAAAATTCACGAACAGCACCTAGTAGTGTCAAAGCGAAAGTGAAGCCCAGCCCCATACTCAAGCCATCGATAGCTGATGATAATACATTATTTTTCGATGCAAATGCTTCCGCACGACCAAGCACGATACAGTTCACCACAATCAAAGGAATAAACAGGCCTAAGCTTGCGAATAATGATGGCAAATAAGCTTGCATGCATAATTCAACCACCGTAACAAACGATGCTATAATTACAATAAAACTCGGTATGCGAACTTTATCCGGAATAATATCTTTAACCAACGATACCACAATGTTGGCACAAACCAATACGAAAGTAGTGGCCAAACCCATTCCAAGCCCGTTAAAAGCAGAAGAAGTAACCCCAAGAGTCGGACACATGCCCAACAATAAAACGAACACCGGATTTTCTTTCAGAAACCCTTTTTTTAAATTCTCAATTTGATTCATTATTCGGCTCCTCCTTCTTTATTATAAGTGTTGTATCCGCGGACAATAGCATCAAGGAATGCTCGTGATGAAATTGTCGACGCCGTAATTGCATCAACATCACCTCCGTCTTTACTAACTGTCATATTTACTTTAGCTGGATTTAGCCCGATAATAGAATGTGCAGGATTGCTAAACCATTCTTGCATTTTTGAGCCCAATCCCGGAGTTTCAGCGTGTTTCAATACTTGAAAACCGGTAATAGTACCGTTAGGATCAAATCCTACCATAATACCGATATAACCGCTAAATCCCTTAATCGTATAGGTTTTAACTGCCGTGCCTACTAATTTTCCTTCAGCATCAGTTGCTTTGAAAAATGTAAGCGGTTGTGTTCCATCTTCGGGCATCACTTCTTTTGCATCACTTAATTTGTCAAAAGAAGGAAGAATAGCCTTGATAGCTTCGTTTTGTGCCTTAAGGGAGGCTTCTTGAATAGGTCCTTTCGTTACCTTATGCACCATACCCAAAATAGCCCCGGAAATAAGCGTAATCGCTAAAAGGGTAATTACCATGTTTGGGAAATTCGATTTTATAGCCATTTTTAGTTTCCTCCAAATCTTTTAGGTTTAACATAGGTGTTAATAAGTGGAGTAAAAGCATTCATGATTAATATTGCAAATGAAATACCTTCAGGATAAGCACCATAATTACGCACCAATACCGTGATTAAGCCAATGCCGACAGCAAATATAATTTGTCCTTTAACTGCCATTGGCGAAGTAACCATATCCGTAGCCATAAAGATTGCACCGAGCATAACACCTCCTGTTAATAGGTGCACAGCTCCAAAGCTTATTGCATGGGCGAAAGAACCTGCCCCTGTCAATAAAAACAATGCTGTCTGAAATACAAACACCGTTGCTAATATACAAACCGGAATATGCCATGTAATTACCTTTTTATACAGCATCCAAACGAAGCCAATCAATAACATTAAGGCCGACACTTCTCCCATAGAACCGGAAATGCTTCCCATGAATCCGTGCGAAAGAATACCATCACCTAAACTATCCATAGCTCCCGACATGCCACTAGCTTTCATTATAGCAAGAGGTGTTGCCGATGTTGTTGCATCAACAGAAGGCCAACTAGTCATTTGAACCGGAAAAGAAATAAGTAAAAACACACGGCCAACTAGAGCCGGATTAAACGGATTATTTCCTAATCCTCCGAGAGACTGTTTTCCCACACCAATAGCGACTAATGCTCCAATGATAATAATCCATGAAGGAATACCCGAAGGTAAATTAAACGCTAATAAAAGACCCGTCAGTGCTGCCGAAAGATCATTAATCTCAGGTTCTTTTTTCATTACAAAGCGTTGAATTAGGTATTCAAACCCAACGCAAGCAATCACTGCAATAAGTGTAACCCGAATGGCATCAAGACCAAACGCATATACCGACCATGCCAAAGCAGGCAACAAGGCGATAATAACATTACACATAATCTTATTTACCGAATCACTCGCACGTTCATGCGGAGATGGCGATATCGTAAGTAGTTTACTCATCTGACTTATGTTGTAAATTTTTTATTTTTTATTTTTTTCTACTTCTAATGATTTGCCCAACCTTAGATTTACCTAATCGGATATAATCTAATACAGGACGATTAGCCGGACAAATATAACTACATGAACCACACTCGATACAATCCATAACATGTGCTTTTTCCACTTCATTCCACATGGACTTTCTTGATGCTGCCGATAAGTAAAATGATTCTAAACCCATTGGACACACAGAAGCGCAACGATTACAGCGAATACAATTTTTAGCCGGCTTACGATCAGACTCTGTGTTCGGCAGCATCAAAATACCTGATGTTCCTTTAGCCACAGGAATATCTGTTGAAGCTATGGCTTTTCCCATCATAGGTCCTCCACTAATAATCTTACCTGTATCCTCGGGTAAGCCACCGGCTGCATCAATTAATTCTTGAACATTAGTTCCTATCCTAACCAAAAAATTAGAAGGATTAGTCAATGATTTACCGGTTACAGTTACCACTCGCTCTACTAATGGTTTATTTTTTTGAACAGCTTCATAAACGGCAAAGGCTGTTCCTACATTACTTACCACTGCACCTACTTCAATCGGTAAAGCACCAGATGGCACTTCCCTACCGGTTACTGCATTGATAAGCTGTTTTTCACCGCCTTGCGGGTATTGAACTTTTAACGGAACAACAACTATTTCGTTATCAGATGCTGTGAGCTTTTGCAAATGTGCAATAGCATCTTTTTTATTATTTTCTATTCCAATGTAAGCTTTATTCACATCAATAGCTTTCATCATGATACGAATACCCACCAAAATTTCGGCTGCTTTTTCCAACATCAATCGATGGTCGGCAGTTAAATAAGGCTCGCACTCCACTCCATTCAAAATAAGCATTTCTGCTTTCTTTCCCGGAGGGGGCATAAGCTTAACATGAGTAGGGAAAGTAGCCCCTCCTAACCCAACAATACCGGCTTCTGCAATCTTATCTACGATAGTCTTTGCATCTAATTTAATTTCAGTATCAAGTATTTCATCTCTGTTAATCGACTCTTCCCACTCATCACCTTCCACCGTAATAAAAACACCTCGTTTGTTGTATCCTGAAGCGTCCAAAGCTAAATCTACTTTCGTGACTTTACCCGATACTGATGAATGAATATTTGCCGACACAAAACCACCAGATTTTGCAATTAGTTGCCCAACCTTAACTTCATCGCCTTTCTTAACTAAGGCTTGTGCCGGAGCACCGATATGTTGAGCTACAGGAATAAAGACGGTTTTTGGCAAAACTAATGTTTCAATAGCTTTATCAGCTGAAAGTTTATTCTCAGCAGGATGAACCCCGCCCAATATAAATGTCTTTAATGCCATGGTTCTCCTTATTTATTTTCGTTGTTATCTTTTTGTTTCAATTCCAATTCAGAAGTATTTTCCGCCGCAGCCATTTCTTTAGATTCAGTTTTAGCCACTGTTTTTTTAACCTCTGCAGGCTTTGGAGGCAAGTCTTTTTTCGGTTTGCGTGGTGGAAAATTCAATTCTACAATTGAACTCGTTGGACAAACTTCCACACATTTTCTACAAAGCTTACATTTATCTGAATCAATGAATGCCAAATTGTTGGTTACCTCAATAGCATCAAATGCACACTCTTTCATACACTTCTTACATCCTATACAAGCTACTGAACATGATTTCTTAGCTACACCGCCTTTATCCTCATTCCTACATGCCACATATATTTTACGGTCTTTCTTCGCTTTCTTACGCAATTCTATGAGTAATTTTGGACATGCTTCGACACAAGCCCCACACGCTGTGCATTTATCATCATCAATTTCAGGCAAGCCCGTTGCCGGATTTACATGCAGTGCATCAAAATCACACGATACCTCACAGTCTCCTAAACCTAAACATCCGAACGAACAACCGGTGTTTCCTCCATATAAAGATGCAGCCATAGCACACGATTCCGCCCCATCATACTTATTTGTTTTTGGCCGAACATCACAAGCTCCATTGCATCGTAGAACAGCAACTTTAGGAGCCTGAGCAATGGCTTCTCTACCTAAAATACCGGCAACGCCTGCCATACAATCATTTCCTCCCACCGGACAAAAAAGTCCATCGAAAGTATCTGACTTCACACAAGCTTCGGCAAAAGCTCTACAACCTGCAAAACCACAGCCTCCACAGTTTGCTGATGGCAGCGAATTTTCCACATCATCAATACGCGGGTCTTCATATACATAAAATTTTTGCGCCACAAAATACAAGATAACAGCGGCAAATGTACCTATTGCAGCGAGGCTGACAACGGTATAAACAATAGTCATATCCATTTTTATATCGGCTTAATTTCAAATTCTAATTTATTCTTCAATTTATCTTTGCAGAGATACAATACAAAATAATACGGTACCAAAGAAGCTAATGCCAGCAAAGCTGAAACTCCTTCTCCGAAATTTAGGTTTGTGCATAAAATCAATACAGCCATCAATACAATGAAAGGAAACAAATAAGCATAAAACAAAGCCAAAAAACCTTGCGTTGTCTTCCCCACTACACTCACTCGTTGTCCAATTCGATAATCCGTTGAATTTCTCCGCACTTCAACTTCTTTATCTTTCATATCAGCAGCTGTACATGCTCCTTTAGCATGACAGCCTGCACAGGCCGATTGATTAACAATGCCTATCCATATGGTATCATCTGTAATACGTTTGATAATACCTTCATGTACTATTTCTCCGGACATTTTCTCTTCTTATTGTGCAAACGATTGCAAAATTATATTCTTTTAAAGAATTCCCACTTATGTGTCAAGTTATTTTTAATACTCTACTTGCAATTTGTACTAATTTCAAATAAAATCATTTTTGAAATTCTCATTTCACAAATAAACAGTAAATTTGATAGTCTTAGATAACAATTTGCCATTAATATTGCCGGCAGCAATGAAATAATTTGCATCGTGGATTATTCCGCACTTCCTTGCAAAGAAAAGCACCTTCTATTTAGCGTAGTTCAATTCTTCATAAAATTACAACATCAATATAAAGATTTAAATATCTTTAAGTCACAAATAAACTGTCAGAATCAAAAATTATCGCAGTTATCCTACCATCAAAGATTAAAATTTATATAGATTTGCATCTTGTTGAAGTAATTTCATATATCACCAAATAAAACATGCAATGCGTTATTTAGTGTAGTGAACTATTAAATTAATATTATGAGAAAAATACTTTTCTGTCTCTTTACATTGATTATCAGTTTCGCTTCTTGCAAAAAAGAAACAAAGCCCAGTGTAATACCGGCAAGCAAACTCACTCCTGCAAAAGTGGCGACAGACTCGATCGCCACCGACACCTCTAGTTTCAATTATGATTATGAAGTGCAGGAGGTTGATAATAAATCAAACCAAACAGGTAATCCTACGTTAAATGAAAACGATAAATATTTTGTGATTGTAGCCAGCTTTGAAACAAAGCACAGGGCAAACAAACACCTCGAATATTTAAAAGCAAAAGGGAAAAACGGTATTATTATTCAGCGTAATCGAGGCTTAAATATGGAAAATTACCGCATAGCCATTCAATCGTCAAACAGTAGGCATGAAGCTCTTAATATTGCCGATAGTATAAAATCAGAATTTCCCGGTGTTTGGGTACTTATTAAATAAGTTCATTCAATAAAATTATTTATATTAAGTTAGCAGCCGAATCTGCTAACTTTTTTTGTATAAGAATTGACTTTATCCTCATGACTATTTTTCTTCCTCATTGGCCAAAAGATTTTACACAACGAATTGAACAGCAGTTTCCAAAAGATACGGATGCGTTCTTAACGTCTTTAGAAAACAAACCGAGGACAAGCATCCGAATAAATCCGAATAAATTTAATCTATCGTTTCAGCTAGAAACCGTTCCTTGGAGCAAATACGCCTACTTTTTAAATCAAAGACCAAATTTTGCACTCGATCCTTTATGGCATGCCGGAGCATATTATGTACAAGAAGCAAGCTCTATGTTTTTAGAGCAGGCTCTTAAATTCATTCATATCGACAGCCCCAAATCAGTGCTTGATTTATGTGCTGCTCCGGGTGGTAAATCTACCCACTTAAACAGCCTAATAAAACCTGATGATTTACTCCTTTCCAATGAACTAATTCGTTCACGAGCCTCTATTTTATACGAAAACTTAACCAAGTGGGGGTATCACAATCATATGATATCAAACAATGATCCCAAACAGTTTGGTGAGCTCGGTGCTTTATTTGATGTTGTATTAATTGATGCTCCGTGTTCCGGCGAAGGATTATTCAGAAGAGATGCCAAAGCAGCTGAAGAATGGAGCATTGAAAATACAAAACTTTGTGCAGTCCGACAGCGTAGGATTTTCGCCGATAGTTTAAATTGTTTAAAAGAAGGTGGCTATTTAGTGTATAGCACCTGCACATTTAATCCTTCCGAAAATGAAGAAAATCTAGCCTGGTTATCTCAGCATCAAGGCTTTGAAAGCATTCAAATACCTATTGATAAAAGTTGGGGAGTTGATGAAGTTACGCATAATGGTTTATATGGTTATCGTTTTTTACCACACAAAGTAACCGGTGAAGGTTTTTTTATTAGTCTGTTGCGAAAAACCGAAGGAACACAAAACGTGAAATTTCCGAAAAAGCTCCGAAGTATTTTTCAAAAAACAAAAATTGCCCCTACTGATTGGTTAAAAACCACTGATGATAAAATAATTTATCATCACAAAGAACAAATTAAATTTGCTCCTAAAAATTGGGAAAAAGAGATATCATATCTGCAACAAAAACTTAACCTGATTAAAATTGGAAATTCGTTTGCCGAGCAAAGAAAGAACTCTTTCTCACCCACGGCTGATTTGGCTTTTTCAACAGCATTAAATAAGAATGCTTTTGATTGTCGAATTTTGTCGCAAGAAGATTGTTTAAATTTTTTGGCTCGCGAAAATTTCAACAGAAATAATGACAACAAAAAGTCTTGGGAATTAATATGCTTTCAGAATATTCCGTTAGGATTTATAAAAGAAATAGGAAACAGATACAATAATTACTATCCTAAAGAATGGCGTTTGCGCACTACTAATCGTGAAGATTTGATGCTGTGGTATAAACCGGAAAAATAGCTCGGTTTTGTTTCCTTATCTCAAATAAACAAAAAAACAATAGTCTGATTTAAAGATATTTATCAATAAATCACATTAACTTTCATTCATTTCTTACATCATTTCTTGGAAAGAATCACCGCAAAATATAGTTTTTGCACTATTTCTTGAAAAGTTATGGGTGAAAAAACAGTTTTTATTTCAATTATCGATTCAACATGAAGCCAATTAGCATTATTTTATGCTATCCTATAGGAATAATAAGCAGTAAAAACAGTTTTATGTTCTTATATGCAGAAAATATAGGCGTTCTAACCTTTAAAAATATTACCCGATTTCACATAGTTTCCACGTCAAAGTTTAAATATACGACCGATAAAGAAATAGCTTTTCGAGATTCGAAAAGCTATTTCTTGGGTTAAGTAGCAATGTAATGTTACAATAAACCTCTATCGTCTAATAAGTACTTTTCATTCGGTTCTTCACCTCTAAAATCTTTATACAATTTCATCGGTTCTTCCGTACCTCCTTTTTCTAAAATGTTCTGGCGAAATTTTATTGCTGTTTCGGAATCAAAGATGCCATTGGCTTTAAATGCTGCGAAAGCATCAGAATCTAGAATAGCAGCCCAAATATAGGCGTAGTATCCGGCAGAATAACCACCGGCAAAAATATGACTAAAGTAAGTACTTCTGTAACGATTTGTAATTTCAGGAAGTAACTTCATTGCCTTATTCGATTGCTTCTCAAATTCTCTAATACCTTGTATTAATGGTTCAGTTCTACTATGGTAATCCATATCTAAAATGGCTGCGCCTAGGTATTCTGTAGTCATAAAACCTTGATTGAACTTAATACTATTCAGCATCTTATTTTTCAATTCCTCCGGCATAACTTCACCCGTTTTGTAATGATTAGCATATACAGCCATTACCTCCGGTTCACTCACCCAATGTTCAAGCATTTGTGAAGGCAACTCCACAAAATCACGAGAAACAGCAGTGCCCGATAAAGAATGATATTGACAATTAGAAAGCAAACCATGCAAAGCATGGCCTAATTCGTGAAATATAGTAGTAGCTTCGTCAAAAGAGATTAAAGCAGGCTGACCCTCAATAGGTTTTGAAAAATTATAACATGTGGTAATAATCGGATGGATGAATTTGCCATCTTTAATTTCTTGCTTGCGATAAGAACTCATCCAAGCTCCTCCTTTTTTACTTTCGCGTGCAAAGTAATCCAGATATAGTACGCCAACTGCATCTCCATTCGCTTCTTTCACTTCATATGCCTCAGCATCCGGATGCGGAAGAGGCACATTACTGAGTGGCGTGATTTGTAATCCGTATAGATTCTTAATGGTGAAAAATGCACTCTTAACTACGTTATTCAACTCAAAATATGGAGCTAGATCATTAGCATTTAAATCATACTTTCGTTTCCGAACCTTTTCGGTGTAATAGGCCCAATCCCAAGCCTGTATTTTAAAATTTCCGCCTTCATCGTCAACAATAGCTTGCATGTCGGCTAGCTCTTGCTTTGCCACACGCGAAGATTTCTCCATAATACTATTTAGCTTGGCATATACTTTAGCTGCATTCTTCGCCATGGCATTTTCAAGCACATAAGCTGCATGAGATTCATATCCCAATAGATTTGCTTTTGCTAAACGAAGATTTACCATCTGAATGATAATATTTTTATTATCAAATTCATTGTCATTATCTCCTCTCATGGTGTAAGCTGTATAGAGTTTTTCTCGTAACCCTCTATTTTTTGCATTTGCCAAAAAAGGATCACAACTTGAACGCTGTGTAGTAAATAACCACTTCCCTTCATAGCCCTTGCCTGCAGCTTCAGCTGCAGCCCTTGCAATCATTGATTCTGAAAGTCCGGCTAGATCGGCTTTATTATCAATAATCATTTCATAACTATTAGTTTCGGCCAACACATTCTCGCCAAACTTCAAAGTCAGACTCGATAATTCTTGATTAATTTTACTCAGTGTAGATTTATCATTCTCATTTAGTAAAGCACCTGAACGAACAAAACCTTTATAGGTGTCTTCCAGTAATTCTTGTTGCTCTTGATTTAAGTTCAACTTTTCTCGAAGGTCATAAACCGCTTTAACCTTTGCGAACAAATCAGCATTCATGCTTATCGCATCGTAGTGTGCCGACATTATTGGAGCTAAATCGGCCGCAATAGTTTTTATATCATCGTTAGTATTGCAGCTCGTCAAATTATAAAAGACAGAGCCCACTCTATCTAATAGTGGACTGCTATATTCAATAGCTTCAATCGTATTCTTAAAGTTTGGTTCATCTACATTCTCAATAATTTGCCGAATATTTGCATTATGTTCGTCTCTACCCTTCTTAAAAGCATCCTCAAAATCAGTCGGATGTATTTGTTCGAAAGGAGGGATTTGAAATGGTGTGGTGTATTCCGATAAAAATGGATTCTGATGCTCGTCTGTTTTCGTAGAACATGACATTATCATTGTAGAAATGCTCAATAGCACAATAGGTAAAGTTTCTCTCATAAAAAATATTTAATTATTTATCTAATTCTAACAAAAGTATAAAAATATAAATAATTTAAGGCATTACAGGGTAGTGTATCTGCGATTAGTTCGTAGTGCGTACCTTCTCACCTAAAAAATAGCGAAAAAGCACATGACCTTTAATTCTAGTTTTTATATTTGTAGTTTGGTAGCTTAAGGCTTCCATTTAAATTAAAAGATTCAGAATAATTATGAAAATTGCACTTATTGGATATGGTAAGATGGGTAAAACCATAGAACAAATAGCTCTTAATCGCGGTCATGAAGTGGTTTTAATCATTGATGTTACCAATCAGGCTGATTTAACTATTGAAAATCTTAAAAAAGCAGATGTTGCTATTGAATTCTCGATTCCGGCATCGGCGGTTTCTAATTATAAACTTTGCTTTGAGGCAAAAGTCCCTGTAGTTAGCGGCACAACGGGCTGGCTAGCTCAATATGATGAAATAATTGAAGATATACAAACCCATAATAGTACTTTCTTTTACACATCAAACTTTAGTTTGGGGGTAAACTTATTCTTTGCCCTAAACAAACAATTGGCTAAGCTTATGAAAGGTAGAGAAGGTTATGATGTCAGCATGGAAGAGGTGCATCATATTCATAAATTAGATGAACCAAGCGGTACTGCTATTACACTAGCAGAAGGTATATTTGAAAACTACACTAAAAGCAAGTGGACACTCTCTGATGTAAAAAATAAAGATGAAATGCATATAGAGGCTACTCGAGAAGGAGAAGTGCCCGGGATACATCGCGTGAAATATGAATCTGAGGTTGATCACATCATGATTGAACACAGCGCTAAAAGCCGCCAAGGTTTTGCCTTAGGTGCTGTTATCGCTGCAGAATATTCCGTTGACAAGAAAGGAATCTTATCAATGAACGATCTTCTAAATTTAAAATAATATGTTTACTATATTAAGAAATAAATGGTTTAAGTTTGCAGTGGTTGGTTTAGCCTATTTACTATGGGTAATTTGGCTAGGTAATTATTGGTGGCTCATTGGTCTGGGCTTAATCTTTGATATTTATATCAGCAAAAAGGTACATTGGGCTTTTTGGAAGAAGAAAAATCCACCCAATGGCAAACAGACCAAAACTGTAGAATGGATTGATGCAATTATATTTGCTGTCATTGCAGCAACTTTTATTAGAAGTTTTTTTATTGAGGCATACACAATCCCTACGTCATCGATGGAAAAGTCAATGCTTGTCGGAGATTTTTTATTTGTAAGTAAAACAGCTTATGGCCCTCGAGTTCCGGAAACCCCACTTTCCTTCCCTTTTGTGCATCATACCATGCCTCTAACAAAAAATATGCCATCATACTCTACATTAATTCAAAATGATTATCGTCGTATGAAAGGATTTGGAGATGTCAAAAGAAACGACGTAGTAGTATTTAATTTTCCTGAAGGAGATACAGTCGCAACTAATTTCCCTCAACAAAGCTATTATGGATTAGTTAGAGAATTAGGTTGGCAACGTGTAAATACTGATAAACGTACATTTGGTAAGATTATTTCTCGTCCTGTTGATAAGTGTGAAAACTATATCAAACGATGTGTGGGTATTCCCGGCGATAAGTTGGTTATTGTTGATGGACAACTCTTCGTCAACGACAGTAAGCAAGAAGTATTTAACGGTATTCAGCACAACTACTTTGTAAAGACAAATGGAACTGTTGGCTTAAGCGATGCTTCTCTAGATAAAATTGGCATATCAAAAGCAGATAGAGAAGCATACGGAGGAGGTAAATATATGTTTCCAATGACTAACGAAATGGTAGGACAAATGGAAGCTATCCCTGTAGTTGACAAAGTAAAACAACTTATTATTCCGGCTACTGATTGGGATAAAAACATTTTCCCTTTCAACAAAAACTATCCATGGAATGTAGATAATTTCGGTCCTATATTTGTTCCTAAAAAAGGAGAAACTATTCCACTTACAGTTAACAACCTTCCACTCTATGAGCGCATTATTCATGCCTATGAGAAACACGATGTCAAAATAGACGATAATGATGTTTACATTGATGGCAAGTTAGTTACAAGCTATACATTTGCCATGAATTATTATTGGATGATGGGTGATAATCGCCATAACTCTGCTGATTCTAGATATTGGGGATTTGTTCCTGAAGATCACATAGTAGGTAAGGCTGTATTTATTTGGCTTTCCCTAGATAAAGACAAAACCTTCCCTTTCAACATTCGTTGGAACAGGGGGTTTTCTAAAGTGAACTAAAACAGTAAAGTGTCCTTTCTTTTAATTAAGGAATGACACTTTATTTTATTTACCTTAAACAAAACGTACTTATGACTTTTGCTCTTATACTTTTATTAGTTTTAGCTCTATTACTAGTTGTGTTTACGCTTCAAAACACCCAAACAATTGATGTAAACATTCTTTTTTGGACCATCAAACAGATTCCCTTAGCATTAACTATTTTCACTTGCATATTGATGGGAATAGTCGTGAGTATGGGAATTTATATTCCCAAGAGCTGGAAACAAAAATCTAAAATTAAGATGCTGAGTAAAGAGGTTGACGCATTGAAAGAATCAATAAGACAATCAGAACAAAAAACAATTAGCTCAGAAAAGATGGTAAAACATCCGGAAGGAGAAATAATAGCAAGCGAAGGCAAACAATCCATTTTTGACGAAGATGAATAGCAAATCTATTTTACTGAGCACAGCCTATCTTCCACCAGTGCAATATATAAGTAAATTCTTAATGTATGATAAAATATGGATTGAGGCTTACGAGAATTTCTCCAAACAAACCTATAGAAACAGATGCGTCATATTAAGTGCCAACGGCAAAGAAACACTCACACTGCCAATCGTAAAAGGAAATTCTAAGCAACAAATAAAAGATGTGCAGATTGCCTACGATACCCCTTGGCAGCATATCCATTGGAATGCCATAGTATCAGCTTACAACTCTACCCCTTTTTTTGAGATATTAGCCGATGATTTTAAACTTTTCTTTCAAAGAAGATATAAATACCTTCTTGATTTCAATATGGAAATAATACAATGTATTTTAAATATTTTAGAACTTGATAGAAAAATACAACTAACCAAGAGTTTTGAAGAATTCGAACCTTCAGGAATAAATTTTAGAGAGAGCATACACCCTAAAATTCAAAAAGCAAGAGAAGATACAAACTTTAAAGCAATGCCCTATTCTCAAGTATTTGATCACAAGTTTAGTTTTCAGCAAAACATAAGCATCATTGACTTGCTTTTTAATTGTGGATCGGCAAGCTACGAAGTCATACTTCGAAGTATTCAAAAATAGTTTCAACATCAATTTTACCTGGTTGAAAAAAATGTAATAGATTAAAAGGAGCAAGTAAATACAATGATAGAAAGCAACTCTGATTATGAGCTATTAAATATGTTTGTTTATGGTCACTGGGCAAAACCAAAATACATCTCGACTTTGCTCAGCAACCAATTTAAACGTAGGGGATCAATGAGGCTGACTAAATTCAATAATTTTTTCCTATAAATACTCATCGCCAAAAGAAACCCCCATTCTCCTACCCTGTTGGATTAGTGAATGCTCAGGTGTTACTAAACTAAGTCTATCGCTGACTTCGACAAGAGGAATTGTTGTAAGCTCATTATTTTCAATAGCTACCATAGTGCCATATTCTCCACGAGCGATGCAATCAGTAGCATGAGCCCCGTAACGAGTAGCTAAGATTCTATCCATTGGTGTCGGACTACCTCCTCGCTGCACATAACCCAACACTGTTTCTCGAGTTTCAATGTCTGTATAAGTATGGATAGCTTCCGACAAGTGGCGGGCTGCCGACATACCCTTAGGGCGTTCAATACCTTCGGCAACCACCACTATGGAATAAGGTTTATTGCTTTCGTAGCGTTCCTCAATCTTCTTGCAAACTGAGCGAATATTATATTCTAATTCAGGGATGAGAATAATATCTCCTCCACCTGCCATTCCTGCATAAAGAGCAATCCAACCGGCATGATGTCCCATCACTTCAATTATCATCACACGTTGATGTGAATTTGCAGTGGTATGTAACCTATCAATAGCATCAGTTGCAATACTTAAAGCTGAATCGAAGCCAAAGGTTACATCAGTTCCCCACACATCGTTATCGATAGTCTTTGGAATACCTACTACATTTAATCCTAACTCTGATAATTTATTCGCTGTTTTCATCGTGCCATTACCACCAATGCAAACTAAGGCATCGAGTCCCATTTCCTCGTAGTTTTGCTTAATAATATCCGGTTTAGGATTATGATCCTCTCCTTTAGGAGCTTTAAATGGCTTCTCTCTGGAAGTTCCCAATATGGTTCCTCCTGCAGTTAACAAACCCGACATATGCGTATTATTAAACTCAATATAGTCTTTCTCCAACAATCCGGTATAGCCTGCACGGAAGCCATAAACTTCCATTCCATGTTGCACGATAGCCGTTTTTGCCACTCCTCGAATGGCTGCATTTAAACCCGGACAATCGCCTCCGGCAGTTAAAATACCTATTCTTTTAGCTTTCTTTTTATTCATCCTCTTTTAGTTGTTTGGTCTATTATATTTTTATAGTGTGTTTTATTATTTACCGCAATTAGCTCAGCATGAGTACTAACTTATTTAAAATAAGAATGAAGGTATCAATCTCTTCTGTCGTGTTATACATGCCAAATGAAATACGCACTGTACTTGGCACATCATAATGTTGCATTACTGTATCAGCACATAATCGTCCGGCCCTGACTGCAACACCCATTTTATCAAGCATGGTGCTTAAATCAAAAGAGTGGATACCTTGGATGTTAAACGTAATTACTCCCGATTTTTGTTCTGCTTCCCCATAAATTTGCATACCGGTAATCTGTTTTAGCTTTCCGGTGGCATAAGTGAGCAATTCATGTTCGTGACTCGCCAAATCTTTGATGGAATAACTATTGAAATATTTAATAGTCTCACCAAAAGCGATTACCCCGATAATATTTGGCGTACCAGCCTCAAATTTATAAGGTAATTCGTTGTAGGTTGTTTTTGAAAAGCTCACCTCTGAAATCATTTCCCCTCCTCCCTGATAAGGAGGCATAAGTTCTAATAGTTCTTGTTTTCCATAAAGTACCCCAACTCCATTTGGTCCGTAAAGTTTATGAGCTGAAAAAGCCAAGAAATCGGCACCTATAGTTTGCACATCAATTTTAAGATGAGAAACAGCTTGAGCAGCATCTACCAAGACTTTTGCCCCAAGGGCATGTGCCTCAGTTGCTATTTCTTTCACCGGATTAACAGTACCCAAAGTGTTTGCCACATAGGCAACGCAAACAATTTTCGTTTTATCGGTCAACAGCTCGTCGAGTAATTCCAATTTCAACTCACCATTATCTGCAAAGGGAAGTACCTTTATTGTTGCACCCTTACGCTGTGCCATCATTTGCCACGGCACAATATTGGCATGATGTTCCATTTCTGAGATTAATATTTCATCGCCTTCGTTAATGAATGCTTCCCCAAAAGAAAAGGCTACCAAATTGATGCTTTCTGTTGTTCCCTTAGTAAAGATAACTTCAGATGTGTGTTCTGCATTTATAAACTCACGCACTAATTCTCGTGATTGTTCAAACTCCTCTGTAGCCTTATCCGCCATAAAATGTGCTCCCCTATGAATATTTCCATAATACTCCACGTGCAGTTGTTCCTCCTTTTGCAGCACCTGAAGCGGCTTTTGAGCTGAAGCGGCACTATCGAGATAGATGAAAGGTTTGCCATAAACCTTCTGATTAAGAATTGGAAAATCTTGACGAACTTTTTGAATATCTAATGTCATTACATTTATGTTTAAGGTTTACAAACTTAATGATATCAGTTGAATTTCCAGCCAACTCTCTCCTATTTTTCAGCAGCTTCAGTTCTTTGGAAGAAAAAGCCCGGCAACGACCGAAGATTCAGACGATAGCAAATTTACACTATAACAGAAAAGAAGATGCCGGTCGTTTTTTGATCAATAGAGTTTGCAGATGATTGGCTCGTATTATTACCTTTGGAGCTCAAATTAAATACGGTGAATAAAATAATATATCGAAGCCTGAAAGAGCTTAGAGAAGAAACTAAAAATAGGCATCGTGAATTCGATGCCTTATTTCAGAAACTACGCAAGAAAAAAACTAAAAACCTGGATGACATCGTGCATCGATTGCACAACGAAGCTTTTGATGAGTTCGATTGTTTAGATTGCGCAAATTGTTGTAAGGGTATCAGTCCGATTGTTATCGATAAAGATATGGAGCGGTTAGCTAAAGCTGAGCGAATGAAATCAGCTGATTTTATTGAAAAATATCTTTATCGAGATGAAGATTATGATTATGTTTTTAAACAGACACCTTGTCCATTTCTTTCAGCCGACAATTATTGTTTTGTATATGATAACCGTCCTCGTGCTTGTCGAGAGTATCCACATACAGATAGGGCTAGAATATTTCAAATTCTGAAGCTTACTCAAAAGAATTGTGAGATATGCCCTGTTGTGTTTGAAATCTGTAAAGAACTTTGTAAGTTAGATTGGTAAATTAGGTCTTTTCTCTAGGAGGAGCGGAGAAAATTAAGGCTATTTTTCAGC
Organism: Mangrovibacterium sp.; assembly: GCA_047975205.1. Lineage (GTDB taxonomy): Bacteria > Bacteroidota > Bacteroidia > Bacteroidales > Prolixibacteraceae > JBKEDC01. The sequence goes on along the minus strand of JBKEDC010000012.1, from coordinate 80,052 downwards.
TCCGGCAATCGAGTATCGTTTGTAAATGTTAAAATTACATACATTCGCTACGATAAAAAGTTAATAAGATACAAAATTACATGCATACTCCGTGAGAATAGTGTATAAATATGCCATTTCATGTCATACATAGCAAGATAAAGCTCCTAAAATACATTAACAAACTGACATTCAGTGCGTTTTAATAAACTAAAGAAAAAAAACTCAAACCACTTATCCAAAATAATTCCTCATTACGTTCCAAGTTAGAATCTATATTCTTAGCCATTTCCATTATATTTGCAAACATGAAAGATAAAAAAATTACGATAGCTGTTGATGGGCATTCTTCCTGTGGCAAAAGCACCACTGCCAAGCTTATTGCGCAGCAATTAGGCTATATTTTTATTGATAGTGGAGCTATGTATCGTGCAGTCACGCTATATGCTTTGCATCATAATTTAATACACGGGCAAAATGTGGAGTCGTCAAAGTTAATTGCCGCCCTTCCCGACATTCATATTTCTTTTCAGTTTAATGCCGACGATGGAACCAACGAAACGTTTTTGAATGGAGCATCTGTTGAAACAGAAATCCGACAACTGGAAGTATCACAACATGTAAGTTTGGTAGCTACCATAAAAGAGGTGCGCGAAGCTATGGTTACCCGGCAACAACAAATGGGAAGAGCTAAAGGCATTGTTATGGATGGCAGGGATATCGGAACAGTAGTTTTCCCCGATGCAGAGCTTAAAATATTTATGACGGCAAGTCCGGAAGTTCGTGCACAACGCCGATATGACGAACTAACTGCAAAAGGAAATAAGGTGAGCTTCGATGAGGTGTTGCAAAATGTTATCGATAGAGATTACACCGATTCGAACAGAGCTGAAAGTCCATTAGCACAAGCTTCAGATGCTTTGCTTTTAGATAACAGCGAAATGAATATAAACGAACAAACCCAATGGATATTGCATAGAGCAGAACAGCTTATTCAAATAGTATAATCTTGGTTTATTTTAATGGCAAGAAGCTAAACAAACAGTTAGGTTATTCGTTCTGCATCATAAAATAACACAATTCATTTTATCCTTACTCAGATTATAATGGAAGTAACAATAGATGAGAAATCAGGTTTCTGCTTTGGAGTGGTTGGTGCCATTGAAAAGGCAGAACAACTTTTAAAACATGGTGAAAAAATATATTGTTTAGGCGATATTGTGCACAACCAAGTCGAGGTAAAACGTCTGGAGGATATGGGTTTGGTTTCGATTGATCATGAGCAATACTTTAAGATGAAAGATTGTAAAGTGTTACTTCGAGCCCATGGCGAACCTCCTACAACTTACCAATATGCCGATAAAAATAACATTGAAATTATCGATGGTACTTGTCCGGTAGTGCTTAGACTACAACGAAGAGTGCGAGAGGGCTACTCTACTATTCAGAAACAAGAGGGACAGTTAGCTTTACTCGGAAAAGTTGATCATGCCGAAGTGAAAGGATTGAATGGACAAACCGGAAATAAAGCTATTGTTATTGAAAAAGATGAAGATATCGAGTTGCTCGATTTTAATAAACCGACTCTCGTTTTCTCGCAGACTACTAAAAGCCTTGACGATTTTCATCGGCTGAAAGACAAAATAAGTCATCATGTAAAAGTAAATACTACCGTAAAAGATACGATTTGTCGGCAAGTTTCGCATCGTATGCCCAACGTGAAGGATTTCTCCACACAGCATGATGTCATTATATTTGCGAGTGGAAAAAAAAGTTCCAATGGAAAAGCCTTGTATCAAAATTGTAAAAAAATGAATAAACGAACACATTTTGTTTCGCAAACCTCTGATGTGCAAAAAGAATGGTTCGAAAACTGTCAATCAGTAGGCATTACCGGAGCAACTTCAACACCCCAATGGCAGATGGAAGAAATAGCCGAACTCATACGTAAATTTTAAACAGCAAGCTCGATGCCCATATTTGCCGATATTATTGTGCCTTTGCCTTTGAGCAATGCTTTTACATACAGCATTCCACCGATTTATCAGCAACAGGTGCAGACAGGCATGCGTGTTATCATTCAGTTCGGACAGCGTAAATTTTATTCAGGCATTATTTATCGACTTCATAATGATAAGCCCACAAATGGCTTTGAAATCAAACCGATTGAAGAAGTACTTGATGATGTACCGATTGTTACCGAAAAACAATTAGAGCTTTGGAAGTGGATGAGTGGGTATTATTGTTGCTCTTTAGGCGAGGTATATAAAGCTACGCTCCCATCAAGTTTGAAACTGGAAAGTGAAACCCGATTTGCATTAAATTCAGCTTTCCGAGACATATCATCATTAAGCGGCGATGAGCAACGCCTTGTCGATTTACTTAAGCAAGAAGGCCCCTGCAATGTACATAGTATAAATAAGTCTCTCAGCAAGAAATCTTCCTTACCTATCATTAAGCATTTGCTGGAAAAAAAGACCTTACTTACCGAAGAAACTATACGAAATAATCAAACTTTAAAAACAACAACTTACATTCGGCTTGCACCTCGTTTGCATGATGAAAACTTATTAAATGAAACGCTCCGTGTACTGCAAAAAGCCAAAAAGCAATATCATTTACTTCGCTCATTCTTGGATTGTAATCAGCAGAAGTTGGAGAAAAAAAAGTTATTAGAAATAGGTAAGGTTTCTGATGCTATACTTCGCGAACTTTGTAAAAAAGAAATTTTACAAACAATAGAAATAAAAACCAATCGATTAGATTTCGAAGAGAACTTACCATTAAAAATCAATAAACTGAGTTCTGCTCAGCAAATCGCTTTTCATGAAATAAATGCCATACATAAGCAAAACAAACCGGTTTTGCTTCATGGGGTTACATCAAGTGGTAAAACAGAAATTTATATTGAACTTATTCGCCACAATTTGGCACAGGGTAAACAAACCCTGTATTTAGTTCCTGAAATCGGTTTGACCACTCAATTAGTAGGCAGATTAAAAAAAGCATTTGGCAAAGAAGCCGGAATTTATCATTCTCGTTTTAATGATGGCGAACGTGTAGAAATTTGGAATAAAACATTAACAGAACAATATAAAGTCGTAATTGGAGCCCGCTCGGCTACGCTATTGCCTTTTTCTAATTTAGGGCTTATCATCGTTGATGAAGAACATGAACAATCTTACAAACAATTCGATCCTGCTCCACGTTATCATGCGCGTGATGTTTCCATTGTTATGGCTCAACAGCATCAGGCAAAGGTGTTATTGGGCTCAGCAACTCCCTCATTTGAAAGCTATTTCAATGCTAAATCAGGAAAATATGGGTTGGTAAAACTTACCGAACGCTTTAATAACGTAAGTCTGCCTCAAATTATAATTGCCGATGAGAAAGAAGCCGAACGAAAAAAAGAAATGCAGTCGTTATTTACTCCTGAACTATATGCGGCTATAAATGAAGCACTGAAAAGCAAGCAACAAGTCATTTTATTTCAAAACCGTCGAGGTTATGCTCCATACATTCAATGCTCGCAATGCTCACGGATACCTAAATGCCAAAATTGCGATGTAAGTTTAACCTATCACAAAGGGCTCAATTACCTGAACTGTCATTATTGTGGTATGGGCATGAGTTTTCCAAAACAATGCCCCGACTGTGGTAATACGGAAATACACACACGTGGATTTGGTACGGAGAAAGTGATGGAAGAAGTGGGTAAACTATTTCCCGATGCTCGTGTGGGGAGAATGGATTTAGATACCACTCGAAGTAAAAATGCTTATCAAAAAATAATTAGTGATTTTGAAAATAAACATCTCGATATCCTAGTAGGCACTCAAATGATTAGTAAAGGACTAGATTTCGAGCATGTAAGTGTGGTGGGAATATTAAGTGCCGACCAACTTATTAATTATCCGGATTACAGAGCTTATGAACGAGCTTACCAGATGCTCACTCAAGTTAGTGGTAGAGCCGGACGGCGGAACAAGCAGGGGTTGGTGGTTATTCAATCGCGTCAAATCGATCATCCTGTTTTGAAGATGGTGCAACAACATCATTTTATTGATCTATTTAACCAAACTTTAGTGGAACGGAAATTATTTCGTTATCCACCTTACCATCGAATATTAAAAATAGTTTTAAAACATCGATTTAAAGAAACACTCAATCCGGCAGCAAAAATATTGGCCAATCGTTTACGTCGTTACTTCAGTACAAACGTACTCGGTCCTGAATATCCTTTAGTATCTCGTATTCAAGCTCAATATCAAAAAGAAATATGGGTTAAACTTCCTAGAAATACTCATCTCGGTGCAGCTAAAAATATAATCGTAGAAGAAATTAATGCGATCAAAAAAGAGAAAAACAATAGCAATATAACTATTTACATTGACGTTGACCCTCTTTAAGAACTTAGAATTTTACTGTTATCATTAATATTCAAAAGAAGCACAAGGTGTTTCCTTTACGTTAATTCCCTAAATAGTAAAGCCTTCATCATATTTAAGCTTCCAAAATAAGTTTATTTTTGAACCGTTTTAAATAACAACCGTTTATAACACAAAACATACAACCATGACACAAAAAACATTACTAATGATTCTTGATGGCTGGGGCATTGGCAACGGCTCTAAAAGCGATGTTATTGCTAATGCAAACACGCCATACATGGACTCTCTGCTTAAAGAATATCCTAACTCTCAATTAATGGCTTCCGGCGAATATGTTGGTCTTCCCGATGGTCAGATGGGGAACTCTGAAGTGGGACACCTCAATATCGGTGCCGGTAGAGTGCTTTATCAAGATATGGTAAAAATTACCAAAGCTATTAAAGATGATACGTTAAAAGATAATGCTCAGTTGCAAAAAGCATTTTCTTATGCTAAAACAAACAATAAGAAAGTACATCTTATCGGACTAATTGGTAATGGCGGTGTGCATTCATTAAGCTCGCATGCCATTGCACTTTGTAAATTGGGTACTGATCTTGGCGTTAAAGATATTTTTGTTCACGGACTTTCTGACGGTAGAGATACTGACCCTAAATCAGGCAAAGCGTTCGTAGAAGATTTCATTCATCAAATAGATGGCACAAATGCTAAATTTGCTTCGCTTATCGGTCGTTATTATGGAATGGATCGTGATAAAAACTGGGATAGGTTAAAACTAGCCTATGATTTATATACGAAGGGTGAGGGTGAAAAATCAACCGATCTTGTGGCCTCTATTCAAGCTTCTTATGATGCTGATGTAACTGATGAGTTTTTTAAACCAATCGTGATGGTTGAAAACAATAAGCCTGTTGGTATCGTTGAAGAAGGAGATGTTGTTATTTGCTTCAATTTCCGTACCGACCGTTTACGCCAAACAACAGTGGCTTTCACACAAGAGAATTTGCCTGATGCCGGCATGAAAACCATGAATTTAGAATGGTACACCATGACGCAATATAATGCCGATTTTAAAGGAGTGAATGTAATCTTCGAGAAAGAGAATCCTAAAAATACCATGGGTGAAATCGTTTCTAAAGCCGGATTAAAACAAATCAGGATTGCCGAAACTGAAAAATTTGCCCACGTTACATTCTTCTTCAGCGGTGGTCAGGATGCCGAATTTCCCGGCGAATCTAGGATTTTAATTCCTTCACCTAAAGTAGCAACTTACGATCTACAACCGGAAATGTCTGCACTAAAAGTAAAAGATGCTATCATTCCGGAATTGCAAAAGCAAGCTGCCGACTTCGTTTGCTTGAACTTTGCCAATGGCGATATGGTAGGACACACCGGAGTGTATGATGCGGTAAAAGCTGCTGTTGAAGCTGTTGATGGTTGCGTTAAGGAAGTGGTTGAAGCTGCTAAAACCAACGGTTATAATGTGCTAATTATTGCCGACCACGGAAATGCTGATAACGAAGTTAATCCTGATGGTTCTCCGAACACAGCACATTCACTAAATCCGGTGCCTTGCATTTATGTAAGTCCTGATAAAAACTTAACGGTAGAAAATGGTGTATTGGCCGATGTTGCCCCCACACTATTAACGGAAATAGGACTTAAAGTTCCTGCCGATATGACCGGAAAAGTACTTATCAAACGATAGACTGGTTATAAATTACCATGATTCAAGAGGTTCACAGTTTTGTGAGCCTCTTTTTTATTGGTGCTCTGATTCATTTAATTAAATTTGCTCGCTCTGAAAATAGAAAAACTATGCTTGAAATAGGAAAAACAATTGTAAGTTTCGACGTGATTGAAGAACATTTTTTATGTGATTTATTAAAATGTAAGGGTGCTTGTTGTGTAGTTGGTGCCTCAGGAGCTCCTCTTACACAAGAAGAAGCCCTGAAGATTGAAGAAATATATGATGATTTCAAAGATGAAATTACAACAGAAGGGAGGCAATTAGTCGAGGTAAAAGGCACATCGATGATTGATTCTGATGGCGATCTTGTTACCCCCCTCATGAGCAACGAAGCCTGTGCCTATGTTTATAGCAATGAGCAAGGTATAACGATGTGTGGCATCGAGAAAGCATATCGTGCCGGAAAGGTTAATTTTCGTAAGCCTATTTCTTGTTATCTTTTCCCCATTCGCATCACTGAATATTCCAAATTTGATGCCGTTAATTACGAACAGGTTGACATTTGTGAAGATGCAAGAAAATGTGGCGGAGCTGAAAAATTGCCCGTATATAAATTTTTAAAAGAACCTTTGATTGAGAAATACGGCAAAACATGGTATGAACAGTTGGAATATGCAGCCAAAGAACGTCCGTGGGAAAAATAATGTTACCTTGGACGGCATTAAAAGGTTTAAATATAAAAAACTTGTTAATGAATTAATTAATATATACCGTTTTGAGTATTTTTGTATCGCGATTGTGTGCGATGTATTATTATTGATGCGCACAATACCCATGAAAGAATAAAATTATGAGTACACAAGAAGCACTAACTCTGCCTGAAGCCTTAAAGCAAAGCTTCACTAACTTCTCTGATCGTCCATCGTTAGGTTTTGTCGGGAAAAAGAGTTACACGTACAAAGAAGTACAGGAACAGGTTGAAAATTTAGCTGCTCAGTTGCAAACCGCAGGTTATAATCGCAATAATAAAATTGCAATCTTGAGCTCAAATATGCCAAATTGGGGAATCTCGTTTTTTTCCATAGCTTTTACCGGGGCTGTTGTTGTGCCTATCCTTCCTGATTTCTCACCAAATGAAATTACAAATATCTTAACCCACGGTGAAGTTGATGCCATTTTTGTTTCCAAACAATTGGAGGCAAAAATTGACAGGGAAGCACTTCCTAAGCTCCGTGTGTTTGATATGGAAACGTTGCAAGAAATTACGCCTGACGGGAATAAAGTTATTGCCGAAGCTACAAGCGCAGACTTTCAACATGTTTCAATCGATGAAGAAGACTTGGTTTCGATTATTTATACATCAGGAACTACCGGCACTTCAAAAGGAGTTATGCTATCGCATAAAAATCTAGTATGGACATCATATAAATGCAAAAGCCTTCAACCTATTAATGAGTTTGACCGCTTTTTATCTATTCTTCCGCTTTCGCATACTTTTGAAAATACACTCGGATTAATTTATCCTATGTTATATGGCAGCTCCGTGCAATACCTCAGCAAGGCTCCGACTCCTCAGATTTTATTACCTGCACTAAAAGAGGTAAAGCCAACGATCATGCTCTCTGTTCCACTTATTATCGAGAAAATATACCGAGGTAAGATATTAAAAGAATTAAATAGCAATTCGATAACCAAAGTTCTATATAAGTTCCGCCCCACTCGCATTGTGTTAAGTAGAATTGCAGGCAAAAAATTATTCGAAACATTCGGAGGAGAACTCAGGTTCTTCGGTATTGGAGGTGCTAAACTCGACAATGAAACCGAACGGTTTTTAATGGATGCCAAATTTCCGTTAGCTATTGGATATGGATTAACAGAATGCTCTCCCCTGCTTGCTGGTGCTGTTGGCGAGAATGTTCGTTTTAAATCAACAGGTATACCATTAGAAGGTGTGCAAATAAGAATCGCTAATGCCGATTCAAAGACAGGAGAAGGGGAAATTCAAGCTAAAGGGGGTAATATCATGAAAGGATATTATAAATCTCCGGAGTTAACTCAAGGTACTTTTACAGAAGATGGTTGGTTTAAAACCGGTGACTTAGGTAAATTCTCCAAAGGAAAATTATATATCAAAGGACGAATCAAAAACATGATTCTCGGATCTACCGGAGAAAACATATATCCGGAAGAAATCGAATCATTAATCAATCGCAAAGACTTTGTATTAGAATCATTGGTACTTCAGCAAAAAGGACGTCTTGTTGCTATGGTTCATTTAAATCTGGAGGAAATAGAAACAAAATACACACAGTTTAAAGAGGATTTAAACATTAAAATTGATGAAGTATTAGCTGAAATTCAGCAAAGTATTAATGAAGAAGTAAGTAAATTTTCTCGTCTGCAAATGGTGGTGCTACAACCCGTTCCTTTCGAGAAAACGCCAACCATGAAAATAAAACGATTCCTCTATAGTTAATCGACACTGATAGATAAAATGCAAAAGCCGTCTGATTATTCAGATGGCTTTTTTTTATTTTTGCAATATTCCAAAACCAATTAAATACCTTATTTATGAAAAGACAATTTTTTACCTTTCTTATTTTATTCATCTGCACAACAAGCAGTTTATCAGCTCAGACGGAATTTACTGCTTCTGATTTGTTAAACTTAAAAAATGTAGTTCCTACTCAATTAACAGCAGATGGCAGTCGGCTTATTTATCGAGAAATCATAACCCGAACAGCAAATGAAGCTCCCGGGGGGAGTAAAAGCAGTTATATGCTTATGGATATGGGAACAAAACAAACATCTCCTTTATTTCCCGATGGATTCAAAGCATTATCTCCCGCTCTCAGTCCTAAAAGTCAAATGCTCACCTATTTAAAAAAAATTGATGGCATACAACAAGTTATAGCTCAAGAAATCGGCGGAAAAGAAGTGCAGCTTACTCATTCTAAAACAAACATCAATACTTATGCATGGAGTCCTTCAGAGAATGCCATTGCTTATATTGCAAGTGCTGAGAAGTCGGAGCGTCAAAAAGGACTTGAGTCTCGTGGTTACAATTTCATTTTTTACGAAGAAAATATCATCAATAATAAGCTATATGTTCAAGAGCTTGATGATGAATATAAGCCTGCTAAGCTAACAAACATAAATATCGATGGGAATGTATGGAACTTTGTGTGGGACAAACAAGGGAAACAGTTAGCATATACAAAATCAAATCAAAAATTGGTTGATGAAAACTATATGTTTAGAAAACTGCATGTGTATAATCTGACTCTTTCGGACGATGTGTTATTAATTGATAATGAAGGTAAGTTTGGTGCATACAGTTTTAGTCCTGATGGTAAAAACATTACTTATGCGGCAGCTCTTGATAAATTTGATAGTGCTATCACTCAAGGATATATCATTAATATTGCCGGTAAATCAATTACGAACATTACTCCCAGAGATTATGCCGGTCAGATTCAATGGACGACCTATAAATCAGACAATGAAATAGTTTATTTATCGGCCGAGGGTGTAAAAAACAAGTTGTATTTATATAATATAAAAAAGGCTGATAGAAAACCCATTCTCGATTCATCGCAAGAAGGCATCATATTTTCTACTCCTCTATTTTCTGATGATTTTAATACGGTCGTATTTTCCGGCTCATCAGCAAATGATCCCAAAAATCTTTATGTCTGGAACAGAAAATCAAAGCCATCAGTTGTTACTGATATAAATCCTGATTTAAAAAATAAAACTTTAGGCGAACAAGAAGTTATTCACTACAAAGCTCGCGACGGACAAATTATTGAGGGAATATTAATCAAACCAGTAGGATATCAATCAAATGAGAAATATCCATTAATCATGCTTGTGCATGGTGGTCCGGAGTCTCACCACTCTAATGGATGGTTAAGCAGATATTCTGAGCCGGGTCAGGTGTTAGCCAATAAAGGATACATGGTAGCATATGTAAATTATGGTTCAAGTACAGGTTATGGTATTCCTTTCTCTAAACGCGGTTATGGAGATCCTGCCGCAAAAGAATTCGACGACTTGGCTGACGCTATCGACTATTTGTGCGATAATAAAGGAGCTGATAGAAATCGGGTTGGAATGGCAGGTGGTTCATACGGCGGTTATGCATCTGCATGGTTCTCTACTTACTATACTAAATACATTAAGGCTTCATGTGTGTTTGTAGGTATATCTAATGTTATCAGTAAAAAAGGGACAACTGATATTCCATATGAAGAAATATTTGTACACACCGGCAAATCGCTTGAAGAATGCTGGGAACAAAGCCTAAAAGCCAGTCCTATCTATTATGCTGCCCAATCAAAAACGGCAACTCTTATTGCCGGCGGTGCTGCCGATACACGAGTAAGTCCAACCCAGAGCTATGAGCTTTACAGACGAATGAAAGTAAACCATCATCCTGCTGTCCGCTTAGTGCAATATCCGGGGGAAGGACATGGAAACAGAAAACAAGTAGGACAGATTGATTATTGCCACCGATTAATAGCTTGGATGGACTGGTATGTAAAAGATTTAAAGCCATTGAATGGTGAAATGCCTCCACTTGATATCAGCGACGATTACGATATAGAGTGGGATTGATCCAGATCATTACAAATAACTATGGCGTTTCATTTTCTTGAAACGCCATAGTTATTTGTAACAATTTTTAAGCGGGTAAAGATCTATTTATAAATCTTACGCTGATTCAAAGCTTGCCGGTATCTTCGAGCATTACGGTTGTGTTGACTAAGTGAAGTAGCAAAGTTGTGATATCCGGAAAAGTCTTCCCTAGCACACATATATAAATATTTATGTTTAGTCGAATTCAGCACTGCATCTATACTTGAAATTTCAGGAAAGTTTATCGGTCCCGGAGGCAAACCTGCATATTTATACGTATTGTAGGGGGAATCAACAGCTAAATGTTTGTCTAGAATACGCTTCAAAGTAAAATCGCCTACTGCATACTTAATTGTAGGATCAGCCTGCAAAAACATTCCCCTATGCAAACGATTTAAGTATAATCCGGCAACGATAGGTCGTTCATCAGCTTTGATTGTTTCTTCTTGTACAATTGAGGCTAAAATTATAACTTGTACCGGCGTTAGATTAAGTGTTTTTGCTTTCTCCAAACGATTAGTATTCCAAAACCGTTTATATTCTTTATTCATTCGCTCTACAAATTGCTCCGGAGTGCTTGTCCAGTACATCTCATACGTATTTGGAATAAACATGGCATGAAATGTATGCGCATTGAATCCATATTTCGTCCATACTGCAGAATCATTTAAGCAGCTAAGCATCTGTGTTGAATCCGGAGCAATATCGTCGGCAACTTTTCCGGCTAAATCTGTCATAAATCTCAAATTATTGAACGTAACTTTTGTGGGTATCTGATTTCCGGAAATCAGCATATTTACAATGTCATTTGAATTTTGTTGAGTCGAAAAAGCATACTTACCGGCCTTAATATGTTGAGGATATTTTTTCCGCCGAGCCACCCAATCAAAATATGTGTTATCAATTAGCACTTGATATTTAAATAATGAATCTGACACCATTTGGTAGGTAGCCTTTTGCGGAATAATAATGCTCGTTTCCGTTTTAACATTCGGTTTAAAAATACGTTGATAAAGCTTGTAGGTCACTATTCCTCCTGAGAGTAACGCCAAACAAGAAACAAAAAGTATATATTTTCCTACTTTGGGGAATACCATAATTTTATAACTTAATTTTATTTCCATTTCTAATGGTCTGATTTCACAAAAGTATAATTTTAAGTCATATACAACATATTATATTCTCAAGCTATTGTTAATTGTATATTTATTCACTTAAGAAATATGCACATAACAACCGATTGCATAGCGTAAATTCATTAAAATGATTATTTTAGTCACTCAACGAAAACTGAAATTAAAGAATTATACCATGCATGAAATTAAACTTTCCGACAATATTTACTATTTAGGCTGCAATGATCGCAGTACTTCTTTATTCGAAAACCTTTGGCCTATACCCAATGGAATTGCGTATAATTCTTACCTTATAGTCGATGAAAAGGTTACCCTCATCGATACTGTTGAACGTAATTTCATTGATGAATATTTAGATAAGATTGGAAATATCATTGGTGATCGAAAAGTTGATTATTTAGTAGTGAATCATATGGAGCCCGATCATTCCGGAGCTCTTCGAGCCATTCTTAATCGTTATCCTGACATCATCATCGTTGGAAATAAAAAAACGTTCGGTTTAGTAGAAGCATTTTATCCGAAAGCATTTAAATCACAAGAAGTAACTGATAACAGTATACTTGAGTTAGGGAGACATCGTTTACAATTTCAAACCATTCCTATGGTGCATTGGCCGGAAACCATGGTAACTTTTGAGGAAACTAATGGTATCTTATTCTCGGGTGATGCTTTTGGTAGCTTCGGCACACTAGATGGTGGAGTGTTTGATGATGAAATCAATTTAGATTTTTACGAGGAAGACATGATGCGATATTTCACTAATATTGTAGGTAAATATTGTCCTCACACTCAGCGAGCTATTAAAAAGTTAAGCCCACTTAATGTTAAAATGATTGCTGCAACCCACGGTCCCATTTGGCGTACTAATTTAGATTGGGTGATAAACCGCTATGATAAATGGAGTAGTTATGCTGCAGAACCCGGCGTGGTCATTGTTTATGGTTCGATGTATGGAAATACGGAGAAAATGGCAGATACAATTGCTCGGCAGCTTTCCGTTCGTGGGGTGAAAAACATTCGTATTTACGATGCATCCAAAACACATAAATCATATATTATCAGTGATTTATTTAAGTATAAAGGTTTTATTGTAGGCAGTTGTGCCTATAATAATGAAATGTTCCCAACTGTAGAGAATTTACTCACATCAGTTAAGCATATCGGCATAAAAGACCGATATTTGGGCGTGTTTGGAAGTTTTGCATGGAGTGGAGGCGGAGTTAAAAATATCATGAAATTTGCTACAGAATCAAAATGGGAATTAATAGCTGATGCTGTGGAGGAAAAAGGTACATTGAAAGAAGAAAAATATACTGAATGTCTTGCCATTGCCAATGCTATGGCCGACAAAATATTATCATAATAATAACGGGTATTTCACGTAAAAACTGAGAAAATCTTCAAACAGGTTTTCTCATTTTTTACGTTCAAAAAGATAGAGACGTTGGACTGCATCATTATTCTACTTTTTATTATTTCCTAAACCAAAAGAATCTACAAGCCCACTTAATACACTTTTCCACCAATAATTAAAAATAGATTTATTATCATCGCGTTCGAAGTGAATTGTTCCTTGGGTTCGTTTCCCATTCTTTTTCGTCTTACTTGGAACAAAAGTATTAGCCATAAAACTTAAAAATCGTCGTTGCTTGATTTTATCATTCTTATATTTCAGTGCAGTAATGCTCAAATCATCGTAGTTTAAGCGTATCGTACCGTTACTTTCAAACTTATCGGCATCAAAATTTACATGCAGTCGATTAAGTTGTCCTGATTCTATAGAGACTAAAGCAGCATTGTCCGTAATCTCAGATATACTATTCAATTCAAAAGGCAAAAGATCAGCACGTAATGAATAGTTGCATGAGTCTGCAAGCATATTGAAATTTATATTAGCATTAATGTTTCCCATTCCTTGCAGTTTTGAATTTACATCTACTTCCATCGTTTTGTGCTGTTGTAATGTATGGTTAATATTAGAGAATGGATAGATCAGAGCATTTGTTTTGTCAAAACACACCTTAAAAGCTTCGGGTGCAATGGTCAGTTGTTCACTGTAAGCGAAAGTTGAATTCTTCAGCTCAACAGTGTCTATATTTATATTTATTGGTAAACTCTTAATTAGTTCTTGCGGCATAGGGGGATGATTAGCCATATCAAAAGGTAATCGTTTATCGCGGTAGGCATATAATCCTAATTTATCAATTATCAGCCTTCTTGCATAAACTGATTTATCATCGATTAAACGCCGTATATCTAGATTTTGGAGTTCCACAGTGTTTGAACGCATTAAAAAATAATCATTCTGGAAATCAAAATAAGATTGGTAACTATTCGGGTCGTATAATGGCATAAATCTAATTCCCTGTAGAATTAGATTCTTACTCTTAGATGATATACCGATACTGTCTAAGCTAAAGTTATATAATTTTTTGGAATCACTGAAACTAATATTTTTACTTGTTAAACTGAAATTTTCTGCTCCAAATAGTTTCGTTGATAAGGTAGTATCAACATGAACATTATTTAACGTCATGTTAATATGCTCCATCTTCTTCAGTTGCATATATTCCGGAAAGCTCACTTGTGCATCTTTAATCCTTAGCTCGTCAGACTCTATTAAATTAACAATTGGTTTCAGCTCTTCCGGCAATCTAGCTAAAGTTGAGTTTTTCTCCTCCTTATTATGTCCGGTGGTCGTCTTGATTATTCTTTTTGTCAAATCAATTTCCGGATTTTCTAAAATAATAGAGGAACTCTTTAATCGTTTATAGTCAATCCACATGACCGGATCGATATTATTCATAGTCAAGCGCGGTAAATGCACTAAAGGATATTTTTCTCCGGTATCATCTTGTTGTGAGAAATTAAAATCAAGTAGTTCAGACTGGTTATTAGCTGATGAAACTTGGAACTTACGGAAGGTAAATTCTTGTTGTTTATTTAGAGGAGTAAACCTGAGATCGTTTAAGCTAAACTCATACTTTCCAACTGATGTATTTGCCCGTCTATTCTTATCCTCATTAATTTGAATAGCATGAAATAAGGCATTTATATGAGTAGTAAGCAATGAATGGTTGTTCCCTTTTATTTTCTTCACAATAGATAAATGCCCTTGCTTAAAGTTAAATTCATGAAGTGAAAAGGCATTGATACCCTTAGGCATCATAAAGTGGAATGGCGAATATTGAGCTTTATTTTTTCTACGAGCCTTATTTTGTTCGAAGTTCTCATATAATTGAACCTGCGCATCATTTAAGCTAAGTACACCGGCTTCCAATCGCTTGTTGAAAGTGAAAATATTTAAATCAATTCCCGTTAAAGATATTTCAGGAGCAGTAACTTTGTAAATCCAAGGTAACTTACCATAGTTTTTATTCAAAGAATCAGCAAATAGCTCAACATTTACAGCTCTCAAACTAGAATCTTCCGATGTGAATTTAACAGCATCGGCGTAGATGCTGTGCACTCCATCAGCCAAATGGAAAGTATGATTCTCGATAGATAATCGAAATGCTTTTGCAGGCAACTTATGCGCGTGCTTGGCACTTTGCTCATCAAGCAAGAATTGGTTAAGTGTCAGGCTGAATTGATTATTAAAGTTCGATTGCTCTCCTTTCTTATTATGGTTTACATAGAATAATTTTGCTTGATGAAAATTCAATTCCTTTATCTGAACATAATCTACATATGAACGTACAATTTGATAAAATTCTTCCAGATCTATTTTTTTTTCGACCTTATTTCTTTCTTTTCCACCAAATGATTCGATCCCTATATAAGCATGATTAACATCAAATTTATCAATAATCAATCGTTGGTGGAAAAACGCTTCCAGCATGTTTGTGTGCGTTAAATGTATTTCGGGCAATCTTATATTAAACAAATCATATTTCTGATGATTATGCATAATTTGTTTTAGATTGTTTTTAGTTTGGGCATGCAAATGAGCATTGCTAATATCTAAACATTCGCGATGACTAGATAAATGAACCGTATCGATATCTAATTGGTGAATATGGTCATCCATATCCATAGAATAATTATTCAATAAGATATCGAACCGATCTGCACCAAATAATCTATTACTTTGCTCTAAGCTAGAAGCATCAAGCTTGAAACCGTCCAGCTCGAATTGAAATCCGGTTCCAATATATCCCAATCGGTTATTTCTATTGTCGAAGAACTCAATACTTCCATCTTTAATAAGAATACCCTTAGCATATATACCTTCTACGTAATTATTGACAAATTTATACACTTGTTTTTGGAAGTTATTTACATGGTTAACAGTATTTCTATCTTTAATTCGTTCTATTTCAACTTTAGGTTGATAAATGGTCAATTGGTTTACCGGTAATTTTTGGTCATGCAAAAGTCTAGGCAAAGAAATACCACTCAATGCAATACTGTCACAAGTAAAATTATAATTGGTAGCCAAAGAAATAGTGTCGATTTGAACCAAGCTTATATTTCTTGCGCTTAAATGTTTGTCATAAGTGTCGATCTGTACTTGATTTGCCTCAACACGTTGTGCTCGGTTATTTAATAGGTGTGAATATTCATCAACTGTAAGTTTAAAGTTATCAGTATATAGAAATTTGTTTAAATTTAATCCTGCCGTAGAATCGACTTCAAACTTACTTGCTTGGAACTGCACCTTCTTAAATACTTGTGGCTGCTTCGTTTCATCGGCAGGCTCTAAAATAAATTTTTTAGCATCGAGTTGCAATTGATTTATAGCTATCTTTTTAAAATCTCCTTTTATTAGGTTATACAGATTTAGCTTGTCTATTTGTGTAAAATCAAATTTTTTATCGGATACCGGTCGGTAGCGAATATCTGCATCAAGCACTGTTAATGTGTCAACAATAATAGAATCAACTTGAGTCAGTTTATTTATGTTAGTACGCAGGCTGAAATGAGGAAGACTAACCCAATATAATGGTACATGATCAACTAGAGTGTCACTCGGGATAATACTTAAATTTTCTCCAAAAAAACTATTATCGCTTAGCAGATAAGTTAACCTACTCAAATGAAGCTTATGATTGCCATCCTTCAGTCCATAATTAAGATCAGATACTCGGAGTGTCACATTATCCGAATTAAATAGATTATGCGAATCAAGGATTGCCATATTTACTCGAAACCCATCAATGGTTACATCTAATTTTTTAATTGAGTTAAGAAGTTTATCAGGATTATTAGTATTGTAATAAGACACATTAGCTTGATCTATCTTAAAATGATTAATATGAATTTCATGAAGGGTTGATGTGAAGAAAGGCTTTAGCTGCAATAGTAGCTCATCAACATCGAACATAGATTGTTTTATGCTGTCATCCTCTATTGGAACAGCACTATATATAGCGATATTCGGATTTTTCAAGAATAATAAGTCCATACTTAATCGTCGCTTTTGAAAAAGCTTTTTTGCAGCTATATTGCCAATCTCTAATTCCTTTGTTCTTATGATGTAATAACTTTTATCTGCAAGAGGAGCTCCAGATACTTCAACATCAGTCAAACTTACACTATGATTAAAGAGATTAACACGTATGTGTGCGAAACTAATTTTATACCGTCCTTTCGTTGAACGATTGAGATATGCCAATAATTCCTGTTCCACAAATTTTTGAGCATATAGCGTACCTATTAAAAGAAGAGCCCCAAATAAGGCAAAAATAACCACAAATGCGGTTCTTATTTTCTTCTTTTCCTTAAGTGTACTGTTCATAAGCTCATCTTTGTTCGACAAAGTATTTCTTGTTTCTCTTTTTTCGATTAACAAATATATAATTTGATTATGATATATTGTGTATGAAAATCACAGATTAAGCAAAAGAAATAATAAACGTTTGTCTGTTATTTATTAAGATTATTTGAAGTTTACCAAAGTCTTATCACAACAAACCTTTGTTAATTATAGATTTGTGGTACAAGGCATGAGTAGATTAAAAATAAAACTTTTTAAAATCTGATTCTAACACCAATTCACTATACTTAGAAATATTTACACTTTCAGCTTTCATATAATCATATAAAAGTATACAAAGCAAATAATATGGCAACAATATTAAAATCTGCACAAAGGAAATTTAAAGAAGATGAAAATAAAATCGATAATTTCAGAATATTTACAGATATATCACGCATGAAATCTGGAGTTAATCCAGAGAATCTCAATTTTGATATGCGCCAATTAAATCCGGGAGAATATTCAGCAGCTTATCATTTCCATCGATTTGCCGAAGAATTATTCATGATTACATCAGGTTCAGCAACACTCCGAACTACTAACGGACTAGATATCGTGAGCAATGGTGATTTATGCTTTTTTGAAAAAGGAGAAAACGGAGCTCATCAATTATATAATCACACTGACAAACCTTGTTTTTTTCTTGATATTCGCACATTCTTTGAACATGATATTGCTGAATATCCTGATTCAGACAAAATATTTATAGTTCCTACCTGTGAAATATTTCACAAAGGGAATCAAATAGAATATTTTGATGGGGAAGAAAATATCAAAGAAAAATGGAACACACTAAAGGAGATGTAGATATAAAAAGCCTAGGTTGAATCTCTTTAGAAAATTCAGAGACCCGACCTAGGTTCATATTTATAATCCAATTTTATATCATTCCTAATTTCTTAAAAAATGGAACAGGCTCACTGCTATTTTCTTCATCTACACACCACGTGTTACCTGAGTTAAATATCGCTTCTAAGCTATCTAATTTACTTTTAGAGTGCACCTCTTCTATCTGATTCTGCATTTCTTCATCATAAACTAAAGCTTCTACATTTCGGATTACTCCCATAGCAACAGGTAGTTCTGGATACTTCATATTTATGAGTGCTAAATGTAAGGTCGGGTCAACAGTATAAGCATCATGGATTAGAATGTCGTCCGAAGTATAGCCGTCCTCACCTATAGTCACAGCTTTCAATCTTCCATGCTCGAACACAATACCTTTTTCCAATTCCTTACCATAAAGCATGGGGTTACCATGCTCTAAGAAAATTTGTCTTTCATTGCGAATCTTAGGGTCAGCTATTTCTTGATGCACTCCATCACTGAAAATAACACAGTTCTGTAAGACCTCCACAATAGAGGCACCTTTATGCTCTGCTGCAATTTTGAGCACTTCCTGCATGTGTTTCATATTATTATCAACGGCGCGAGCAAAAAAGCTTCCACCGCACCCTACTACCAACTGACCGGGAATAAATGGACTCTCAATGGTGCCGAAAGGTGATGTTTTAGTAATAAGCCCTCGTTCAGAAGTGGGTGAATACTGCCCTTTTGTCAGACCATATATTTTATTATTGAAGAGTACTAGGTTTAAATCAATATTCCTGCGAACTGCATGAATAAAGTGGTTACCTCCAATTGCCATGGAATCGCCATCACCAGAAATAACCCACACATTTAGTTTAGGATTCGCTGATTTCACACCCGAGGCAACGGCAGCAGCTCTACCATGAATAGAGTGAAAACCATAAGTACTCATGTAATATGGGAAACGTGATGAACAACCAATGCCTGATATAACTGCAAATTCTTCGTGCGGCACATTCATTTCAGCCATCGTGCGCTGAATGGTGTTCATAATAGCATAGTCTCCACAACCTGGACACCAACGAACTTCTTGATCACTCTTAAAGTCTTTTGCTGTATATTTTAAGTCTGTCATTTTTTAACCCTCCAAAATTTTAGTAAACGCCTCAGTTAATTCATTTACCGTGAATGGTAAACCTTTCATTTTGTTTACTTGATCATATTTATAAGCTGGAACTTTATCGCGCAAATACATGGCAAACTGCCCCATATTTAGCTCTGCCACTGCAATTTTCTTATGATTAGCGAATACTTCTTCCGTATTCCTCGGAAGTGGGTTAATGAAATTAAAATGAGCCAAAGCTACACTTTTACCTTCATTTTGCATACGTCTTACTGCACCGTGCATATGCCCATAAGTTCCTCCCCAACTAACAACTAATAGCTCCGCATTTCTATCGCCTTCTATCTGGAGCAAGGGAAGCATATCTGCTACTTTAACTACTTTATCTGCTCGGTGTTTCGTGTTGTCCTCATGATTTTGTGAATCATGGCTTACCGATCCATTCTCGCCCTTTTCTAATCCGCCAATGCGGTGTTCAAAACCTTTCATACCCGGATATGCCCACTCTCGAACTTTAGTTTCCAAATCCCTACGATAAGGTTGAAAGCTATCAACGTTTTTAGCTATCGGGGGATTTATAAAAGGCAACTCATTCATATCTGGAATACGCCAAGGTTCGCTACCATTTCCTAAAAATCCATCAGTCAATAGAACTACCGGAAGCATTCTCTCCAAAGCTATTTTAGCTGCTAAAAAAGCATAATAAAAGCAGTCTGATGGTGACCCGGCAGCTAAAACGACCAGCGGACTTTCTCCGTTTCTTCCATAAAGGGCTTGGAGCAAATCAGACTGTTCAGTTTTGGTAGGCAGTCCCGTTGAAGGACCTCCGCGCTGCACATTTACCACTACCAAAGGCAACTCAGCCATAACTGCTAGACCCAGGGCCTCTGATTTTAACGCCAAACCAGGACCTGATGTTGTAGTAATAGCTAAGTTTCCGGCAAAAGCTGCACCTATAGCCGTACATATACCCGCTATTTCATCCTCTGCTTGAAAGGTCTTCACTCCCATCTCTTTCCGGATAGCTAAGGCTGATAAAATATCAGTTGCCGGTGTAATTGGATATGAACCTAAAAATAGTGGTAAATTAGCCTTTTCAGCTGCAGCTAAAAATCCCCAGGCAGTAGCTTCATTTCCATGAATATTACGATATGTTCCTCTTTCAATAGCCGCAGGATGAACAAAAAAGCGAGGAGCTACATGGTGCATATTCTCACCATAGTTATAGCCATCTTGCAATACCTTGAGGTTACTTTCAACCACAATTGGTTTCTTTGCGAACTTCTTTTTAATGTATCCTTTTATATAATCAAGTGGTCTGTCAAACATCCAGCAAACTAAGCCCAATGCAAACATATTCTTAGAACGCATGATTGATTTATTATCTAAATCAAATTCTTTCAAGCTTTCCTTGGTCAAGCTCGAGATAGGCACTGGTAACTTGGTATAATCACGTAGGTTGAGTTCTGCAAAAGGATCTTTCGTTGCATATCCGGCTTTTTCCAACGCTTTCTCGGAAAAGACATCAACATCAAAAATAATAGCTCCACCCAACTTAATAAACTTTGCATTGGCTTTTACTGCTGCCGGATTCATTGCTACCAATACATGAGCTTCATCCCCTGGAGTTGTTACTTTTTTAGCTCCGAACTGTACTTGAAAACCCGACACCCCGGCCACCGTCCCCTGAGGAGCTCGAATTTCGGACGGAAAATCCGGAAATGTTGAAATATCATTGCCAAATAAGGCTGAGGTATCAGAAAACAGTGTTCCTGTAAGCTGCATACCATCGCCGGAATCGCCGGAGAAGCGTATGGTTACTTCCTCCAGCTCAATCACTTGTTTTTCTATCATGTGTAGGAAAAATAAAGGTTAATTTTAAAGTTCTAAAGGTAAGAATTCTTAGCTAGAAAATACATAAACACAAACTTAATTTGTAGAAACTAATTAATCTAGCATTTGATTGTCAAATCGTTACAAAAAAAACATTTCAATATTCACATCCGTTATATCTGGATTATTAGCCAAAATCTGATTACATGGTAGCTTATATTAAAAATGTATAGCATTAAATAGCTCCAATTACATTTGTTCTCTAATGAAAAATAATTGAATAAGCAATTTGTGTGGCTATTACTAGCTGAACATAGTCTAAAAAAATAGTTTTCGCATCTATATTTTTATAAAAATAATGCAAAGACAGAAACGGAAATAGCATTAAACAGACAACTACTCAATTTACGCAAACTAACACACTATATTTATCGTCTGTTTCCATAATTGTAAAGAACTGTTTATGTTTGCATTGATTTTTTCCTTACCTAGCATAGGCCAACGAGCAGGCTTCTTGTTAAATACAAGTTAAACTTTCGTCTTAGAATTTATCGTCTAAATCTGCTATAAGTAATCTCTGATGGAGAGATACATTTTTAAACTATATTTACGGTGCAATTCTTAAAAACAACACTATGGCAACTATTAGAACTTTAAACGGAAAGACACCCAAAATAGGCAAGAAATGTTTTGTTGCTGAAAATGCAGCAATTATCGGAGATGTAGAAATTGGAGATGGCAGCAGCGTGTGGTATAGCACTGTAATACGTGGCGACGTTCATTCCATCAGAATCGGAGATAATACCAGTGTGCAGGATTGTGCCGTTATACACGCTACTTATAAAAAGTCGCCAACTAATATTGGCAACCATGTTATCATTGCCCATGGGGCTATCGTGCACGGAGCTACTTTGCACGATCATGTAATGATAGGTATGAATGCCGTAGTGCTAGATGATTGTATCATCAACTCGAACACTATTATTGCTGCCGGATCAGTAGTTACCAAGGGAACGATTGTAGAATCGAATAGCGTATATGCCGGAACTCCTGCCCGTAAAATTAAGGAACTAACTCCGGAATTAGCACAAAACGAATTAGAGCGCATTGCTAAAGCTTACTCCACTTATGCAAGCTGGTACGGCGATTATTATAACGAAAACGAATAAACATCACCATAAAAATTTTTAAAAGATGAAACCAACATTATTAATCCTTGCTGCCGGAATGGGTAGTAGATATGGAGGCTTAAAACAAATTGATCCATTTGGTCCAAATGGAGAA
The DNA here is from genome assembly GCA_047975205.1 of Mangrovibacterium sp. Lineage (GTDB taxonomy): Bacteria > Bacteroidota > Bacteroidia > Bacteroidales > Prolixibacteraceae > JBKEDC01. The sequence continues at coordinate 57,404 of JBKEDC010000012.1, read as the reverse complement.
GCTATCATAGAATATTCCGTATTCGATGCTATTCGTGCCGGATTCGGCAAAGTGGTTTTTGTTATCCGCGAAAGTTTTGCCGATGAATTTAAAGCTAAGTTCGATGGCAAATTAGATGGCAAAATTGAAGTTGAATATGTATATCAAGAAATCAATAAACTGCCGGAAGGTTACACTTATCCGGAAGGTAGAGAAAAGCCCTGGGGCACAGGTCATGCTATATTAATGGCTAAAGATGTTATCAAAGAGCCTTTTGCATCTATTAATGCTGATGATTTCTATGGAAAAGAGTCATTCGAAGTTATGGCCGACTTTCTAAAAAATGAATGTACAGAAGATCAATACAGTATGATGGGTTATTCATTGAAAAACACGTTATCTGAATATGGCTCAGTAAGTCGAGGTATCTGTGAAAGCGATGAAGATAAAAATCTTACTGTTATTGTAGAGCGTCATGACATTCGCCGCGAAGCCCAAGGCATTGTGTGCGATAATGGTAATGGCGAATTAATCAGCATCGCTGAGAATTCTCCTGCATCAATGAATTATTGGGGATTTCACCCTAGTCTATTCGGTAAATTAGAGGAGTTGTTCAAAGAATTCTTAGATGCAGATATCAACACACCTAAATCTGAATTTTATATTCCTAATGTAGTGTTCGACTTAATTAAAAGTAAAGAAGCTGCTACTAAAGTATTAGAGGCCGACTCTCCTTGGTTTGGCGTGACTTTCCCCAAAGACAAGCCATTTGTAGTAGGTAAAATCAAAGATTTAACTGATAAAGGCATATATCCTGCAAAACTTTGGTAATAGGTTTATTGGCATAATAATTAAAAGAGCAGAAGTGGCGTGCCGTTTCTGCTCTCTTATTTTACATCAAAGTTTTATTCTATTTCGAAATACTAAAGAATTGAGGTGTAAAATCTAAAGATATAAACAGCCAATTTCCTCCTGAACGCATACCTGCGGCTGCTCCTTTTATCGCTTGCATACTTTCACTGGCAAACATACGACTGTATCCTCCGCTAATTTTGAAATTGGTATCTACTTGGTAGTTTGCTGTCAAATCCAGTTCTACCCCCAAATAGTTATCCAGCTTGTCTCCGCTCTCATTAACAACATTTCCCATACTACTAAATACATGTCCGACTAAAGATGCCGAGAACTTGTTTTTCTTATAATCTAATTGTGTATAATAATCTTGTAATCCTACATTATTTTTATGATTTCCTACATAAAAATAGTCCATGAAACCATTAAATTTATGATTTGTACCATAAATCGGATCAAAAGAATGATTCTTAGTATCAGTAGCGTCCATATCTGTTCCCGATAAAACCTCGGCTCCTATTCCTAGTTTAAAGCTCGAAGATAAAGCCTTCTTCAAATGTGCTGCAACGTAAAAAGCAGCTATCTTATTTCCAAAAACATCTTTACCCCCCTGAGCATAGAGCGATCCTCCAACATCCCAATTACTCTTTTTTACGTTATTCAGATAAACGCCGTAGGTTTTGCTATAATATACTTTTAAATCTTCGCTTGCTGCCTGCTGAGTACCATTATTTAAAAATAAGAAACTCCAATAAAAACTATCGTCAGATTGGTTTATCCACAAATATTGCATAGCCTTATTGGTGTATGGATAGGCCGAATTGGCATTTTTCTCACTTTCTTGATTATAGCTCGCACCGATATCTACCCGTACATCGCCGGCAGCATTATTAAATTGCATCACTAAAGCATCATGACTTAATCCTTGTTGAGACCAATTGATTTCTCCCATTATTCGCTCATCATCATAAGAAATAACTTGACGACCAACTTTCAGCGCAAATTTAGGTGCAAATCGATAAGATGCCCATGCTTCAAAGAAACCTATTTTATGTGTGTCACCACTTCCGAAAACTGTTCTGTCTCCCCAAGTTCCTACATCTTGAAATCTTAATGAAGCTGCCAATGGTCCTTTATTATAGTTCATATTTAAGCGAACACGATTAGATATGAATTGCCCCAAATCTTGTTCTTCAGTTAAAGGAGCCTTATACCCATCTCGCAGCTCATATCTCGGACGAACTTCTGCCGACATTGAAAAATTACTTGTTTTGTCTTCTTGTGCCCACAGTGATGAAGAGAAACAAAGAAGGAAAAATAGAAATAAAGTACGATTCATAATTTGTTAACTTTTTTATTAGTACTTAAAGATTCAACTAAGATATTTCATTCATTTTGTAAAAACAAGACAAATCTTAATTTTATGATTATCTATTATTCTACTTTCTATTTTATGCAATGATAATTGGCTGAAACATCTCTAATTTAGCTCTTATGGATGAAAAGAAAGAGATGCTTATATCTATTTATTTCAATGTAGAGAGTAGTAAAACACATAAAACATTAATTTGCTCCATTATCTGAGTGAGAAAAGCAGCAAAAACATTTAATTCACTTCATATGTAACAGAGAAAAAAGCAATTCAGATAGTTTTATACGCATATTGTAAAGAGAAAAGCCTATTGAAGATGTTTTGTAACTGCTAATTAAAGATTACTTTTGTGGCAAATTTCATATTAAAATGAGCAGAAGCAGAAAGAAAAAGCCTCTATTTGAAGGTGTTGAGATAATTGATATTGGTGCAGAAGGCAAAGCTATTGCCAAAGTTAATGATATGATTATTTTCACCACACATGTAGTGCCCGGAGATGTAGTTGATTTGCAAGTTACCAAGAAGCGAAAAAAATATATGGAAGCTCGGGTCGTAAATATTCAATCATATGCCGATGACCGTCAGGAAGCTTTCTGTAAACACTTCGGCGTGTGCGGAGGGTGTAAATGGCAATACCTACCCTATGAGAAACAACTGTTTTATAAACAAAAGCAAGTAAACGACCAACTTCACCGATTAGGACGAATTGAACTTCCGGAAGTTATGCCTATTTTAGGTTCAAAAGAAAATACCTTCTACCGCAATAAACTGGAATTTAGCTTTAGCAATAAACGCTGGTTGTCATTTGAAGAAATGGATAGTGAATTAGGAGTTCATGACATGAATGCCTTGGGTTTTCATATTCCCCGATTGTTTGATAAAATCATCAATATTGAAAAATGTTGGCTTCAACCTGAACCGTCAAATCGATTGCGAAACTTTATTCGAGAATATGCCCTAAACAATGAGTTGGAGTTTTTCGATATCAGAAATCAAGTTGGTTTCTTGCGCAATATGATTGTTCGTACCTCTTCAACAGGCGAAAATATGCTTATTTTGGCTTTATATCGAGATGATAAAGAACAGCGAGAAGCTCTTTTAAAAGCTATTGAAGCTGAATTTCCGGAACTCAACTCGATTATGTACGTCATCAACTCAAAACCTAATGACACAATTGGCGACCAAGACATTATTGCTTATAAGGGTCCCGACCATATCTTTGAAGAAATGGAAGGTCTTCGTTTCAAAATCGGCCCTAAAAGCTTTTATCAGACAAATTCTACACAAGCCTACGAATTATATAAAGTTACACGTAATTTTGCCGAACTCACAGGCACTGAAGTAGTTTACGATTTATATACAGGGACGGGCACTATTGCTAATTTTATAGCTCAAAAAGCCCAAAAAGTGATTGGTGTAGAATACGTGCCCGAGGCTATTGAAGATGCCAAGATTAACTCTGCATTGAATAATATTAATAATTCCAAGTTTTATGCCGGCGATATGAAAGATGTACTGAATGATGTTTTTATATCGCAACATGGCGCACCTGACGTTATTATTACCGACCCACCCAGAGCCGGAATGCATGAAGATGTAATAAAAACGATATTAAGAGCTGCACCGCAACGCATTGTGTATGTTAGCTGTAATCCGGCCACACAAGCTCGAGATTTAGCTTTACTTGATGAAATGTATCGTGTTAATAAGATTCAACCGGTCGATATGTTTCCACACACGCATCATGTAGAAAATGTTGTACAATTGGTGCGCAAGTAAAGTTGAAATATGCTCTATACAGAAGAAAATACTAAAGATAATTTCCAAGCATATGTTTGGTTTTACATAAAGCTCGTATTTTTTAGAAGCATATAGGCTTTACTTTTAGCAAAAAAGTATATTTTTGTCATCCGATTAGAAAGATTAGAAAACTCAATTAACTAAGATGGTAGATCATAAAAATCAAACTACGCAAGAAGACAATCTGCAGGAAGTAGAAAATGTATTAGGCAGAACAGAAGCATTCATTGAAAAAAATCAAAAAGGAATTGTTGGAGTTGTTGCTGTAATTGTGGTTGTTGCTGTGGCTTACATGGCATATAACAATTTTATTGTTGCTCCTAAAGAACAAAGTGCCCTAGCTGATATTGAAGCTGCACAACGCTATTTCGATGTAGATTCTTTCAATTTAGCTATTAACGGCGACGGTACTAATGCCGGATTCCTCGATATTATCGACAACTATGGTTCAACATCAACCGGCAATTTAGCAAATTATTACACAGGTGTTTCTTATGCTCGTTTGGGACAATTTGACGAAGCAATCGAATACCTTAATGATTTCTCAACCGATGACCCACTATTAGCTCCTATTTCAGAAGGTTTAAAAGGCGACTGTCAAGTTGAATTAGGAAATAATTCTGCAGCTATTAAAGCGTATAAAAAAGCAGTATCTTTTGATAATGAGCTTACCGCTCCTATCTATCTTCTTAAAGTTGGTCAAGTTTATGAAAGCGAAAAAAACTACAAAGAAGCTTTAGCAGCTTATCAAACGATAAAAAGCAAATATGCCACTTCTATTGAGGGTAGAAGCATTGATAAATACATTGCTCGTACTCAGGTGAATTTGAACTAATATTCGAATAAAGCATAATGTAAATCCCCTCCAAAGAGGGGATTTTTATGTTTGTAAAAATTAAAAATTATGGCAACAAAAAACTTATCTGCATACGATTTAAAATCAGTACCATCAGCTAAAGGCATGAAATTTACCATTGTTTTAGCAGAGTGGAATTATCATATCACGGGTGCAATGGCTCAAGGAGCTAAAGATACTCTCATAAAACACGGTGCTGATGAAAACGATATAATCATTAAACATGTGCCCGGCACTTTTGAACTTCCATTAGGCGGACAATATGCTGCTGAATACACTGATGCAGATGCTATTATTCTTATCGGTTGCGTTATCCAAGGAGAGACTCGTCATTTTGATTTTATTTGTCAAGGAGTAACTCAGGGATCAGTGGATTTAAATCTAAAATATAACAAACCGTTTATTTTTAGTGTGCTCACCACTGACAATGAGGAACAAGCTATTAATCGTGCAGGTGGTAAATTAGGAAATAAAGGAGATGAAGCAGCGATTACTGCCATTAAAATGTTGGCACTGCAAAACGAAATGAAATAAATATCGCGTATATACTCGGAAAAGCATCTCATAAGAGGTGCTTTTTTTATATCTTTCCGCTCTATGAAAGCCATGATATTTGCTGCCGGTTTAGGTACTCGCCTACAGCCACTGACTTTAAACAAGCCCAAAGCCTTAGTAGAATTGGGAGGAATAACTTTATTAGAACGGTGTATTAGGCGTTTAATCAGTTTCAATATTACTGATATTGTTATCAATGTACACCATTTCGCTGATCTAATAGAAAAGTTTCTACAGCATCACAATAACTTTCAGGTAAATATTCAGATTTCCAACGAGCGGGAAAGGTTAATGAATACCGGAGGTGCTATCCTGCATGCTAAGCCGCTTTTAAAGGGAAGTGAACCCATTCTAATTATAAATGTTGATATTCTGTCAGACTTAGATATTTTCGCACTTATGCGACACCATATCTCGGCTCATAATCTGGCGACATTAGTCGTTCGCAAACGTGACACGTCGCGATACTTATTATTTAACGATAGCTATTTATGTGGTTGGAAAAATATAAAGACAGGAGCTGTCAAAGAATCTCGCCCCGATCTTATTGCTAAGGCTGAGCCCTTTGCATTCAGCGGTATTCAAATAATTTCTCCCGATCTTTTAGATAAGATTACAGAACAAGGAGCCTTTTCTAGTATTGATATGTATCTCCGCTTAGCTAATTCAGAAAAAATTGGAGCACTTATTGACGATAAATCTATTTGGATGGATCTGGGAAAATATGCTGACATTCATGAGGCAGAAAAGCTACTTCACTTGCTGTAGTAATAGAAATCACAGATCAAAAAGGCATTAAATTCGATAAAATTTAATGTCTTTTTATGCTATTATTAAAAGTGAACCTCTACTTGGAGACGAGCCATAAACTCATTGCTTGCTAAAGCATTATCCAAATAACTAAAATCTGTTTGAACTTTCAATTTATGTCCTACTAAATATTTTGAAATGCCTAGTGTATATTGTTGTTGCGTTCCATTAGCACTTTCATCCATATCAATTCCGGTGTATCTTCCTGCAATTTCCCAGTTAGAATCGAATAGATAACCGGCTTGTAAATTCAAACCGGTTCCGGTTTCCACTCGATAGGCCTGCTCCAATGAACCGTCAGTTTCTGATACATCATAGGCTATCGGGTTATCACATATCCGCTGAGAATACTCTCCCAAAAGCGAAAATCCTCTATATTTGAACACTGCATCAACAAACAATGAAGTTATATCTGTTTCAAACAAACCTTGATTTGTGTCCATATATGTTCCCATAGTACCTCTAGTCTTTACGGCATCGTCATTAAAATTATAAGTTGCGCCTAACATAAATTTCGGTTTTGACTCTCGATAGAGTGCTGAACCTTGATATTCATTACTATGAGCAAAAGCTCCAAAAGGCAAAATTTCAAATCTTCCGGTGTATTGCAAACCACCTTGATTGCCTTCAATAACATCTCGTCCTTCACCTTGTGTGAGAGCAAGAACTTCTCGTATTAAAAACGTCTTTCCTATGTTAAAATGATGACGAAATTGAAATCCCACTCCCCTATCAATATTAAATTTTGAGTTTAGAAGCGATCTATCTACAAATTGCAACTCTCCCGATGAAGTAACCCGCTCTACATTTCCCGGCAATTTTGTTTGTCCGAGCCAAAGAGCACAATTCTTATAGAAGTTCCATCTCAAGAGTGCATCAAGTACAATACCGGGTGTATCACCGGTATAATCAGACACGATATTCATATCTTTATTCGACAGTGAAAGTTCTAATTTATAAGTTAACTTCGGAGAAAAAACAAAACCATCAAATTTTAAGCGCTCTCTTCGAATCTTAAAGTCTGTTTGGGGTCCCTGATCCTGAATACCGGTAACAGAAGATAAAAATTGAAAACGAGCGGCAAATTTCAAGCTAAAAGTGCTATCTCTACCCACGAAGTTGAAGAATCCTTTACCAAACTGTGATTTTTCGATAAGATTAGAGTCATTAATTAACTGTGCATTTACGGTTTGCGAAACTAAAAGTAGAATGAAAGATAGGATAAATACATTTAGGCTTTTTTTCAGTAGGATATTGTTCCGCATTTTTATAAAACTTAGTTAAAATAGTTATTTTTATCAATCTCTTTAATTTCTTGTATATGATTGATTTACAATTGTGCAAATTAACAAAATATAGTTATTATATTACAATTAACTAGCGTTAATTGTAGTGAATTAATCTAATCTCAAATTGTAACAAAAAAAAGCACAACTAACCAAAAATAGTTGTGCTTTAAATTTATTTATACGCCTAATCTTACAATTTGATTCGAGTGTCAATTGGATTTTGAACAGGTTTTTTATGCATCGGCTCAGGAATACTATCAATTACCGTATCAACGAAATGTTGCCCAACTCGTTTTAGTCCGGTGGTTTTCAAATATGCAGCACTGATTTCCCTAGTCGGATTATCTCCCTTTATTTCTTTGACCATCATTTCACATCCTTTCGGAATATTGCGAGCTGCCAATTCCGGAATAAAGGCTATGCCTCCTTGTTCCTCAACCATTCGTTTAAGAGACTCTATGGAGGTTGAGGTATATTCGTATTGCAGATTACGTGTGCGGTCTTGAGCTGCTAAACAGATAGAATCTACTTGGTTACGGAAACAATGCCCCTCCGACAAATAAATGACATCGTCCAAATTAATATCTGCAATGCTAATTTCATCCATTTTATACAGCGGATGAATTGGAGAAACATATAGGTAGAATTTTTCGTAAAAAAGAGGTTTATATTCCAAATTTTTGGCGTGGATTGGCGTGGCAAAAATGCCTAAATCAATTTCATTGTAATTTAATTTTGCAACAATCTCTCGAGTAGTCAGTTCTTCCACATTTAAGTGAAGCTCCGGGTGCCTTCTGCGCAATTCATCTACAAACAGAAGTACTAGATATGGCGATAGTGTAGGAATTATTCCAATTCTCAACTGACGTTCAATACCATCAATCATATTAATACTTAGTCGGTCAAGATCATCAACCAGTTGCAGGATTTGCAATGCTTTTTCATAAAAAATCATACCTTCCGGGCTAATCCCTAAAGGCTTCCTGCTCCTATCAATAAGCATGAATTCACATTCTTCTTCTAGCTTCTGAATTTGCAGACTTAATGCCGGCTGAGTTAATCCTAACTCATCAGCTGCTTTAGAAAAGCTCTTATGTCGAACTATTCCTATAAAATATCTTAGTTGTTTTATATTCATATATATAAGTGTTTCTTATACTTTTATTACCTCTACAAATATATGATATTATATCATTAAATCGCTAATAAACCACAAAAAAACTATGATTAACTAAAAAAAATCTAAGTGTATTTATTAGATAACAATATTCCAAAATCTACCAATATACCATTAAAAATAAAATTCAAAAAAATAGCCGACTCTTAAAGTCAGCTATAATATTATCTGTTATATACTTTTTACTCTTCTCCCCACACCAAATTGGTTGTGGTTGTTGCCAGAGCATCTAATATACCGGTAGTAGTTTCTTGAATATCTAGAGCATCAATCCGAACCTGAAGTTCATCGCCATCTTGAGGCTGAGGATAATTAGCATTAAAATAGTAAGGAGGTATATTAAGTGCAATAGTATCTCCATCTACAATAACGGGACCTGCATAAAATAGTGTATTACCATCAGCATTCGACACACTTACATTGTATCCATCGGCATGTTCATCTAAAACAAACTTTAATTTAATTGCCCCTCCTTGAATAGTTTCTTCTGAATACTGACAACTGTCGATAACTGAAGGCTGCAACTTGCTGTTTGTTAATTTATCAGTTGCCGATAGTGTAGATCCATCGTCTAATGTGGCATCAAATGTATAAGTTCCTGAGCCAAACTCATAGTCTTGCTTATCTGATAAATATTCATAATAGAAATTTGTTGTAATCTCCGACATTGGATAGGTATGACCATCGCTAGACAAAGGAGTTCCGTATTGCACAGTTACCGTATCAACTTCAGCACTGTAAGTAAGTGCTTTGGCATATAATTGATATTCAAGCTTCCCGGTCTCATCATTCGTTGAAATAATCTGATATACATCTGTTCCGGCCAGTAGCGGTGTAGATTCTGTATTACAACTCGTAAGAACACTCAAAGCAGCGATGGTAATTGCCGGAATAATTTGTTTACTAATTTTTATCATATCTATGTACTTTTTTATTATTTGATGACATCAATAGTACTATCTGTATCATTGCCATCAATGTTGTAGTCCTCGTTGCCCCAAAGCACATTAGCTTTGCTAACTGCAATTGCATTCAATCCGGTAAGAGTAGCTTGATAATCTAGTGCATTCAGCTGTATCTCTAACGTATCTCCATCCACCGGTTTCGGGTATTGATAGGAAAAATTATCTGATGATATATTTAAGGCTACCGTATTATCGTCCGCATTTCCATTACCCACTGCCGCTTTAGAATATAACATATTTCCATCAGCATTGAGTATATTAATACTATATCCATCAGCATTATCGTTCAATTGAAATACCAATCGAACCATTCCCGGGTAAGAATCTAAATAGCGACAGCTGTCGATAACTGAAGGCAACAACCCGCTATTATAATTCAGTACATCAGATGACGACAAAGTAGATCCGTTAGTTAGTGTTGCCTCAATCGTGTAAGTTCCGGTATTGAATGAACTGTGTTGTTCCTCCGATAGGTATTGATAATAAAAATCTTTAGTAACTGTTTCCATCGGATAAGTCATGTAAAGAGGTCCCGACATTTCCATGGTATCAATCGATGCGTTATACGTAACTGCCTGTGCATATAACTGATAGTTATACATGCCCGGATTCTCGCCATTTGTGATAATTTGATATACATCGGCCGTCATTGTTGGTGACGGGTCTTCATTGCACGCTGAAATAACTCCTAAAACTGCAATGACTGCAACTATGTTTCTTATTTTTTTGGTTTTCATAGTATTTTAAAGTTTGATAAGGTTACAAATGTACTGTTTCATTGGGTTAATTAATATTTATTTTTTCTAATGAGTGATAAACCATCTCTTATGGGCAATATAATTTGGTTTACTCTTTCATCGGCAGCCACTTTAGTGTTAAATTCAATAATGCCTTGAGTTTGTTTGTCTTTTCGATCAACTTCTCGCACCACCTTGCCATCCCATAATATATTATCTGCCAATATATAGCCACCCACGTTCAGCTTATCGAAAACAGCTTCATAGTATTCACAATAATGACGCTTATTCCCATCCATAAAAACAAAATCAATCGGAGCGTCAAGTGTAGGTATGATATTCAAAGCATCTCCTACATGCTGTTTTATTTTATTATTTAGTTTGGCTTTAACAATAAATTCCGTAGCTATTGTTTCTAATTCATCATTTATTTCGATGGTGTGTAGCAAAGAGTCTTCGGGCATGCCTTTAGCCAAACAAATGGCAGAGTAGCCTGTGAATGTTCCTATTTCTATAGCCACTTTGGGTTGGATCATTTGCATAAGCATGGTAAGCAATTGTCCTTGCATATTTCCCGAAAGCATGCGAGGTTGCAACACTCGCAAATTCGTTTCTCTGTCTAGTTCGGAAAGCAGTTCATCTTCAGGAGAGCAATGTTCTTCTACGTATCTCTCTAAATCAATATTCATTATTCAAAAATTAAGGTGGTAAGCCGGTTCTCTGCTAAAACTTCATTGGCTATATCTAAAATATCTGATGCTGAAACAGCTTCCACTTTTTTGGTCAATGTATCAAAATCATCTATTTTATCAAATAACATAAAACTTTTCCCGATGGCCAACATGGCATCTTCTTTATTGTCACTTGATATGGCCATTTGTCCTAATAATCTTTTTTTTGCTTTTGATAGTTGTAGGCTACCCAATCTTTTCTCTCGAATAAGTTTAAATTCTTTATGAACCAACCGAATAGCTTGCTCTAAATTTTCTTTCTCAGTGCCAAAATATACATTAAATAAACCGGTATCGGTATAACTCGTATAGCTTGACTCTACATTGTAGGCTAATCCGTGTCGTTCTCGAAGACTTAAATTCAAACGAGAATTCATAGACTGACCACCCAGAATACTATTAAATAAGATCATAGCTAACCGCTTTGGATGATAAACATCATATGCCAAGTTACCGATGAGACAATGACATTGATAAGTATCCATTTCCTTTCGCTTAAATGTTGGTTTATAACCTTGGTAAATCTGACGTTGTTTTGTGCGCGTTTTATGCGGTATATCTCCGAAACAACGAATTATCATTTGCTCGAATCGTTTAAAACTAATGTTTCCTACAGAACTGATAATCGTTTCGTCGGTAAAATAGTTGTTCGACACAAATTCTAAAATATCACTACGCGTATAGCCTTTCACCAATTTCGGTGTACCTAAAATGTTTCTTCCAATAGGGTGATTCTGATATAACAAATCTTCAAAATCATCAAAAATAAGCTCCGACGGACTATCCTTATATGAATTAATCTCTTCAATAATAACTTCCTTCTCTCGACTGATCTCTGCTTCCGGAAATACACTGTTTTTCACAATATCAGCCAACAAATCAACCGTGCGATAATAGTGTTCCTTTAAAAATCCGGCATAGACTGCCGTTTCCTCTTTTGTTGTATAAGCATTTATCTCACCACCCACATCTTCTATTCGATTTAAAATATGATGCGTTTTCCGATGTTTTGTCCCTTTAAAAATCAGGTGTTCATAGAAATGGGCTAAACCTTGTTGGTTTAGCTCTTCATCTCTAGAACCGGTATTAAATAATACACCTAAATATGCCACAGGCGAATCTACTTGCTGATGAACAAGCCGTATCCCGTTGTTTAATGTGCTGGTTTCTATTTTCACTTTAGTTAATTTCGAATTGACTTACGTCACCTTAACAAGAAACAGCAAATATAACTCTAATTTGATGGAAGAATGTAATTATATGTTTTTTATGAAGTGGTAAGTTCCAAAATAAATATCGAAAAAGCACTACATGCAAATACAACATGAGGCAAAGAGAGAATTCATTAAGTAAAACAGCTTACATTTATTTAGTCTATTGGCTTTATCATTTCAGAAAACAATCAATTATTCTTCAGCATGTCTTACGATCGCTATTCTGCAAAATATTTATAAAACAACGGTATGGTTTGGATACCTTTATAGAACTGCTCCAACGGATAGTTTTCATTGGGCGAATGAATAGCATCTGATTCCAAACCAAAACCCATGAGCACCGACTTGATACCTAACACTTGTTCGAAGGTGGAGATGATTGGAATGCTCCCTCCGCTCCGAAATGGAATCGGACGCTTACCAAAAGTATCTGCATAGGCCTTTTCTGCCGCTTGATAAGCCGGTAAATCTATCGGACAATTATACGCCTGACCGCCGTGCAATACTTCTACGTTCATGCTCACCGATGCCGGAGCCGATTGCTCGAAATGTGTTTTAAACAGCTCGGCAATTTTTTTCCAATCTTGATTTGCTACCAAGCGGGAACTTATCTTAGCATAAGCCTTCGACGGGATAACTGTTTTAGCTCCTTCGCCTTGATGACCTCCCCAAATGCCACACACATCAAATGACGGACGAATACCCGTGCGTTCATGAGTTGTGAATCCTTCCTCTCCTGCTACGGCTTTCAAATCTAATGCCGACTTATATTCTTCTACATTGAAAGGAGCCTGAGCCAATAAAGCACGCTCTTCAGCGGAAACCTCCTGCACATCGTCATAGAAGCCCGGAATGGTAATATGTCCTTTATCATCTATCATTTGAGCAATGAGTTTTGCCAAAACATTAATCGGATTAGCCACCGCACCACCATATAAACCCGAATGTAAGTCGCGATTCGCACCGGTTACCTCAACTTGCCAATAAGAAAGACCGCGCAAGCCTACCGTAATCGATGGCACATCGGCGGCAATCATCGAAGTATCGGAAACCAAGATAACATCGGCTTGCAGCATCTCTTTATGTGCTTCACACCAAGCTCCCAAGTTGGGCGAACCGATTTCCTCTTCTCCCTCAATCATGAACTTAACATTGCAAGGCAAACAATCATTTTTCACCATATACTCGAAAGCCTTGGCGTGCATAAATGCTTGCCCCTTATCATCGTCGGCACCGCGTGCAAAAATCTTGCCGTCTTTGATTACCGGCTCAAAAGGCGGCGTGTTCCACAATTCCAAAGGCTCAACCGGCATCACATCCATATGCCCGTAAACCAACACGGTGGGTTTGGAAGGGTCGATTAGTTTTTCGCCGTAAGTTACCGGATGACCGGCAGTTTCAAACACCGATGCCTTATCGGCTCCTGCATCTAAAAGGAGTTGTTTCCAATATTCGGCAGCTTGATGCATATCGGCTTGATGCTCTGATTGCGAGCTGATGGAAGGTATGCGAATTAATCCGAAGAGCTCTTCCAAGAATCGGCTTTTGTTTTCTTCTAAATACTGTTCTACGTTAATCATAATAAGTTATTATTTAATGTTCAGGCTCTAAAGATAATGATTTCCTTGCTTTCAACCGGTTAAACAGGCAATCTTACGGCATGCTAAAATAAAATTTGCTTTTTATTTTTTAAGATTCTATTTTTGAAGCATGAAAACACTTGCCAACTTATCAGTAGTTATGATTTTGGTGTTCAGCATTGTGCTAAGCACTACCGGCGTTGTGTTTTACACCCATTTTTGCCAAAACTCGGCACAAAACTATGTTTCGGTATATATTGATAACACGCAAGAGCTTTGCCACGAGCAAAAACACGAAGAGCACGATTCTTGTTGTTCATCGGGCACAACAGCCGATGATTGCTGCACCGACCATAACGATGTGCAAACTTTCAGCATCAAACTGAAAGAAAATTTCATCGGATCGAGCCGGACACTCATTCCGACAGCCGATTTCCACTGCATTCTCTTTTGTGCACAGCTATGTGCCGATTTTTGCATCTCTTCGCTTGACGAGAGCTTAAAACTCAGCGAAACATCTCGTCTTTCGGCAAACACAAGTCCTAAAATAAACTATGGGAGGACTATATCCATTCGCCAACATAAGCTCAAACTATATTGCTAGTTGATTTGAAATCTTGATATGACATAACAATCGTTATGCTCATTTTTCACGTTTAAATATCAACTCAGAATATCATTCTACAACATGAAACTTTCATGCAGTAGGCTTAAGCTATACGCAATAAGCCGAGCCAGACACAGGAAGATAATTATAACCGGCCGGCATAAAGCCCATAGCTTACAGCTTATTTCAAAATTTTAAATACATGAAACAAATTTACTTGCTATTGGTGCTAAGCCTATGCTCAATCAATAGTTTTGCACAACATATTAAGGGTGAAGTACGCTTTGCCGACACCAAAGAGCTCATTCCCGGAGTTACCGTGGTTTGGAAAGGTTCAAATAAAGGAACTTTCACCGATAAAGACGGAAAATTCAATATTGAAAAGCCCGAAGATGCCCACATGCTTCAATTCTCTTACTTGGGCACCGAAACCAAAACAATGCACATCGATAAGCATTCCTACCTCAGAATAGAGCTGGAAAAGAGCAGCGAATTGGTAGATGAAGTGGTGGTGGGCGGAAGGCAGCAATCGGCGGGCATGTCGATGCTCACACCCAATGCCGTTCAGAAGATTACAGGCAAAGAACTGGCGCGTGCCGCTTGTTGCAATCTTTCAGAAAGCTTTGAAACCAACGCATCGGTTGATGTGAACTATGCCGATGCCGTGTCGGGAGTGAAGCAAATTCAGCTACTCGGATTGGCAGGAAAGTATGCACAGCTCACCATGAATAACGTGCCGATTTTACGCGGTGCCGAATCGGCTTTCGGTTTAGAATATTTCCCCGGCACGTGGATTAACTCCATTCAGGTTTCTAAAGGAACGGCAGCGGTGAAAAACGGCTATGAATCGATTACCGGACAAATAAACATTGATGTGAAAGAGCCCAGCGGAGCAGAGCGTTTTTTCTTCAACACCTATGGAAACCAAGATGGAAAAGCCGAGCTGAACGTGGGATACACTGCCGACCTGAGCCATAAGCTGAGCACTTCGTTTATGGTGCATGGCAATAAAAATTTCCGCAAACTGGATATGAATCAGGATAATTTCTTAGATAAACCGCTAAGCGATATGCTCGTGTTGATGAATCAATGGAATTATCAGGGAGAAATTTGGGAATCGAAGTTTGGTTTCACATTTTTGAACGACCAACGCCAAGGCGGACAAAAAAACTTCAATCATAAGCACAGCATGGAGGAACAACCCGATGTGTATGGCATTGATGTTGATGTGAAACGATTTAATGTGTTTGCAAAAAACGGTTTTATGCTCAATCGCGACGCCAGCAGTATTGGTACGATTTTATCATACAATTATTTTAATCGGGAATCTTTTTACGGGCACAATGTGTTTAATGTGACGCAGCAGAACTTATATGCCAACTTTATTTATGCTTCTTATTTGTTCGACACCCGACATGTGTATAACATCGGGGCGAGTTTCAATTATGATAAGAACGATGCCGAGTTCAGCCAATTAAGCAATTATCACGGTTATGAAGAGCATGTGACCGGTGTATTTGCTGAATATACCTATATGCCGAGCGAAAAGTTCACCTTACTTATGGGAGCTCGTTATGATTACAGCTCGCTATACAACGGATTCTTCACCCCTCGCATACATGCCAAATATTCAATAGGCAAAAATATTTCTTTGCGAGCAAGTGCCGGCAAAGGCTATCGCACGCCCGATGTGATAAGCGAAAATTCAAAATATATGGCGAGTGCCAAACATTTTCTCTTAGATGATACCCACATGAAGCAAGAAGAAGCTTGGAACTATGGTTTGAGTGTGGTGAATAACTTTACGGTGAATAATCGCCCATGGAATATCTATTTAGAATATTACCGCACCGATTTCACCAACCAATTGGTTGCCGATATGGAACAAAACAGCCATGAGATACATTTTTATAACCTCGAAGGCAAATCATATTCTAATATCTTTCAGATAGAAAGCAGCTATGAAGTTTTCAAGCGGTTCACGCTGACTGCCGCCTATCGATACAACGATGTGAAAATTACCTACGGCAACGAATTGAAAGAAGCCCCCTTCACCAATAAATATAAAGGATTACTTTCGGCAAGCTACGCCACAAATTTAAATAAGTGGCAATTCGACTTTACGGCGCAGTTTAACGGTAATCAGCGTTTGCCTTCAACTGCAGATAATGCTGCCGAGAACCGTCGTGCCGATTATTCTGACAATTACGTAGTGTTGTTGGCGCAGATAACCAAAAATTATCGGAACTGGAGTTTTTATGTAGGTGGCGAGAACCTGAGCAGCTACACGCAGCAAGATGCTATTATTGCTCCCGAAAGTCCGTTTAGCAACGATTTCGATGCAAGCCGCATATGGGCTCCGATTTACGGCAGGATGTTTTATGCCGGTATTAAATATAATTTAGGAAAAGGATAATCATTAAATACAATAAACCATGAGAAAATTTATTTTGGCAACCGCTTTGCTTGTTGGAGGGCTATCTGTTCAAGCACAAGAGAAAAAAGTGAAAGAAGTGAAAGAAGTAACGTTCAATTGTGAAATTGACTGCCATTCTTGCGAAGAAAAAATCATGAATAATATACCTTATGAAAAAGGTGTTAAAAATGTGTCGGTTGATGTGCCTAAAAAACAAGTGACAGTGAAATACCGAACCGACAAGAATAATGAAACAGGATTGCAAGATGCACTTAACAAACTCGGCTACAAAACTGTTGTTACTGAACAAAAAGAGCAGAAATAGATACAAAAAAAAGCTTTTAACATAGAAAAAATCACTATTTAGTTAAAAAAACTAAACAACATTCTTATTTATTTCTTATAAGTATTTATATTCGCTAGTGGTTAGATAAGAAACAATACTGAAACAATACAAATATTGTATACTTAAAATTTTAAATTGTATATCATGAACAAAACTCAATTAGTCGATGCTATGGCTGCAAAGTCAGGCTTAACAAAAGCAGATTCAAAAAAAGCATTAGAAGCTTTCATGGAAGCAACATCAGAAGCTTTAAAAGCTGATGACAAAATCCAACTTATTGGTTTCGGGACTTTCTCTGCTTCTGAGCGCGCAGCTAGAACAGGTCGTAACCCAAGAACCGGTGCTGAAATTCAAATTGCAGCGAAAAAAGTGGTTAAATTCAAAGCAGGTGCTGAATTAGAAGGTTCTTTGTAGGAAGATAATTCATCAAAAAGTAAAGGAGGCTAATTTAGCCTCCTTTACTTTTTGATGTACTCAGGAGAACAAAAATTGCGAGCAGCTGCCCGGTTCTTTTCATCGGCATATGCCGATTTTAATCTTGTTCATCGGTGTTTGTTTGCTGTTGCTCTGCTCCTTTCGAGGTTCTTGAGCGAGTGAGCACATTTTCACTTTCAATCATGGTGTTTATGGTATCGGCAATGATGCGAAATGCTTCATCTTTAAAACCGACCATGGCGATATGATAACTCACAATATTATCATTAATAACTGCCAATAGCGGTGTTTTCAGCTTCGTTGCCGAAAGAATATTTTCATTTTGAGTTACCACGAACTGATCTTGCTCATTTCCTTTCTCTTTGAACCTTTGTTCTACAACCTCTAGTTCATAGCAGATTGTGCGAACATTCGATAAAGCAGCCATACTGCTTTCCAGTTCTTCGCTGTTTAATTCTGCCAAAAGTGAATCAATCATACCGGTTTCATCATCATAGGCCATGTTGGTTACTTTTAAACCATAACGATTCAACACCGACATTACTTTATTGGCACTTTCTTCGTACATAGTTCCTTTAAATCTGGTGTAAGCTTCCACATAATAATAGAACGCTCGGTAAGCATCATCGCACTTTTTATCGTATTCGGCAAGTTCTGACAGTACCTTCTCTCTGTTGAGTGCCACATTAAACTGTGCCGATAAGTCGATAAGTTGAGTTACAAACGGCTCGTAATCCGGATGCTAAATCTTTAGTAGCATAAAAATCAATCATGCGATTACTCAATCCGCTTAATGCCGACAAACGGATGTTAGTTCTTAATTTCTCGTAAATGGCCATAATTAAGTTATTTATTAAAGTTAAATATAAATTACCTTAAACGTCATCTAACGTTTATTGTCTTTTCATTTTTCCACCAAACGTCATATAACGTTGCTCGTCTTTTCCATTTTTCGGCTCGAAATACCGTAAATCGATATTCCGATTTGATTTCTTGCTCAAGTTAGTTGTTTACTTATACTTTATTTATATATCAGATATTATTCCTAATTTCAGGAGCTTTTCATGTAATGACACCCAAAGTTTGAATTATGTATGGCGCAAATAATCAGCGGTTTATTATGTAAATTATTTTTTCACCAATATGGATTAGTAATTATAATAAAAATGAAAATATTTTTATTATTATCTTATTTATACCGGCTTTACGAAAGCTTGAAAACTCTTTACGTTACTTTTATTCAACTATCGGCATTGTTGCAACAAAACAAATCTTTAATTTACTTAAATGTGTAATTTCAATCAAGCCAACTTCTTGCCTATCTATAAAGTATTCATACCTTTACGCTCAACAATCAACTAACTAATTTCATTTGTGGTGAGCCTAAAAAATAGATATAACGGAAAGTTTCTTTTGCTGCTGGCAGGGCTGATTCTTTTTGCTCATTCTATTATTCCTCATGACCATCACCCCGAGTTGATTCATTCTTCGGAAGATTCCGTTTATGAAAATCATCCTAACGAAAAGCCGACACATGAATTACATTGCCATGCGTTTAATTTATTAGATACTAAATCGCAGGTTGTTGTATCTGATTTCGTTTCTCTGCATGCTGTTGATTTTTTTCTGCTCCCCGAAAGGGAACAGCTTTCGCTTAATTGTTGCGAGCACTCGGTTGCCGGTTGCTGCCATCAAACGGCAGAATTCTCGATAACGGTGCTTAATTCTCGCTCATTGCGAGCCCCTCCCCTTGCCTTGTTTTCTTAAATAAACTCATTTTTTCAACCATTCGTTTCAGCAACTGGCTTTTCACTACTTGCCGGGCTATACTTTTAGGCTTTTCCAATGATTTGAAATGGCTGTAAACGATGTTGAGAAACGGAAAATGCACAACTGTATCTGCTTGTCGCATCGGTGTTTTAAAGCTAGCGATTCAACCATGCATACGGTGTGTTGTGTGCCATTGGCAGGCTTATTTGTATCGTTTTGAAATGAAAGCGAACCCAAATTTTGCCGATAAAAACAATATAAATGAACAAAGTATGATAAATTCAATAATATCTTTTTCCATAAAAAATAAGGTGGTGATTGGTTTGATGACGCTCGCTCTTATTATTGGCGGGCTATGGTCGATGACCAAAATACCGCTCGACGCTGTGCCCGACATTACCAATAATCAAGTGCAGGTAATAACTACTGCACCCAACCTCGGAACGGAAGATATTGAGCAATTCGTGACCTATCAGGTAGAACTTTCGGTTGCCAACCTGCCCGGAGTTACGGAAATACGCTCGGTTTCGCGTTTCGGGCTTTCGGTGGTGACCATCGTGTTTAAAGATGATATGGGGACTTATCTTCCCCGTCAGTTAGTGAGTGAAGCTCTTGCCGAGGTGAAAGATAAAATTCCGGAGGGCTTCTCGGAACCTTTTATGGCTCCGATAAGCACGGGTTTGGGCGAAATTTACCAATACACGCTGGAGGTGCAGCCCGACTACGACACGGTTTATAATGATATGGATTTGCGCACGATGCAGGAGTGGATCGTGAAACGACAAATGGCAATGGTGCCGGGCGTGGTTGAAGTAAATTCTTTCGGCGGAAGGGGCAAACAATATGAGATTGCCATTAATCCCGACCAATTGCGGAGTATGAACCTCACGATTAACGATGTATTTCAGGCATTAAAAGATAATAATCAGAATACGGGTGGAGCTTATATCGAAAAAAATTATCAAGCCAACTTTATTCGCGGCGAAGGGCTTATGCGTTCGCTCGACGATATTAAAAATACACCGATTACCACCAAAAACGGAAAGCCGATATTCATTCGAGATGTTGCCGATGTGCATTTCGGAAATTTCGTGCGTTACGGTGCGTTTACCAAAAACGGCAAAGGGGAAGCCGTGGGCGGTATCGTGATGATGCTGAAGGGTGAAAATTCGAACAATGTTATTCAAGAGGTTAAGAAACGAGTGACACAAATTCAGAAATCGCTTCCTCCGGGGGTGAAAATCCAACCGTTTCTCGACCGAAGCCGCCTGATTAAAAGCACCACATCTACCGTTGCCGAGAATCTTTCTATCGGGGCATTGATTGTTATTTTTGTGTTGGTAATTTTCTTGGGCAATATGCGCGGCGGACTGTTGGTTGCCACCACCATTCCCCTAGCCTTGCTATTTTCATTTATCATGATGCATGTGTTCGGTGTGTGGGCAAACTTGATGAGTTTGGGAGCTATCGACTTCGGCATATTGATTGACGGAGCGGTGATTATTGTGGAAAGCATGATTTTCTACCTGCACAAAAAAATGTTCATCGGCAAGAAAATTCCGCTCGTTCAACGTGATAATATGGCCTATGAATCGGCAAGTAAGATGATGAATTCGGCTTTCTTCGGGCAAATCATCATTCTTATCGTGTTTATTCCCGTAATGGCATTGCAGGGAGTGGAAGGCAAGATGTTTAAGCCGATGGCCATGACTTTTGCTTTCGCCATACTCGGTGTGATTATTCTTTGCCTTACCTACATCCCGATGATGTCAGCTTTGGTGCTTCGAGCTCCGAAAACGGCAAAAAAGACATGGGGAGAGCAAGCTATTCATAAGCTGGAAAACATTTACCGTCCGGTTATTTCGTGGGCACTGCACCGAAGCAAACTAATCATTGGCATTGCCGTAGTTTTGCTCGTGGCAGGAGTTTTTATATTCTCGCGCATGGGAGCCGAGTTCATTCCGCAGCTCGACGAAGGAGATTTCTCGATGCAGGCTCTTCTGAAACCCGGCACTTCGTTGAGCGAAGCCGAGAAAGCTTCTACTCGCATAGAACAGGTGGTGCTAGAAAATTATCCGAATGAAATTGCTTCGATTCAGTCGCGCATTGGTGTTGCCGACCTGCCTACCGACCCGATGCCTATTGATATTGCCGATATATTCGTAGTGGTGAAACCAAAGGAAGAATGGACGAAAGTGAAGACCAAACAGGAGCTTATCGACGGAATACGCGAGAAACTGGCTGCGCTTCCGGGCATTAACTATGAATTTTCACAACCCATTGAAATGCGTTTCAATGAGCTGCTAACCGGTATCCGCGAAGATATTGCCATTAAATTATATGGCGATAATCTGGATATTTTAGCTGAAAAAGCCGACGAGATTACCAAGCTCATTAGCGGTATTAGCGGTATTTCGGGGGTTAAGGCAGAAGCTACTAAGGGATTGCCTCAGATTACCATAAAATATAACCGAACTAAAATCGGGCAATACGGATTGAACATTAAGGAGCTGAATACTTTGGTGGAAACGGCATTTAGCGGAGGGGTTGCCGGCGTTATTTATGAGGGCGAACGCATGTTTGATGTGGCTATCAGATTAGACAAAACTCACCGGAAAAGTATTAACGATATTCGGAACCTGTATGTTAATACGCCCGATGGTAATCAGGTGCCTTTAAAAGAGGTTGCCGATATCAGTTATCAGCCCGGTCCGATGCAAATTAGTCGCGACAATACGAACCGCCGAACTTATGTGGGTATCAACGTGGAAGGTCGGGATATAAAATCGCTCGTTGAAGAGATTCAACAAAAATTGGATGCTAATTTAGTGCTGCCTGCCGGCTATTACATTCGGTATGGCGGAGCATTCGAGAATTTGGAGCGTGCAACCAAACGATTGGCTGTGGTGGTGCCTTTTGCACTCATACTTATCTTCTTGTTGGTGTTCTTTGCCATAAAATCATTCAAACAAACGCTCATGATTTACGTTGCCATTCCTTTTGCGGCAGTGGGCGGCGTGGTTTCGTTATATTTACGAGATATGCCTTTCAGTATTTCTGCCGGCGTTGGTTTTATTGTGCTCTTTGGTGTGGCGGTGCTCAACGGACTGGTGCTTATCAGTTCATTTAATGAATTGCGAGCGGAAGGCAAGCTTTCGCTAAATGAGCTTATAAAACAAGGTGCCGTTCGGCGAATACGTCCTATTTTCCTCACCGCTTCTACCGATATACTTGGATTTCTCCCAATGGCAATATCAAGTTCTGCAGGTGCCGAAGTGCAACGCCCGCTTGCCACGGTGGTTATCGGAGGTATGATTACATCGACTTTTCTTACCCTCGTGGTGTTGCCGGTGCTTTATAAAATGGTGGAGTCGAATAAAAAAACACACAAAACACCCCAAATTGCATCAGCAATCATCCTTTGCATGCTGGGAAGCTTCGGGTTTGCAGAAAATGCACAAGCACAAGAGAAAAATGCCGTATCGTTGGAGCAAGCCGTGGGCATAGCAAAAGAAAACTATCCTTCGTTGAAAGCCGCAGCCATGGAAGTTGAACGGCAGAAAGCTTTGAAATCGACAGCCTATGATTTTGGCAGCACTTCCATATCAACAGGAAAAGAAGAAACCGACGGCAGTATTTTCGGAGTGCATAACACTTTTGGCATATCGCAATCGGAAATCAACATCTTAGGCATACATGCGAAGAATAAATTGGGAAATAGTCGGATTGATTTGGCTACTTACCAAAGTCAGCTCAGCAAACAAAGCTTAGTTCGCGATGTGAGCTTAGCATGGTATGATGCACTTGCCAACAAAAAACAATGGCAACTTTATTTGCAGCTCGACAGTATATATTCCAACTTTTTGAAAGCTGCCCGGCTACGTTATGAAACACAGCAAACATCGAAGGTTGAATACTTGGCAGCCGAGGCAAAATATCAGGAATTAATGGTGAACATTCAAAAAGCTGAGGCTAATTATACAGCCTCTTTGCAAAATTTGAATCAATACCTCTTAATTCCCGATGGTGTGGAAGTGAGCGGCACAACAAGCTCGAAAATCGGTGAATTGGAGCTGTCGGCTTCCGATTCGCTGCAAGATGTGCCATTGTTGAACTTCTATCGACAACAGGTTGAAGTATCGGCAGCTCAATGGAAAGCCGAGAAGGCAAATTTGCTGCCCAAACTCGATTTGGGTTATACATTTCAGCAAGTTGACGGAAAATCGGGTTATTATAGTTGGCAAGCCGGCATTTCGATTCCTTTGTTGGCATTTTCACAAGCGGGAAAAAATAAAGCGTCGCGCATGAACTTTGAAATATCAGAACAACAATATGAACAGAAGAAGCGGGCATTGAATGCTTCTTATCAGGAATTGGCAAATAAATATCGTGCGATGATAAAGGTGTTAGTCTATTATAAGACTAAAGCGCTTCCGCTTGCCCAAGAACAAATAACCGCAAGCAATTTGGGCTATAAATTGGGTAGCATCGACTATATTCAGTTCATTCAGAACATGGAATCTGCCATTCAAACGCAACAAGCATATTTATCGAGTTTATCTGAGTTTTATCAGATGCGGGAACAATTAAAATACGTAACAGGACAATAAAATGGCTGAATTAACGATAAAACAAATAGCAATCGGATATCAACGCTTAATATCTATACTTAAAAAACAACAGAAAATGAAACTCTATATATTGATGATAGCGGTATTGTCGGCAATCTTCACATCTTGCGGTAATGGTACGAATAAACAAGCTTCCGACGAGCAACACGAAACACATCGTGAAGCCCCGGAGGGGGTGGTGGTGTTAAACAAACAACAGCGTAAGGTTTTGGAGTTGGAATTGGGAACATTCAAAATGCGCAACTTAACTACGGTAGTTAAAACAAACGGACAGTTGGAAGTGCCTCCGGCTGCCAGTGCCGACGTGAGCACTATAATCGGCGGTAATGTGAAAGAAATTAAAGTGTTCGACGGCGATAAAGTGCAGCAAGGACAGGTATTAGCTTTACTTGAACATCCGGATTACATCACGATACAGGAAGATTTTGCAAAATCGGCAAATAGGCTTCAATTTTTAGAATTGGAATACAATCGGCAAAAAGAATTATTCGATAATAAGGTGGGTTCGGGCAAAGATTTTCAACAAATACAATCGGACTTCAACACCGAGAAAGCTAAGTTTGAAGGATTGAAAGCACGGTTAAACTTGCTTCACATATCGGTAGATGATGCCAAGAATGGTATTATTGTAAGCACCAGCCCCATCGTTTCGCCCATCAGCGGTTATGTAAATGATGTGAAGATTAAACTCGGCACTTATGTCAATGCCGAAGATAAACTCTTCAACATTACTGATAATCGCCGGGTTCATGCCGATTTCCTCGTGTATGAGAAAGATGCCGGGCTGCTTAAGCTTGGTCAAAAGATTGATTTCACCGTAGCCAATCAACAAGGCGAGCTTAGTGCGAAGATATTTGCCATCGGTAAGAAATTTGAACCGAATGTACGTGCCGTGCATATCCATGCCCAACTCGACAGTGTTCCTCAGGGGCTTATTCCGGGCATGTACGTTTCGGGACATATCCACACCAACGACAGCTATGTGCAAACGCTGCCTAATGATGCCATTGTGTCGGAAGGAACGCAATCATACATTTTTGTGCTCGATAAAGAGTTGGCAACTCCTCATGCTCCCGATGCACAAACTTTTAAAATGGTGGAAGTGGTAGTCGGCAAAGAAGATGAGGGATATACCGAAGTTAAACTGTTAACTCCGCTTCCCGATGATACGCAAATCGTGTTGAATGCGGCTTACTACCTCATGGCAGATTTGAAAAAAGAAGAAACAGAACATGAAGATTAATATAAGCATGGTGTGATATACTCTTAGTCTTTCCTCAATCTATGATAGCACCACCTCCACACCATGCATGCTCTTGAGGTGGTGCTATCTTTTTATTGAATGAGCATAATCGGTTTAAAAATCCATGCCTGCTGCACTCGGTGCTCCGGCAAGTTTGCCAACCGTGACATTGCTCATTTTAATCTTGCATATTACTGAAAGGTTGTGCTCATCTTCAACCAAGAATAGTAGTGAAGGGAGTTGTTTCATGCAGTCTGCAAAATAAGAAATGTTGAAATCATATCAGTTCGACCGGCTTCTCATCAAGAAAAGGCGTAAATAAGGCAAGTAATACAAAAAATCTTGCTCTATTTTAAGTATTTTAACCCACTTCAAAATATCAACTTTACATTAGTTTTGCCCTTTGTAAAAAAACAAAACAATACAGCAATGGATATATTTGATAAATTCAGATCGAACCAAGGTAGCATCGGTCAGCATATGAAAGAAGCTCATGGTTATTTTGCATTTCCTAAGTTAGAAGGCGAAATCGGTCCTCGAATGATGTTTCAAGGCAAAGAAGTTTTAAACTGGAGTTTAAATAACTACATCGGATTAGCCAATCATCCCGAAGTTCGCGAGGCCGATGCACAAGGAGCTAAAGATTGGGGTCTTGCCTACCCGATGGGTGCTCGCATGATGTCGGGACAAACATCATTGCACGAACAATTGGAGTGCGACTTGGCTGCTTTCGTTAATAAAGAAGATTCGTTCTTGCTTAACTTCGGCTATCAGGGTATGGTGTCAATCATCGATGCTTTAGTTGGTCGTAATGATGTTATCGTGTATGACAGCGAATCTCACGCTTGTATTCTTGATGGTGTGCGCCTGCATATGGGAAAACGCTATGTATTCCCTCATAATGATATTGACAACCTGCGCAAACAATTAGAACGCGCTACTAAGCTCGCCGAAAAACAAGGCGGAGGCATCTTGGTTATTACCGAAGGTGTATTCGGCATGTCGGGCGATATGGGAAAATTGGATGAGATTTGTGCATTGAAAGATGAATTCAACTTCCGCATTTTAGTTGATGATGCGCACGGATTCGGTACGATGGGTAAAACCGGAGCCGGAACGGCAGAACATTTCAATGTGCAAGATAAAATTGATGTTCTTTTCTGCACATTTGCCAAATCGATGGCTTTAATCGGTGCCTTTGTGGCTTCATCGAAAGATGTTTGTAATTACTTGCGTTACAATATGCGCTCGCAAACTTTTGCAAAATCATTACCTATGCCATTGGTGGTAGGAGCTCAAAAACGTTTAGAGTTATTGAAAGCTCACCCTGAATTTCGTGAAAACTTGTGGACTATCGTTCATGCACTTCAAAACGGATTTAAAGAAGCCGGTTTCGATATCGGTAAAACAAACACTCCCGTAACTCCTGTTTACATGAAAGGTGGCGTGGTTGAAGCTACTAACGTAGTGGTTGAAATGCGCGAAGTTTATAATATCTTCTGCTCGGTAGTGGTTTATCCGGTTATACCAAAAGGAGAAATTATCTTGCGTATTATCCCTACATCAACACATACGCTCGAAGATGTGGAATACACTATCGATTGCTTCAAAAAAGTAAGAACAAAACTGGAGGCCGGCGAATTTAAAGGCGATGCCATCAAACCAATGGGTCATATTTAATTCCTGAAATCAATACCTGAAAAAAGCTCAATCATTTTATGGTTGAGCTTTTTTTACATTCGTTAATATCAACGAAGTTGTATTATTTTATACTTTTGGAGCAATCAAAAAAATATCATGAAAAATCTAATTATCCTTCTAGTTTTATCTATGGCTTCAGCGAATATATACGCCCAAGCTCAAATACAGTTCCAAAGTGCCTATCATGGCAAGGTGGAAAGCATAATTCAAAATACTTATCCGGCTTACATTGACCATAATGAAATAAAAGGAAACAAAAATGCTATTTCCGGAAGAAGTGGATTTGCTTATATATTTGACAAAAAAGGAATAAAACAAAACCAAGTGTTTAATGATGGCGAAACTCAATTCCCGGTGGATTTTAAATACAAGTATGATGGAAAGCGTATCGTTGCTCAAGAGTATTACATCAATAAACCCTCTACTCATCTTTGGAAAACAGCCTACTTTAAATACGATAAAAAAAATATTATTGAAATTACTTCTATTTCAGCAAAAGGCGATACGATGGAAAGAACCCGATTTCGGTATGACAAGAAGTTATTGGTTGATGAAAATTACTGCAACTACAAAGATACTACCGAGCAATATCTATCAGAGTACATTTACACCGATGGACTAAACAAGCCATCTAAAATTAAATATTATGTTTTAACTAAAGGTAAAAAAAGATTAGGGTCAGTTTCTACCTCCGGTTACAACAAACACATGGATGAAAAAGCAAGCGAAACATATAGTGCCGATGGTACGCTAATCGCTATCACCACCTATAAATATGTTTATGATGATCAAGGAAATTGGACACGTAGAGAAACTTATGTTGGTGGTGAAATTCAAGATCTGACAGAGGCCAAATACAAATATTATTAGATTAGTTCCAAATAGGCACCAAATTTTGAATGATTATGGAAGGGAGTGAGAGAAATCACTCCCTTTTTTAGTTTATTATTCTCGAAAACTAAAGGGTTGCCTTGTTGCTTAGCTGCAATAAAATCCCTATAAGATTCTTTGGCAACTGTGTGTATTTTATAAAACCCTTTTGATTCCTCATGAATATAATTTTGTAGTGCCAAAGCTACAGCTCCCATAGTATAG
Organism: Mangrovibacterium sp.; assembly: GCA_047975205.1. Taxonomy (GTDB): domain Bacteria; phylum Bacteroidota; class Bacteroidia; order Bacteroidales; family Prolixibacteraceae; genus JBKEDC01. The sequence goes on along the minus strand of JBKEDC010000012.1, from coordinate 29,243 downwards.
CGCGGATTTATTTCTACTAAGGGATGGAGTTTTAAACGATCTTGTTCTTTATATATTAAAGCATCAACACCAAATTTTCCTTTGTGGAGTTTTGCTAATTTAGATTGAGAAAGCACATCTTTTAATTGTTCGCCAACGTGTAGCAAATCCATATGGGTTATTGTATCTTCATTATAATGAATGCTAAAATTATGTCGATTAAGCTCGTGCTCTTTGTATTGCCCATTCGTATTGGTATTAAAGTAGCTCACTCCTTCGAAGATTAAGCCCGATTCTGTAGCATCGAATTGAAATGATAAATCTTGCTGTTTATCTAACCACTTAGAAGCTACAATATAAGTTTGCTGCTTCAGAATTGTAGTTATCCACTTCTTATTGGCATCATTTAGAATTGGTTTACGAAGTACCATTAGCCCCCGCCCACTTGAGCTAAATGGAGATTTAAATACTACCGGTAAATTTTCATTTAAATATTGGGCTGCCTCCTGCTCTGATCTGATAATTGAACTGCCTATCGAGCTGATACTCCCAAACAAAGGATGATTCCAATTGGCTAACCATGCTGAATTGAATAGCTGAGCAACATAACCTCTTTCTACAATTGGTAACTTATCCGCTTTCCATTGCTCTTCTATCCTCCTAACATCCTTTAAATAAAAATCTTCTGCCGGACTGCAACCCCAAGAATGCGCATTAAAGGTTAACGATTTATTTGCTGTTTGAATGGCTGTCACATCAGATAAACTGATATAATTTACTTGAGGTAAACCGAGCGATTTCATCATTTGAAGGAATTCTGTCGTTGGTTTCTCCTCACAAAGTATATAATCATTATCTGTGGCAAAAACAGCCATTATACTCGCTAAATCTTGCTCAAATTGATTAAGTATAGCTGTTGTATTAAAATAAGGGGAACCATTGGCAATGGCTATCTCACACGTAGAGTTAAAATGGAAGAGTTTAGGGTGATGCTCAATCATATGCTTTTATTTATAGCAAAGCTAATATATTTGTATCATGAAAATACCTGTACTGATATTCTTTTGCCTATGTTTATTGAATTTGGAAACTTTTGCCCAACATAAAAAGGCAGAGAAAGCGTTTCAAGAGGCTTTGAGCAACTATCGAATGAAAAATTATGCTTTAGCTCTTGAACATATTGACCGCGCTATTCGGCTTGATGAAAAACACATCAACAGCTATTTATTACAAGCTGAAATCTACCAAGAAACGAATCATATACCTCAACAGATTAAAAGTTTAAATAAATCCTTAGCGGTAGGTGAAAACTCTCCTAAGGTGTATTATATTCTTGCCGAAGCTAACTATATGGTTGGAGAATACAAACAAGCTGAGAAGACTTTACTCCAAATAGCCGATAAGGGCGTAGATGAAAGACTAAAAACAAAGATCGAGCAATTATTGCAGCATTGTTCTATTGCTATTCAATTGGTAAATGATTCTGTTGAGTTTAACCCGAAACGCTTACCTCCAACTATCAATTCAATTGCCAATGAATATTGGCCATGCATCAGTATAGACGATAGTGTGCTTGTTTTTACTCGATTAATGAGTGATGTTACTCCTCCTCATGAAGATTTCTACCAATCAAGCAAGCAAAGGAATGGAGGATGGAGTGAAGCTATTCCATTAAGCGAACTCAACACTACCGATAACGAAGGTGCTCAAAGTGTGACTGCCGACGGGAAACTTTTATTCTTTACGGCTTGTGGCAGGAACGACAGTTTCGGAAGTTGCGACATTTATTACAGTCGAAATATTAACGGCAAGTGGTTAAAACCGGTAAATGCAGGAACAAAGGTTAACAGCACAGCTTGGGATTCGCAGCCTTCAGTGGCAGCCAATGGCAAATATTTATATTTCTCAAGCAACCGAAAAGGAGGGAAAGGAGCAAAAGATATTTGGCGTTGCAAACTTCATGGATTTAGTAAGAAAGGAGTCCTCATAAGCGGTACTCCTGAAAACTTGGGTGATTCCATAAACACTTCGGGCAATGAAATATCGCCTTTTATACACCCAGATGAAGAAAGCTTATATTTTGCTTCTGATACTTGGGATGGTCTTGGTAAAACCGACATCTTTCTATCTCAATTTAAACCTGATTCTTGTTGGAGTAAAGCTCGAAATATTGGATATCCTATTAATTCTTATCGGAATGAGCAGGGATTCATTGTATCTGCCAATGGAAGAACAGCTTACTACGCTTCTGATAGAAAAGGCTCTGACGGTGTTGACATTTATAGTTTCGATTTACCCGAACAAGTACGTCCGACACCTGTAATTAATGATTTTGGAAAATTAGACGAACTAAGTGTAGGACATTCCATTGTGCTCAAAAATATATTCTTTGATTATAATTCTTCCAAACTTTTGCCCGAATCTTACAGTGAACTAAACAAGCTGGTCGATTTATTTAAGCAATTTCCAAAGCTCCAAATTGAAATTAATGGACATTCCGATAATCAGGGAAGTCGGGACTACAACCTTAAATTATCGACCCAACGAGCTGAAGCAGTATATGATTATCTTTTAAACTCCGGCATTAGTTCTGCACAAGTAAGTTTTAAAGGTTATGGGGAACTCATGCCCGTTGCTTCAAATGAAACAGAAGAAGGACGGGCTAAAAACCGACGAACTTCATTCAAGATTACAGCTATAAAATAGATTCACAAATCTGCTTCATACACTCGAACATAATCTACATACATTTGAACAGGGAAACAATCATAATCAATTCCTTTTGTTGCTGCCCATTCTCCACCAACTGCCACGTTTAAAATAAGTGAATAAGGTTGATTAAATGACCAACGCAAATGCAGATTTTCTGTTCGAATGTAACTGTGAACAAGTTTATCATCAATAAAAAAACTGATGGTATCGCTATTCCATTCCACGGCATAAACATGATAAGCTTCTACCGAATCAAACACCAGAGTAGCATCGGTATTTGTTTCTTTTCGATCAAAGTTATGTGTGTAGGTATGAACAGCATGAAACACAGAATCTTGATTAAATCCTAAATATTCGGCAACATCAATCTCTCCATCAACATAACCTTTCGAGAAATTCCAATTGCTGGGCAAAAGCCAAATTGCACTCCATACGCCTCTGCCCGAAGCCAGCTTTGCTCGAACTTCCACTCGGGCATGTTTCCAATTACCTTTACCTGCACTTTCCAAACGAGCTGAGGTTATTTTGTCACCGTTCTTAATAGCTTGTATTCGCAAGTTACCTTTAGATACATAAGCATTTTTTTTTTCTTCCCGGGTGTAATATTGTAATTCATTATTACCCCAATGCAAGAAGTTTCCAACCGTAGCAAACGACCATTTGGTAGTATCAGGAAAACCGCGATAATTAAACTCGTCGCTCCAAACTAAATGATAATTTATAGGTTTTGCTTTTACTGAATAAGCAAATGAGCAGAGAATAAGCAATAGAGTTATCAGAATCGGTTTCTTTCGCAAAGTAATCATCCCTTTCACTTAGTCTAATTCTAAAAGGTTTTCTTCATAACGCTTATATTGTGCAGAAAGATGAGCCAACATCTTACTAATATGCTTACTTGCTTCTAAAGTAGGTTTTGTTATCTCCTTATGCTGTAGTTTGAGCATCATTAAACCATAGAGTAAATTTAAAGCTGTTTCAACATCATGTTGGTCAACATTATTACTCTTCAAACGAAACTCATCGAGTATAGGTTTAGCTAACTGATATAGCGAAACATAAGGTATATCTTTCCCTGACTTTAATAAGCGATGATGAAAATCATTTACATCATCGGCTACGTTCACGATAGCTTGAATATGACCTGCTTGTTGCACTTTTTCCTTCTGCATAAGGAGCATCATATTCTTATAATATTCGTAAATTTCAATTTGTTTGTCGGCATCAACATCAAACTGAGTAGCTAATGCAGAACCTATTTTTTCCATTTCAAAATGGAAGGCCCGTATCAAATCTTCCAACTGCCAAATGTAGAGAATATACTCAGCAATATTTGTTTTCCTTTTCTCTTGCGCAATTAACATTAAGTGTGTGTGTTTTATAGTGATTCGTCTTTAGCTACTTCTTTAGCGTAATATTTACAATAGTCTTTTAGCCTACACTTTTTACATTTCGGATTTCTGGCCATACAGACATATCTACCATGCAAAATAAGCCAATGATGAGCCAAAGGTACCATTTCAGCGGGGAAATACCTCATAAGCTGCTTTTCAGTTTCCAACGGTGTTTTTGCGTTTGTTGATAAACCAATTCTTGCCGACACTCTAAAGACATGGGTATCAACAGCAAAAGCAGGCTTTTCATAAATAACTGAAGCAATAACGTTAGCCGTTTTTCTTCCCACTCCCGGCATCTTTTGAAGTTCCTTCACATCATCGGGAACTATGGTATTAAAATCTTCCACCAACATTTTAGCCATACCCACTAAATGTTTTGCTTTATTGTTCGGATAACTTATCGAACGAATGTAATCGAATACTTCCGCAGGTTCCACCTCTGCTAAAAGCTCAGGTTTTGGAAAACGCCTAAATAATTCGGGAGTAACCATATTTACCCGCTTATCTGTGCACTGAGCCGAGAGTATAACTGCCACTAAAAGCTCATAGGGGTTAGTATAATGTAACTCTGTTTCTGCTACCGGCATTTCTTTTTGGAAATAAGCTATTACCTTTTCGTATCGTTCTTTTTTTTGCATGACATTTTATAACATGAAACTAAACTAATGATGTAAATAAGGCAAATAAGAATCAAAAATGCAAATCTATACAACAAATTATCTTTCAACACAATATTACAATTAGCTATAATACAGATAAATAAAGATATTGTCAATTAAGTTTGCAAATAAAAATAAGCTCTATTATGTATTTTTATGCGATTTCTCGATGATATAAACAATCAAAAATACATTTGAAAGGTTATCTGTGAACGAATATAAGCTCTAAAATCTTTTTTTGCTTCAAATCTCTATGAGATTTGAAGCAACTTATGTTTCTCGGGTCCATCCGTTGGAAAGTATGAAGCATAGAATACTTATCCGTACAATTCACAAAATATATTGCTCTGATTTTAAATCAGGTGTTCCATCAAATAGAATCACTCCGGATATCATTCAAAATGAAAATCAAATTTATCTTTCGTCAGCTCACTCAAGTTTCTTATTCCAGAAAGAGTAATTAAAAATTCATTTTTTATTTTTCAATATCAAAAACAATACAACTATCTAGCAATCAAATCATACGGCAAAATTTCAAGAAGAAATTCCATAATATTTTTAAATGCGTAATCGATTGCATAATTTTTTTCATACATTCGCAAATGAATAAATGATTCAGATTATTTTTTTGAATAAAAAATCACATATATAAATATTACATCATGGAATTAAATAGAAATACCAAAACGTGTGCAACATATCCTAGTCGAGTTCTTCAATTCGGAGAAGGTAACTTTCTTCGTGCATTCGTTGATTGGATTATTCAAGATATGAACAACAAAGCGAATTTCAATACCGGCGTTGATGTTGTGCAGCCTTTAGCTACGGGTATGATTGATATGCTTAATGCTCAAGATGGTCTTTACCACGTATATTTGAAGGGCATGAAAGATGGCCAGGCAGTAAAAGAATACAACTTTATTAATTGTATCAACAAAGGGATTAACCCTTACAGCGAATATAAAGCTTATCAAGAAGCTATTTTGAATCCGGAACTTCGCTTCGTAATCTCAAATACAACCGAGGCAGGCATTAGTTGGGATGGTAACGATACTTTGGATATGGAACCACAGAACTCGTTCCCCGGTAAAATGACAGCTTTGCTTTACAATCGTTTCAAAGCTTTTGATGGTGCTAAAGATAAAGGCCTAATCATTATTGCTTGTGAACTAATCGATCGCAATGGAGACATGTTGAAGAAATATGTACTTCAACATGCTGCAAATTGGAAGCTGGGCGACGAATTTGTTACTTGGTTGAATGATGCTTGTGCTTTCTGTAACTCTTTGGTTGATCGAATTGTTCCCGGATTTCCTCGTGAAGACATTAAAGAAATTCAAGCTGAACTAGGTTATGAAGATAACTTGGTTGTGGTTGGTGAATATTTTCACCTTTGGGTTATTGAAGCTCCTGAATGGGTGGCTGCTGAGTTCCCTGCCGATAAAGCCGGATTAGAAGTTAAATTTGTGGAAGATATGACCACTTTCCGCGAACAAAAAGTAGCTGTGCTAAATGGTGCACACACCGGTACCTATGCCACTTCATATCTTTATGGTATTGAAACAGTAAAAGAAGCCTACGAACACGAAGTATTGGGTAAATTCATGCGTGGCATGATTTACGATGAAGTGTTGGAAACATTAAACGGAGCGGAAGAGGAATTAACTAAATTTGCCGATAAAATTTTAGAGCGATTCTCAAATCCTTACATCCGTCATGAATGGATGAGTATCTCCTTGAACGGAATGAGTAAATGGGAAACTCGTGATCTTCCTTCTTTATTGAAATACTTAGATGCTAAAGGTGAATTACCTAAGAAATTAACTTTCTCTTTAGCAGCCATGATTGCTTTTAATAAAGGCGAGAACGAGGGTAAAACATTCAAAGTAAGCGATGATCAGTGGATTCTAGACTTTTATAAGGAGGCTTGGGCTGCTTGTGATGGTACGGAAACGGGTATTGCTAAATTAGTGAAAGACACCTTAGCTCTTGATAAAGTATGGAAACGCAATCTTAATGAAGTAACCGGTTTAACTGCTGCTGTTAGCTCATACTTGTATGACATTCAAACAAAGGGCATGAAAGAAGCTATCAAGGCTGTTCTTTAATTCCACTTCAATTGAAATAAATACTGAAAACAATTTATTAAGCTCCATAATTATGGCAGATTATATTAGAATTAATCCGATCGACAATGTTATTATCGCACTTAAAGATTACAACAAGGGCGATAAAATTATAATTGATGATCAAACAATTGAATTGGTCAATGCTGTTGGTCGCGGTCATAAAATATCACTTCAAACAATTGCTGAAGGCGAAAATATTATAAAATATGGTTCTCCTATTGGCCATGCAACTTGTAATATTCCTGTCGGTGATAAAGTACACGTCGAAAACGTGAAAACAAATCTATCGGGTACTGTCTGCTATGAGTACAATCCTAAATTTCAGGAGGTTGCTTACAAAAATCAGAACCTTACATTTAAAGGTTACAAGCGTAGTAATGGCAATGTCGGTATTCGCAATGAATTATGGATTGTTCCTACCGTAGGTTGTGTTAACGGACAAGCAGAGCAAATCATTCGCCTATTCAAAGAAAAACATGCCGCTAATGATATTGATGATATCCATGTATTTAAACATGCTTATGGGTGCTCTCAATTAGGAGATGACCATATTAATACTCAGAAAGCATTGGCTCAATTAATTAACCACCCGAATGCCGGAGGTGTATTAGTCATGGGACTAGGTTGTGAGAATAATCAAATTTCAGCATTAAAAGAGTTTATCAGAGATTATGACGAAAATCGAATAAAATATTTAGTCTCTCAAGAAGTGGAAGATGAGGTGGAGGAAGGCTTAAAATTATTTGAGGAAATTTACGCTGTCATGCGTAATGACACTCGTGAAGAAGTGCCATTCTCTAAACTCAAAGTGGGCTTAAAATGTGGTGGATCTGATGGATTATCAGGTATTACTGCAAATCCTTTAGTAGGTGCATTCTCTGATTTTTTAATTGCTCAGGGAGGAACTACCATTCTAACTGAAGTTCCTGAAATGTTCGGTGCAGAACATTTACTCATGGAGCGTTGCGAAACAAAAGACGTGTTTGAAAAAGCTGTTGATATGATTAACGGTTTCAAAGAATATTATTTGAGTCACAATCTCCCAGTTTATGAGAATCCGTCGCCGGGCAATAAAAATGGAGGTATAACCACTCTTGAAGACAAATCTTTAGGCTGTACCCAAAAAGGTGGTGTGGCAACTGTTGTCGATGTATTGAAATATGCCGAACCAATTGTTAAAAATGGACTTAATCTATTGCAAGCTCCCGGTAATGATTTAGTAGCTGCTTCATCGCTAGGATTTAGTGGCTGTCAGATTGTGCTGTTTACTACCGGTCGCGGCACTCCGTTTGGTAGTTTTATACCTACTATGAAGATTTCTACTAATACTCCCCTATTTGAGAAAAAATCAAATTGGATTGATTTCAATGCCGGTCGTATCGTAGAAAATCAGGCTATTGATGAATGTTTACAAGATTTTGTAAAATATCTAAAAGCTGTTGCTGAGGGTGAGAAATTAAAACACGAAAAGAGTGGTTTCAAAGAAATTGCTATCTTCAAAACAGGGGTTACCCTATAATGATCTGAACCTTGAAAGTTAGATATAAAAGTATTTTTGTTATTTGGAAGCACGGGCATTACTGCTCGTGCTTTTTACTCTCTCGTAAATTTAACTTATCAAATTATCATTCAAAAATGAGGTGCGTAAATATTCTTCATTTAATACCAATCTCTAAGATATTTTTACCTTTTATAGTCAAGTCCGCACATGAAAAATGTCCTATTTCAAAAATAAATTCAAAATAGAACATTTCAACAGCAAACTACATCCTTAATTAAAATAAGGTTCCAAGGTCGAATGCTAACGAAAACCTAAGTGTATTTTCTAATGGACTTATACTAGAAAATGTATATAAATAGGCCACATCAAAGCTTATACCATGCAAAAATGTCCACGTACTACTATTTCCTGTTACGACATTTGCAAAGCCCCAAGCTTCAATAGTATGTAAAGATGATTTTTCCTCAAAAGAAATATTCTCAAAGCCTACCTATTCCAATGCACCTCCTCAAATAATTTCCAAAGAAGCCGGAATTACAAACTCTTTAGCCCCTATAAACCAGAAGGAAGCATATCCCAATTCAGTTACAGGAGTGCCATTAATTTCATTAGGAATTTTAATCGTTTCGGCGATAATCTACTTTTCAACAAGCACATCGGAGATAATACCATCAGCGAAAGTAACATCATCTGCTGTAAGTGTATATTCGCCTGCCTTTCTTATCGATCGATAAAACTCATAAGGTCTGTTGCCTGCTTCAATTTCTCCGTCAAGCCCGGCACCTAAACCTCTGTTTGGTTGTTTTTTTATCCAGTTTGATGCGCTAGCACAATCTGTTGGATGATCTGTTGGCAGCGTAATAGGGCTTACTTGGTAACGCCCGAGGGCATATGCCCCTAAAAACATCAAAAGAGCTATTTTCTTCAAACTGCATTTCTTGCATCGGACAATCATTGAATGCATTCGCATCAAATCGTTTGATTGTATTCGGAATATATACTTTTTCAATTCCTTTCTTACTGAATGCAGCATCACCAATAGCTACAATAGTTTGCCCGTTAAGAACCTTTGGTATGTCGAACTCAACCGCTGTACCAAGTATTCAGTTATTACACCACCTATCACCGTAACATCTGCAGCTGTTAGTGTGTAATCATATATTTGTTTTGCTGTTGTGTTAATCCGATCACTTACATTAACATATTCTCCCACAAAGGAGTAATCATTGGTAAGGTTATTTCTTTCGGAACAGCATAAAGCAATGCGAAGTTAGCATCGCTTTCAACAGCTGCATCTGTTGCTACAGTAGTTCTACCATAGAGTTTCTGATTAGATGCTCCAAAGAAAGAGGTAAATAACATAGGTAATAAAAATAAAAGTTTTCTCATATGCACGATTATTTATTAATAGTTAGTCTTTCGCTTCACAAGTAATTTTACATTAAATCAACACTTAAATAGTATATAATTTATACAGATTAAGTTTTATTAAGTGTAATAATGTTGGCATTTCCATACAAATGCATATAAAATAATCCATAAAATTATATTTTTCACATTACATAAGATGCAATTAAAAAACATAATTTATTGAAGACAAACCCATTAAGCCAAAATATATTTTCACAAAGCATATTTCCTTACTTTGAAGTTTAGATCTAGTTGTAAAGTTTTCAATGAGTAATACTATCTTAAAAGGAATTTCACAAAAAAATCCGAAGAATTTTACTTCTTCGGATTTCTAAATCATCATCGTTGTTATATATTCAATAAAAGCTTCCGGATAAATAAATATCTCCTACAAATTCTGCATGTTATATAATTTAGCATACTGTCCTTTTGCAGCCAATAGTTTTTCATGCGTTCCCGACTCTATAATACGGCCGTTATCCATGACACAGATAAGATCTGCATTTTTCACGGTTGATAAACGATGTGCAATAACCAACGAGGTTCTATCCTTCATTAGTTTTTCTAAAGCTCCTTGTACTAGTTTTTCAGATTCTGTGTCTAAGGCCGAAGTGGCCTCATCTAAAATTAATATCGGAGGATTGCGAAGAATAGCACGAGCAATTGAAATACGTTGTTTCTGCCCTCCTGACAGTTTGTCTCCCCTATCTCCGATATTTGTATCATAACCGTTTTCTGTATGCATAATAAATTCATGTGCATTCGCAATTTTTGCAGCGGATTCCACTAACTTCGGAGTAGCATTTTCCACACCAAAGGCAATGTTATTGTAGATTGTATCATTGAATAAAATTGCATCCTGATTTACGTTACCCATCAAATTACGTAGATCATAAAGCTTCATATCTCGGATATCTATACCATCAATAGCAATGTTTCCTGACCGGACATCCCAAAATCGAGGTAATAAATCAACCATAGTGGTTTTTCCGCTACCCGATTTACCTACCAAGGCTATTGTTTGCCCTTTTCGAATGGTTAAGCTTACTTTATCCAGCACAATATCATTTTGATAAGCAAAGCTTACTTCGTTATAAGTGATCTCATTATCAAAAGTGGTTTTAGTTTTTGTTTTCTGCCTATCGACGATTGTATTATTTGCCGAAAGAATCCGATCAATACGCTCCATTGATGCCATTCCTTTTTCTACATTATATAAGGCACTCGAAAATGCTTTTGCCGGATTAATAATGTTATAGAAAAACACCATATATACGATAAAATCTTGCGGACTAAGAGCGTTTGCTCCACCACTAATGATTAAATTACCACCAAACCAAAGCACAATGACAATAACAAAAGTTCCCAAGAATTCACTCACGGGAGATGCCATAGCATAACGACTCATTACGCCATTCTGAATCTCTCGATATTGTTCGATTTCGCCATCAAATCTGGCTTCTGCTTTCTTCTCGGCAGTAAACGCTTTTATGATACGTAACCCTGTAATATCTTCTTCTATAACGGAAAGTATCTCTCCTAATTTCTTCGTACCTCTCCTAGATTTTCGTTTTAAACTTTTCCCTATTTTGCCAATAATAGTTCCGGCAATGGGAAGCATTAAAAAAACGAAAATGGTCAAGCTCCAACTGGTATAGATCATGTAGGCCAATGATGTTAATATCAATATTGGATTTTTAAATAGCATATCGAGTGAGCTCATCACTGAGCTTTCTACTTCCTGCACATCACTGGTCATTCTGGCCATAATATCTCCTTTACGCTCATCAGAAAAGAAACCTAAAGGTAAGGATACTATTTTGGTGTATAGTTTCTGGCGAATATCTCTGACTACATTATTTCTAATCAAAATCATCATGTAGCTTGACAGATACACAAACAGAGTCTTGAAAAATACCATAGTTACTATAAAAATTCCGATATACATCAAGGTGGTCGATGCACCTTGTGTTTCTTTCAGGTAAGTAATGTAATATGCTCCATTATGTTTTAGTGCATCCATAGAAAAACTCCAATCAACTACTGAATGTACTTCTTCATCTGTGTTAAATAATATGCCCAATATAGGAGATAAAAATACAAAGGAGAAAGCCGTAAAAACAGCCGATAACAGATTGAAAAGTATATTCAACAATACGGTTGATTTATACGGCGTAATGAATCTCTGCAGAATTTTAAATAAATCTTTCATTTTAATTATAGATAGAACGAGCCAAGAGGAAATCTTGGCTCTAATTTATTTGTATCTTCAAACTAAAATATTCCGGTATAGTTTGAAGGCGTAATTGTTTTTAATTCTTCCTTCAATTCATCACTCACATTCAGTGTATCGATAAATTCATGCACTACTTGTCCATCAATCTTTTTGTTTACTCGGGTCAAATCGCGCAAAGCTTCATAAGGATTAGGATAAGCCTCTCTTCTTAGAATTGTTTGAATAGCCTCAGCTACAACCGGCCAGTTATTTTCTAAATCGCGAGTAATTGCTACTTCATTTAATAACAATTTATCTAAACCGCGCATAGTTGAAGATACGGCAATCAGAGTATGAGCGATAGGCATTCCAATCGTTCGGAGCACTGTAGAGTCTGTCAAATCACGTTGTAAACGCGAAACAGGCAGTTTGGCTGCTAAATGCTCAAATAAAGCATTTGCCACACCAATATTACCTTCCGAGTTCTCGAAGTCAATTGGGTTTACTTTATGCGGCATAGCCGATGAACCAACCTCGCCTGCTTTGATTTTCTGTTTGAAATATTCCATTGAAATGTATGTCCACATGTCACGATCTAAATCCAGAATAATGGTATTGATGCGCTTCAAAGCATCGAATATCGAAGCATGGTTATCATAGTTAGCAATTTGCGTAGTATATTGTGCACGTTCCAGCTCTAGATGCTCTTTCAGGAATTTATTTCCGAAGGCCTTCCAATCATAAGATGGATAAGCAATATGATGAGCATTAAAATTACCGGTTGCACCTCCGAATTTAGCATCGATGCGAACAGCTTTTAGTTGATCTAATTGCACTTTCAATCGCTCAGCAAATACTCGAATTTCTTTCCCCAAGTTAGTCGGAGAAGCCGGCTGTCCATGAGTTTTTGCCAACATAGGAATGTCTCGCCATTCACTAGCCAATGTATCTAATTTGGTTACTAAACTATTTATGGCAGGAAGATATTCATCATGCAAAGCATCTTGAATAGATTTTGGAACTGATGTGTTATTAATATCTTGGGATGTTAATCCAAAATGGATAAACTCTTTATATTCATTCAGATTTAGCTTGTCGAATTCTTCCTTCAAGAAATATTCAACAGCTTTAACATCATGATTTGTTACCTTTTCAATATCTTTTATGCGTTGCGCATCTTCCACCGAAAACTCATTTACAATGTTCCGAAGCGCAGGAAATAAATCGGCATTAAAATCTTTCAACTGAGGAAGTGGCAGCTCACAAAGGGCTATAAAATATTCCACCTCAACAAAGGTTCGATACTTAATTAAGGCATATTCTGAGAAATAATTTTCGAGATTAGTAACTTTTGAGCGATATCTTCCATCGATTGGCGTAATAGCCATTAATGCATTTAATTCCATTTTATTTATTTTTGAGACCGCTAATATAGTCATTTCGCCTTAAATTCCGGCTACTGTTCAGTCAATCAAGTTATTTGAATAAAAAACACTAACTTTGACTAAAAATTACAAGACTGAATTATATATTTTTGCTTTAATTATTATGACTGAATTCAGTGAATTTTCCCTTTTTAGGTCTATTATAAACATATAAAACTACCAACAAGAAGAAAGTTGCTTTATTCTCTACTTGTAAAACACCCAAATAATATTTTCGCTATGAATTATAGAATAGGTATAACACATACTTCCCCATTTTTTATCTACTTAGCATCATGAAAAAGCTTTTAAATTTATTGTTGATTATATTATGCTGCACGCTACATGGTTTTGCTTCCGGAATCAAAACCGACGCCCCACTTATATATCAATTAAATATTAAAGAAGAAATATCTCCAAAAGTATGGCGTCACACGCAGCATGCCTTTCAGGAGGCTGATAGTCTGAATGCCGATCTTATTCTTATCCATATGAATACTTATGGCGGACTGGTGAACAGTGCCGACTCTATCCGAACTAAAGTTCTAAATAGTACCATACCGGTATATGTGTTTATTGATAATAATGCAGCTAGTGCCGGTGCGTTAATAGCTATTGCTTGCGATAGTATTTATATGCGCAAAGGAGGAAGTATAGGAGCTGCTTCTGTGGTAAATCAATCAGGAGAAAAAATGCCCGATAAATATCAATCGTATATGCGAGCCACAATGCGGGCTACTGCCGAAGCTCATGGTTGTGATACTATCATTCAAAACAATGAAGTTCGGATAGAGTGGCACCGCAACCCGTTTGTGGCCGAAGCTATGGTTGATGAGAAAGTGGTTGTTCCTGGTGTGGTTGATTCTACTCAGATATTGACTTTCACACCTGATGAAGCTATTAAATATGGGTTTTGCGAAGGTATAGCCGAAAATATCAGCGAATTATTAAAGCAGTTAGGTTTTGAAGATTACAAGTTAATCGAATATAAACCGTCTTTTATAGAAAATATCATTGGTTTCTTGGTAAATCCCATGATTTCAGGACTACTCATCATGGCAATAATAGGCGGCATATATTATGAAATGCAATCGCCTGGTTTAGGCTTCCCTATCGTAGTAGCAATTTTGGCAGCAACAGCCTATTTTGCGCCGCTATATTTAGAAGGGCTAGCTGAAAATTGGGAAATTCTGTTGTTTATAATCGGTCTTATTCTCATTGCTCTTGAAGTATTTGTTGTTCCGGGCTTTGGCGTAACCGGTATTTCAGGTATTGCATTGACTTTGGGCTCACTCATACTTAGTTTGGTTCGCAACGTAAATTTTGACTTTAATGCCGTACCCGCCTCTCGGCTAATTCTAGCAGTTATTATTGTTTTAGGCTCAGTGACCTTAGCATCTGTGATCTGCATATATCTTTCCGCTAAAATATTTGGGGCTAAAAAAGGTGTATTCAGTCGTCTTTCACTTCAAACTATTCAAAATACTAGCGAGGGTTATGTAGGAGTGGACAATTCCAATAAATCTTTAGTTGGGGAACTTGCCATGAGTATTACTGTGCTTCGTCCATCGGGGAAAATAAGCATTAACAATAAGTATTATGATGCTGTTGCTATTTTCGGGTTTATTGAAAAAGGTGAGCAGGTAAAAATTATTCGCCAAGAAGCAGCTCAGCTTTATGTCGAAAAGCACATAGCCGACAACAATAAACATTTGTGTAATTAATTTGTTGTAGAGTGCATGATAATCAATTTCTTAGAACAATACCTACGTGAGTTAATCAAGTTAACTAACGAAATGGCACCTTGGCTATTACTTGGGCTTATATTTGCCGGCATATTAAAAGTTTTTTTCCCTCAGGATAAGGTGCATAAATATATGGGAAAACCAAATACAAAATCAGCTATCAATGCAGTCCTTTTAGGAATTCCTATGCCTTTGTGTAGCTGTGGCGTGATCCCTACCGGTATTTCGTTTTTCAAGAATGGGGCATCAAGAGGCGCTACTAATTCATTTTTAATTTCCACGCCTCAAACGGGGGTAGATTCTATATTTGCCACCTATTCTATGCTTGGTTTACCATTTGCTATTCTACGACCAATCATTGCTTTTACAACAGGTATAGCCGGAGGTATTCTTACCAATAAATTAATTAAGGATGAAACTAGCCCCTCTACTTCTCCTATACTCAAACATTCCATGCATTCCAATGATGCGAATACTGTTTCTCCAAACAAGTGGATTGCAGCAGCTAAATATGCCTTTGTCGATTTATTACAAGACATTGCTAAATGGCTCATTATTGGACTCATGGGTGCAGCATTGATTTCGGTATTAATTCCGAATAATTTCTTCGAACAGTTTCAGAATTACGGATTTTTCGAGCTAATTATTGTTTTGCTTATCTCTATACCCATGTACATTTGCGCCACCGGATCTATTCCGATTGCTGCAGTGTTGCTCATGAAAGGAGTATCTCCGGGAGCCGCTTTAGTATTTCTTATGGCAGGGCCTGCAACTAACGTAGCTACAATAACTGTTATTGGCAGTACGATGGGCAAAAAATCATTACTAATATACTTAGTCGCTATTATAGGAGGAGCTTTATTCTTCGGATTGCTCACTAACCTCTTCATACCCTCTGATTTTCTACTCAGCCACATTCCGATGATGCAACACGACGAACATGGCATGCTACCCTTGTGGCTGCAAGTTATCAGCAGCTTACTTCTCATTGCTTGTATTGTCTTGGGCAGAAGAAAATTAAAGATGAACAAAAAAATATCAAAATCAACAAATATGATCCAATTAAAAGTAGAAGGTATGACTTGTTCACATTGCGAGGCCAATGTGGTTAAAAGTCTAACAGAAATTGAAGGTATTACCAAAGTGTTTGCCGATCGAACAAGTGCATCTGTTTATCTTGAAGGTGAACAAATTAATTTAGAAACCGTTGAACAAGTACTTACTGACATAGGTTACAACTATAAAGGAGAAGTTAAATCGTGATATTGTATTATTCAATCATTGTTCTTGCTTTTATCCCCATTATTTCAAGTCTGCTGCTTGCTTACCAAACCATGCGTGCAGGTTTCAACATTTGGGGAGTAGCCTCTATTTCTCCTAAGTTTCTTTTCTATTTAGGAAAGGGAATAACAATGGGAGTTTTTATACTCCTAGTAGTAAGTGCAATTATGCCGAATTTTTATTGGTGTTTTCCGGGAACAATACAAGACAATATTCCTTCTGCCCAACGTGCGTTAGCTCTCGTTTTCTTGTTGGCCGGAAATATTTTATTGCTTCCTGCCCAATATGAACTGAGTATATTCACCCGGATAGGGCTACCCAAGGGTGCTCATACGCTATGTACTGATGGCGTTTATAAAATAAGTAGAAATCCGATGTATATGGGTTTGTTTTTCTTTTTTGCTGCTTGTTTTATGCTTAATCCTTCTTTAGGTGTTGTCCTCGTTTTAATTTTATGTCTGCTTATCCATTTTGCTATCATTCGTTCTGAAGAACAATTTTTAACAAATCACTTTGGAGATAAATACATAAAATATCAAGCAAATACGGCAAGGTTTCTATAAGATTAACGAAAAACTATACGCGCTATGAGCTTACCTCCTGCAAACTGATTGACATGCTCAATAATTTGCTCGCGCATCATGATTATTTCATTTCTAATGATTGGAGAATTCATTTTCAAGAATAAGGTTCCATCTTTAATACTTATTTCTTGTGTATAGCTGGCAATTGTAATTCCCATAATTTTATCCCAAGAATTGATTACGGATAACTCCGCCATTTTTTTATCGATGGTTTTATTCTGCATGCGCTGTTTCAATAACACATCTTTCAACTTTTCGGTATTAGTTCTTTTCATGACTCAACTCTTCAAGTTTACCTGCATCAACTCTAAATATTTTTGAATCGGCTTCCAACTTGCGAATAATCGTATCCAAATTTTCACGATTAGTATCGGTGATAAAAATTTGTCCGAAGTGCTTTTGTGCAACTAAAGTCATAATTTGCTCTACTCTATTGCTATCCAGCTTATCAAAAATATCATCTAACAACAGAATAGGGGTCACTCCTGACATCTCTTTTACAAAATCAAACTGTGCTAGTTTCATGGCTACTAAATAGGTTTTCTTTTGCCCTTGCGAACCCAGTTTTTTCAACGGATAGCTATCTAATTTAAATTCAATGTCGTCGCGGTGAATACCTGCTGAGCTATGCTGCAGCATCCTATCTTTTTCTCTTGATTGAATAAGTAGGTTTGCCAATGTGTTTTCATTCAGCTGCGATTTATAGCTAAGTTCTATTTGTTCTTGTCCTCCCGATATCAACTTATAATATCGCTGAAATATGGGTTTCAATCGAGTAATATACTCTATACGTTTCTCGTGTATTTCATTGGCATATAAGGTAAGTTGTTCATCCCATAACTCTAATGATTCAGAGTTGAAATAATGTTGAGTTGCAAATTGTTTAAGAAGCTTATTTCGCTGAAGAAGTGCTTTGCTATATCGAATTAAAGCATGAAGGTAGGAGGCATCATATTGAGAAATTAGAGTGTCTATAAATTTACGTCTTTCCTCACTACCGCCAGTTATTAAATCATTATCTGATGGTGTTATTACAATTACCGGCACTTTGCCAATATGATCGGCTAATCTTTTATATTCCTTTTTATTGCATTTAAAGCTTTTCTTTTGTCCTCTTCGAACCCCACAATACACGTTTTCGACACCTTTTATGTTCATGTAATCTCCATTAATTAAGAAGAAATCAGACTCATGATTTATATTTAAGTTATCCGTACTATTTAGGAAACTCTTACAAAATGAAAGATAATAGATAGCATCCATAACATTTGTTTTACCGGCTCCATTATTGCCAATAAAGCAGTTTAGGTTTGGCGAAAATTGGACTTCTGAATCTTCAATATTTTTGAAGTTAATCAAAGAGAGCTTCTGTAAATGCATGGTATAAATTTGTAGGCAAATATAATGAAAATGCTCATCGCTTAGAAAACGATGAGCATAGAATATTTCTAATAATAATTGATGATTACTCTGTAATCGTAGTGTTGATGCGCAATGATGTTACTTGTGATGAAGGTGCATTGGTAAGTACACTTATTATTTTAGTCTGGCGTCCAAACTTCCCTCTGGAATCAAACTTTACTTCTAAAGGTATTGTTTCTCCCGGAGCTACCATTTTCTTTTGAGGTGTTACTGCCGTACAACCACAGCTCGTGGTTATCTTGCGAATAATTAAATTAGATTTTCCCTTATTCGTAAGGTGAAATATATGCGATACTTTATCGTTTTGCTTAATTCTTCCAAAATCATGAGCTACTTCATCAAAACTCACTATTGGTGCATTTGCTAGTTCTTCAGGTGTAAGCGTAGAGAAATCTTCTACTACCGTTGCTGAAATACCTATAGAATTTTTATAACTGGCTTTACCATCAGAAAGGATATATAATCGGCTCACCACATTACCAAAATTAGCATATTTTCGACTATCAAAATCAACTGATATTATACCTTTTTCTCCAGGTTGAATAGTTTTCGGATCCACTCGAACTGTTATGTGGCTTGGAGGAGTTCTGAATGTTATCGTTTGAGCTTTATCGCTTGTGTTTGCCACTTCTAATATTCCTGTCTTTATTTCTGTATTCTTTACATCTCCCAAACGGATATAATTAGACTTAGCTCTAATTTCGCCTAGAGGGCGAGGATATTCTTGTTCTAATGTTTTAGGTTTTGCAAGAACTTTCCCGGTAATATATAGTTCTTCTTGGGACTTATTTGCATTCGAATTTACAGTAATTGTTTTATTGAATACTCCAGGGCGATTCAGCGGATTAAAAGTTACTTCAATAGTTCCTGACTGACCCGGAGGGATTGGAGCTTTAGTCCAAACCGGAGTTGTACAGCCGCAAGATGCAGTAACTGCGTTTAAAATAAGCGGAGCATCACCCCCATTCTTAAATTGAAAGGTATAGCTCACAGCTCCATCTTGCTCTCGAATTTCTCCAAAATTGTGTTTTACGTCTGCAAATACTAATTCAGACTGCTGAGCCCAAACATTAAAGGAACTTACGGTCAAAATGAATAACAAAAAGATATTCTTTACTACTTTCATTATACGTGTAATTATTGATTTTAATTTTAGAACAAACTTAACTAATTATCCACGTAAAACAGAAGATGACAAACAAAATCAGTGCATATCATTGTAATAAATTAGGATTATAAGTAGAACAATATATCCAAGCAAAAGGGAAAAGCCCTACTCTACAACTTCTGTTCACGAAGTAAATTTATAAATCTTTCAAATCCAATACCGGCTTTTTCCTCTATAAATATAACATCATCCTGACACACCGGCGGGCGATGAGGGTCTATGACTACAATTTGGCAATCATTCGGCACAAAATTTACTAAACTTGCTGCCGGATATACATTCAGTGAAGTCCCAATGACCAATAATATGTCAGCTTGAGATACTGTACTAATAGCTTCATCCATTGCAGGAACATCTTCGCCAAACCACACAATATGCGGACGAAGTTGTGCCCCTCTAGGACAAGAATCTCCAATTTTAAGCTCCCATCCTTCTAAATCTACAATATAATTCTCATCAATGGCGCTCCGCACCTTCCGTAATTCTCCATGTAAATGCAACACATTACTACTCCCTGCTCGCTCGTGCAAATCATCTACGTTTTGAGTAATAATATGTACTTCGTGTTGATGTTCTAACTTTGCTAATAGCTTATGAGCTTTATTCGGGTTAGCTGCCTGCAATTGCTTCCTCCTTTCATTGTAGAAGTTATTTACTAATATCGGATTCCGTTGCCATGCTTCAGGGGTGCACACATCCATAATGTCATAATTTTCCCACAGACCATCCATGTCGCGGAACGTTTTCAATCCACTTTCTTGGCTGACTCCTGCCCCGGTCAAGACCACTATCTTTGTCATAAATTACCTTAGTTTAAGTTCATCTCACATTATCAAACAGCATTCCTCTTAGATAATTTCTTAATCATGTTTCTTAAATAATGAACTGCTACTAAACCGGCTGATACATTAGCTATGCAACCGGCTATAAATACACCATTTCGTCCTATCAGCTTTGATCCAATCCACGCCAGAGGAAGATACAGTATGACCATTCGGAAAAATGACATTAAGGCTGACATCATCGGTTTATCTAGTCCATTGAATGTTGATGAGCAAAGGCTCAGGATACCTTGCATCCCATAGCTAATGCCTACAATATAAAAATAGGTTTGAGTGATATCAACAACCTGATTATTGGTAGTAAATAAGCTTGCAATAGCTCCTTCTCCTAAAAGGAGTAAAATAAAGAAAACAACTCCCCAAAGCAAACTGAACTTAAATGACGTTCGCAATGCTTTTCGTATTCTATCGTAGCGATTCTGGCTCATATTTTGCCCTACAAAAATAATAAGAACCGAGCCTAATGATACTACCACAAGCATACCAAACATTTCTATCCGGGAAGCCACCCCGAAAGCAGCCATTGTTTCTTCACCATAGCTTGAAAGTATACGGGTTATCAATGCCATTGAAATTGGGGGAATAAGCATGGTTAAAGAAGTAGGAATGGCAATACCTATTATTTCTTCCCAAATTTTGAAAATGGCTCGTATTTTACCCACATGCCAAGTAAGTAATTTTTCTCGTTTAAGTAATATATACAGAATAAGTAGCAAACCTGTAGCTCTACCAATAACCGTTGCCATAGCGGCTCCTGCCATTCCCATTTCGGGAAAAAATCCTATACCAAAAATAAATAAAGGATCAAGTATTGCATTTACTACTCCATTCATCAATATATTCATTCCTGGGGTAAGCGTATCTCCTGTTGCTCGAATAATATTATTTCCAATCATTGGAATAACAACGAAGGGCATCCCCAGTATCCAAACACGCATATATTGCATGACGTACTCTAACACTTTACCCTCGGCTCCCATAAGCCGAAACACAGGTTCCATAACCATCCATGCTATAAATAGCGAGATCAACACGATAACAATACCAAGTAGAATAGCTCTAGTAGTCATTTGCTTCATTTGCGTATGACTTGAGCCTATAAAGTTTCTCGATACTAAGGAACTTGTACCAATACCAACCCCTTGAGCAAAACTATTAAATACCATAATGAAGGGGAATGTAAAGCTCATTGCTGCCAACTGCTCTACTCCCAACTTCCCCACAAAATAAGTATCCACTAAGTTGAACATTACAATACCCATGGAAGCCAACAGCATTGGCCAAGTAAGTTTCATTAATTGTTTTGTAATATTCCCTTCTGTAAGGTTCTTTTTCGCCATAACCTATCTTTCTGTATTCTGAATGAGTACACCTGCTATACTCCAATCTGTTTTCGTAGTAATTTTTATATTCTCGGTGTTGCCTTCCACTAAATTAATGATTTCATTTGCAGCTTCCAAGACAGATGCATCATCAGTAAAAGTTGGCAATTCGTCTTGCTGAAATGCAGTTTTAATTTTATTTACAGCGAAAGTTTGTGGTGTTTGTACCAAGCAATAATCAGCTCTATTTTTATACTCGTTATATTCCCCGTTTAGTTTCCGAATAGAATCAACCACAGGAACAACAGGCAATGCATTACCTTTTTCGATAGCCATATCTAAACAACGCTTTATCGTGGAGTTGGAAACTAATGGGCGTACACCATCATGAATAAACACAATGCCTTCATCCGAAATATGATTCAAACCGTTTTTTACCGATTGAAAACGACTCGTTCCTCCAGATACCACTTTATGTAGTATATGAAAATTGTATTTCTTGCATAGTTCTTTCCAATAAGCAAACTGAGATTTAGGCAACACTACAATAATAGTCGTATTAAAGTCAAATTCGTGAAACTTTGCTATGGTATGCATTAAGATGGGTTTCCCCGAAAGCTCTAAAAACTGTTTTGGAATATCAGTACCCATCCTTGTTCCACTACCTCCGGCAACTATCACAGTAAATGTTTTCATATTTCTTTAACTTTATATCTTGCAAAAATATAAATACTTTTGTAGGGAATGACACAAACTATACAACCATGAATAACTTATTGAATTTCTTAACAGAACTAGAGCAAAACAACAATCGAGAATGGTTTAATTCCAATAAAAATCGATTTGAACAAGCTAAAGAGGAAATGTTATTACTAACAGAAACATTTATTAATGGAATTAAACATTTTGACAAAGCAATTGCTTATACCGATGCTAAAGACTGTTTGTACAGAATCTATCGAGATGTGAGATTTTCTCCCGACAAACGCCCATATAAAACGCACTTAGGTTGCTATATAGCTCCTGATGGAAGAAAAGGAATATTGCCAGGGTATTACATACATATCCAGCCCGGAAACTCTTTCATTGCCGGCGGTATGTGGAATCCTCCCAAAGATATATTGTTAGCTATTCGTAATGAGATTGCCGATAATGGCGAAGAATTTCTAAGTATTATCAATGATGATGAATTTAAAAACCATTTTCCTGTTATGACAGGCGAAAAGCTAAAAACAACTCCTAAAGGATTTGATAAAGCACACCCTCATATTGATTTACTTCGATATAAATCATTCCTTTTCTCCAAACCATTATCAGATGCGAGTTTGCTTAATGGGTCGTTTCTTAAAGGCAGCTTGCACGCATTCGAGAAACTATATAAAATCAATTATTTATTCCGAAATATTATTGAAGAACGCAGAGAATAGCTGCGTGCATATATTTTATGCATGATCTTTTTACTACTTTTGCACCAGTCATTTTAAGTTTGTTTTTCTAAAACAGCCGAATATTAATTTTTCAAAGCATGATATGATTATCGATAAGCGTTTTTTTAAAAAGCTATTCAATAAATGGACAATTCCTATTGTTTTATTTTTATTGTACATCCTATTCAATGGCGATCATAGTGTATTAACAAACATGAGGCACAAGGCTGAATTAAAAGAGCTTAAAAAACAAGAATCCTATTTAAAACAAAAAATCACTAATGACAAACGGCGCATTAATGAGCTGCAAAGTGATCAAAAGAACCTTGAAAAATTTGCCCGTGAGCAATTCTACATGCATAAAGATAATGAAGATGTTTTTATTGTGGTAGAAGATGAGAACAAGACACAAGACACCCCATAAAAAGCCACTCATTCGATTAGAAAATCAATAATGAGTAACTTTTCGGCATATTAAAGGAAGTAATACTAACTCTTAGCTTACGCAAGGAGAGTAAAGAAAGGGGGAAAAGTCAGTAAGAAACTAAGTAAGATTAAAATAATGCCAAGTTTACAAAGCTTTTTATCCATCGCTGGTTTATGTGCATAATGCCAACTTAAAGCAATCCATGAAATACCCCATGAAATTATCGAAATTCCTACTTTCCCAGATAATGGACCGACAGAATTTATCCATTGCAATCCGTGTTTAACCGACTCACTTGCCTCTGAAAGCACCACCGTCAAACCAAAAATAAAACAAGCCAATCCTGCTGCCAGTATTGCTGTCCCTATCCTATTATTCTGTTGTCCTGATTTGATTGATACATTCATAATAAAGGTGCTTTTTTAGTTATTAATGCGCCTAACAAAGCTGCTATCCCTGCTGAAACAAATGCCAATGTGAGTAGAATCATCAGCATTTTACGCAAATACTTGTCTCTCGCAATAGATCTGCCGCATACTGTTACAACGTATGCCACTACCGTAAAAATAAAAGGAGATAACCATGCGATATGCTCCTTCCACTCCATTCCATAAGAATGCCAATTAGCTAAGCGAGGAGATGATGCTAAAAATGCTTGCGGAAAATAAGAAAGATCTGCACCGGTTGGCGGAATTGCTCGATAGTAAGGATATGCCATAAAAGTTCCCGAAATAACGGTAAGCCAACAAACAACAACTAAAATCCACACTACAGGCTTCATACGCCTTTCCCTATCCACAATGCCTTCTTCGCTCAATATTTCTTGGCTATAAGTTCTCAACCAAACCATCATAGCTCCATAAGAAAGTAGGAAAATAGAGCCGAACATAATCCCATGTATTAATCCATAAATTTCTCTCGACGTTAGTTCCATATCTAAATAATTTTTTATATTTCTTCTTAGTCAAGCATCGTAAAATAAAACATATCAATCAGATGCATAGTGACTTATAAGAATTATTGAGAAACAAACTTATCACGTTTAAATCATAATGAATTACAATAGACAATAAACATACAAAAAATCAATTCATATTTTCTCTATGAATTGGCACGAAAAGACTATGATGATTATACCAACAAAGCTTTAAGAAATTCTTCGGCAATGATATTACCTTGAGTTCGGTAATAGCGAGCATGCTTAAAGGCTGTAATTGTACGAATACCAATAAGATCATTGGCAGTAAAGACTTCTATTGCCTGAAGCAGATCTGAAGTTGTCAACTCTTTAACTTCTTCCACCTCGTATCCTAAGTCTTGCAGTAAGATGATTACGAATTGCCGCGCCGGATTAACACAAATACCTAAGCTGATATGTGGTGTCTTCACCTTCTGGTTATCAAAAATTAGGAAAAGATTAGCATTGGGAGTTTCCAGTATGTTATTCTTTTCATCAACAATCAGAGGAATCTGTTTTCTGTTGTGAATGCATGCTGCTTTTGCCACACGCCACAAATCTCTACAACCGATAGATAAGCTGGACAATAATGTGCGCGATTTGTAGAATCTTGCGTTTTCTATTAATTCAATTACATCCGTACTTTTAGTATAGACATCTCTATTCACATGATTAAGTTCTATCATGTAAGTTAGCATTTCTTCCACTTGAAAAAAGCTCAGACGAACGACAGCTCCTTTGTATAATTTATTTTTCACATATGAACGCTGAATCTGTCGTTCAATATCTTTCATTAGGCGCATAGGTGAATCTATATCAACGCCATAGAATCGAAAATAGAGCATGATAATTTCTTGATATTCTTCCCAAAACAATAGCTTTGTATTCGCCAATTTCATCTCGACAAAGAATAAGAAATCATCTAGTAATGAACTCGTAAGAAAAGAATCTGTTGCCTTATAAAATGTTTTATTATAGAGTACGAAACGCTCTCTCATTAGTGTAGATTAAGCAAGCGTTCCGTGAAAATATGAAATATCCGGGGCTGCATCAGAATAGGAAATATAAAACCAAATACAGCTCCTAAAAAGTGTGCGTCATGCGCCACATTATCACTATTCTGTTTATTCATTTTATAGCAATAATATAAATAGATAACCCCAAAAACAATACCCGGAATAGGTAAAACTCCAAAGAAGTATATTTTCCCCCAAGGGTCGAAAAGTACTGAGGCAAACAATATTGCCGACACTCCTCCGGAAGCACCAACCGCATTGTAGAAATAGTCATCCTTATGTTTGATTAAAGCATAAAGATTACAAAAAATTAAGGCTCCGATATAAAGCAATAAATAATTAACAGAAGCTTTCGAGCCAAAAAT
This sequence comes from Mangrovibacterium sp., assembly GCA_047975205.1. GTDB lineage: Bacteria > Bacteroidota > Bacteroidia > Bacteroidales > Prolixibacteraceae > JBKEDC01. The sequence goes on along the minus strand of JBKEDC010000012.1, from coordinate 3,263 downwards.
AAAATAGAAATACCCTTCAACAGCCGAACCAAAAGAATAGAGAACAAACATGTTAATAAGCAAGTGCGTCCATCCTCCGTGAAGCAAAGCATAAGAAAGTAATCGGTAGTATTCTTTTTCCTTTAATATACGCGGTGGATTAAATTTCAACTTATCAAATAAATCATGACGATTAAACGCCATGTAAGACACAAGTCCGGTAATAATTATTATGCCCAAAGTTACGTTCATAGTTTTATTTTCTAGTGAGTCAGTCTATAAATTAATTCTCGTTGTAAATCAGCTTGATCTACGGCTCCGGTAGTACCTACCCCTTTTGATTTTAAATCAAATTCTCGCAATATGGCTATATTCTCCACCAACTTTTTAGGATGATATATTCTAGCTGCAGGAGCATATTCTTTCGTAAAAATATAAGGATTCACTTTCAAGGCTATAGCATCAGCTTTGGCTAAATGAATTTTTAGTAACTTGTTAAAATAGGAAAACAGAAAAGGAATAGTTATTTGTATTGGATGTTCCTTCGGATTAGATGCAAAATAGTTAATGATCTTATTACACTTTAAAATATTGCGCCTCCCTATCGCATTTTGCAACTCAAAGATATTATACTCCTTACTGATACCTATATTTTTTTCTATCAACTCCGGAGTAACAGTCCCTCCCATAGGTAATTCAATCGTAAGTTTTTCTATTTCCTTAACTATCTTACCTAGGTTAGTGCCCAAATATTCCCCAAGTAAAGCTGCACTCTGGGGATTTATCAGATATCCCTCTTCTTTCAAATATCCGCTAATCCAGTCGGCAATCTGATAATCTCGAATAGCTTTTGATTCAAAGACAACACCCACTTTCTTTAGCTGTTTAACCAGAGATGTCGTGCCTTTTATCGTACCATACTTATAGCTGAGCACCAACACTGTTGACACCATAGGTTGTTTGATATAATGAACGAGCTTATCTAACTCTCGTTTATCCATAGCCTGAGCCTCACGAAGAACTACCACCTGATGAGTGGCCATCATAGGGTATCTTCGAGCTGTATCAATTATTTTATTGGCATCGTCAACTTCCTTGCCATAGAAAATATGTTGATTAAATCCGCGCTCATCTTCTGTTAATACATGCGACGATATATAATGCTCAATCTGATCAATGAAGTAAGCCTCCTCTCCCATTAACAAGTAAATCGGAGCATATTTTTTTTGCTTTAAATCATTGATAATATCTTTGTAGTTCGCTGCCATAAGTCATTTGATAGACTGCAAAGTTAGCATTTATATCCGGCTTTCTACATAAGACAAAATCTGATTGTAATCGGTAGGGTGAAACCATTGGGTGCATTCATCTTTGCGAAACCATGTCAGCTGTTTCTTTGCATAATGACGTGTATTGCGTTTTATGAGCTCTATTGCTTTAGCTAAATCACATTCTCCCCTAAAATGAGAGAATAGCTCTTTATATCCCACAGTGTTCAACGCATTCAAGTTAGCCTGAGGAAATAGCCTTACAGCTTCTTGCTCCAGTCCTTGCTGCACCATCATATCTACACGCCGGTTTATCCGATTATACAAATCAGCACGGTCCATATTTAAGCCGATTTTTATAATTTGAAAATTGCGTTCCTTTCGGGGGTGAGTCCGCATGGAGGAAAATGATTTACCCAAAGTTAGGCACATTTCTAATCCATGTAGCACTCGTTTGGGATTATTTTTATCCACTTGGTTGTAATAAACCGGGTCGAGCTGTGCTAACTGTTGGAGCAAAGGTTCTAAGCCTTTTTCTGTCAATAATATTTTAAGTTCTGCCCGAATAGTTGGATTGGCATCCGGCATTTTATCTATTCCTTTGCTGATGGCATCTATATATAACATAGATCCTCCGGTCATAATCACAACATCTTTTTGTTGGTGCAGTTCTTCGATAATGTTTATTGCATCTTGTTCAAATTCATAAACATTATAAGATTGATGAATGCTGTGCGAATGTATGAGGTGATGTTTTGCCTCGGTCATCTCCTCCTCTGATGGCACAGCTGTTCCAATTGTCATTTCTCGAAAGAATTGTCTGGAATCACAAGATACAATATCGGTATTAAACTCTTGTGCTAACTTAATACTTGTGGCTGTTTTTCCAACTCCCGTCGGACCAAGAACTATGATGAGATATTTGTTCATTTGGCAAAGAAAAACAATTTATATAAAGATCTAAAATGCATTTTAATTACAACACACTTGTTGTTCTTAGTTGAGGCTACTTGCAGAAAACTTTTTATCGCACTACAATAGTTTTTGATGGAATTGGCACTATATCGCTGCAGCTTTAATTTTCGCTCAAAGTCTGAAATTAAATTATCAATATTCATACCCGCAAGATTAAATTACCACGAAGATAGTACAGCATTCACAAACGCAAAAAGCCAAGATAATAACTTAATATATCTTCTTGTAAATTATAACCTTATGCGACAATTTATTTTTTGATTAAAACTTGAAATACGAATTGTATGTCTTCAAACTAAAGTTTACTATTCTTTATCAGGAGATTTTGCTCTAATATAGATAATATTTTTCTAAAGCCCTTTTTTTGTGGAGGACTTAAAAAAATATTAAGAGGAATGTAACGCAAATGCTTTACCCCGTTCATATGCTTTTTTCCTTTTTCTCAGGGTCTCCATTTTTATCCTTTTTCTGATAGCCAATATCTTTTCATCTCTACCAAAATAGACATTTACACCGAAGATTCACTAATGAATACCCCCTGTTCGTCTGTCATTTTTGCAGCTAGCATACGAGGAGAGTAGTCGGGGTGTTCTAATGCTAAATCAATCACAAGGTTCTTCTGTTCTTGAGGAATGGAATTCCATTGCCTTGCAGTTCTTCTCTTTGGTCTCAATCCATCAATCCCATTGCTACTGTAAGCATGATACCAATTGTAGAAGGTTCGTTTATGGATACCCAATTGGTTCAATGTTCGATTAATACCTAGCTCTGAACGCATAACAAGCAAAACTATTTCTTCTTTTTCTTCTGCTGTTAATCTCATATACTTCTTCCATTTTGAGCTTAATCCAACAGTTCCAAGCTTTTTTTTACAACATCGTAGCGAATAACAAGATCTGCTAATGACTCCTTCAAAACCTTATTTTCCTTACGAAGCTCCTTTACCTCATCAGATGTAGCTTCTCTGACCTCATCGCCCTGTAACCGCTTTTGCCGGCTTCTAAGAACTCCTTTGTCCATTTTGTCGTGGATGCCGTATTT